>CAKRMH010000016.1 GCA_934364805.1 uncultured Lachnospiraceae bacterium
CGGGTACAAAATTTGAAGGTCGCTTTCAAAATGTGAAACTCGTTTACAAAACGGGAATCTCGGATGACTATTGAGCCCTTTTTTTTCAATATAGCTTCATTGCAGACAGTTCATGTAAAAAAAACAACCATTTATGAAAGCACGCCTTAGAGTCCGGCTTCCAGTGTTATGATAATTTTAGTAAAAAAGATATTTGTGACACGGAAAATGCAGGAAAACCGGTCACAGATACTGCGACGGGTAACAAACAACATAGCATGAATGAAAGGTAGGTTTCAAAATGAGTCTGAAATATGAAAAGCTGATCAGAAAGATGACACTGGAAGAGAAAGCGGTTATGATGTCTGGAAAGAACACATGGGAGACCGTTGATCTTGAAAAATATGGAATTCCGTCTATGGCAATGTCTGATGGTCCTCACGGACTGAGAAGACAGGCAGGCGCAGGAGATCATCTGGGGTTGAATGCAAGCCTTCCGGCGACTTGTTTTCCAACAGCAGCAGGAGTGGCAAACAGCTGGGATGAGGCACTTGGAGAAGAGATTGGAGAAGCGCTGGCAGAAGAAGCAGTGACGATGGGAGTCAATGTGATCCTTGGACCTGGACTTAATATCAAGAGAAGCCCGCTGTGTGGAAGAAACTTTGAGTATTTTTCAGAAGACCCATATCATGCAGGAAAGATGGCTGCGGCATATGTTCGTGGAATCCAGAGTAAAGGCATTGCAGCTTGCCCAAAGCATTTTGCAGCAAACAGTCAGGAGCTGCGCCGTATGGCCAACGATTCTGTTGTAGATGAAAGAACATTCCGTGAGATTTATACAACCGGATTCGAGATTGCGGTCAAGGAAGGTAACGCAAAGTCCATTATGTCTTCCTATAATGAAGTAAATGGAATCTATGCGAATGAAAACAGCCATATGCTCCAGGAGATTCTGGTGGATGAGTGGGGATTTGACGGATTTGTTGTGTCTGACTGGGGCGGAAGCAACGATCATGCACTTGGCGTGAAGAATGGAAGTCATCTCGAGATGCCGGGAACAGGAAAATCAGGAATGTATGATATCATTCATGCAGTTGAGAATGGAGACCTTGAAGAAGCGGTTCTGGATCAGCGGCTGGATGAACTTTTAAATGTGATCTTCGCAACACACCAGGCGACAGAAGATGCAAAAGGAAAGACATTTGATGCGGAAGCACATCACAATCTTGCAAGAAAAGCAGCTGAGGAAAGTATTGTCCTTCTGAAAAATGAGGATCAGATCCTTCCACTGAAACCGAAGACAAAGGTAGCAGTGATTGGTGATTTTGCGAAGACCCCAAGATATCAGGGAGCCGGATCATCACTTGTTAATCCTGCAAAACAGCCGGAAGCAATCCTGGATGTGATCGGAACAACAGATCTGGATGTCATTGCATACGAGCAGGGATATATCCGCAACAGAAAATCCAATCAGAAGCTGACAAAAGTAGCAGTCGAGCTTGCAAAGAAGGCGGATGTCGTTCTTTTCTTCGGAGGGCTCGATGAAATCAGCGAATCGGAAGGATTGGACCGTGCACATATGTCGATGCCGGACGCACAGGAGACATTACTTAATGAACTCACAACTGTAAATAAGAATGTGATCGTAGTCCTTTCGGCAGGATCTGCAATCGAGATGCCATGGTATCCATACGTGAAGGGAATCGTTCACGGCTATCTTGGTGGACAGGCAGGAGCGTCCGCAATGTTGAATATTCTGACAGGAAAGGTAAATCCGTCCGGTAAACTGAATGAGACTTACCCGATCCACTATGAGGACACACCGGCATATGCATATTATCCAAGTAAAGAACGAAGCAGTGAATACAGAGAGTCTCTTTATGTTGGATATCGTTATTACACAACCGTTGGAAAATCAACCCGCTTCCCATTCGGTTATGGATTGAGTTATACCACATTTGAATATAAAGATCTGAAAATAGATACAGAAGGCGCAACATTTACAATTAAGAATGCCGGTGATGCTGCAGGAACGGAGATCGCACAGCTGTATGTCGGAAAGTCATCCGATACGGTATTCCGTCCGGTCCGCGAACTGAAAGGATTCGCAAGGGTAGAGCTTCAGCCGGGAGAGGAAAAGGAAGTAAGAATCGGATTTGATGATAAGACCTTCCGTTTTTATGACACAAGAACGGACAGTTGGGAGATAGAAAGTGGAATTTATCAGATCATGATCGGTGAAAATGCGCAGCAGATGGTACTGGAAGGCTCTCTGGATGTAAAAGGCACTGTTGAAAACGGCGGATACCGGAAAGAAGAGCTGCCGGAATACTTCAGTGGAACAATCAAGAACATTTCTGATGCGAAATTCCGGATTCTGTATGGAAAAGAGATCCCGGATGGAAGTTGGAGTGGTGAGATCCAGATGAACGATGCGGTCTGCCAGTTGTATTACGGAAAAGGAATCTTTGGGAAACTGTTTTGTGCTGTTTTAAAATTACTTCTGAAGATCAGTGAATGGAAAGGAAAGCCGAATCTGAATGTCTTATTCAATTATAATATGCCAATTCGTGGTTATGCGAAGATGACAGGTGGTATTGTGACGATGAAAATGGCTGAGGCATTGACAGAGATGGCGAACGGACATCGCATCAAGGGAACCGCGCATCTGATCAAAGCTGCAATCAATAGAAAATAGGCAATATAGACAAAAATGTAATATATAAATTATGGAATATGCCAAATGAGATTGCAGATTATGAAAAAAACATACCATTTATGCGAAAAAAGGCATGAGAGAGAAAGATATGTTAACATAAATACAACAATAAAAGGGAGGGAAACATTATGACAAACTATTTAGTAAACTTATTGTCCCCGATATTCAGCAGTCTGGGAGTAAGTGTTGCAGACCTGACGTCATATATTGAACGTCTGAGTGGTTATGTGATTGCGATTCTTGCTGCATTAGTTGTAATGATCGTAGTAATGGTTGCGGCACACAAAGCGAAAAAAGGGGTTCGCCATGTGATTCGCTGGCAGGCAGGAATCGCATTTGTGGTTTTCGTAGCAGTACTTGTAAATGTGATCTGTTATGGACCGATGTACAACAACGTATCAAGCATTCTAAATGCAAAGAAGGTAGCGCTCGCAAAGGAAACAATCGAGCAGAGCCGTGAAACAATCCAGAAGGTTGGAGAAGAGGGAATGGTTCTTCTGAAAAACGAAGGAATCCTGCCACTTGCATCCGATACAAAGAAACTGAATGTATTTGGTTGGGGTTCAACCAATCCGTTATACGGCGGAACAGGATCAGGATCCTCTGATTCATCGACAGCAATCAGCATCTTACAGTCTCTGAAAGATGCAGGCTATGAAACGAATGAATCTCTGACAAAGATGTATACCGATTACAGAGAAGATCGTCCGACGATCGCCATGGCAGAGCAGGACTGGACATTACCAGAGCCGACAAAAGAGTACTACACAAGCAGTCTTATGAATGAAGCAAAGGAATTCTCTGATACAGCGGTTGTAGTAATCGGACGTTCTGGTGGAGAAGGTGCAGATCTTCCGACAGATATGAAAGCAGTCATTGACGGAAGTTATAAAAAGCAGGCAGAAGATGTGTCGGTTCTGCCGGATAATTACGGATATGTCAAAGGAAGCTATACAAATAACGGTGATTACGATGACTTTGATGAAGGCGAAAGCTATCTCGAACTGTCTAACACAGAAGAGGATATGTTAGATACCGTTTGCTCTCAGTTTGAAAATGTGATCGTTGTTGTAAATGCTAACAATGCAATGGAGCTTGACTGGGTTGACAAATACGAGCAGATCGGTGCTGTTATTTTCGCACCGGGAGCAGGAGCAACAGGATTCGAGGCACTTGGAGAGATCATCAACGGATCCGTGAACCCATCAGGAAAGACAGCAGATACATTTGTAAAAGACCTTCAGCAGACACCTTGTTACAACAACATTGGTCTGAATGCATATACCAATGTAGATGATCTGAAAAATCAGATTGCAGAAAATGATGCTGCATACGAAGGAAGCATGGGATTTGTAAACTATGCAGAAGGAATTTATGTAGGCTATAAATTCTATGAGACAGCAGCAGAAGAAGGATTGATCCAGTACGAAGATGCTGTACAGTATCCATTCGGATATGGTCTGAGCTATACAACATTTGAAAAGACAATTGAGAATTTCAAAGACAATGGTGATACAGTAACACTTGATGTGACAGTGAAAAACACAGGTGATACTGCAGGGAAAGATGTTATCGAACTTTATTACACAGCACCGTATACAGATGGTGGAATTGAAAAGGCATCTGCCAATCTGATCGCATTTGAGAAAACAGAAACTCTTGAGCCGGGAGCAGAAGAGACAAGATCAATCACCATCAATAAAGAAGATATGGCATCCTATGATTCCGAAGGAATCAAAGTTTCTGGCGGTGGATATATTTTAGAGGCCGGAGAATATACGATCTCTCTTCGTTCTGATTCACATACTGTTCTGGCAGAAGAGAAATTTACAGTAGACAGCGACATTGACTACAGCAAAGAAGGACGTTCTTCCGATGAAACGGTAGCAACAAACCAGTTTGAAGATTATTCACGGGGAGATTTCGAACAGCTTTCAAGAGCAAATGGATTTGCAAATTACGAATCTGCCTGCGGTAAGTTAAGCGATGACGCTTATGTAATGAGTGATGAGACAAGAAAAGCAGTAGAAGAAAATGTATTCGGCATCTACGATGGCACAAAGTATGACGATGACTCAGATGAGATGCCGCAGATGGAGCAGAATAACGGACTTCAGCTTGCGGATCTTACAGGAAAATCTTACGATGATGAAGACTGGGATAAACTGTTGGATCAGTTAAGCTTCGATGATATGTCAACACTCATTAACGTAGGTGGATGGCAGACCGCAGAGATCAAGTCTGTAGGAAAGGTTGCAACATCCGATTGTGACGGACCGGCAGGACTGAACAACTTTATCACAAAGACATATGGAACAGCTTATCCGTCAGAAGTCCTGATCGCTCAGACATGGAATAAAGAACTGGCCAATGAAGTCGGAGATTCCATGGGACAGGAGTATGTAGACGCAGACAACTACGGATGGTATGGACCGGCAATGAATATCCACAGATCTGCATTTGCTGGACGTAACTTTGAGTACTATTCAGAGGATAGTGTATTATCTGGATATATGGCAGCAAACGAGATCAACGGAGCAGCAGTAAAAGGTGTATATCCTTACATCAAGCACTTTGCATTAAATGATCAGGAAACAAACCGTTGTTCCTTCCTTCTGACATTTGCATCCGAGCAGACGATCCGTGAAGGATATCTGAAAGCATTCGAGCTTGCAGTCAAAGGATTTGAAGGAAATGCAATGGCAGCAATGTCCTCCTTCAACTGGATCGGTACGGTTCCAAGCTGTGCAAACAACGGACTTCTGAATAACGTTCTCCGTGGAGAATGGGGATTTGTGGGCATGGTAGAGACTGATTACGACGGTTCTTACGGATATATGATCACAGATCATTGTATCAGAAACGGCAATGACCTGATGCTTGGATTCAACAGTGCTGAGTCTAACAGGCTTACCGATGAGAGTGCAACAGCAGTACTGGCAATGAGACAGGCAAGCAAGAATATTCTCTACACCGTAGCAAACAGCGGATACTATGCAGATGGTAACCCAGCCGCAGGAATGAGCAATATGACGAAACTTTTTGTAACAGTAGACGTGATTCTGGCAGCGCTCTTAATTGCAGCAGATGCGGTCGTGATCGTACGTTTCAGAAAGAAAAGAAAAAATATAGATAACGCAGCAGCGTAATATATCAGTAAAGACAGGATTGGGCAGATAGAAACAGGTCAATCCTGTCTTTATTACATACAATGGCAATTGTGCAGAATCAGCCAAATTACAGCATATGACTTGTGATAGCTTAAAAATTCCTTTATTATTATGAAAAGGGGAAATCACAGAGCATAGGATTCAGGAAAACATACAAGGAGAGGATTCCAATGATTAAAATTGCGATTGTAGAAGACGAAGCAATGTATGCAAAGCAGCTGGAAGAATTTTTGCATCAATACGAAGCAGAAAACCAGGAAGCATTCGATATCACAATCTATTCAGACGGGGATCAGATTGTAAATAAATACAGATCCCAATTTGACATTATACTGATGGATGTTGAGATGAAATTCATGGATGGAATGTCTGCTGCAGAAGAAATTCGCAAGATGGACAGTGAGGTTGTGATCATCTTTATTACCAATATGGCACAATATGCGATCAGAGGCTATGCGGTGGATGCACTGGATTATGTGTTAAAGCCGGTATCCTATTTTGCATTTTCACAGAGACTGAACCGTGCCATCGAACGTATGAAAAAGCGGGAGACAAAGGTCATTATGGTAGATATCAAGGGCGGAAAGGTCCGTATTAACATTGCCAATATTTATTATATTGAAAGCCAGGGACATACGTTGATCCTTCACACGATCCTTGGAGATTATGAGACAACCGGGAAAATGAAAGAAATGGACGAAAAGCTGTCGGAGATGAATTTCTGCAGAGGGAATAAAGGATATCTGATCAATCTGCAGCACGTAGACCGGATCCAGGACAGTTGTGCGATCGTAAAGGGGGAAGAACTGGTGCTCAGCCGCGCACGTAAGAAAGAATTCATGGAGGCTTTGACGAGATATTGGGGAGAGGTGATAAAATAAATGATGGATGATCTTATGCCGGATATTCCAAGGCTATACTCAGCAATTGCAGAGTGGATGGCATGTATGGTAGTGATCCTGCCTTTTCCAAAAAGATTTTCAAAAGTAAAGACAGGTATCATCATGGCAGTAATGCTTATTGCGCAGAGTGGGTTCATGGTTGTGACGGAAAATGTCAGCCTGTTTTTCTGGCTTCCGTGCATGATCGGAGCGGTATTTCTTATGCTGTTTTTCATTTATGTATCCTGTTCCATCAGACTAACAGATGCCGTCTATGGCGTGTTGATCGCATTTGTCGCAGCAGAGTTCATGGCATCGATCGAATGGCAGATTGCCTGCTATTTTGGGATCGTGCAATCCGGAGTATGGTGGATAGAATGGTTAGTCCTTATTGTGGGATACGGACTGATCAGTGTGATCCTGTTCAAACTCCTGCACGTACATTTGCCGGAAAGTGGACAGATGGACATAGGCTGGAAGGAATGTTTGTCTGCATTTTTGATTGCAATATCCGTGTTTGCTGTGAGCAACATCAGTTATCTTACGATCAATACACCATTTTCCGGAAGGTATTCATTTGAGATAGCGAATATCCGCACGATCGTAAATCTGGCCGGAATTGCGATCCTGTATGCGCATTTTATGCAGTGCTGTGAGATGTGGACAAGGAAGGAACTTGAGGCAGTTCAGAATGTACTTCAGAATCAGTACGCACAGTATATGCAGTCAAAGGAAAGCATTGAACTGATCAATTATAAATATCACGATCTGAAGCACCAGATCGCAGTGCTCAGAAGCGAGGAAGACCCCGGGAAGCGGGAAGCGTTTTTAGATCAGATGGAGGCGGAGATTCGTCAGTATGAGGCGCAGAATAAGACCGGCAACAAGGTTCTCGATACTGTGCTGACAAGCAAAAGTCTGTACTGCAATAAGAATGGGATTACATTCACCTGTGTGGCAGATGGAACACTGTTAGATTTTATGGATGTTATGGATATCTGCAGTATTTTTGGAAATGCACTTGATAATGCGATCGAATGCGAGATGAAGATAGCGGACAGGGAGAAGAGACTGATCCATGTTACGGTGTCCAGACAGAAGGCTTTCCTGATCCTTAAGTTCGAGAATTATTGCGAAGAAAAATTACAGTATCAGGATGGAAATATTGCGACGACAAAGAAGGATAAAAAGTATCATGGATACGGAATGAAAAGTATACGTTATACCGTGAATAAATACGGCGGAGCAGTCGTGATCGACACAAAAGAGAACTGGTTTGATCTGAAGATCCTGATTCCGATCAAAGACGAACAGGAGAGTTAGGAGTACGAAGCGTCTTTGAAGGAATTAGAAAACAGTCTGCAGTTTATGCAGAAAAAGTGCAGGTTATGTAAGTGCCACGGATGGGCGAGTGTTCTATGTTAAGATATAGATACGAAGTCCGGGGAGGATAATAAAATCTTAGAAGAATGGAGAAGGTAGAATGAATCAATCAAATAACATATGGAATCGTTTTGCACAGAAACACCCAAGCGCTTCAAAATGGATACGAGAAGGCGGATTGTTTGTGATCGTCAGTAATCTGATCACCGTACTTAAATATGTGATGCTGCTTTTTTTACCGCTGGCATTCGCAGGGCTTCCAAACATTGATTTCGGTTTTCCGGGGGTCGACATCACATTGTTTGGGGAGACATTTAAATGGAACATTATCGGATATGATGCGGCACATGGCGGACTGCCATATTTCTGTGCATACATGATCGCAATGCTCGTAGGTGAGTGTATCAACTTCCCGATCCAGAGAAGTTTTGTGTTCCGCAGCAAAGGAAAGATCTGGTATCAGGCATTCTGGTATCTGATCGCATTCTGCATTGTCACATGCATTGTAAACTCAATCAATTGTATCTGGGTTGCTGTAGCAGGAATGTTCGTACCTGGATGGCTTTATAATATCGGAACAACTGTGCTGAACGGAGGAGTATCTATGGTGGTATTCTTTTTCGTGAATAAGATTATTTTCCCGGAGGGAGAAGCAAAATAGGATAACAAAAAGCTCTCGGTGCAATGCACTGGGAGCTTTTTTGTTTCTAATCTACTTATTAGCGCTGTCTGCATCGATGACTGACTGGATCTGCTTCATCAGTGCATCATAGTTGTCCTGATTATCGATGCCACCGAGCATCGGATCACCTACGATATTGCCATTTCTGTCAACGAGTATCGTTGTAGGAAATGCCATGATTTCTGAGGCATATTTACCTGCTGCAGAAGAAGAGTCAATGGAGAGATTGCGGTATTTGGCTCCCTGGCTCTCGAGGATGGAGGCAGCTTCTTTGATCGCAGTCTCGTTTCCATCAAAGGTTTCCGTGTTGATGCCGACGACTTCTCCGCCCATTGACCGGATCGCATCGTTTAATTCGTTAAGTTTGGATAATTCAGCGACACAAGGCTTGCAGCCGGTGAACCAGAAATTGACAACGGTTACCGCATTATTGGAAAACAGGCTGTCATCCACCTTATTGCCGTCAAAATCCTCACCAGAAAAATCCTTGAATACAGAGGTGGAGCTGGAACTGTCTGTCTGGCTGTTGTTGTCCGGTGATGCGTTTTCAAGCTCTGCAATCTGTTCTTCGATTTTTCGTATGGTTTCAATATCATCCGTGAGTGTTTTCAGTTCATCCTCTGTAAAAGAAGTCTTGTTTGATTCTACGGTATCCGCAAGATAATCTGCATAATTTCCATTTGGATCGGCAGCACTTTTATTCATCATGCCAAACACCTTATTCCATACATCAGCATGATCAGCAAAAATCTGGTTTTCCTGCTGATATAGATCATCAAGGCTGGAGTCTGAGCTGTCAGCGGCATTCGTGCCGGCCTCCGTCTGTGTAGTTTTGGAATCGTCGGCAGCAGCCTGTTTTCCGCCGCATGCGGTAAGTGATAATGCTGCGCAGAGTGTAAGAATAGAAATAAGTGATAATTTTTTCATGAGTTTTGTCTCCTTAATATAAAAGTAATCAGGTTAAATAGTTACCGGTTGTCCTTATTTTGACGTGGTCTGCCCATAAACTGATAGTGCACGGCATCTTTAGGACAGGCCTTTATACAGGCACCGCAGCGTATGCATTCAGGGTGATCCGGGGTCTGGCATACATCTACATCCATCTTACATGCCTTTGCGCATTGACCACATCCGACGCATTTGCTGCTGTCAACGGAAATCTTGAGCAGGCTGACCTTATTAAATAATGAGTAGATCGCCCCAAGAGGACAGATCCATTTACAGAAAGGTCTGTAAAATAAGATGCTTAGAACGACCACGGAAATTAAAATAATACATTTAAAGGAAAAAAGTTTTCCAAGCGCCGAGCGGATAGCTGCATTTCCAATAGAAAGCGGTATAGCACCCTCCAGAACACCCTGTGGACAGATATATTTACAGAAGAACGGGTCTCCCATTCCGATGGAGTTCGTTACAAGCATCGGCAGAAGTATAACGAAAACAATAAGAATGATATATTTCAGGTATCTGAGCGGTTTCAGTCTGGCCGTGGAAAATTTCTTTCCGGGGATTTTGTGGAGTAAATCCTGAAACCATCCGAATGGGCACAAAAACCCACATATAAATCTGCCAAGAGTCACACCGAGTAGAATAAAAAACCCGGTTATGTAGTATGAAAACTTAAACCTGGATGATCCGACAACGGCCTGAAAAGCGCCGATTGGACATGCTCCTGTCGCAGCAGGGCAGGAATAGCAGTTTAGTCCAGGCACACATACGGTTTTCGCATTGCCCTGATATATCTTACCTTTCCACAAATTGGGAATATGAATATTGGTCAGCAGTGTTGCCGCAGCCTGTATCCACCCACGTAATCCCACAGTTCTTTTTGATCGTGATTTCTTTTTCTTATCCAATTCCGACACACTCCAGACATAATTTTACTGCTTTCGCAAGCACAGTAGCTGCTTCACCTCTGACCGCACCATAGATTATCATGGTTATACCAAGGGTAAGCAGAACAATTTGACATGTTTTTTGGTATTTCACCATATTGTTGCTCCTTTTTTGTTGTATTATTGACCAGCTGACTTTGGTATTATACAATACACGATGTAAAATTATTGTTAAGAAGCAGGGGGAAATTTTGAGATTATTAATTGTTGAGGATGAGAAGCAGATCTGTGATATGGTTGCAAAAAGTCTGTATGCTGCAGGATATGAGGTGGATACCTGTTATGATGGGGAAGAAGCGCTTGAATGCATATTGGCAGAGAATTATGATCTGATCGTTCTGGATCTGAACCTGCCTGGCATGGATGGGATGGAGATCCTTAAGGAACTTAGGCAGTACAATGATGAGACAAAGGTTCTGATATTATCTGCAAGAGGTCAGATCGCAGATAAAGTGGAAGGACTGGATGCAGGAGCGAATGATTACATGGAAAAACCATTTCATCTGCAGGAGCTGGAGGCTCGCATCAGAAGTCTGACAAGAAGGAAATTTGTGCAGAAGGATGTATGTCTGGAATGTGGAGAAATAAAATTTGATACGATTAAACGTGAGGCATATGCAAATGGAGCACCTGTTCCACTGACAAGAAAAGAAAATGGTATCCTGGAATATTTACTTATCAATCTGGGAAGACCCATAAGCCAGGAGGAATTGATCGAACATGTGTGGGATGCTTCGGCAGACAGCTTTAGCGGGTCGATCAGGGTACATATGTCGTCGCTTAGAAAAAAGCTTAAGGCACAGCTGGGCTATGATCCCATTTTGAACAAGGTGGGAGAGGGCTATAAAATAAGAGAGGAGTCGGATGGATGAGAAGAATGTCGCTTCAGTGGAGGCTTACATGTATCACAACATTGTGTATTGCCATTATATGTGGATGCCTGACCATGTTTGTCTATAAAAACGGTGTGTATTATATTGATTCCCTGCAGGATGCTGTAGAGTCTCAGGGAGACGATAATGAGAATGGATCTGATGAAATATATATCAGTATCCCGGATGATCAGTGGGAGGAGTTTACGAATGAGTTTTCAGTCCAGGTGTACAATAATAAGGCTGACTACAAACGAAACAGTCTGATCATTTCTGCTTTACTGGCTCTTTTCGGAGGAGTTGCGGCTTATTTTATAAGTGGGCATGCACTCAGACCGATCAGGGAGTTTTCCGATAAAATTGAAGAGGTACAGGCTCAAAACCTGGCGGATTCACGAATCGAGGAAAATCATGTGAAAGAATTGAACCAGCTTAGCATTTCATATAATAAGATGCTTGAACGTCTGTCGGGAGCATTTGAGATACAGAGACAGTTTACGGCAAATGCAGCACATGAACTCCGCACACCGTTAGCATTAATGCAGGTGCAGCTTGATTTATACAATTCTTCCGGACATCCTGGGAATGATGCTGATACCTTACAGACAATAAAAATGGTTACGGAACAGAATGACAAACTAAACAGGATGGTAAAGACACTTCTTGACATGAGTGAGCTCCAGACGGTAGGAAGAGATGACAAAATTATAATGGATGCCATTGTGGAAGAAGTTTTGGCAGATCTGGAGCCGCTTGCGCAGGAAAAGAAGATAAAGCTGATTGGAAAATGCGATGCTGTAACTATGACAGGAAGTGATATCCTGATTTACAGGCTGGTATACAATCTGGTTGAAAATGCCATCAAATATAATCATCCAGGCGGACTCGTTACAGTAACCGCATACCAGAAAGAAAAGCACCTTTACCTGTCGGTGGAGGATACGGGAAGTGGAATTCCGCAGGAGCTTAGGGAGAGGGTGTTTGAGCCGTTCTTTCGTGTGGATAAATCCAGAAGCCGTGAGCTTGGCGGTGTAGGGCTTGGACTTGCGTTTGTCCGTGAAATTGTAGGAGTGCATGAGGGCAGTATTACCGTTCAATCAAACCCGGCTGGCGGAACGATTTTTGAGGTGATTTTCCCGCAGCATTCCGTTTTATAAATGACATCACAGAGTAAAAGTATTCATTTTCATGTTTGCAAAAGAAGAAGGAGGCCGCCCTTATGAAACATAAACTGAATCCTGGTTTATCCTCCAGTGACTGGAAAGAATTTTGTGGCCGTTTTCACTTTTCGGCGGATGAGATGCCGGGCATTCGGGCAATTTATACGGCGCTTTTTCCACTGATAGAAGCCTATGCGTATTATTCCCTGGATCAGGATCTGGATGAAGTCGGCCTTGCGCATTATGCCTATGGCTTTGTGACGCTTGGGAATGGGACGGACGAACTGGCAGAGTTATATCTGGATCATGAACAGATTCAGGAGGCCTATATTGTGGACTGCATCAGCCTTATGCTCCTGTCGAAGGCATACGAAGAGTTTGCGCAGGTGGTAGAAGCGCAAAGTGGTTTATATCTGAAAGAATTATCTTTTCTGGGGGATACCTATTCACTTGAGCTGCTTCCACAGATTTATGAGCGTCTTGCACCGGATGCGATCCAGCTTACTGGGGGTCAGATGCTCCGCCCTCTGAAAACAGCAGCAATGATCCTGCATCTGGATACAAAAATACATGCAGATCTCAGACAATTATGTAATACATGCGAAAACTGCAGAAATTTTTCCTGCCCATCCAGAAAGTCCCCAGCTCGGTCTCTGCCACACACCTATGGTGCTATGCAGATATTTCATATTAAATAAATACAACAAAAGAGAAGTTTATTTAATGAGCATCGTCACCAAAACGCAATATACATTCGCAAAATATCAAAACAAATTGATATTTTGCGAATTATAACATATAATTTGCATAAAGAGAAATGAGATATTGTGAATGACTGGAGATAGTTTAAATGAAAACCTGTAAAGAAAAAGCTATGGAATGGGGCGTTTCTCCTCGTTCAGTAAATGATATGTGCAAAAAAGGAAAAATTCAGGGGGCGACAAAAGAGAAAGGTTCCTGGAAGATTCCGGACGATGCCAGGAAACCTGTAGATAGAAGGATATCATCTGGAAAATATATCAAAAAGAAGGCAGGAACAGATTTAAAATCATTACCAATTGGTATTTCAGATTATGTACGTGCGCAGTCAGAGTACTATTATGTCGATAAGACATTATTAATCAAAGAGTTTTTGGATCAGAAGCCACTGGTATCATTGTTTACAAGACCAAGGAGATTCGGAAAAACCTTAAATATGGATATGCTCAGAGTATTTTTTGAAATATCAGATGAAGATACCAGTAAGTATTTTACCGATAAGGCTATTTGGAAATGTGGTGATAAGTATTGTTCACATCAAGGTAAATACCCAGTTGTATTTCTTACCTTTAAAGATGTGAAGTTTGATACATGGGAAGCAACAATAGACAAGATTCGCGGACTTTTGCAGGAAGAATATGGAAGACACCAGGAGCTGGCAAATAGTGATAAATTATCACAGTACGAAAAGGATTATTTTGTAAAGATTCTGAATGGTACTGCAAATGAGGTTGAACTTACTTCTGCACTTGAGAGGTTGTCAAAGATGCTTGCTGCTCATTATGACAAGGCTTCAATTATTATTATTGATGAATATGATACTCCGATTCAGGAAGGATACGCAAAAGATTTCTATGATGAAATTATAGGTTTTATGAGAAACTTCTTTTCGGGAGCATTTAAGGACAACAGGAATCTTTCATATGGTTTTCTAACTGGGATTCTTCGAATCGCACAGGAAAGTATTTTCAGCGGACTTAATAATTTGACAGTGAATTCTGTAATGGACGAGGAGTATGATAGTTTTTTTGGGTTTACCAGTGATGAGGTAAAAGAAATGCTTGAATACTATGGAATGACAGATAAGGAAAGCGAACTGAAGGATTGGTATGATGGTTACTTATTTGGAGCAGAGGAAATTTATAATCCATGGTCGGTTATCAATTATATTTCAAAAGGAGGTATTCCTCAGGCCTATTGGGTAAACACTGGAAAAAACGAAATTCTTGAGGATGTACTGAAAACTGCTACCGATGATATAACGGAAAGACTTTATTCACTTTTGCAGGGAGAAAGGGTAATTGCAAGAATTGATCAAAACGTCGTATACAGATCGCTTGCAGAGGATCCAGCTAATATTTACAGTTTGTTGTTAGTGGCGGGATATTTGAAAACGCCAAAGAAAGAACTGCAGGCAGATGGTTCATATCTGTGTGAGGTTTCGATTCCTAATAGAGAAATTGCAGCCGTCTATAAGGGTGAAATTTTGTCGCATTTATTGCAGACTGGGGCTATTACGAGAACTACTGCCAATAAAATAGCTGAAAGTCTTTATATAAATGATTACAAGAAGTTACAAGGTGCGATAGCAGAATACATGGATAAATCTATTAGTTTTTATGATGCCGGAGCAGAGGCTTTTTATCATGGATTAGTTCTTGGATTGATTGCATTAATGGATAATCAGTATAAAATTAAATCAAACCGGGAATCAGGTGATGGAAGATATGATATTTGTTTAATTCCAAGAGCAGACAGATATCCTGGAATTATTATGGAATTGAAATGGAAAAAGAACTTAAGTGATGAGTTGCTTGAAGAGCTTGCGGATGAAGCATTATCTCAAATCAATGTGATGAGATATGATTCGGAAATGAAAAAAGACGGAATTCATGACATTTTGAAATTAGGGATAGCTTTTTCAGGGAAAAAGGTAAGTGTAAGAACAGAATAAGATAAAGAGGAGTTGCAGAGTAATGGATAAGTATCCTAAGCGTGTTTCAAAAATTTTTGAGCGCAATATCAGGCAGATCAATCGCATCGTAGCAAACATTATAGCAATATGCTCGGTGGTGATTCTGCTGATGACTTTTTTGTCTGTAACAGGATTTTTTGAATTTGGGACAAGTTATACGTATTTCGTTATCATTGTTGGTCTGCCGGAAGTATTGTACGGGGTGTATACAAGAAATCATCTTTTTCTGTCCTATGCTGCGTACTTTACATTTGAGTATATTGTTGTGACTTCGATACTGTATTGTCTGGTAAAACGCGTGAACCGTCTGATACAGGATGTGACCAGATGAATGATTCGCTTGAACCCATCAAACAAACGAAAGGTTCGCATTCTGCTGTTGCAAGGGAACATATGGACAACACGGACAGTTATTCCGAATGGATATAGTATTCATATGATCATATTGTCATCCGGGAATCTGCGCCAGATCTTTTTAAATATTTATGTAAACTGTATTAAGTACAATCGTCCAGGTGGGAAAATTACCACAATTGTGGACGCATGGAAACAACAGGATGACATGTGCATTTATCAATGGACGATTACGTGAAATACATAACTTTAAAAATTTATTGACAATAAAATAAAGGTAATCTATAATAATGGAAACGACAAAGATGTCGAGGCGAACTCGAATATCTTTGTCGTTTTTTTATCCTCAAATGAGGAGTCGCGGGGTGCGCACCCGCGAAATATTTATCCGGATAAAAATTTCATGGAGGTGAACGCACGAGTAGTTGTTGAAAGGAGAAAAGTGAATATGAGAAATACATCAAAATATGATGTAGATGGAGTTCCAACGTTAAAAGAAGCTTTGCCATTGGGATTTCAACATACATTAGCAATGATTGTGAGTAATATGCTACCAGGTGTTTTAATCGCGGGCATATTAGGTTACACAGGGAATAAGGCAGCAAATTTTGTTCAGTGTATGATGTTAAGTGCAGCAATCGGGACATTACTGCAGTTGTATACTGTTAAGATCTTTAAAGGCGTGAGAACAGGATCTGGATTGCCTATTGTAATGGGAATGAATTATGTATTCCTTGGAGTATATCTGTCGGCTAGTTCCAGTTTTGGAATGAATGCTTTGATGGGAGCGATTGTTGTTGGTGGTGGTTTTATGGTATTTTTAGGATTTTTTATTCAGAAAATACTAAAATATTTTACACCGACAGTAACAGCTGTTGTGATTCTTGCATTGGCGTGTGACTTGATAAAGGTTGCAATGAGAAATATAGGTGGTGGAACAAGTTCAGATACCTATGGATCAAGCATAAACTTTTTCTTTGGATTGGGAACAGCGCTTTTGATTGTTCTGTTGGGATATTTCGGAAAAGGATTTGTAAAAGAGTTATCCATATTGATTGGAATGATTGTAGCATATATTGTTGCAATTTTTGCGGGACTTGTGGATTTTTCAAGTGTAGCAGAAGCAAGCTGGATTGCAATTCCAAAGCCATTTGCATTTGGAGCGTTGGAATTTAATCCTAGTGTGATTATCATGGTCATTCTGCTTTATATTATTGCGGTAGCAGATTATCTGGGTGCTACAACAGTATGTACCAATGGAGCGTTTGGCAGAGATGTCACAGACAAAGAAGTATCTTCGCTTGTCGTTGGAGTTGGGCTTAGTTCAGTAGTGTCTGCTATTTTTAATGGTATGCCGGTTGGAGTATATTCGCAGAACTGTGCGATGGTTGCGATGAATAAAGTTGTCAGCAGATTTGTAATTGCAATGAGTACAGTTGCCTTGTTTTTGGGTGGTTTTTCACCGAAGATTGGAGCCATTTTCCAGACTATTCCAAATTGCGTACTTGGCGGAGCAACGTTGGTAATTTTTTCACAGATTTTTACATCTGGTATTTCCATCGTTAAAATGAACAATCTCAGCAAAGATCAGCTGACAATTGTTGGTGTTGCAAGTGCTTTTGGCATTGGTTACAGTTATGCACCAGAAGTAATTGAGAATCTTCCATCAATGGCACAGACAATTTTAAGTGGTTCAAATGTCGTTATTGGATGTATTATTGCATTAGTATTACAGGGACTATTTAGTCTGAAAAAACAAAAAGAAACAGAAGAATAAAACAGAATATAAAACATGTTGCAGTTGCGGTCATATCCTGCATAACAAAACCGAGTGGTTAAGTTGATGGGATAGATGGCAATTTTTTTATATCCAAAATTGGGCGATGCCATCTTCCATTGAACACCAGGGAGGATAATAATGAGAAGAATATTAATTAAAAATGCGGTTGCAATCGTGGCAACAAACACAAAATTAAATGCAGTAGAGAGTTTGAAATTAAGAGAGGGAAGTTTTGATATCAGCAATAATTCAATGATAATTGCTGACAATAAAATTGAAAAAATCGGAAAAAATCTGACCTGTGAGGATGCAGATGAGGTGATTGATGCAAAAGGAATGGTAGTATATCCGGGGCTCGTATGTACCCATCATCATTTGATGCAGTGTTTTGCCCGTAATATTCCAGCATCACAGAATATGGAACTGTTTGAGTGGTTAGGAATTATTTTTGAAGTGCTTTCAAAAGTAGATCCTGCATTTATGTATTACAGTATGATGGTCTCAGGAGGAGAACTGCTGAAATATGGATGTACAACGCTGTTTGATCACCAGTATTCCTATCCAAGGGAACAGTGTATTGAGTTAGCTGATGAACAGTTCAGAGGTGCTGATGAACTGGGAATCCGGTATATTATCGGAAGGGGAGTGATCACCAGAAGTACAGCGGAAGGCGGAACTGCTCCAGCAGCAATTGTTGAGGATCTGGATCACGCACTGAAAACAATTCCACAGGTCATTGAAAAATATAATGACAAAAAGCCATTTTCTATGCATGGTGCAGTGGTTGCTCCATGCTCACCATTTACAGTAAATGAAGATACCATGATTGAAACGGTAAAACTGGCAAGAGCTCTTGGTGCAAGACTACATACACATCTTTGTGAAACACTGGATGAAGAAAAATTCTGCCTGGAGAAGTATGGGATGAGACCACTGGCATGGATGCAGAAAACTGGATGCATCGGACCAGATACATGGTATGCGCATGGAATTCATTTTAATGATGAAGAATTAAAAATCCTTGCAGAGACAAAAACCGGAATTGCACATTGTCCTATTTCCAATATGAAACTTGCTTCTGGAGTATGCAGGGTTCCGGAAATGATCAAACTTGGGGTTCCACTGTCATTGGCAGTGGATGGAAGCGGAAGCAATGATGGATCCGATATGCTGGAAGAACTCAGAACTTCATTTCTGGTTCACAGACTTACTTCCAGTTATGATGCGCCGACTGGTGCACAGTTATTAAATATGGCTACTATAGGAGGGGCTCATATTTTGGGAATAGATTCTTATACAGGAAGTCTGGAAGAAGGAAAAGCTGCGGATCTTTTTATGTTAAAGGTTGATGATTTGGATAATGTAGGTGCATATGATGACCCGATTGCAATGCTTGCAACGGTTGGATACAAGAGACCGGCTGCATTAACAATGGTAAATGGAGAGATCGTTGTAAGAAATGGTCAATTAACAAGAATTGATGAAGAAAAAATGTCTGCAAAGGCAACCGAGTTCTATAAAACAGTACGGTATACACGATAAAATTAAGAGGTGAAAGTTATGGAACATCTTTTGATCGAGACGAAAGATCTTTCAATCAAATTTAGGGATTTTGTAGCAAATGACAAAATAAACATCCGTGTCTACAGTGGGCGGATTCACGCAATTGCCGGTGAAAATGGTGCTGGAAAATCGACGTTGATGAAGTTGTTATATGGTGTGTATCAAGCTACAGAAGGTGAGATATACATTGATGGAGAAAGAGTAAAAGCTCATTCTCCCTTGGTATCAGCTGAAAAAGGAATCGGAATGGTGTTTCAGGATTTTCGCCTCATTCGTTCATTTACTGTTTTGGAGAATATTTATTTATCGCTAAAAGAATATGGAAAGATTTTTCATAAAAAAGAATTAGAAAGTAAAATTAAAGTACTTTGTGAGAAATATGGAATTAACGTGGATCTGGATCAGTATGTGTATCAACTGGATTTAGGGGAATGCCAGCAAATCGAAATATTAAAAGTTTTATTAAGAGAGAATAACAGGCTTTTGATTTTTGACGAACCTACAAGTGCTTTATCGCCAAGTGAAGCGGAACGGCTGCTGGATCTGCTTGTACAGTTGAAAGAAAGCGGTTATGGGATCATTATTATTACACACAAGATACAGGAAATTCTAAAGGTGGCAGATGAGATAACGGTATTAAAAAAGGGAAAGATATCCGCATATTTTGATGACGCAAAGAATGTCACAGAAAAAGAAATTGTTTCTGCAATGATTGAAAATGATTCCTTTACAGAAGATACGGTATCAAATGACCGTAAAGAATTTGATTCATTTTTTTCGAGGATTATGGTGAAACAATGGACGATTAAAAATGAGTATGGCAGGGAAGTGATCAAAAATGCTTATTTTGATATCAGACCGCATGAAATACTCGGTGTGGCAGGAATATCCGGAAGTGGTCAGAAAGAATTAGCAGAATCTCTGATCGGACTCAGGAAACAGAACACAGGTGAACTATACTTCGATAATGTATCAAAGGAAAACAGTTCTATTAAGGAACGTGAAAAAGATGGTTTTTTCTGGATTCCGGAGGAACCGAAAAAAGATATAGTATTTCGAGGAATGACATTATTAGAACATGTTGAAATGTTTAATGAAAAGATCCCAACTACAAAATATGGGAATATTGACTGGGATAAGGCAAAAGAAGACTATAGCCACAATCCCTACATTGAGCAATTCCGGGTGCAGGAAGGTTATAAGGAAGTGGCATCGTTGTCTGGAGGAAATATACAGAGAATGATTCTGGCAAGGGCGGCAATGTCAAATCCCAAATTCCTTATTGCAAGTTATCCGAGCAGAGGTTTGGATATTTCCACTGTAAACATGGTGCATAAGGAATTTATCCGGTTGAGAAATAGTGGATGTTCAATCATGCTGATAAGTGAAGACCTGGATGAATTACTTCATATGAGCGACAGAATTGTTGTTTTGTATGATGGGAAAATGTATGGTCCTTTTTTTGCAAAGGAACTGACATATGAAAGAATTGGAAAATATATGTTGCAGGGTGCAAGCAGGTAGGGAGGTATAAAGTTATGAAAAAAGAAAATACAGTCAATTATGCCATGATTCTGGCAATTATACTCCCATTTGTTATATTTGGCATATTTATGTTTTCGCAAGGAAAACCTGCAGTCAGCGTTTATATTGATATGATAAAAACAGTGATTACCAATAAATATGGATTTTGTGAGGTGGTAATTAAATGGGCACCGCTTCTGCTTACTGCGTTGGCTGCGATTATTCCTGCAAAGGCAGGTATATCAAACGTTGGAGGTGAAGGACAGTTAATCGCGGGAGCACTTGGTGCTGCAATAGCAGGAATTTATGTGTTTGACCAGACCGCCCGCATTGTGGGAATCCCTTTCGTTCTGTTGAGCGGTATGTTAGCCGGAATGCTTTGGGCGGGGGTGGCATCTTTTTGCAAATTAAAATTAAAGATGAATGATACATTGACAACTATGGTATTAAATTATGTAATGGTCGACATTGCCTGCCTGATGATATATGGACCGATCAAGGATACTTCTGGTGACAATTATCCATATTCGGCACCTATAGACGCAAGTTTGCGGTTTACAACAATCAGTGGAACAAGATTAAATATTGGTATTGTCCTGGCCATGATTGCAACGATTTTGACTACACTGTTTTTTTATAAGACAAAAAAGGGTTTGTATACGCAGCTTGCAGGAAAGAATTACAGAGCAGCAGCGCTGAGTGGATTAAATGTAACCAAAATACAAAACAGGGCTTTTTTATGTGCCGGAGCGCTTGCAGGTCTGGGAGGTGCAATTCTAATCTGTGGTGTTGAGGGCAGATTAAGGACAACAACTGGAAGCAATTTGGGATATTTGGGTTTTTTGGCTGCAGGAATTGCATGGAATAATACAATAATAGCAATATTTACAACATTTTTAATATCTCTGTTGACGGTATCTGGAAATGCAATGGAGATCAGTTCAGGTTTGCCATCATCGACAATTAATATTTTAATGACCCTGGTATTGTTGGCAGTTCTATGTGTGGGAAGGAGGAAAAAGAATGCAGACAGTTGATAGTTTTTTAATGGGCATGATTTCTTCCGGAACCCCGATTTTATTTGCACTTATGGGCGATCTGGTTGGTCAACAGACTGGAATTATCAGTCTGAGTGTTGAAGGAAGCATGTTAATGGGAGCATGTGCCGGGTTTGCTGTTGCTGCGTATACCAATAATCTGATTCTTACAATATTGGCATCAGCATTGGCAGGGGCCGTAATTGGATTGATGCAGGCATTTCTTGTTATTTCGAGAAAAGCCAATATGCTGGCAAGTGGGTTGACACTGATCTTTTTTGCACAAGGAATCACAGGCTTTGCAGGAAGGAAGCTTCTGACAAAAGAAATCGTTGGATTTGGTAAAATTGCAGTCCCATTTATATCAAAGATCCCTGTAATCGGAGTTTTTTTCGATCAGGATCCGATTACATATTTATCATATTTCATAATGGTGCTACTTTATCTCGTGCTCAATAAAACAAGGTTTGGTTTTGAGATAAGAGCAACAGGACAAAATAAAGAATCTGTGGAGGCATATGGAATAAATCCGAAAGTAATGCAGTATGTGGCGGTTATTTTTGCAGGAGCCATGTCTGGAATTGGCGGTGCACATTTAAGCACAGCGTATACGATGTCCTGGGTGGATAATATTTCAGGAGGGCGTGGTCTGATTGCTTCAGCGCTTGTTATTCTTTGTGGATGGTCGATAGAGAAAAGCATTTTTTCAGCTTATTTGTTTGGAGGAGCACAGGCACTTCAGATTTTACTTCAAATGACAGGAATCAAAGTTCCAACTTATCTTATGTTAATGTTACCTTACGTTGTTACGATTGTTTCTCTGGCAATTGTGTCCGTGAAAGGAAAGGCTAAAATGCCAGAAGAACTGACAAAAATATCGGATATGCCAGATGGAACATAAACCGTTGATAATGAGATGAGGTGAGCAAAATGAAAAGTATAAATACAAAAAAGATAATATGCGTTATTTTGGTTATTACGCTCATGTTTTCTCTTGTATCATGTGGAAATGCAAAAGAATATAAGGGAAAACCTGGGGAGGGTGCTGTGAAAGTCGGGGTAATTCTGCAGGGAAGTATTGATGATGCGGGATTTAACCAGTCCTGTTATGAAATGTGTCAGGCTCTGGAAAAAAATATTGATGGCCTCACTGTATTGCGTAAAGAAAATGTTCCGGAAACAAGCGAAGCTGAGACAGTGATGGAGGCTATGATTGCCCAGGGGTGCACAATTATACTGGCAACATCTTTTGGCTACCTTGAATCCATGAAGAACTGTGCAGCCCGTCACCCGGAGGTCGCTTTTATCCATCAGGGCGGTACAATTGCAGAGGAAAATATGTCTTCAGTAGGAGGAAATTTCTGGGAATCCATGTATTTATGTGGAATTGCAGCTGCAAGCGTTACACAAAGTAAAAAACTGGGATTTGTTGCTCCATATGCAATTCCAATGGTAATTGCAGCTGTTAATGCGTTTGAACTTGGTGCCCAGTCGGTAGATCCGGATATTACAACAAATGTCGTTTTTATCGGTTCATGGTCGGATGCAGGATTACAGACAAATTCTGTGAATTCCATGATTTCGCAAAATGTTGATGTGATTGCTCAATTTCAGGATTCTACCAAAACGATTATTGAGTTATGTGAAAAGAATCATATTTATACCGTCGGTTTTCATGTTGATGAAAAACAGCTGGCACCGGATGTCTGGCTTACAGGTTCGGTGAACGACTGGTCAGTATATGTAGATATGGTAAAAAATATTATATCGGGTAATTACAAGTCACAATCCCTCAGGGGCGGATTTAAAGAGGGATTAATTGATCTTGCAGAGTTTGGAGATAGTGTAGATACGGAAACACAAAACAATCTTGAGACAATAAAAGAAGAGATGAGAGATGGGACGTTCAATGTTTTTACAGGTCCTGTTTATGATCAAAATGGAAATCTGGTGATAGAAGAAGGGTATTCCCCAACGGTAGAAGATGTACAGGGGTATAACTGGCTTGTAAAGGGAGTCATTGGAAATATAGATTAACTGTTTACTATACGAAGAGAAGGTTAAAATATACCTTCTTTTTTCGTGCTTATTTTTAGGAATGGGTAAGCAGAAGGTTCTTCATTGGTTGCATATGCAGTCGGATGGATGAACATCGGTAAAGAACAAGTTATGCAATTGGAGATATTTTTTCAGAAAAAGGTAAGTGTAAGAACAGAATAAGAAAAGCTATGGTATAGGACTAAAGTTTCGTTGTTCCCATATCTGAAGTGTGGTAGACTTTAGAATTGTTCACATATTTCTGTATGAAATATAAAAATTTAGAAAATTTATATTTGTATAGGAAATACGACAATAGAAAGGGAAAGAAAATGAAAAAAAGATTATGTACAATTGGCTGTATTCTTGCAGCCAGCGTTATGATGTTTGGAGGCTGCGCATCGGGTAACAGCAAAACTGAGAGTAAGGAAAATGCATCATCACAAAGTGAGGCCAGCGAGGTAACGGAATCGAAGGCAACGGAATCGAAGGAAGGTAAAAGATCTTCGGATTTTACTACGGATTATACATATCCTGGTACAAAATCAGGATTTGTACTTCTTGATTTTTTCATGAATGAAAAAGGTGAGACAAAACAGGATGTTTCTTTGGCACATTTAGGACCAATCAAGGATATTACAGCAGATGATATTTTAGAACTGGCAGCAGATGAATCGGAATATGATGATTCCTTGTTGGATGTGGAAGCAAATTCATTCGAAGATAGCAGCTTAAAGCCTGTTGATGAGTGTGAAGACTGGCCATCGATATCATTTGTAGCATATCATACAAAAGATATGAACTGGTCCCAGATCAGACGTGAGCTGATCAAAGAGGACATGTGGACTTTGATGACGGCAAGAACAAGTGGTTCCATTACAGGATCTTCCAGCATACCGTTAACATCATCCACCATATATCAGAATGGAGAGCCACAGAATCCGGATGAAGCTGTTGAGAAGGTAGAAGTAACTCCGGAATATCTTGGAAAACCTACAACTGCAACACTTTTCGTGTCAGAGTCTGATGGAAAAGTCTGCTATGATATGTATGTATGCTGGAAAATCGGCGAGAATGTCGTATATACAGAATTCACCGGTCAGTGTTATGATGATATCCAGCTGATAGATAGCTGGCCAATCTATGTTACAACGGAGAAAGGATATAAGGAAGAGATGCAGGATAAGTATGATGATGCAGAGAGTAATAAGCAGACGACATATGATTTCACATTTTAGATAATATTGTAAGTAATTGTTGGCTTTTTGAATAAGATTATGGTACGATGATACTAGTAAGTCAGTTAGAAGAAAGGGAGGCGCGATTCATGTTTCAGCTGATGAGAAAAAATCTGACGCCAGATCAGATGAAAAGGGCGAACATTACAACCAGTATTACGGTGACGATGGCATATGCTTTTTTTACAGTTATTATTCTGGCATCTCCGGATCGTACAACGGTAGAAAAGGTTTGTTTTACGCTTTTTTATGTGATCCTGTATGGAATTACAGCTTTTAATACCTACAGGCATATTACAGAAAGGAGAGCAGAGCTTTGTATTGCGATTGGTTTCTGTATTGGCTTTGGTGCGATAGCATATGTGCAGGCACCGAGTGTCATGATGCTTGTTTTTCCGGTTATGATGTCCCTGTGTGTTTATCTGAACGAGTATCTTCTCGTATGGGGAACCGGTGCAACACTGGTGTTTGTAATTACAAAGGTTATCCGGATCTATGTGGAGAATCCGGCTGACAAACAGACACAGGTGGATACGGTCTTTATGGTTGTCATCTCTTTGATCATCTGTCTGTTTGGATGCTGCAAGGCTGTAAAGCGGTTGATAGAGTTTTCGACAGAAGAGACAGACGCAGTTGCGAAAAAGGCAGAGGAGCAGCGGAAAGTCTCCAAAGAGGTGGAGAAGATTGCAGGAGGAATCCATACCCAGTTTACCTTAGTCCAGCGTGATCTGGCAGAAATCGTCAAAACGATCGACAATACCCAGACCGTGATGGAATCCATTTCCGATGGTGCAGATAACTGTGCAGATCAGACACAGACCCAGTCCGAGAAAACCAATGAGATCCAGGATCGTCTCAGCAATACCAATGATGCAGCAGAGACGGTGCTTAAGACAACAGAGAAGCTTCAGTCCGTTGTTGAGAATGGAAAGAGCGAGTCGGACGAGCTTGCACGCCAGTCGGTCATTGTAGATGAGTCAACGGAGCAGATTTCAAGGACGATCGAGAAGCTTGTGGAGCATGTGAAAAAGGTTTCTGGAATTACGGATGCGATCTTAAACATTTCAAGCCAGACCAACCTGCTTGCGCTGAATGCATCCATTGAAGCTGCCCGTGCAGGAGAGGCTGGAAAGGGTTTTGCAGTTGTTGCAGATGAAATCCGTCAGCTTGCAGAGATGACCAAGGTATCAACCGAGCAGATCACACAGATCATGAATGAGCTGACAGAGATCACAAATGATACGCAGGATGAACTGAAGAGCGCAGTGGACAGTATTGATGTCCAGCGCGATAAGGTAAAAACAGTACATGAAAGCTTTAATGAGGTTGAGGAGAGTATTTCTTCCCTGGTGAGCAATATGACAACGGTAAGTGAAGAAGTCTCAGCAGTTATGAATGCCAATGGGGTGATCGTAGATGGAATCTCCACATTGTCCGGTGTTTCCGAAGAGATTGCTGCAAGTACAACCGAAGGTAAAAATGACATGTTATCACTTCATGATAAGATCGCAAGCTTTACCGGAGCGGTAGACGACACGTTCACGGCGCTTGAGGAGCTGCAGGAAACAGCCGTAGTAAAAGAAGGCGTGGAAACGGAATAAATAGATTCACTGTTTTATACGAAAAGAAGGTTGAAATATACCTTCTTTTTTTCGTGCTTACTTTTAAGAAGAGGGAAGCAGAAAGCCCTTCATTGCATGTTACCCGCTGTTTTCTGCCACTTACCGGGAAGAGAGAGACAACTTTGGTGAAATATTGTATGATGTCATTAACAAAACGAGAGGAGATTTGAAAATGAAAGTAAGTGTAGATCTCTCTCCTGAATACAAGGAGCCATACGCAGTTATCTATACGGAGAAAGTTACCGATGAAATTCAGCGTCTGATGGATGTTTTCAGTTTGAGGGAAAGTCCGGTCACTGCTTTGCAGGAAGAGAAAGATATCATTATTTTACAGCCCAGAGAGATATATATGGTTCGAGTGGAAGACGGAGATACGGTTATCTATGGAAAAAGCAATAATTACCGGTCACGGAAGAGGCTCTATGAGTTAAGGCAGCAGTTGGGAAAGCAGTTTATGCAGATATCCAAATCTACATTGGTAAATCTGGATTATCTGGATAGTCTTGAAGCAGGATTCAGCGGAACTCTTCTGTTGAAATTAAAGAATGGGAGCAAGGACTATGTGTCGCGGAAATATCTGCCGGAGTTCAAAAAATATCTTGGATTATAGGAGGAGAAAGATGAAAGATTTAATGAAAAACACGATGATAAGTATTGGAATGGCATTTACGATTTTCTGTCTGACGGGAGTTGGCTTTGATATTGGGTATGGTGGAAATTTCAGTCTTGCAAATTATCAGTTTACCAAAATGGTCATTGGCTGCATGATAGTGGGAATCGGCTTTGGCGTTCCAGCTGTAGTTTACAGAAGAGATGATCTCCCAATGCCGGTTCGAGTACTCGTTCATATGGGAATTGGTTGTATTGTATACACAATTGTTGCATACGCAGTTGGATGGATGGGGGGAGCCGGAACCGTGATGCAGGGAATGATAATGGCAGCTTTGCAGTTCGCTCTGGCATTTGTGATCTGGGCATTATTTATGTGCTATTATCGTAAAGAGGCAAGAAAAATGAACGAGCAGATCCAGAAAATGACTGGAAATGGTTTGGATGAACATCGGTAAAAAAATTATGCAATCATAAGTAAAATGCCTGCAGTGAACGGCTCGTTCATGGTTTATTTTTAAACCCTGGCGGCAGCGGCATCGTTTTTCCCGAGCAGGGCATCACGCTGTTTCCCAAAAGCCCGGTTAATGATACCGACCAATGTTCCGACAAGGATGGCGGCGATGATTGTTCCGATGCCGACGCTTCCGAGATTGAGGAGAATCATCAGGCAGGTAATGGTAGAAACGATGACCATTGTGCAGTCAAAGCCGATTTTTACTTTGGAAAATTCGATATGTATTACGGAAGAAACCGCCTGCATACAGCCTTCTCCGGCAAGCGGAATCAGATCTGCCGGCAGATATAAAAAGATTCCAATTGCGACAAATACGGTGCTGATCAGCACCATTCCAATACGGATCGCCGGATTGTGTGGTGTTGGAAGATAGGATACCATATAGTTACAGAATGTCGTGAAGTATCCGAATATAACGCCGACTGCAATCTGCAGAAATTGAACAGGTTTGAAATTTTTCCGCAAAAGCAGAAGCTGGATCAGTACCAGTACGATGTGGAAAAGGATGGTTGCTTTTCCCATCTCGATTCCCCAGACACAGGTCATCGTATATGGAATGGAGCTGACCGGAGAGACTCCGAGATTGGATTTTACAGAAAAAGCGATTCCAATCGTCATAATAAACAGCCCGATAAAATACATCGGGATTCTTACTTTCATATGTTTCATTTACTAGTTCCTTCTTTCATCATATTTTCATAAATCCGTTCTAAAAAATCATGGAATTGCTGGCTTTCCGATGCAGAAAATCCGTCCAGTGCACGGGACTCGATCTGCAAAAATTCCTGTTGTAGCCGGTTGGCGTAAGCTCTGCCAGTATCGGTCAGATACACATGCAGCGATCGGCGGTTGCCGTTGTCTGTCTGCCGTTTGATATAGCCTTTATTTTCCATTCCACTCAGGATCACGGTTAAAGAAGCCGGTTCGATATGGCAAAAAACAGCAATGTCCTTTTGAATCGCACCGTCGTGATTCAGCAGGTAATCAAGAATCTTAGGCTGACCAGGGGTAAGACCGGTGTCTTTCATGCGGTTGACCAGTGCTTTTTGAAACATCAGATGATCAGACATCAGAAGATAATGCAGTGATTCTTTCATAAACAAAACTCCTTTGGTTAGGTTTCTAATTGTTAGGATTCTAATTAATAATAGTATTCAGAATGGGAAATGTCAATATGCATATCCGCAAACTGTTTCTGAAGAAGATTACAGAGAGACCAATAGGCAAAAATCGACAAAAAACAATAAAATTATTATAAAATTTAGTGTGAAAGTGCTATAATAAAAGAAAATGATTTTTTAATGGAAAGAGGAGGATGGGCACATGAAAAAATCATTATCTTTTCGGTTATCAGCTATTTTTTCAGGGATTGTTTTAGTTACATGTCTGATTCTTGTTGGAACCTGTGGGGTGATTTTCCTCCAGACGGAGAAAACGATCAAGGATATCCGTTACGATGACATTTTAGACGGATATAAAACAGAGGTAAAATCCCAGGTCCAGTCGGGACTTACGATTGTCCAGTATTATTATGACCAGTATCAGAAGGGGCAGATGGATGAAGATACGGCGAAGACGGAGGCTCTTGAGACACTCCGGAATTTCCGTTACGGAGACGAGGGAGACGGCTATATCTGGGTCGACAGTACGGATTATACGCTTGTGATGCATCCGATCCTTCCGGATAAAGAAGGAACGAACCGCCGTGAACTGCAGGATAATAACGGTGTCATGATCATCCAGGAGATCATGAAGGCTGCACAGCAGGGCGGTGGATTCAATGAATTCATTTTTACCAAATCAGACGGTAAGACGCAGGCACCTAAGATCGCATACAGCCAGGAATTTGAGCCATGGAGCTGGGTGCTTACAACAGGCTGTTATACAGATGATATCAATGCAAATATTGATTCCAGTAACAATACTAAGCAGATTTCAGCAACCTTCCAGAGAAATATCTGTGAACTGGTCGTAGAAAGCGTTGTATTGATCATTGTCATGGTTGGCTTAACATTTATCATTGTGAAACGTCTTGTCAGGGTTCTGGAAGTTGTGAAAGGAAAACTGGAAAGCATCTCGTCCGGAGATCTTACCGGTGCGATCGAAAACAAATATGCAAATCGTACCGATGAGCTGGGAGCGATGGTACAAAATGCCAATAAGTCCATGGAAAACTTCAGTGGCATCATTAAGGACAGTATACAGATTACAAAGGATGTGACCGGCGCTGGAGATAATGTTAAAAATATGACAGAGACTGCACTAGAGGCAACCAGCCAGATCGAAAAAGCCATTGAAGGTGTCGCAACGGAAGCCACCCGTCAGGTCCAGGCAATTGATAATATGCACAAAACAGTTATGAAGATCCAGGATGGCGCAAATGATATTACAGCTGCAACAGATTCGATCGGTCAATGCACAGAGGAGCTTAGTACAAATTCTGAAAATATGAAGATGCATATAGAGGCAATGTCTAAGGGAAGTGGTGAGATGACGGAAAATGTTACCACCATTGCATCACAGATTGAGGAAACAAACCAGACAATCCGGAAAATGTCCGAGATTCTGTCCAGCATCGAAGAGATTGCTTCCGAAACCAATCTGCTTGCGCTGAATGCGTCCATAGAGGCGGCCAGAGCTGGTGAAGCCGGTAAAGGTTTTGCAGTAGTTGCAGACAGTATCAAGGGATTATCAGAGAATACATCGAAAGAACTTGAACGTATTAAAACGATCATTACATCACTTGTAACTGGATTTGATGAGTGTGCACGTTGTATTGAACTGGTCGTAAACAGCAATGAGACAAATATAACGGATACCCAGGAAGTTATTACAGCATTTTCACTGATTGAAGCGGGAATTTCAGAAACCAATGACAAGATCGCAAAGATTTCATCGGTTATCTCCGATACGATGGATGAGATTCATTCTGTTTCCGCACAGGTTGAAGAGGTCGAGGGAAGTGCTGAAAGTACGGCGGCAGCAAGCCAGCAGGTAACAGCTTCCACAGAGGAGCTGACATCACTTATGAACTCCGTTGAAGGAGATATTTCAGAACTGGCATCAAGTTCGCATGAACTGGAAAAGAAGATGAACCGTTTCACCGTATAAAGGATCAGTTTTAAGAAAGTTTTAAGGCAGACCCCATCAAAAATTAAGTGTAAAAATATACAATAAAAGCTATAAAATGAATAAAGGAGTTTTATAGCATATGGAGAAGAAAAAGCTGATCAAAAACAAAATTGTCGACACACTTCCAATGCTGTATCTGGAAACATTTATTCTGATGTTCCTGGGTCAGCTTCTGGGCGGACTTGTGATCGGAGTACCAATGGAACTTGGATTTATGCTGAATACAAAAATGCGGGAATCTGCATTTCTGAATACAGCGTACATGTATGTGATCTTTCTTGGAATCTGGGCTGTAACGATTTTCTGGATTCTCATCAAAAAACGGAATCGACCGATCATACAGGCGATCGGGACAAAGCCGCAGGGAAATCATTGGCAATATCTGCTTTTGGGAACGGTTCTGGGATTTGCGATGAATGGCTGCTGTATTCTGGCTGCATGGCTTCATAAGGATATCGCACTGACATATGATGCTTTTCATCTGGCATCGTTTATCGGGATTTTGGTTACTGTGTTTATCCAGTCCTCTGCGGAGGAGCTTTTGTGCCGTGGTTTTCTGTATCAGAAGCTTCGCAGAAGTTATCAGAAACCGGTAGTTGCGATCGTGGGCAATTCATTATTTTTTGCGGTATTGCATTTATTCAATGATGGGGTAACGATTCTGTCGCTTGTTAATATTTTTCTGGTGGGAATTCTGTTTTCACTGCTGGTATATTATATGGACAGCATCTGGTGTGCATTTGCGCTGCATACCGCATGGAATTTTACCCAGAATATCATCTTTGGTCTGCCAAACAGCGGTATGACGGTTCCGTATTCGGTATTTAAACTCGATGCGGCAACTGCAGCAAACAGTTTTGCATATGATGTTGGATTTGGGATTGAGGGAACGATCTTTGCGGATATTGTTTTGCTTGCCGCCTGCATTATCATCTATCTGTGGGGCAGAAAACACGGAAAACAGGCATATAATGTCTGGTCAGAATAAAAATGTATAAAGAATCGGGAAAGAAGGCCGGGGATTATTTTGTTAATTCCCGGTCTTTTCCCATGAAAAAGACAGCTACAGTGTCTGGTCCGGCATGGCTTCCTGTGCAGAAATCATAGGAAGTGTTAATAAAGTCACGCACTGGAATGCGGCTTTTTATTGCATTCATTACGTAGAGCGAATCTTCGTAGGCATCGGCATGTGCAACGCCGAGAATCTGACTGGCTGGATCTACAATGTTATTGCAGGTGAGTTCGACCAGTTCATTTAAGGCAGCTTTGCGTCCGCGGCAGTTTTTGTAAGAGACGATAAAGCCATCCTGACTGCCCTGTAAGACCGGCTTGATCCTTAACATATTGCCAATGGTGGCAACAGAGCTTTTCAGTCTTCCTGTTTTGGACAGATATTTCAGGTCTCCAACCGTAAAAATACCATTCATTCTGGCCGGATAGGTTTCAAGAATGTCAGCCACTTCATCCAGTTCCATGCCTTTTGCACGGAACTCACTTGCATAAATGGCTAAAAGTCCCTGCCCCAGAGAGGCATTCAAAGAGTCAATCAGACGGATTTTACGGTTGTTGATCGGATGTTCCATCAGATCTTCCGCTGCCAGGCGGGCAGAATTGTAGTTTCCGCTGATATTTTTGCTCAACGAGAAATACAGTACATCCTGATTATTTTCCATGGTTTTCTGAAACGCTTCTTCAAAATCGGCAGTGCTGATCAGTCCGGTTTTGATCTCACAGCCGGTGCGCATGGCATTATAGTATTCGGCGCCTTTTTCCCGTTCTTCTTCCGGAGTAAGACCCGGGGTGTAGCAGACGAGCTCTTTTCCGTTTACATAATTTACGAATGATAATACGTGAATATCATATTGTTTCGCAATTGTGGCAGGTATATTTGCCGCAGAATCAACAAAAATCTGAAACATATGCAGTCTCCTTTTTCTTTTTTATAAGTATCTCCAAAGTTTGACTATTTAAAACGAATGCCAATACAGCCAGACGGATCAGTCTATCACATGGTGATTCAGCCATTTTCCCGAATGAAAACGGATGCTGAATATGATGGCGCGAAGTGTCCAGTCACAGAACATGCCGATCCACACGGCAATTGGCCCAAAGCCCCATACACGGCAGAGGTAAATACACAGACTTACCCGGCAAAGCCACATGGTACAGCAGGAAGTGATCATTGAGAATTTTACATCACCTGCGGAACGCATTCCATATGGCGGAATAAATGCGAGAACCCATGAGAGGGGTTTTACAATGGTAATGAATGTAACCATGGACAGGCACAGTTTTGCGCTGGCAGGCTCCATTCCGGCGATGATCGTGATCGGTTTTGTCAGTGCAAAAACAAGAAGGCAGCTTGCAATGACAACGGCTTCTGCAAGCCAGGACAGCTTCTTGATATAGTAGATCGCTTCATCTTTGCGGTTGGCACCGAGACATTGGCCGACTACGGTCATAAGGCCGATTCCGATTCCAATCGCGGCAATTCCGTTTAGATTTTCCAGAATATTGGTCATTGCCTGTGCTGCAATGGCAACGGTCCCAAGGGTAGAAACCGTGGACTGGATCGCAAGTTTCCCAAACTGAAACATACTGTTTTCGATTCCGGATGGAATGCCGATAAACAGTATTTTTTTAATAAGATGAAAATCAGGACGTATCGAGAAATAATTTCGGATAGAAATTGGTGCGTTTTCGCTTCTGAGCTGCCATATAACAACAACTGCGCAGAAAATACGTGATACGAGCGTTGAGATTGCAGCACCTTCTACGCCCATTTGAAATCCGAAAATTAAGATCGCATTACCGGCGATATTCATGAAATTCGAGATCACAGAGATGATCATAGGATTCCGGCTGTTATTTTGCGAACGCATGATGGATGCGCCGGCGTCATATAGTCCGATAAACGGAAACGAAAGCAGCGTAAACAGAAAGTAGGTCTGTGAATTGATCATGACATCGGGCTCTACTTTGCCGAAAATCAGACGAAGAAGCGGATTACGGAAAATCAGACAGAATGCGGACAGCATTACGGAAAGAACGACCATGACAAAAAGTACCTGCTGTGCAGAACGATTGGCTTCTTTCTGGTTTTTGCTTCCAAGATACTGGGAACATAAAATGGCGCCTCCAGCCGACAGGGCTGACAATGCCTGAATGACAAGAATATTGATGGAATCCACAAGTGACACTGCAGATATGGCAGCAGAGCCGATATTACTTACCATCATAGTGTCTGCTGTTCCCATTAAAGAAGAAAGCAGCTGTTCCACGATGATCGGGATCAGCAGTTTCCTTAAGTCCAGATTGTTATATAAATGATGCGTGTTATTTTGCATTGTTTATCGCTCCCCTGTATACCAGATATTATAGCACATGATGTTCTGATTTTGGGAATCCGGAGGAATATTCATATGAAAAAAGGAATTCTGTTTCATCCAATAGTTCCATTGTTTTGGCATTGCAAGAGTGCGGCGGAATGTGATAGACTTGGGTTAAAGAAAAGACACAAGGGGCAGCAGGTTCCTTGTGTTTTTTGTAAAGATAGCGGATGGCGTTACGAAGGAGAAAAGGTGGATGAAAGAGGAACGTGAAGAAAACATACGTATCAATGGGGAAAAATACGTAAAAGAGAAAAACCAATTTCCCAAATGGACAATTCCGGTGATTGTACTCCTGATACTTGCAGTTGTTGTTTTTCTGATATATAAAATGTTTTCCGGAATGGATACAGGAAAGAAAATAGCGGACAGTATCAATGAGAATATTATTGGAACAGAAGGCGAAGTAAATACCATAACGGAATCGACGATCAAGGATGTATTTGAGATCAGCGAGCTTCAGACTGCGGATTACATTTACAATGCGATAACGCCGGTCTGCGATGAAGACGGAGAAACGGTAAAATATTATGTTGCATACGAGGGAACTGTGACAGCGGGAATCGATTTTGACAGCATAGACATTGATATCGATGATGAGGCGAAAAAGATCACGATCACAGTGCCGGATGTGGCGATCCAGGATGCGGTGGTGAATGCCGGTACACTGGAATATATTTTCAAAAAAGATAAATACAACAACGAAAATGTATTTAAGGAAGCATATGCAAAATGCCAGGAGGATCTGGACAAAAGAGCGGGCAGCGAGGATAAACTCCTTACGATGGCGAAAGAGAATGCAGATCAGGTGATCGAGGCACTGGTAAGTCCATGGGTTGAGCAGATAGATCCTGCATATGAGATCGAGGTCAGGTAGGAGGCTGTTATGAAAAAGAGAGTATTACTTATTATCATGGGAATCATGTTGTTAACATTGGGAGCCTGCTCTAAGGGAAAAGAGGACACAGATCAGGCGACACAGGAAGCAGAAGCTGTAACAGAGAGCAGTGCAAAGGCAGTGGTCAATGAAGAGCCGGATATTTCCCAGATCCGCTCTATCTGCAAGCTGGCAACACTTGAATGCTATTATCACAATGTCGCAAAGTCGGAAAAAGAGGCCGGAAGCGGACTTACACACTGGGGTGAATCAGACCGGAAATTCTGGACAGAATACACCGGAGTTGCCAAGATCGGTGTCGATATGTCAAAAGGTGACATGAAGATCAACGGAACCGAGATCACAATCTACATGCCGGAGGCAGAGATTCTCAGTATCAAGCCGGATTCCGAATCGGTTTCCACACCGGTTATTGATACGGACAGCTGGAACAGCAATCCGATCGATGCGGATGACGTGACTGGTGCAGTCAGCGTTGCACAGGATGATATCTGCGAAAGCATTCAGAATGATTCGAGTCTGCTTGCAAATGCGCAGGATCGAGCCAAAAAACTGATTGAAAATTACATTAATCAGCTTGGAGAAGCATCTGGAACAGAATTCACAGTAAAATGGGAAAGTTTGTGATGCAGGAATGCTGTTATATGCAAAGATATAGAGGATTTTCGTAAAAAGCTGGCCTTTCGGAACATACTGTTAGTAAGGAACAACTATTTAATTGGAAAATTTTGAAAAATAAAGATGATAGTGTACTTGCATCTAATGCGTATGTTTTATTGACATCGGATTATTTTCCATTTTCAAAAACGCAATGTGCAGTATTTAAAGGAACGGATAGAACAGTATTTTTAGTCAGATGGGATTGGTGGAAGCATGGGGAAGCGGTATAAGAAGAATTATAGGTGCTGTCAGAGAATATAGTTTTCCTGTTCCGACTGTGGAAGTATTTGATGATATGTTTAGAGTTATTTTATTTAGAAATGTGCAGGACAGTGGAAATGGTAGTGATTTCGGAGTAAATGGTGGAGAAAACTTCGGAGATAAAAACAATGTCAGCAAAAACGGACAGAAGGTGACGGGTACCCAACAGAAAATACTTGATTGCATAGCAGAAGATAAATATATTTCAGCCAAGAAAATAGCAGAGAAAATAGGTATGTCTGGGCGAACTGTTGAAAATAACATTAAAAAAATGAAAGCGTCAGAGATTTTGGCTCGTCATGGATCACCGAAATCTGGTTATTGGGAGATTATAGAATAAGTTATGCCTTTATGGACACGATTAGTGTGTACAGGTGGGGTTTTTATACCCCACCTATTGTAATAGACTGGAATCATCAAAGAAGAAGCGGAGGATTTGATGATGAAGGGATATAATACAGGCGACGGATACATGGGACTCGTGGAAGGCAGATATATCTTATTTGCCAGTGAATCGGAATATTACGATTATATGAATGATTAAGACCAGGCGGAGAATATAATTTTAAGAATATCTGAGGTATGGTATACTTGGGTTAGGCAATTGTAAAAGGAGATGCAGCCATGCCCAAAGGGACGAACCAGAAGTTTAAATTATACCGTCTTGCCCAGATCATGCTGGAAAACACGGATGAAGAACATTATATTACGATGCCGGAGATCTTAGATGCACTTGGAACATATGGAGTTACCGCAGACCGGAAGAGTGTTTATGCGGATCTGAGAGATCTCGGGACATTGGGAATTGATGTGGAAGGAGAGCCGGTCGGGAACCGTTATCATTATCATGTGGTGGACCGGCCATTTGAACTGCCGGAACTGAAGCTTCTGGTAGATGCGATCCAGTCCTCCAAATTCATAACAGAGAAGAAGTCCAATGCGCTGATCCGTAAATTGGAGAAGTTTGTCAGCAGATATGATGCGCAGAAGCTGCAGCGGCAGGTGTATGTTTCCGGGCGTATCAAGACGATGAATGAGAGCATTTATTATACAGTGGACGCAATCCACAATGCGATATCCATGAATAAAAAGATCCGTTTTCAGTATTATCAGTGGAACGTGCAAAAGGAGATGGAACTGAGACATAACGGGGCATGGTATTGCATCAGTCCGTGGGGACTTTCGTGGGAAGGAGAGAATTATTACCTGGTTGGATTTGACCAGAAGGCAGGAAAGATTAAGCATTACCGGGTAGATAAGATGTTACATATCCGGATCATGGAGGAAGTGCGGGAAGGAAAAGAGCACTTTCAGCAGCTCGATATGGCGGATTACACCAGAAAAAGCTTTGGGATGTTTGGCGGAAAAGAACAGAATGTAAGGCTTCGGATTAATCATGAGCTGGCGGGAGTCATGATCGACCGTTTTGGCAAAGACATCATGATGATTCCGTCTGGGGAGGATCATTTTACGGTGAATGTGGATGTCCGCATCAGCAGACAGTTTCTGGGCTGGGTATTTTCGCTTGGAGAACAGGTGGAGATTCTTTCACCGGAAGAGGTCCGAACAGCCATGAAGGAAGAACTCCAAAAGCATATGAGGCAGTATCAGTAAGATTTGAAGCAAACGGAGGCTATACATATGACAAATAATCAGAAATTTGATTTTACAACTATTATGGAACGAAAAGGCAGGGATGCACTTGCTGTTGACCGCATTCCGTACAAAAAGGTTACGGTGCAGGATGGATTTTCAGTTATTCCAATGTGGGTTGCTGATATGAATTTTGCAACGGTTCCTTCTGTACAGAAGGCAATGACGGACCGTATTGCGCATCCTGCATTTGGCTATTTTGAGCCACGTGATGAGTATTACGATTCCATCATCCGGTGGCATACGGTAAGAAACGGCGTAACAGGTCTTGATCGTAATTGCATAGGATATGAGAATGGGGTTCTCGGCGGTGTGCTCAGTGCATTGAATGTATTCTGTTCAAAAGGAGACAAGGTGCTTGTGCATGCACCGACGTATATCGGATTTACATTCAGCCTCAAAAATAATGGATATGACATTGTGCAGAGTCCGTTAGTACTGGATGAGCAGGGCGTTTGGCGGATGGATTACGATGATATGGAACAAAAGATCAGGAATAACCATATCCATGCAGCTATTTTCTGTTCTCCGCATAATCCGTGCGGAAGAGTCTGGGAGCGGGAAGAGATTGAGCGCGCGATGGCAATCTATGAGAAGTATCACGTGGAAGTTGTAGCAGATGAGATCTGGTCGGATATTATTCTTGGAGACAATCAGTTTGTGCCAACACAGAGCGTTTCGGAATATGCGAGAATGCATACAGTTGCGATGTATGCACCTTCAAAAACGTTTAATCTTGCAGGGCTTGTGGGCAGTTATCACATTATATATAATCCTGTGATCCGTGATCGCATTGAAAAGGAATCCTCACTTTCCCATTATAATGAGATGAATGTACTTTCCATGTATGCGCTGATCGGGGCTTATCAGGATATGGGATATGAGTGGACCGATGAATTGTGCAGTGTTCTGACAAAGAATGCAGAGTATGCATGCGAATATATCCGGTCACATTTTCATGGAGTGCAGGTAGCTATGCCACAGGGAACGTACATGCTGCTTTTAGATTGTACGGAGTGGTGCAAAGAACATGGAAAAACGATCACGGAACTGCAGCATGTAGGCGTTCGGGTTGGTGTGATCTGGCAGGATGGACGGCCATTTCATAGTCCATGTGGAATCCGTATGAATCTGGCACTTCCGTTCTCTTTAGTTGAGGAAGCGATGGAGCGTCTTACAAAATACGTATTTATATAGAATGTTCTAAATTGCATAAAAATATTTATTAAAAATAGAATATATGATATAATATAACCAATATATTTGTCGAATCCATAACAATTAACATGAATTACATATTATATTCAGGAGGGTTTTATTATGGCGAGATTTACATTACCAAGAGATTTGTATCACGGAAAAGGTGCTCTTGAGGCACTGAAGACATTTCAGGGAAAGAAAGCGATCATTTGTGTCGGTGGCGGCTCTATGAAGCGCTTTGGATTTCTGGACAAAGCAGAACAGTATCTGAAGGAAGCAGGTATGGAGGTTCAGTTATTTGAGGGAATTGAGCCGGATCCATCAGTTGAGACAGTTATGAAGGGTGCTGCTGTGATGCAGGAATTCGAGCCGGACTGGATCATTGCAATGGGCGGTGGTTCTCCGATCGATGCAGCAAAGGCAATGTGGATCAAGTATGAGTATCCGGATATTACATTTGAGGATATGTGTAAGGTATTTGGCATCCCATCTCTTCGAAAGAAGGCACATTTTTGTGCAATTTCTTCCACATCCGGAACTGCCACAGAAGTAACCGCTTTTTCGATCATTACAGATTATGAGAAAGGTATCAAATATCCGATCGCAGATTTTGAGATCACACCGGATGTTGCGATCGTTGATCCGGATCTTGCTGAGACGATGCCACAGAAATTAGTGGCTCACACGGGTATGGATGCCATGACACATGCGATCGAGGCATATGTTTCTACGGCAAACTGTGATTTTACAGATCCGCTTGCACTGCATGCCATCAAGATGATCCAGAGAGATCTGGTTGGTTCTTATAATGGAGATATGGCAAAGAGAGATTCCATGCATAATGCACAGTGTCTGGCGGGTATGGCATTCTCCAATGCACTGCTTGGAATCGTACATTCCATGGCACACAAGACCGGTGCTGCATTTGCAGATTATGGTGCACATATTATCCACGGAGCAGCCAATGCGATGTATCTTCCAAAGGTAATTGCATTTAACGCCAAAGATGAGACGGCTAAGAAGCGTTATGGTGAGATCGCAGACTTCATGGGACTTGGAGGAGACAGTCTGGACGAGAAGGTTCAGCTTCTGATCGATTATCTGCGTAAGATGAATGATGAGCTGAGGATTCCACATTGTATTAAGAATTATGGAGCAGACAGCTATCCAACAGAGCAGGGATTTGTACCGGAGGAAGTATTTCTAGAGAGACTGTCAGAGATTGCAGCCAATGCGATTCTGGATGCATGTACAGGTTCCAATCCGAGACAGCCGAGTCAGGAAGAGATGGAGAAATTACTGAAGTGTTGTTACTATGATACGGAAGTAGATTTCTAATTATAAAGATACGTTGTATAGTTACAGGCGAAAGGTGGAGAGAATCTTGTGGGAATCTGTCCATCTTTCGTATTTTATCTGGGAGGATCAATATGAGAAGAAAATACTTAGGAGGAATTCTTGCTGCAATGCTGGCATGTACAACATTAGCTGGCTGCAGTCAGACGACACAGAATGCATCAGGTGGAGAAACACTGAGCACAGAGAATGAAACAACAGAGACAGAAACGGCGCAGGATGATGGCAAGGTTACGCTGACCGTATGGGCAGAACAGGCTAGTTTCCCGCTTTTGCAGGAGATGATTGACAGTTTTGAACAGAAATATGCCGGACAGGCAGATTTTGATATACAGCTGGTGGAAAGTGCAGATGCTGAAACGAGAAACAATCTGTTAGCAGATGTTCATAATGGAGCAGACGTATTTCCGCTTCCAGATGATCAGTTATCCAGTATGGTTGCAGCAGGGGCACTGGAGGCTGTTCCAAATGCAGATGAAGTAAAGAAGGCTAATTCAGAGGATTCCGTTGCAGCAGCATCGATCAATGATGTGTTATATGCGTATCCAATGACGGCAGATAATGGATATTTTTTATATTATGACAAACGATGTCTTTCAGATACCGACGTTCAGACAATGGATGGATTGCTTGCAGCTGCACAGGCACAGGGCAAAAAGGTGACGATGGACTGGACCTCCGGCTGGTATCTGTATGCCTTTTTTGGAAATACAGGCATGGATTTTGGCGTCAATGATGATGGAGTTACAAATCATTGCGATTGGAATACAACAGAGGGAAGCATAAAAGGTGTGGATGTAGAGGCAGCTTTGCTTTCGATTGCATCGAATCCAGCCTTTTTGAATTGTGTAGATGCGGATTTTGTGGCAGGCGTGCAGAACGGAACCGTTGCCGCAGGCGTCAGCGGCGTGTGGAGTGCTGCAGATATCAAACAGGTATGGGGCGATAATTATGGTGCGGTCAAGCTTCCAACTTATACCTGTGCAGGACAGCAGGTGCAGATGGCATCCTTTACCGGATATAAAATGATGGGTGTAAATGCTTATTCAAAGCATAAGGAATGGGCATTAAAACTGGCAGACTGGTTTACAAATGAACAGAATCAGATGCTTCGCCTGCAGGAGAGAGACCAGGGACCGTCTAATATTAATGCAGCAGCTTCGGATCAGGTTAAGAATGTACCTGCAATACAGGCTGTAATGGATCAGGCACAATATGGTAAATTACAGCGTGTAGGAAACAGTTACTGGGATGCGATGTCTGCATTCGGTGAACAGATGGCAACCGGCAGTGTGAATGGTGCAGATCCACAGGAAATTATGGACACGCTGGTGGATGGAATCACACAGTCAACCGCAAAGTAAGAGCAGGGGGAACAGATCATGAAAAAACAAGGAAGAATTAGTACGAAATTAATTATACTGCTACCGGTTTTTATTCTGGGTTTTGTGTCGGTATTATCTAATATTATAGCGGTGTTTAATGTCCGCAGGGTGAATCAGAATGCAACACAGATTGCAAACGGTTATATGGAGTGTGTTTCAGAACTAGGAGATATCCAGAAGGTGACACTTGATATACATCGGCTTGGTCTGTCGCACATTGTGGCTACGGACCTGAATGGCATGATCAGTCTTGTAGATTCTATTCGCAGTGAGGAAGATGTTTTAGATGGATATCTGTCAGAGTTTCAGGCGTATGTGAATGAGGATAATAAAGCAGATTATGATAACCTGCTTTCGAATTATGAGGGACTCAAATATGAACTTGCCAATCTGATGGCATACAGCGCTAACGGTAATAATGAAGAGGCCTATGCACTTGCAAACGGCAAGATTACAGAATATTCATCTGCAATGCAGAGCAGTATTGAAGCTATCCGCACGAATGTAAATGAGGAATCCGATATTGCAAAACAGCAGCTGCAGACAGTATATATGACTTCCCTCGCAACGGGTGCTGGAGCAATTGCGATCAGTGTGGCGGCTCTTCTTGTAACATTGTTCTGCGTTTTCAAACTTGTGATTCTCCCACTGGCACGTACACAAAAAGAGATTACGGATATTATCCAAAACATTGACAATCGTGAGGGAGATCTGACAAAACGTGTATCTATGTCTGCAAACAAAGAAATTGCGGCTGTAGGAAACGGCATCAATGTATTTATGGATACGCTTCAGGATATTTTTAAGATTATTGTAAGCAATTCAAACAAAATGGATACTGTTGTAGGAGAAGTGCGTGATAGTATGCAGACATCCAATGGCAGTGTATCGGATCTTTCTGCACTGACACAGGAACTTTCGGCAACCATGGAAGAAATGTCAGAAAATGCTTCTGTGATTAATACAAGCACAGAATCTGTCAAGGCGGATGTCGATCAGATTGCCTCCCGCACTGGTGAGATTAATGAATTCAGCCGTGAGATGAAGGCACATGCAGATTCCATGGAGGCATCTGCAAGAGAGAATATGGAATCTACAGGAACAAAAGTAAACGAAATTCTTGAGGTCCTGGATAAAGCAATTGAGGACAGCAAGAGCGTTAACCAGGTTAACAGTTTATCCAATGACATTCTGAATATTGCAAGCCAGACAAACCTGTTGGCATTAAACGCATCAATTGAAGCTGCAAGAGCTGGTGAAGCAGGTAAAGGATTTGCAGTTGTAGCAACTGAGATCAGTCAGCTTGCATCAGCAAGCCAGGAGGCTGCAAATGATATTCAGCAGATTAACCGGGTTGTGACAGAGGCAGTAGAAAATCTGGCAGAGCATGCCAATGGCCTTATCCAATATATGAAAGAGGAGATCCTTCCAGAATTTGATAATTTTGTAACAGCTGGAAATGAGTATAGGGAAAAGGCAACTTATATTGAAAACAGCATGGATGAATTCTCCCAGAAGACGGATGATCTGAAGAATAGTATGACAGAGATCGCAGATTCTATTCAGACGATAACCTTTGCAATTAATGAAAGCGTGAAGGGAATTGGAAGTGCTGCAGACAGCACGCAGATTCTTGTCGGTGATATGGAAAATATAACAGGTCATATGAATGAGAACCAGCAGATCGCATCCGATCTGAAGAAGGAGACGGAGGTATTTAAGAAGCTGTAACGCAGGTCTCTGTGGAGATACAAACTTTATTGTAATTATAAGTTACATACGAAATTGATACTTGAATTTGTGCATAAGTTTGCAAATATAATTTATTGTTATGCACTATGCACTATATATAATGACTTGTAGCAGGTATAATAAATACAAGTTTAAAGATGACAAAGACGTCATAGATTGATGTCTCTGTCATCTTTTTTATTACTAAGACAGAGGAGGAAGACAGTTATGTTACATGTTGACCATATTAGTAAAAGTTTTTTTGACGAGAATGGAGTCGAAAAAACAGTATTAGATGATATTTCTTTCTCAGTAAAAGATAATGAATTTATTTGTATTTTAGGGAAAAGCGGTTGTGGAAAAAGTACATTACTTAGCATTTTAGCAGGATTTTCTTCTCCGACAAAAGGAGGATGCTGGTTAGATTCAGAGGAGATTGAGGGACCATCCCAGAAACGTGGAGTAGTATTTCAGGAACATGCGTTATGTCCATGGTATACGGTATTGGATAATGTTGCATTTGGACCAACAGTTAATAAGAAGAAAAATGCAAAAGAAATAGCAATGAAATATATAAAAATGGTTGGAATGGAAGAGTATGCAGGGTATTATCCAGCCAGTTTATCTGGTGGAATGAAACAAAGAGTTGGAATTGCAAGAGCATTAGCCAATAATCCGGAGGTGCTTCTTATGGATGAACCGTTTTCAGCACTTGATCCATTTACAAGAGAAAGGATGAGAAAAGAAACCTTAAATATCTGGGAAAATAATAAAACGACAGTCGTTTTTATAACGCATAGTGTTCCAGAGGCTGTTTATCTGGCGGATAGAATTATTCTCTTAAAAGATGGAAAGGTTGCAGAAAATCAGGAAATTAGCATAAAAAGGGATCGAAATATGAATGATCCTGAATTTATGAAATATGTGAATTTCTTTGAAAGAATGCTGGCAGATGATCAGACGAAACATATTGATAAAACATTTATTACGAATGATTAGAAAAGAGGCATGCATTTATGAAACAGAATGAAAAAAGAAAATATCGGATGATAAGTACAATATCTATTTTAGTGTTTCTAATAGTTTGGCAGTTGCTTAGCTATATGAATAAATCTGCGCTTTGGATGAATCCCAAATTTTTGCCAGGACCAATTGAAATTGTGCAGACAACAATAGAATATGTCCAGAAGGGAACGCTTATGACGCATATTTTAGCGAGCCTGAGACGTGTATTGGTAGGATTTTTAAGTGGTACAGTATTGGCGGTGCTTGTTGGGTATCTATGTTGTAACAACAAAGTCATTGCAAATATTGTAGATCCAATTTTTAATTTTATCGGTCCAATACCTGCATATGCCTTTATGCCGTTATTTGTAATCTGGTTTGGAATTGGAGAACTTCCTAAATATATTATGATTGGATATGTGACTTTTTTTCCAATGCTTTCTTATACAAGGGAAGGAATTAATAATATTGATCCATTATTAATTCGTATGGCATTGAGTTTAGGTGCTTCGCAATGGCAGATTTTCTACAAAATCACAATCAAGGCAGCATTGCCAACAATTATTGCGGGAATGAAAACGAGTTTGGCATTAATATTCTCAGGCTTGGTTGTTGCAGAAATGATGGGATCAGCTACAGGATTAGGATATATTATTGTAGATTCAAAAAATTATTTCAGAGTGTCTGATATGTTCATGGCTATGTTTTTAATAGCAGCCCTTTATCTTATAATCTTCTTTTTCATAAACTTTTTGGAAGGAAAATTATTTAAATGGAAAAAGACAGGTATTGATTCTGCAGTTGATAAATAACAGTAACAACTTGTTTTCAAAATAAGTTACAAATACATTAATTTAAGAAGAGGAGAAAAAATATGAAAAAATTTACGAAGAGAATAGTGACAGCAGGAATTGTTGCAGCAATGACAATGGCTCTGGTTGGATGTGGAAATGCAGATACATCCACAAATTCATCAGCATCAGAAGGGGCAGATGGCAATACAGAAGTAACTGTATATGCTATTAAGGATCCGCAGATGTCAGCAGCATATTATGTTGCCTTGGATCAAGGGTATTTTGAGGAAGAAGGACTTGACGTGAACACAGAAGTAGTTGCCAGTGGTCCTGATCTGGCAAGTTATGTTGCGAGCGGATCGAATATTGTGGCAATGGGAACTACATATAACCTGTTTGCATGGTTAGAAAATGATGTTCCAATGAAAGCAGTAACCCCATTATGCAATATTGGTGGTACGCAAAACTGTGCAATACGAAAAGGAATTGACATTACAGAAGACAATGTGTCAGAATTAGAGGGGTTAACAGTTGGTATGGTTCCAGGTGCGGAGGCATATCTTCCGTTAGAAAAATTATTTGAAGAATACGGACTTGATATCAGTACATTAAATTTTGTTAATCTTTCTGCTTCTGAACAGCTGGCAGCTATTAGTTCGGGGGATATCGATCTTATGGTTTGCTGGGAACCATTTGTAACAAATGCAGTTAATGAAGGTGCACATTATTTGTGTTCTGGTACAAAGAACTTTGTGGCAGATCCTGAGAATGGAAAAGATGTAAATTATGGACAGTTTTATACATGCCTTGAGGCTTCTGAGGATGTTATTGAATCCAACCCGGAATTACTTGGAAAAATGTGTACTGCTTTGAATAAAGCAACTGATTTTATAAACAATAACCGAGAGGAAGCTATTAGTATTTTAGCACCAATTTATGAGATGGATGAAGACATGCTGGGCGTAATTATGAATGAAAATAATTACACTACGGAAGTTGATGACAATTTTGTGGATGGATGTATAACAGTCGCTGAATATGCTGTAGAAGCAGATGTTACGTCAAAAGTATTTACGGAAAAAGATTATGCAGACTGGAGCATTCTGAAGTCCGTTTTACCAGACAAAGTTACAGAAGAATAATTATTAAGCTGATCTGATGTTTATGATAGGGAGCTGCCCGAAGCAGCTCCCATAAGTGCGTTTATAGAGAAGAACTGGGAGATTGTAAAATGTCTATTATATTACGTAATTTATTAAAACAGATAACGCATGATGAAATTGTCTGCATTGCGGGAAAAAATGGACTGGATGCAAGGATTGAAAATGTGACCGTTATAGACAGCCCTGAAATCCTGGACTGGTTAAAGGGTGGGGAACTTGTAGTTTCGACAGGGTATGTGTCATATAACAATTCAGGACTATTAAATGGTCTGGTAGCCGGACTGAAAGAAAAAGGTGCAGTCGGCTTAGGAATAAAGGTAAACCGTTTCTATAGAAATGTGCCTGAGATATTGGTAGAAGATGGAGAACGACTTGATTTTCCGATTTTTGCAATTTCATATGAAATGCGGATGTCAGATATTATGAAATTGGTATATGCAAACTTCTTTAGCGATTCCATGAACAAAATAGAAAAAGAGAATCTTCTTTATCAACAGGTGACAAAGGCTATTATTAATGGAGAAAATATTAATGCAGCCACATTTAATATTTCTCTTGCTATGCAAAATCCGGCTTTGATCATCGACAGGGATTTTCGTTTGATCGCATTTGAAAATCATGAGGAAAATCAGATTCATTTAGAAGATTTTTTAGTCTTATCAGAAACAGAACCGGTTTTTTCTCTAGCGGATGCACATAATCTCATGGACTATTATAAAGAAACGCAATTCAAATTTTATGAGATGAAACTTAATAATGGAAGGGAAAATATTGAACTGGCAGTAACACCGATTGAAATAGATAAAACGTTAAAGGGCTTTTTGTGCATTGCAGAGACCGTTTGTAAAATTTCAAAAGAAGAGTATTCAATATTGGAAAACAGTACGAAAATATTAGCAATTTATCTTTTTAAGCAAGAGCTTCATAATGAGAAATGTCGATATAGCAAAGACAGTTTTCTTAATAATGTACTCTTAAATCCAGATGGAGATGTGCAGATGATCCAGCACTATTGTGATATCTGGGGATTTGATTATGTCAAAAAAAGAGTCTGCATATATTTTAAATTTGAACATCTGCTTAGCCTCCCTTTTTATCAAAAAAAAGAAATAGCCGATACATACCAAAAGGCAATCAAGCACAACTCGGGAAAATGTGTGACCTATAATGTGCCTTTCCAGGATGGTTTTTTAACATATCAGCTTTATGGCGAAGATACAGCGAACGCTGTAATAAAAGCAGATACTATTGAGACGATAACGTATGTAATGTCCTGCTTTGATGGCAGTGGAATACACCCCAAAGTAAGTGTGAGTGCAATTGGAAAAAATATAAATCATATTGTGGAATCTTTTCGGCAGGCAGTGGAAGAAATCCGTTTAGGAGAAGTGATTTTCCCGGAGCAGAACATCTATTATTATGAAGATATGATGGTTTACGATTTACTGGGAAATGCAATTCCATTAGATCATTTGTTATCGTTATATAATAGTACGGTGGCTTCTCTGGATATAGCAGACAGGAAGGGCGATACAGAATATCTGAAAACATTGGATGTGTATCTGGAGAATAATTGTAATGTGACAAAAACAGCGCAGGATCTGCATTTACATAGAAATACTATGATGTATAGAATAGAACGTATTCAGGAAATTCTGCAGATGGATATAAAAAATCCAGATATTATTTTTAACCTGAGATTGGGAGTTCGGGCAAAACGTATTATGAAATTATATAATAAATAGTGCACATTTTTAAAAAAGAGGTTAAACAATGTGCAATCTGTACTAAGAAAAGTATGAAGTGAAGCAATATAATAAAAATAGTTAGAGGCGACGAGGTTTCTTGGAAATTCTCGTCGCCTTTTTATAAAATTGGTCAGGAGGAAAAAAGTATGGGTTATCCAGAAGATTTGTTAGGAACAAGAGCTATTGTAAAACCAGGGTTATGGGCAGTGATACCGGATACCGGACTGGTAAATAATAAAATTCCAGAGATTACGGGATGTTATAACAGTATTGTTGCATCACCGAAAATGGGAGCTGGATTTGTTCAGATTGTGGTTGAAGGAAAAAAAGGTGGAAAAACAGTAAAACCTTATGCAAAAGCAGAGGGAATAGAAAGTTTTATTTATCTGGTTGAAGGTGAAGCAATACTGAAAACAGAGGGAGTTGAAGAACAGTTTCAGGCTGGTGGATATGTATATGCGCCTCCAGGAGCGGGAATAGAATTTGAAATAGTAAGTGATCAGGCAAAACTGCTTTTGTATAAACAGAAGTATATTCCATATGAAAATTTAAAACCATATGCAATTGCAAAAAATATCAATGATATCGAATATCAGATTTATGATGGAATGAAAGAAGTACTGATTAAGGATTTTCTTCCAACAGATGATCTGGCATTTGACATGAATATGCATATTTTAAGTTTTGAACCGGGAGCGTGTCACCCGTTTGTAGAAACTCATGTACAGGAGCATGGAGCATATGTTCTTACAGGAGAAGGGATGTACCTGCTGGATGATACATGGATGGGAATTAAAAAGAATGATTTTATGTGGATGGGAGCATATTGTCCACAGGCTGCATATGGAGTTGGAAGAGAAGCATTCTCATATATTTATTCAAAGGATTGTAACAGAGATGTTGTTCTGTAAAGGAGAATTATATGAAAATTCTGGTAAAAAACGCAAAGGTCGTAAGTGCTGAGAAGGTTGAAGAAAAAAATATATATATCCAAGATGAGAAATTTGTGAAAGATTTTGGAGAATGTGCGGATCAGATCATTGATGCAAAGGGAATGTATATGCTGCCGGGTGCTATTGATGTACATACACATGTAGAACAGGAATCAGATGTGGATAAGACTTGCGATGATTATTTTGAGGGCACAAGAGCAGCAGTATCTGGAGGAACAACAACAATCGTTATGTTTGCAGTTCAAAGAAAAGGAATGCTGCCAATTGATCTGATCAAGGATAGAATGCTGTCTGCAAAAAGAAAGGCTGTATGTGATTTTTCATTTCATTTACAGTTAACGGATATTACAGATGAAACACTAGCACAACTTGAAGAGATTATTAAAATGGGAATTTCATCTGTAAAAATATATATGGCAGGAGCTGGATTTACGGTTGGTAATACAAATATTATTAAGCTGATGAATTTATCAAAAAAACTTGGATTTTTAATTGAAGTACATGCCGAAAGTGATGAACTGGTTAACTTTTATAAGGATGAACTTGTAAAAGAAGGAAAGACGCAGATGAAATATTATGCGCCAAGCAGACCATTGATCTGCGAAACATCTGCGTTAGCACAGCTTAATGCGTATTCACAGGCCTTAAAATGCAAAATATATATTGTTCATCTTACGAGCAGGGAAGGTCTGGATATTTGTAAGAGTAGTAATGGAAGAATGATTGTTGAAACATGTCCGCATTATCTTACTTTTACATCAGATGTTTATGAAGAAAAAGGTCCAAGAGCGATTCAGTCACCTCCTGTTCGTAAGGAGGAAGACAAAGATGCCTTGTGGCAGGGAATTTTAGATGGAAGTGTGAAAACAGTAGGCTCGGATCACTGCCCATTTTATTTAAGGGAAAAGCAGTTGGATGATTTCAGTAAGGTGCCATTAGGAACTCCTGGAATGGAAACGCTTTTACCGGTTGTGTATTCGGAAGGAGTTGCAAAAGGCCGGATTCCAATCACAAAAGTAGCAGAAGTATTAAGTGAGAATCCAGCAAAAATCTTAAATTTAGAACATAAAGGTAAAATTGAGCCGGGGTATGATGCAGATTTTGTGTTGCTGGATCCAATGGAAGATTATGTAATGACAGATGATATGGCAGTTACAACAGCGGGATATTCTACTTTTTCAGGAATGAAATTCTATGGAAAGGTGAAAGAAACATATATAAGAGGACATCTTGTATATGCGGACAATGAGTTGAAAGTACCGAAGGGATTCGGACAATTTCAGGCGAGAAAACCAATTGATACAAATGTATAAAGGAGTTGAGGCATGTGAAAATAAAAGCAAATGCGGATAATATTAAAACGTGGCTGAATGGAATGGCAAGATTCAATTCAACACCAGATTTTGGAACAACAAGAATACTTTTTACGAAGCCCGAAATAAAAAACCGCGAGTATGTAAAAGCGGAAATGAAGGCGTTAGGTTTGGAAGTGAAGGAAGATGCAATCGGTAATATTTTTGCAGTGCTAAAGGGAGAGGATGAAACGCTTTCGCCAGTCTGGACAGGATCACATATTGATACAGTACCGAATGCTGGGAATTTTGATGGAATGGCAGGTGTTGTGTGTGGAATGGAAGCACTCCGCATAATCCGCAAAAATAATTTGAAGCATAAGCGGGATATTTATGTAAATGTGTATACATCAGAAGAACCAACAAGATATGGGCTGAGCTGCCTTGGAAGCAGGGCTTTGGCAGGTGAACTTCATTTGGAGGATACAAAAAAACTTTTTGATCAGGATGAAAAAAGTTTATATGAGAAATTGGTGGAGTTAGGATATGATACATCTAAATTTAAAGACATTCCAAGAAAACAAGGTCAGGTGTTTGCAACTGTAGAACTTCATGTGGAGCAGAATAACCGGCTGGAACAAGGGAAAAAGTCGATTGGGATTGTAAAAAGCATTTGTGCTCCATCAAATTATACAATTACGGTACATGGGGTACAATCTCATGCAGGTGGAACATCCATGGAGGAACGGCGTGACGCATTTATGGCAGTTAGCGAGATGGCATTGTCTTTAGAACAACTGGCAAAGAATTGTCCAAGCGAATACAATACGGCAACCATTGGTGTAGTAAAAGTTATTCCGGGTGGAGTGAATGTTATTCCTGGTCAGGTAGAGTTTTCAGTTGATATACGTGATTGCACCAAGGATACAAAGGATACACTTATTAGAAACATGTTTTGCAGCTTTGATAAGATCGCAAACAAAAGAGGAGTTACATATGAAGTACGAAAAGAAAATGATGATGTTCCATTGGTATGTGATTCCAAAATTGTGAAGCTGATCCAGAAAAAATGTGACAGGGATGCAGTAAGTTATGAGACACTTATTAGTGGACCGTACCATGATACTTTATTTATTGGCCGATTTGCACCATCGGCAATGATATTTGTGCCGAGCAGAAACGGTATAAGCCATAGCCCGGAAGAATGGACGGATTATGAAGAGTTAGAGACGGGAGCGAATATTTTATCCGAAGTGTTATTAGATTTAGCAAATTTAGAAGAAATATAAGGAGAAAAAAATGAAAGTTAGTTTATTAGAGCCTATTGGAATTTCAAAAAATGTATTAGAAGAGTTAGCGGAGAAATTAGTAAAAGAGGGACATGAGTTTACCTATTATGATACAAAAACAACAGATATGGAAGAATTGAAACGAAGGACAAAGGATCAGGATATTGTGATGATCGCAAATAATCCCTATCCGGCAGAAGTTGTTGATTCGTCAGATAAACTGAAAATGATATCGGTCGCATTTACAGGAATTGATCATGTCGGTGTAAATGCATGCAAAGACAAAAATATCATGATATGTAATGCAGCTGGATATTCGAATCAGACAGTAGCTGAGCTGACCATTGGAATGGCAATTACTGCGCTTCGAAATTTGGTTGAGGCTGATCGGAGAGTTCGCAAACAGGGAACAAGTGCAGGTATTGGTGGGCGCGAAATAGCTGGAAGAACGGTTGGTATCGTAGGACTTGGAAACATTGGTCTTACGGTAGCAAAACTTTTTCAGGCGTTTGGAGCAAAAGTAATTGCATATAACAGAAGCAGATCACAGGAAGCAGCGGATTTAGGAATTGAATATAAGACCTTAGATGAGGTTATGAAGGAAAGTGATATTATTTCCGTACATCTGCCATTGAATGATAGTACACGTGGCTTTATTAGCGCAGATAAGATTGCATTGATGAAAAAAGATGCGGTGTTCATTAATTGCGCAAGAGGCCCTATTGTGGACAATGCTGCATTGGCAGAGGCATTAAAAGCTGAAAAAATTGGATATGCATGCATTGATGTTTATGATATGGAACCACCAATTCCAGAAGATTATCCATTACTAAATTGTCCTAATACATTTTTGACACCGCATCAGGCATTTATTTCGGAAGAGTCAATGGTCAGAAGGGCTCAGATCGTATTTGATAATGTGTATGCATATATCGATGGAAAACCGATTAATGTATGTAAATAGAGCAGCTAATTTTCTTTAACCCATTAGGAAGTGAGAGTTATGATTCATGCAGAGAGAATTCAAAAAAGGATAGAAGAAATATATAATTGTGGGGAAAAAAAAGACGGGACACATTCACGCATTGCCTTTTCGAAAGAAGACGAAGCGGGAAGGAAAATATTCGCACAATATTTAAGAACTGCTGGTGCAGAGGTACATTATGATTCCGCAGGGAATATGATTGCTCATTTTAAAGGCAGCGATGAAATCCTTCCTGCAATTATGATGGGTTCGCATATGGATACGGTTCCGAATGGAGGGAAATACGATGGCGTATATGGTTGTGTTGGACCTCTTGAGGTATTACAGGCTTATCAGGAGAAGGGAATTAGTCTGAGACATCCGGTGGATATTATCGTTTTTGCAGACGAGGAAGGGGTTCGGTTTGGAAAAGGAATGGTCGGTTCTATGGCTATGTCAGGTCAGGAACTTGATGATTTTTTGCCAGAGGATAGAGATAAAGATGGACTTTTTCGACAGGATGTAATGAAAATATATGAAGTGGAGTTTGCGGATCTTGCAAAAGCCAGACGTAATGCGGAAGATGTACAATGTTTTATAGAGTTACATGTTGAACAGGGAAGAAATCTGGAACGAAGGGAATGCCAAATTGGTGCTGTTACAACAATTGCAGGAGTCAGCAGGTATCTGATAACGGTAAATGGCGAAACAAATCATTCGGGTTCAACTATGATGGAAGACAGAAGAGATGCACTGGTTGGCGTGTCAGAATTTATTCAGCAGATTCCTGGAATAATCAAGGCAAATGGTAGTAAATACGCAGTTGGAACAGTGGGAAAATTAAAAGTAGAACCAGGAGCTATGAATGTAATTCCAGGTAAAGTAGAATTTACGCTTGAAGTGCGGGAGCAGACAGACCCTGGGAAAATTGAGTTGGAAAATATATTATTCTCATTGTTGGAAAGCATTTGTAATGAACAGGGACTGACATATTCGTTTCAAAGGCTTGTTTCGTATAAATGTGCTCCTATGGATCAACAAATTGTTGGGAGAATTACAGAAATATGTAAACGGAAATCTATAAAAAGCATGGAACTTCCAAGTGGAGCATTTCATGATGCGATGTTCATGTCACGGGTATATCCAACCGGAATGATTTTTGTCCCGAGTATAAAGGGAATCAGTCATGCACCACAGGAGTATACCAGATTGGAAGATCTGGCTGCTGGTTGTGAAGTTTTATACGATTTAATACTTGAGATGGATAAAATATAAAAAACAGTTGAAATCTGTTTCTAATGCAGGTATCTTATATATCATGTGTATCAGCACGATGTAATAAGCATGAGAGGGGAGCATATATATGATAGCTGCATTAAAAAAGAAATATATCGGGGATAAAGCCTTTTATAAAAATTATTTATTGCTGGCACTGCCAATGATCCTTCAGAATGCGATTACGAATCTTGTAAGTTTTCTGGATAATATCATGGTTGGTCAGCTGGGAACGGAGCAAATGTCAGGAGTGGCAATTGTGAACCAGCTGATTTTTGTTTATAACCTGGCAATTTTCGGGGCTGCATCTGCGGCAAGCATTTTTGGCGCACAATATTATGGAAAAGGCGATCATAAGGGGCATATGTATTCGTTTCGCTTTAAATTATATGCGACGCTTCTTGTAACTGTGGCAGCCATGATATTATTCAAAGCAAAAGGAGCAGATCTGATCTCCCTGTATCTGACGGATACCACAGGGAATGGGGCAACCGAAGCTGCCTTGCAGTATGGACTGGAGTATCTGGCTGTTATGATGGCGGGGCTGATACCGTTTGCTATGAATCAGTCTTATGCAACCAACATTAAGGAAACCGGACAGACGTTTGTGCCGATGATCGCAAGTTTTGTAGCTGTCGGAACGAATGCTGTGCTGGATTATCTGCTGATTTTCGGAGTTGGACCGATTCCAAAACTGGGAGTCATGGGAGCAGCGCTGGCTACGGTGATGGCACGTTATATCGAAGCCCTGATCGTTATAATCTGGGCACATGCACACAAATCCAAAAACCGGTACCTGCATGGTGCGTATACAGGATTTGGTGTGCCAAAGGCAGAACTAAAGGGTATTCTGATCAAAGGATTCCCGCTCATGCTGAATGAAGTGTTGTGGGCAGCAGGAATGACTGCGGTAACACAGTGCTATTCGGTCCGGGGACTTGAGGTTGTGGCTGGATTGAATATTGCTACGACGATCACAAACCTGTTTAATATTGTATATATCCAGCTTGGAGCATGCATCAGCATTGTTGTTGGGCAGTATCTTGGAGCCGGAAAACTGGAAAAGGCAAAGGATGCCGACAACAAGATGATCGCATTCAGCGTTTTCTGCTGTGCAGTGGTAGCGGCCGGGATGTTTCTGATAGGTGGATTTTTCCCGAAAATCTATAATACGAGTGCGCAGATCAAGGAACTTGCGACCAGTTTCATTGCAGTTTCTGCGTTGATCATGCCGTTTTGTTCCTTCAGCCATGCATCGTATTTTACACTTCGTTCCGGTGGAAAAACGCTGGTTACCTTTTTATTCGATTCCGTTTTTACATGGGTCATTGTTGTACCGACTGCATTCTTGTTCGCACACTACACCGCTCTTGGAATCGTCAGCATCTATTTCTTTGTTCAGGCAACCGAAATGATCAAGGTAGTGATCGGCTATTTCATGGTGCGGAGCAATGTGTGGCTTGTACAGATGGTGTAATATATAAAATCTATGGTTGGGCAGATCCTTCAAAAATCTGTCGCAAAACAATTGATAAAAATAAACCTATTGACAAATGGCTGGAATGCGGTAAAATATAACAGTGCTATATTTTAAGGGGTTGCTATGACAGAAAAAGCAGAAAATACAAGGATCAATATATTAAATACTGCGCTGAAGCATTTTTTGGAATATGGTTATTCAGGCGTGTCACTTAGAAATATTGTAAAGGACGCCGGACTTACAACCGGGGCATTTTACAAGTATTATCCGACAAAGGAGAAGCTGTTTGATGCGCTCGTCGATCCTTATGTGGAAGCAGTTTATGAAATATATGATGGAATACTGAACGGATTTCTGGAACTTCCGGTTACGGAACAGACACAGAATATGACGGGAGCATCCATGGACGGGATGGAACAGATTGTGGATTATGTTTACGATCATTATGATAATTTCAGACTGTTATTAAAGTGTGGAGACAGCGGGAAATATGAGGATTTTATCCATAATATGGTGGATCGTGAGATGAAGTCCAGTGAGGTGTATACGGAAAAATTACGTGCATCAGGCTGTGTTATCCCAGAAGTAAGTGAAAGCCTTATGCATATGATCTATACCGGATTTTTCTCATCGGTTTTTCAGATCATTGAGCATGATATGGACAGGGAGACTGCGAAAAAGAATGTGCATCAGCTGAGAGAATTCAACACCGGAGGCTGGGAGAGATTATGGGGAATTGAGTTCCCGGCAGAGAGATCTATGGCGTAGGAACACAGGAAATTATAAAAAGAACATATTGGATAATATTTGGCGGCAGGATGCAAAAATTTCTGTTTTGGATTTGCAGAAAGCCGTCAAATTTATTATAGATAGGTTAGTTGTAACTAATAAAAATTAGGATAAGGAGACTACAAGCATGAAGAAAAAGAAAAAATCGACGGTCAGCTGGATCCTCACATGGGCAGGGCAGAAGAAATCGGACTATGTGTGGAGTGTGATTCTGGCGATTGCTAACGTAGTGTTCAGGATCATTCCGTATTTTATCATTGCAGATGTGGTGAAGATGTTCCTGAATGAAGAGAAGGATCTGCAGAAGTATCTGATAAAAGCAGTATACATTGCAGGATCATTTATGATTGCAGAACTGTTCCATTCGTTATCGACGACATGTTCCCACAAGGCAACGTTTGTGGTGCTTTCCAATATCAGAAAATCCTGTTGTGATAAACTCGCAAAGGTTCCGCTTGGATATGTCAAAGATACGCCTTCCGGAACTTTCAAGAATATTATAGTGGAGCGGATCGACAGCATTGAGACAACGCTGGCACATGTAGTTCCAGAATTTACCTCAAACCTGCTGGCGCCAGTTATTATCCTGGTATATTTTTTCATGACTGACTGGAGGCTGGCTCTGTGGTCATTTGTGCCAGTGGTGGTTGGACTTTTTTCGTTTTTCGGCATGATGACCGATTATCAGCCGTGCTTTGACAGAACCGTGAAAACGACAAAGGAGCTAAACGATGCAGCCGTCGAATACATAGATGGGATTGAGGTCATCAAGGCATTTGGAAAAACCGAAAGCTCCTATGTGAAGTTCACAAAGGCTGCCAGAGCATGTGCGGATTCATTTATTTCATGGATGAAACGCTGTTCGCTGTTCCAGGCACTGTTATTTGTGGTTATGCCATATATGCTGCTTACGGTGCTGCCGATCGGAGCACATTATGTAGATAACGGCACGCTCGATATGTCAGCTTTTGTAATGTGTATTATTCTGTCACTTGGCATTGTAGGACCGCTCATTACGGTTGGCTCTTATACGGATGATCTGGGAAAAATCGGTGTCATTGTCGGAGAAGTAACCGGAATTCTGGAGCAGCCGGAGCTTGAGCGCCCACAAAGGAGTAACGCTGTGCCGAAGGACAATTCGATCACACTGGAAAATGTAAAATTCGGTTACCATGACAAAGAAATCCTGCATGGAGTGAATATGGAATTAAAGGCAGGAACGGTCAATGCAATTGTAGGCCCATCGGGAAGCGGAAAATCTACAATTGCAAAACTGGCTGCATCGCTGTGGGATGTAGATTCAGGAAGCATCAGAATCGGTGGCGTTGACATAAAACAGATTGCGTTACCGGAGTTTAACCGCAGAATTGCATATGTTTCCCAGGACAACTACCTGTTTAATGAAACCGTCCGGGAAAATATCAGACAGGGCAATCCAAAGGCGACAGATGCAGAGGTGGAAGAAGTTACGAAAAAGAGTGGATGTTATGATTTTATCATGCATCTGGAAAACGGATTTGACACGGTTGTCGGAGGCGCCGGCGGGCATTTGTCGGGTGGTGAAAGACAGAGAATATCCATTGCGAGGGCCATGCTGAAGGATGCGCCAATCGTAATACTGGATGAGGCAACGGCGTACACCGATCCGGAAAATGAGGCGATCCTGCAGAATTCGATCGCAAAACTCGTAGCAGGAAAAACGCTGATCGTAATTGCACACAGACTTTCCACCGTCAGGGATTCCGATCAGATATTTGTTGTCAGTGAAGGAAACGTGCAGGCGCATGGAACCCATGAAGAACTGTTGGAAAAATGTCCGCTGTACAAAGACATGTGGAATGCGCACATTTCTGTCAAAGATACCGCAAAGGAGGGCGAGTGATATGTTTGAGGTTCTGTCAAAATTTTTCCGTTTTTCCGGCAGGGAAAACAGCAGTAAATTTATGCGTTCGATCGTGCTGGGGCTGATTGAGGCGCTTGCTTCTGCAATGAGAATACCGGCGATCATGTATATACTTATGGGAATTATCGATAAGCAGCCACTGGGCAGATATATCGCTGGTTCGCTTGGTATCATGGCAGTATCCATTGTGGTAAGTGTTTTCTGTAAAATGAGGTCTACGGTTCTTCAGACAGAGGGCGGTTATGATGCCTGTGCATTCAAGCGGATTGAGATCGCAGAGCATCTGAGATATCTTCCTATGGGATATTTCAATGCGAACAGCATCGGGGAGATTTCTTCCGTTACGACCAATACCATGGAGAGTCTCGGGGACGTGGCTACCCGTGTTGTTATGCTGACGACACAGGGAATTCTTGAAACTGCAATGATCGTTCTTATGATCCTGCTTTTTGACTGGCGGATCGGTCTTATTTCGGCAGCGGGTGTGGTTGTATTTTTCGGGATCAACAGCATTATGCAGAAGGCCGGAAAAAAAGAGTCGGAACGAAAAGTCGATTGCGATACCGAGCTTGTGAGTCAGATCATGGAATATATCCAGGGTATTTCCGAGGTAAAATCATACAATCTGATCGGAACGCAGACAAAACGGCTGAATGATGCCAATGATGCCTGCATGAAAACGAACATTAAGATGGAACTGGTATTTGTGCCATATCATTTTCTGCAAAATACCGTCACAAAGATCATTGGTGCAGTCATTATCGGGTGTTCTGCATATTTTTACATCTGTGGTACGATGAGCGTGCTTTATGCAATTGGTATGACAATTTCTGCATTTCTGCTCTATTCAAGCCTGGAAACCGCAGGAAATTTCTCATCGCTTCTGCATGTCGTGAATGTGTGTGTAGATAAGGCAAATGCGATTCTTGCGCTTGATACAATGGATATTGATGGCAGGGATGTAAAACCGCAGAATCATGATATTGCGCTTTCAAATGTAACATTTTCCTATGATAAGAGAAAGATCATTGATGGCATCTCTCTTTCCATTCCGGAAAAAACAACGACTGCGATCGTCGGACCATCTGGCGGAGGCAAATCAACCCTGTGCAATCTGATCGCAAGATTCTGGGATGTGGATTCCGGAGCGGTGACACTGGGCGGTGTGAATGTAAAAGATTACAGTATGGACAGTTTGATGAGCAATTTTGCCTTTGTATTCCAGACGGTATATCTGTTTGCAGATACGATAGAGAATAATATTAAGTTTGGCCGGCCGGAGGCAACGCATGAGGAAGTTGTTAAAGCAGCGAAAAAGGCATGCTGCCATGAATTTATCAGCAAGCTTCCAGATGGATATAACACTGTGATCGGTGAAGGTGGTGCAACACTGTCGGGTGGTGAAAAACAGCGTATTTCCATCGCACGTGCGATCATGAAGGATGCGCCGGTCATCATTCTGGATGAGGCAACTGCCAATGTAGATCCGGAAAATGAGAAAGAACTTATCGAAGCCGTCGATGCGTTGACGAAAGAAAAAACGATCATTATGATCGCCCACCGGTTAAAGACCGTAAGACATGCCGATCAGATCGTAGTTGTTGATCAGGGACAGATCGTACAGAAAGGAACCCATGAGGAGCTTATGCGGCAGGAGGGAATCTACCGCAGATTTGTCGATTCCAGAGAACAGGCCGTAAGCTGGAAAATTGCACATTAAGACAGTTTTCATGCGCTTGACAGAATTGAAAAATCATATACACTATAAGTAAATTATTGATAATTCGATTATTAATATTAAATAGTGTGATGAGAGGGAGAAACATGGCAAAAAGGAATCACGCATTAGACCAGCCAATTCTGGAAAGCGCAAGAAAAATATTCCTGGAAAAAGGATTCGAACATACTGCATTAAAAGAAATCTGTGAAGATGCAGGAGTGACCACGGGGGCAGTCTACAAAAGATATAAGGATAAGGAAGAACTGTTTGCGGCAGTCGTGGAGAAGTCTGTGCAGGAAATGAACCGCGTTGTCGAGGAAAAAAGTGATATAGATCCTGCGAACCTGTCAGATGAAGAACTCATCAGTGAATGGGAGATGAAGGAAGACAACATGATGTGGTGGTTTGAATATCTGTATGAACGGCGTGAGGACTTTGTGCTTTTAATCAGCCGTGCAGAGACGACCAGATATGCGAATTTCCAGCATGACTGGGTCGAAAAAATGTCGGATGTAACATATTCACATTACGAAGAAATGTGCCGCAGAAACATTATCCCGGAGAAGATGGACAGGAAGGAACTGCATATTCTTCTGACTTCATTCTGGGCGATGATCTATGAGCCGTTTATCCACGGCTATACGATGGAAGAGATCAAAAACCATTGCCGGATCATGTGCCGGATCTTTGACTGGTACAAGGCAATGGGAATACAGAAAAAATGATCACATCACTCAAAGATATATTCAAACATTTTATCAAATATCATATCAATATTCTGTTCTAACACATCCTGATGCAGTGCATCTTTCTGGGTGACACATATGGCCATCATGCGAAGGAAATTGACGAAGACTTTTGCGTCTACGTCCTTACGGACTCCTTCCATGATGGACAAAAGATAATCAGGAGTATCGGAATTCAGGTCGTCTTCAATGAAGCCGGCCTTTTTCATTGCCGGATACAGATTTTCCACGTCTTCCTCTGTGAGGTACTGGTAGATGCTGTCCTGATGATAGATGATCATGCGGAGCAGCCTCTGCCCTTCTTCCTTTGTCATCTTTTCCCGACCATTTAAAAAAGTATGGATGCTACTCATTGTTTTTTCCCGTTCATAGCGGATCAGAGCGATGACAAAACTCTCTTTTGAGTCAAAAAAATTGTAAAAGGTACTTTTCCCAATGCCTGCCGCCTGCGTGATTTTCGTGACAGAGGCATGTGTGAGACCATACTCTTTGATGAGAGCCATTCCGGCCTCAAACATTTTGTCTTTGATGTCTTTTTTTTCTCCCTCTGAAAATACTCTGACAGGCATAAATTTCCCTCCCTAGTTGATCCGCCAGATTCCGGCTTTGCTCTGGTCTTCCCATAAACGGGCATACATTCCGCCTTTTTGAAGAAGGGCTTCATGGGTTCCGTTTTCGATAATCTGACCGTCATCCAGCACTACAATCTGATCGGCATTGGTGATCGACTGCAGGCGATGTGCTACGATAATGACCGTTTTGTCGTGGACAAGTGCACTTATGGCGGACTGGATCAGCACCTCATTTTCCAGATCAAGTGATGCGGCCGCCTCGTCAAGGAGGATGATTGGCGCATCTTTAAGCAGTGCCCGGGCAATTGATATACGCTGTTTTTCTCCACCTGAGAGCGTGGAGCCGCCTTCTCCGACCATTGTATCATATCCGTCTGGCAATGACATGATAAATTCATGGCAGGATGCCTTTTTGGCAGCAGCAGCGACTTCTTCCATTGTTGCGTTTTCGTTCCCCATTTTTATATTATTGGCGATCGTATCGTGAAAAAGATATACATTCTGAAACACCATTGCGATCTTAGACAGGAGCTGTTCGGTTGACATTTCTTTTAATGGGACACCGCCCAGCGTGATCTGACCGGAATTTACATCCCAGAAACGTGCGATCAGTTTGGTAAGCGTGGATTTTCCGCTGCCGGACGGGCCGACAAGGGCGGTAATCTTTTTCTCCGGAAACGTGACGGAGATGTGTTTTAAGACCGCATCTTTAGTGTAGCCAAATGTGACATCCTCAAAACAGATTGTGTTATTCCGGACTGTTTTTTTCGGAACGGTTATTTCACATAATGGCTTTTGGGCATATATTTCTGCAATTCTTGCGTTAGCCAGTCTGGTCCTTGCAAAGTCGGCGATGAATAAAAACATCGTAGATACCGGCTCGTAAATATTGAGTGCCATAACAAGAAATGCAATGTAATAAAATGGTGAGAGCGCAAGGTGTGCGGTCAGTAATCCGCCGAGCAGCATCGTGATGGCGATTCCGAGGTTTAACACCATTTTCCCTGCAATGGCTACGGGTGCAGCTGATTTTGTTTCGATATGTACTGCGGCTTCTCTTTGCCGGGCGAAGGAATTCTTTAATTTTTCAAAATGATCTCCGGCTGCATGAAAAGCCTTCAGCGTCTGAATCCCTTCCACATATTCTAAAATGCCGGAAGCAGCGTCCTGCTGGGCGGTGCTCAGATCGGTCTCAGATACGGCCAGTCGTTGATAACTGAAAAGTGCAAAAGGAATGGCACATGGGATCGTGATAAACAGTGCGACAGCCATCCGCAGATCAAACACAGCGAGAAAGACAAAGGACAGCAACAGTCTTATGAGTGTGATGGCAATCTGTGGGGCAAAGTTGTTTGCAAGGTTTTCGATCGTGGTGAAATCACGGAGAAGTACAGTCGAAAGTTCACCGGCGTCCCGCTCACGAAAGAATCCAAGTGGAAGTTTTCGCAGATGTTCACCGATGTCCATTCTGGACTTTTTCATCTCTTCTGCCATGCCGCAGCAGCTCATGATATAGCTTTTCATGCGAACAAGCAGATAGCAGACCGACTGGATTGCAAGGATCAGTACGATTTTCCACAATGTACCGGTATCAAGTGGTGAGCCGGGATTTGTGATCGGCCCGAGTAGAAAATAGATTGCAAGGAGCACGATCCCGTATGGAATTGTTGCTACGATACTGTCGATCATAAACCACGCCAGCAGTTTCAGATATTTTCTGGTATCGCCAAAGGATAAGATAGAAAACCATTTTTTAAACCGCATTTATGCTTACCTCCTTCGTCTGTCGGATTGTCCAGCTGTCTCGTCTTTCATTTGCTTTGACCATATTCTGGTAAAGTGGACAGCTTTGGTAGAGATTTTCGTGTGTGTCGCAGGCGATCATTCTGCCATCCTGCAAAACGAGTATTTTGTCGGCATGCTCGATGGTTTTTATGCGGTGAGCAATGATAAATACCGTTTTGTTTTTGGAGAGTCTGGCAAATGCAGTCTGGATTTTTCTTTCATTTTCGGCGTCCGCATACGCGGTTGCTTCGTCCATGACGATGATTGGTGCGTCCTTTAAGAACAGTCTGGCAATTGCAAGCCTTTGTTTTTCGCCGCCGGAGAGGTATGCATTGTCTTTTCCGACCACGGTTTTGTAGCCGTCTGGCAGACGCATGATCACATCATGGATATTTGCATTTTTTGCAGCCTCCACAACCTGCTCAAAGCTTGCGGACTGATTCCCCATGCGGATATTATTCTCGATCGTGTCGGAAAAAAGCATACTTTCCTGGAAAACAAAAGCGATCTTATCCATCAGTACATCCTGCGGAATGTGTGAGATATCGACTCCGCCGATCTGGATGCAGCCTTTCGTTAACGGGTAAAAACGAAGCAGAAGCTCCAGAAAAGTCGTTTTTCCGCCGCCCGAAGGGCCAACGATTCCGCAGATCATACCGGCATCGGCATGAAAGTTAATGTTGGAAAGCACTTCACGGCTGTCGTCGTAGGAAAAACTGACATTTTCATAGGTGACATCAAATTGTTCCGGGATTTCACCGTCTCCGATTGTGCTAAGCTCTGGCTGATAGAGGATATTGTCGATTCGTCTGACACTTTCTTTGATGCGGTTCATGCCAACTACCAGATTCATCATATTTTCCAGTGGCTCTTTTAAACCCTGTCCTACGAGGAAAAACAGAATGACAACGAGTACGCCGGACATGTAATCTGTTTTATTACGCAGCAGGAGTATGGACGCCGGCAGCAGAAACAGAAGCTGGCCACCGAAAAAGACGTAGTAGAGCCCCATTGGAAAAGCATTGGCTTTTGCAGTGCGGTCTACGGAGTCCACAAAAGCATCGATGTCGGTCTGATATCGCCGGAATGCGCCAAGGGAGCGGTTAAACACCTTGATCACAGGGATTCCATGTATAAATTCCACAATTGTTGCGGTCATCTGCTCCAGGCGGTCGGCCATCTCTTTTTGCAGTGCTGCCTTGTCTTTCTGTTTCAGACAGACACCAAGCAGAACAATGGAAATCACGATCGGAAGCAGTGTGACAAGTGCGAGTCTCCAGTCCATGAAAAACAGGAAGATCACGGTAAATGCAGGTGCGGCGATCGCAGCTACGATATCGCTTAGATTGTGGGCGACAAATACTTCAATCTCTTCCACATCATCGGTCATGATTTTTTTGATGGCACCCTGAGTAGTTCCTGTGAAATATCCCATGGAGATGTGAGACATTTTATCCATAAGCTTTATCCGGATCTCATACAGCAGGTCGTATGCTGCCGTATGTGACAGTGCATTTGCGCTGTAAGAGCAGAGTCCGTAAAGCACGATGCCGATCAGCGTGATGCCACAATAGAGCAGTATCGTATGCAGTGAAATACCGGACGGTGAGTTGTAATTGAGTAAAATTTCACGGATTACTCCGTAGATCGTAAAGAAAAAAATGATTCTGGACAGCGCAGAAATAACGGACAGTATACTGGCTGCGATCAGCTTTTTCTTTTTTGTGCCTGCAAGCTCAAACAGTCTTGGCAGGCTTTCTTTTTGTTTTAGTTTCATAATCTGACTCCTTCCATACGACCATTTAATAAGTAATGGTCGCAAAAATAATATATAGTTAGATGCAACTAATTTCAAGTAGTTTTTTCGAATTATTCATTCTTGACAGCAGAAAAATTATGAATATAATGATAATTGAATTATCGATAATCAAATTATTATAAAAAAGAAAGGAAAAAAGTATGTTCAAAAAAGCATTGGAATATACAGGAGATTACCGCAAAACAACGTATGCTTCGATCGTGTGGCTGCTGGCGGGCGTGGCAATGAGTGTGTTGCCTTTTTTATTTGTCTATCAGTTGATTGCACCGCTTCTCGGTTACGGAGAAACAGATGCAGGAGGTGTGATCGCGAGGGTGGCTGCGATTGCGGTATGCGAGATCTTATATGCAGTTTTTTATGTGCACGGTCTGAAACTGTCACATGAATCTGCGTATCATACACTGGAAAATATACGACTTTCCCTGCAGGGAAAGCTGGAGAAACAACCACTTGGGACAATTCAGGAAAAGGGAGTCGGAACAATCAAAAAGATGTTTATTGATGATATTGAGACGATCGAACTTCTTTTGGCACATGCGATCCCGGAAGGACTGTCCAATTTTGCGATTCCGTTTTTCGTGTTTATCGCCATGTTTTTTGCAGACTGGAAGCTGGCATTGCTCAGTCTGGCATCGCTGCCACTTGGACTGCTGGCGATGGGAATGATGTTTCACAGCGGCATGAGCAAGATGGATGCCTATTATGGAGCTGCACGGAAAATGAATAATACAATCGTTGAATACATCAACGGAATGGAAGTCGTCAAGGTGTTTAACCGCGATGGAGAATCGTACCGCAAATTTGAACGTGACGTAACCGGCTATCGTGATTTTACGCTGGCCTGGTACAAGGCGTGCTGGCCATGGATGGCGTTGTATAACAGCATTCTGCCATGCATCGCACTGATCACACTGCCGGTCGGAGCCTGGTTTGTCTTGAAAGGAATTTCCACATTGCCGAATCTTGTACTTATCATTTGCATGAGTTTTGGAATCGGAGCACCTTTGCTCAGGGCACTCAGTTTTATGGCCAATATCCCACAGCTCAATTATAAAATAGAGAGTCTTGAGCGGATGATGGATGAGAAGCCTCTGCAGCAGAGCGATAAACCATTTACCGGGAAAAATCATACGGTTACTTTCGAAAATGTGCATTTTTCCTATATGGAAAAAGAGGATACTGCGGAAAAAACGCAGAGCGGACACGCAAAGCAGGTCATAAAAGAAACGGAGGTACTGCATGGAATCAGTATGTGTGCCGAATCCGGAAAAATGACAGCACTCGTGGGCGAATCCGGAAGCGGTAAATCCACACTGGCAAAGCTTATGGTGCATTTCTATGATGTCGCGGACGGAAGCATAAGGATTGGCGGTCAGGACATTCGGGATATGAGTATTGAGGCATTAAATAATGAAATATCCTATGTCTCGCAGGAACAGTTCCTTTTCAACACGACACTTCTGGAAAATATCCGTCTTGGCCGGCTGGATGCAACGGACGAAGAAGTACTTGAAGCCGCGAAAAAAGCGCAGTGCAATGAATTTTTGTGCCGTCTGGAAAAAGGTATTTATACAATGGCTGGTGACGGCGGAAAACAGTTATCCGGAGGCGAGAGACAGCGGATCTCGCTGGCGAGGGCAATTCTAAAGGATGCGCCGATCATTGTGTTAGACGAAGCAACTGCGTTTATGGATCCGGAAAATGAGGAAAAAATGAATGAAGCGATTGCGGAGGTGATAAAAAATAAGACGGTAATCGTGATCGCACACAGGCTGTATACAATTGTAAATGCAGATCAGATCTGCGTATTGGATAACGGAAGACTCGCAGCATCAGGCACACATGAAAAACTTCTTTCGGATTGTGCGCAGTATCAGAAGCTGTGGAAGGCATCGGAGGGCAGCCAGGCATGGAAGATATCGTCAGGTGATGCAGGACTGGAACCGACAGAGAAAGGTCATTTCGTGTCCGGAAAGGTGGTGGAAGCATGATTTCTTTAATCCGGAGAATTATCCGTGTATCAGGAAAATACAAGGGCAGGATCTATGGTGCATTTGTGTGTTCGTTTTTAAAGTCTATGTTGTCAAAAGCTCCGGTCGGACTGGCTTTTGTTCTGTTTTCTGCGTTTCTGACCGGAAAAGCGGATGCGCATTTATGTCAGGTGACGGGAATTGCAATGGTGGCATCTGTGGTATTGCAGGCAATTTTACAGCATGCAGCTGACCGTCTGCAGTCGGCAGCGGGATTTATGGTTTTTGCAGATAAGCGTATGGAACTTGGAAAGCATCTTCGAAGAATGCCAATGGGATATTTTACAGAAGGCAATATCGGAAAGATCAGTTCGGTTCTTTCCACAGATATGGGATTTATCGAAGAAAACTGTATGACAGCGCTGGCAGATATGATGAGTGAGATTTTTGCAGAATTTATTATGCTGGTTTTCCTGTTTTACCTGAGTCTGTGGCTTGGAATTGCAGGAATTGTGATTTTTGGAATCGTGATTCTTCTTGGAAACTGGCTGAACAGGATCGAACTTAAGAATTCATCTGTGCGTCAGGCCCAGAGTGAAAATCTGACGAAAGCAGTACTTGATTTTACAGAGGGAATGGGAATCATCAAGACCTATAATCTGCTTGGGGAAAAATCGAAGGAGCTTACGGATAATTTCAGGATAAGCCGTGAAAAAAGCCTGGATTTTGAACATGCGGTGGCAGCGCCGATGCGTCTGATCAACCTGACACTCGGACTTGGCTCAGCAGTTGTTCTTGGAACAGCAGTGATTTTACAGACAAAGGGAATGCTTTCCGTATCGTATCTGATTGGTCTGCTTTTATTTGTATTTGACCTGTTCGGACCGCTTCGTGCGCTGTATGGAGGAAGCACAAGACTTACGGTCATGAACAGCTGCATGGACAGAGTTGAGGAAGTCTTTGGGGAGGCAGAACTTCCAGATAATGGAACAGAGCGTATCCCGGCACAGACCAAAGCTCCGGAGATTGAATTCAAAAATGTATGTTTTTCCTATGGCACGAAAGAAGTCCTTCATAACATTTCTTTTTCACTTCCACAAAAGCAGATGTTTGCTCTGGTGGGACCAAGTGGAGGCGGAAAATCAACCGTTGCCAACCTGATCGCAAGATTCTGGGATGTGAGATCCGGCCAGATACTCATCCGCGGAAAAGACATTCGGAATGTTCCGATTTCTGATCTTATGGACCATATCAGCATGGTATTCCAGCGGGTCTACCTGTTTCAGGATACTGTATACAACAACATCAGCATGGGAAGACCGGATGCAACAAAAGAGGAAGTGATAGAGGCAGCCAAAAAAGCCAGATGTTATGATTTTATCATGAATCTTCCACATGGATTTGACACCATGATTGGAGAAGGAGGAGAGAGCCTGTCCGGAGGGGAAAAACAAAGAATATCGATTGCAAGATGTATTTTAAAAGATGCGCCGATCGTCATTCTTGATGAGGCAACCGCCAGTGTGGACGCAGATAACGAACGGTACATACAGGAAGCAATCAGTGAATTATGTAAAGGAAAAACGCTTCTGGTTATTGCGCACAGACTGAATACGATCCGGGAAGCTGATCAGATACTGGTCATTTCCGATGGCAGCATTGAAGACCGGGGAACCAATGAGCAGCTGTTGCGAAGAGAAGGAACGTATCAGAGATTTGTACAGGGAAGACAAAAGGCGGGCAGTTTTAAGCTGTAGCACGAAAACATGGAAAGTTCAAAAAATCCATCACAGATCCGCCGCCAGAGCTGACTTGAAAAAGTAAATTCTAGTGCAAGAGTAAATTCCATCATGATTTAAATTTTGCTGATTTAACAAGAGATT
>CAKRMH010000017.1 GCA_934364805.1 uncultured Lachnospiraceae bacterium
ATCAGGAGCGTGTCAGTCGGGATTGAGAAAATACGCTGGAGCAGAAGTGCTTTGAGCATTGGATAAAGCTGGTGCTTACGAGGTCTTCCGGTTGAAGCGTGAAAATGAGTAACAAAAGAAACAGGAACAATTTCATCAAGGTTAATGGCTTCATCAAGAAGTGAAAGGAACTGGTATTTGTCATTGTCGAATTTATTTTGGCAATCATCAAAAATTTCTGCCAAAGTGAGCTGCTTATGTGTTATCATGTAGGTATATCTCCTTTAGGTGGATTGGTATTTAGTTTCTAGTCAACTCTATTTTACCATAAACCTTGAGGAGATATTTTATTTTAACAACAAAAAAATGCCGTATTTATGCGGTTTTTGGCGTTTCGCAAACGCCTAGAATATATATGGGGAAAAGGAGAAGTATAATATGAGGAAAGAGACATTTTCTTTTTTATCAAAGGATGGAAAGACAAAAATCCATGCGGTAAAATGGATACCGGATTCCGGAGAATACGGGGCTGTTTTGCAGATCACGCATGGAATGATTGAATTTGTGGAACGATATCAGGATTTTGCATCCTATCTTACCGGGCATGGATTTCTTGTTGTGGGACATGATCATCTGGGACATGGTGCATCTGTCGCATCCAGAGCAGACTGGGGCTATTTTGCACCGAAGAATCCAAGCGACATACTGATCAAGGACATGCATACACTTCGTACCATGATCCAGAAAGACAATCCGGATGTTCCATATTTTATGCTGGGACACAGCATGGGGTCTTATATGCTCCGGAAATATCTTGCATTCCACAATGACCATCTTGCAGGAGCTATTATTATGGGAACCGGCTATATGCCACAGGCTGTGACAAGGGCAGGACTGATTCTTGCAAAACTTACCGGTGCATTGCGCGGAAGTCATTACAGAAGCAGAATGCTGGAAAATCTCGCATTTGGAGCACCATATAAGAGATATGATCTCACTGGAAAAGATACAGCAAACAGCTGGCTTACGAAGGATGCAAAAATTGTAAAATGGTATTATAGTGAACCAGCCTGTACATTCCGGTTTACGGCCAATGGTTATCAGGGGCTTACAGAAGCGGTTTTGTTTAGCTGTAATCCGAAAAATATCGATACATATAACAAAGAACTTCCGGTATTTCTGGTTGCCGGAGCAGATGATCCGGTTGGTAATATGGGAGAGGGTGTTAAGATCGTATGCGAGATGTTTCAGAAGGCTGGAATCCGTGATGTTTCCTGCAAACTGTATGCGGATGACCGGCATGAGATCTTAAATGAGACGGATAAAGAAACGGTATATAAAGATATTCTGGATTGGATGGAAGAAAGAAAAGAATCACATAAGTAACTGAAAATGGCGGTGCATATCAAAACGATATGTACCGCCATTTGGTAAGTTCTTATCGCCACAGTCCGGTTAAAGCTGTGGAAGTGATTTCTCATAGGTGTCTGCGGTTGCCGGGACTTTTGACCAGCCACGTACATAAACAATATAATACATAACACCTGCAAGAAGAAATGCAGTAAATACATCAAATGTGGAATGCTGTTTGATGAACATGGTTGATAAAATAATGCTGACCATCAGTATGCCGGAAAGCAGACGTACGGTTCTCCTGTTTTTGAATTCTTTACTTTTTACAACAGCCAGATGAATGGCAAGAGAGTTATAAACATGGATACTTGGGAAAAGGTTCGTTGGAGTATCCGTTGAATACAGCCATTCACAGAGCATGGTAAATACATTGTGATGGGTAAAATAATAAGGACGCAGGAAATGACCATTCGGAAATACTGTCGAAATGATCAAAAAGATGGTCATTCCGGTAAACAGGAAGGCACACAGCCTGTAATAAATATCCTTGTTATGTATTGCAAAATATGCGATTCCCCATGCTACATATCCAAACCACATCAGATATGGAATAACGAAATATTCGCAGAATGGAATATGATCGTCCAGCACAGTATGTATTACATGAAAGTGTGTAGTCACATTTTTCTCTACATAGGAAAACCATGCGAGATAGATAAAAAAATAATTAAGTATCAGAAGATGCTTGTATTTTTCAAAAAAAGTCAAGAAACGCTTCTTAAGAGATTTCATATCCTTCACCTTTCGAAAATAGATTGGTATTTTTTACGAATTGAATTATAACACAGCATTTTTTAACATACAATTGACATTCGGCTTTCTTAATAAAATTTATGAAAAAATTAAGATTCTTCGATTAAAGTATAAAAGCTCTTGTGCAGAAAATACAACGGAAACATTACGAAATTATTACAAAATTAGTTTTTTTTTGACAATATAAAAACAAACGGTATAATGATACATGGTGTCATGGGAATTGTGCCAAAAGTACCATTCTACGAGTGATAAATTTTAGAAAAGAGGAGTTATATGTTTAAGAATATTCATTTGAATAAGAAGACAGTACTGATAACTGCAGGTATTATCTGCGGAGTTCTTGCAGCTGTCTATATTGGTTTTTCCGTATTCTTTATGAACCATTTCTTTTTCCGCACGACCATTAATGGAATGCCGGTGGCTGGATGCACTGCGGATAAGGTGGAGAAGAATGCAGAAGAATCGGTAAAGGGATACGCACTGGATATTGCAGAGCGTGATGGCAAAAGCGAAACCATTTCCGGAGATGACTTTGGATTAAAGGCAGAGTCGGACGGGAATATGGAAAAGCTCTTAAAGAAACAGAATGGGTTTGCCTGGATTGTAAAGCTTTTTAAACCGGATCATCTGACAAGTGAGACACTTGTTTCTTATGACGAGGACAAACTGAAAAGCGTTGCAGATGATCTGGACTGTATGGATGAAAAGAATCAAAAAGAGCCGGTCGATGCCAGAATTTCAGAGTATGATGCAAAAAACGGATTCACGATCGAAGAGGAACAGGAAGGTACTGCAGTTGATCAGGACAAAACGTTTGCAGCTATTAAGGATGCTGTAGACGGTCTTAGCGGGAGCGTAGATCTGGAACAGGCAGGATGTTACAAAGAACCAGCCGTTACAGCAGATGATGAAAAACTGAAGACGGCTTGTGATGCATTGAATAAATATTTAAAATCCAGCATTACCTATCAGGTCGGCGATCAGAGCCAGACACTGGATGCCTCCACGTTTGCTTCCTGGCTTTCGCTGGATGACGACCTGCAGCCGGTCGTAGATCAGGCCGCAGTTGATGATTATGTTTCCGGTCTTGCGGATAAATATAATACCTGCTATGGAAATAAAACACTCAATACTTCGTATGGAACGACGGTAAGCATTGGAAACGTTCATTATGGATGGAAAGTGGATAATGCAGCGGAGGCAGCGGCGATCATTTCAGATCTGGAGGGCGGAGCGCCTGTGACCAGAGATCTGAATTATTCCATGACAGCAGCAAGCCATGGCGCAAATGACTATGGTGATTCCTACGTTGAGATCAATCTGACAGGGCAGCATCTGTTTTTATATAAAAACGGAAGTCTTGTGCTGGAAACAGATGTCGTAACCGGAAAACCGGATGGTTCCCACGAGACACCACCTGGAGTATTTGGAATTACATATTGCGAGAAAAATGCTACTTTACGTGGAGCAAACTATGCGACTCCAGTCAGCTACTGGATGCCGTTTAACGGAGATATCGGACTGCATGATGCTACCTGGCAGCCTGCATTCGGAGGAACATTGTATAAGACAAGAGGTTCTCATGGATGTGTCAATCTGCCGCTCGGTGTTGCACAGCAGATTTTTGATAATGTAGAAGCCGGATTCCCAGTCCTCTGCTATGATCTTCCGGGAACAGAACATCTGAGTCCGGATGAACAGGCGGCAGCAGATGCAAGTGCCACAATTGATGCGATCGGTAATGTTACACTCGATTCAGAGCCGGCAATCAATGCAGCACGCACACAATATGATGCATTATCCGCATTGGGAAAGAAACTTGTAAAGAATTATGATACACTTACGGCTGCTGAGGATACATTTATCCAGATGAGAGATGCTCAGGCTGCACAGCAACAGCAGCCTGCGGATTCCGCAGCAGATCCGGCGGCGCCACAGCAGTAATTTGGTATTTATAGCCGCAAAATGAAATAAAAGAGCCCGTTGTCATGAGCATGACAGCGGGCTCTTTTGCATACGGTTGATGTTATATCAGTGCATGGAATGCAGAGAGGTTTCATATTCAAGGATTGCGACACCCCATGGATCCAGCTGGATCTCTTCATTCTGACAAACGGTTTTACCGGAAAGCAACTCGGCTGCATCATGCGCAGAATTGTAAACATGCTGGAAGTCGTGGGAATAATTGAGCAGATACAGGATCGCGTGTCCCTGCTCATTGATTCCCTGTTTTGCAACTACCGGGTAGGATGCAGTTACCGGAATTTTCTGAGGCTCCTTCAGACCGATCTCATCAAAAAAATCGGAAAAAAGACGGATCAGTACGGCTTCATCAAAAAGTGTCGCAAGATACATGGCATGCCCTTTTCCGTACTGGTTCACGGAGACAGCACTGTAACGATCCCAGACACGGTGTCCATAGTGGATCAGTGAGCGGGCAGTATCACAGGAGACAAGTTCCATCCATCCGCATGCGGTTCCGGCGATGCCATGGTAGGATACGGAGACGTGATGTGGCAGTGTGAACTGGTCATAGTGGATGCCAAGCGCCTTATGAAGAATATGGGGCTGGGTATCCGCATAGATTTTTAAATGTTCATCGGAAAAACCACTCTTAAACGTTACGATCAGGCTGCCTCCGTCTTCTACATAGCGGTTCAGTGCGGTCAGCGTGGATTCAGATGCGCTGTACAGTGCAGGAACCAGTATGCAGTCATATCCGGAAAACAATGTTTCATCTGCAGGAATCATATCGTATTCGATATTCATATGAAATAACGTATCACAAAGCCAGCGGAGAATTGTATTATAGCTGTATTCATTGTCTGTCTCGGACGCAAAAAGCCGAAGCCCGGTCAGAGAGCGGTTGTCAGCGATGACAGCGATCCGGTTTGTTTTCTTCAGGTTTTTCAGATGGCTTCCGATCCGCTTCCATTCATTCCCGATCACACAGCAGTCGTGGTATGTCTCATTTTCTTTCAGATCATGGGAGAGTACGCCTTTCCAGTAGCTTTCAATCGCATTGTGGATCGAATGCCAGTGCCAGTACATGACGGAATTAGAACCGTTTGCAATGTGGCTGTATGCCTGAAGGCGCAGCTGCCCCGGATAAGGCAGCCATCCGGGATTTCCCTGTGCTTCTGTCTCAAGGACAAGATAGTTGTTGCGCAACAGACCGCGTGCAATATTTCCACAGACCGTAATCTCGGCACCAGTCAGATCGTCTTCGCTGGGATGATAGATGTCACAGCCTGCGACAGTCATGGAACGGGCTGCTTCAAACTGGTCGACTTCCGGCTGCAGGCCATAAGAATAATCATGCCATTCATAGTCAAAGTTCTGTGTAATAAATTGATCCGGACGTTTGTATTCTTCCACGATTGAAGCCTGCCATGCCAGAAAGTCTGTGACAAGCTTTCGCTGGAAAGCCGCATATTCACCGGCGAGACTCTGGTTGATCGTTCCACGGATGTCAGGAAAATCATCCCAGTTATCAATGCGGTTACTCCAGTAGTCAAGGCCGAATTCGTGGTTAAATGCGCGAATGTCCGGGTATTGTTTTTTGAGCATATCAACAAACATTTTCTGCGCTCTTGGCGAGCAGGTATCGTAATGTTTGGTCTCATTATCCAGCTGGAAGCCGATGACATGCGGTTCATTTTTGACTTCTTCCATCAGTCTGCGGATGATTTTTTCTGCGTAGGACAGATAGATGGGATGTGTAATATCCATGTTCTGGCGGTGTCCGTAGATCTCCTGGCCTCCATGGTTCAGAGCCAGGATGTCATCTGCTTTTTTTGCAAGCCAGGATGGGATTGCATAGGTTGGCGTTCCGATGATGACAGAAATATGATGCTTTCTGGCAGCATCCAGCATGCGGTGGAGATGGGAAAAATCATATTGTCCTTCCTGTGGCTCCCATGTACTCCAGGTGGATTCCGCAATCCGGATCACATTCATTCCGGCTCTTTCCATCATGTCCATGTCTGTTTCAATACGGTCATACGGCATATATTCATCGTAATATGCAGCCCCATAGTAAAGTTTGTCAGTTTTCATAAGTACCCCCTCTTAATTTTTGCGAACAACCGATTGTTCATAAGCAAATTCAAGCATTTTACAGAAATAGTATAACATTTTTGGGAAAAATGCAAAGAAAAAACAGAATAATATTGACTTTTTTGCACAAAAAAAAGAAAATAGAAATGTGCTGCTGCGCACACGGAAGAGGGAGAAAAATGAGTGAACAATACAAAAATATTACGATTTCAGATGTCGCCGAAGCATTGGGGGTTTCGAAGACAACCGTATCAAGAGCCATATCCGGAAAAGGAAGGATCGGGGAAGCAACCAGACAGCGGATATTGGAATATATAGAAGAGCATGATTATAAACCGAATGTGATCGCAAAAGGACTTGCACAGTCCAGAACCTATAATATCTGTGTGGTAATGCCCGGAAATTACAGCCTGGTAGATCTTCCGTTTTTCCAGGAGATCATTATGGGAATCCAGGAAGTGGCGGGAATGTCAGAATACGATATTCTTCTTTGCACCTGCCAGGAGAATGATGTTGCCGCACTTGAACGCATCGTATCCAATCGCAAGGTAGATGGCGTGATCCTGCTCCGCACCTATGTAAAGGATGCGCAGATCGAACTGCTGCAAAGTAAGAAGATCCCATTTGTTACCGTCGGAAGTACGGACTATGAGCATGTCGTGCAGATCGATCATGACCATGAGAGTGCCTGCAGGGAACTGACATCGATTATGCTGATGCGTAAGATGAAGCATATTGCCCTGCTTGGGGGGAATGATGCGTTTGTGGTCACAAAGAGCCGATATAAGGGGTTTGCGGAGGCATTTCTCTCATTTGGACGGGAACTGGAGAATGAATTGATCTATATGAACCTGGAGAGCCGCATGCAGATCGAGAAGGCAGTCGAAGAGCTGATCGAAAAAAAAGCAGACTGTATCATATGTATGGATGATGCAATCTGCAGCAGGGTACTTGCAAAGTTGAGACAGGAAGAGATCCATGTGCCTCAGGATGTGCGCATTGCATCATTTTATAACAGTTCTGTCCTCGAAAACAGTACACCGTCTATCACATCATTGAGTTTTGATGTCAGGGAGCTTGGAATGGTATCCTGCAAGGAGCTTCTCCAGATGATCGGGGATGAAAGCGTTCCGGAAAAGACACTTCTGACCTATGAGGTTGTATTAAAAGAATCTACAAAATAAGTTCTGATATTCGAAAAGGTACCGATTGATGTGATCAGTACCTTTTTGTTTAGTTTATGCTCAACCGATTGCGCAAACCGATGGTCGGATTTGAAACGATTTGTGAAAAGTGTGCAAAAAAAGACGCAAAATATATCAAAAGTGTACATTGACACAAGAAGTACAGGCTGATATACTACAAGTAAAGAACAACCGATTGCGCAACTTGTTGAGCATCAGAAATTATAAAAAAGGTTACGGAGGGAGACAGTGATGGACAAATTTATTGTGAACATCATTCACCGCCCGGAGATGGTTCCAGAATATTCTGCAACAGTTACCGGACAGGGAAAAGAAGAGGATATTGGAGATAAAGCACTTTTAACAGAATCACTTGACATTTTCAGAACACAGCAGAGACTGGCGCATGAGAATGGACTGAAAGTTACGATCCAGATGACCTATGCATCATTATTTAATGATGAGGCTGTTGAGATTGCAAAGCATGATCATGAAGAGTTTGGAGATGAGATCGGATTATCATTGCTTGGTCTTCCTTGTGAAGAATTCCGTGAAAAATATAAGACAAAAGATTTCTGCATCTGGATGTTCTCTATGGAGGACAAGAAAGCTATTGTGAACGACGTATTTGAAAAGTTCCATGACCGCTTTGGATTTTATCCGGAATCCACAAGCTCCTACTATATGGACGCAGATCTCATCAATTACATTAAGGCTGCATATCCGACCGTGAAATGTGCAGTTGCAACCTGCTGGGAAGAAGGACCAAAAGCATATCATACCTGCAATAACTCCTGGTATACATTGTTTGATGGCGGCCCATGGGCACCATGGATCCCATCCAAACAGAATACACATGCACCGGCTGCAAACGAAGCCGAGGATAGTGGAATCGTTGCGATCCCACATCTTTCCAGAGATCTGATCGCATGTTATGACGGAAATGGTTCCAACTTCGGAACACATCCACAGAACGTTTTACGAGGAATGATCTATGATACCAAGACATGGGAGTATCCATATCTGTATAATCTGATCGATCAGTATCGTGATCTGTACAAATATAATAATGGATATGCATACAATATGATGTTTGTCGGACCGGGATGGATGAACAAAATGGGCCGTTGGGAACAGCCATATGAACTGCTTTTGAAATCTTATACAGACGGATGTGCATACTACGGAAAACTCAAAAAAGAAGGCAAACTGATCGACATGACAATGTCTGAGTTCGCTGACTATTACAGAAAGAAAAAAGGTGTTACAGACGAAAAACGTTACACGGAACCGGAATGTGCACTTTGGAGGGATATTTTATACGGATCTGACAAACAGTTATTCTGGTATTGTGATCCATATATGAGAGCATGCGTGAACATGGATCAGGGCGGCGCAATCGTTGACCTTCGTCCATATGCTGCAAAACTTGATTGGCCGGTTGGAATCGGAACCAAACACGTACAGGATGCGTCTTATCCATTCCTGATCCAGGAGAAATATCGTGCCGGATACTTTACGCATTATGCAGGAGAAGGAACCGTAAGAAGTGCAAAACTTTCCTATAACGGAGAGGAAGTTGATCTGTGTCTCTGCCCGACACATGCACATTTCTCACAGGAGGGAAGAACAAGAATCCTGACACTGGATCCTGTAGAAATCGAATTCCATGGTCTGACTGTAAAATTACAGACAAAAGAGTATTTTGAAGAAGGCTCTTCTAATATTAAGATTGAGCGTCACATTTTAGAGATGAGTGATCCAACCGCAGAAGTTACACTGGATGAGTATATGGTAGCCTGCTACGGCACCACAGAATATCCAGAGGATATGACTTCCGTTGTTTTAAGATGTGAAGGAAAAGATGAGAAGAGAATCGACTATGCATATAAATGCCGCACCGAATCTCTTCAGGGCGCAGACGCAGTCAGCGCTGTAGTGCCTCCAATCGACACAAAAGTTTCCCTGACTGCATCCGCAGAAGCAGAAGGCTACATTGAAGAAGGCTATGCATTCTCACCAATGTTTAAACTTGGATATAAGAAGAAGATCGCAGATAAGGAGGTATTTGCAACATGGCTCAACTTGGAAAAGGCAAATTAAACTACAGATGTCCGTCCTGCTTTATGAGAGATTTGGACATTGATATGTTCTACAACAAAGATACAAAGATCTACAGCTGCATCCGCTGCCAGTACAGAGGTACAGAAGAGGATGTCCTGGCGAAAAATGAAATGGTTCGTTTCCGTTATGGAGCAATGAACAAAAGATTTGACAAGTTTGACTTTGATTAAGCTGTATCAGATCAGTGGGGTGTAACATAGCAAAGCATAAAAAGAACGCAAAAAGAAAGGAACCGGAGACGAAAAAGACTTCGGTTCCTTTCCTGTTATACAAATCCGGGTGCCAGAATGTGGCTTTTTCACTTTCGGATGAGCAAATTGCACAGGTTTTTATGTTATGATATAGCTATCTATGAAGAATACAGGAGGAGCGCGATGGGAAAAAAGAAAAAAGAAACAATGGAATTCCGTTATTACGATATCCCGCAGAAAGAAACCGTGCTTGCTCTCTTAGGGGACAGCTGGAGACGGGTATACGGACATGATGAATTCCATCTTCATTTTCATAATCTGATGGAAGTCGGGTATTGCAGGCAGGGAGCTGGCGTAGTATGTCTCGATGAGGAAAAATGCCGTTACAGTACAGGAATGATTTCTGTGATCCCGGCGAATTATCCGCATATCACGATCAGCGATGGAGTGGACACCAATTTCTGGGAGTATATATTCTTTGATCCGGAACAGCTCATAAGGGAGGTTTATCCGGATAATCCAATCTATCAGCGTGAAATGCTCGACCTTTTGAACAAGAATGCAGTTCTCAGATTTGAAAGTGAGTGTATGCCGCTTGTGGATATAGTCAAAATGATTATGGAAGAGATGCGTTTTAAACGGCCACACTATACGGAAGTGGTACACAGTCTTACAAAAGCACTGGTTCTTGAAATTATCCGGGTGAACGAACAGCATGAGGCGCAGGTGGCAGAACCAGTAAGAACTATGAAAAATACACAGATTACTGCAGCAATGGAATATGTAAATAAACATTATGCAAGTCCGCTCCGGGCACAGGAACTGGCCGCAGTCTGTAATATGAGCGAAACCCATTTCCGCAGAGTTTTTGAAGAGAATATCAATATGTCACCGATGGACTATGTCAATATGGTGCGGATCCAGAAAGCATGTGACCTCATGAAAAAGACAAATGATTCCATGGATATCGTTGCAGTGAAGTGTGGATTTGCGACCACATCCACTTTTAATCGTAATTTTAAGAAATTTTTGTCTACTTCACCATATCAGTGGAAGATTAATCCGGCTAATTATGAGCGAAAATTATTGAATTTTAATATTTCTGCGTTAAAAGGGTGGTAATTGTCACTTTTTTCACAAGGTAATATGGTCGAATTTGCGTGTTTTATAGCGGAATCGGTTCACACAAATTATAAGAAATTCGTTATAATACACATATAATCGAAGTGAGGGAAGTACAAACTTGACAATCTGCACAAAACAATGCAGCGAGGATGGAATGAATCACGGGTATTATGACTATAAAGTAATATTGGGAGGAAAAAATATGAAGAGAAAGGTTTTATCAGTTTTGCTGGTAGCTGCAATGACAGCTTCCATGGTAGCAGGATGTGGCACTGGAAAAGGTTCCGGAAGCTCTGCAGGTGGGGATACACAGAGCGCAGAGAATCCGACAGCTGGCGAGGATGAGCATACATTGAGTGTTTCTGCATGGGATAAGAGTTTCAATATTCCGGCACTTGAGGCAGCTGCAAAAGATTATCAGGAGAATGTAGATCCTGATTTCAAACTTAACATTAACGAAGTATCTCAGTCATCCGATATTGAGAATTCAATCACACTTGCTGGATCAGCAGGAGATTATAGTACATTGACAGACATTGTTCTGTTCCAGGATCACTGGATCCAGAAATATGTAACAGATTATCCGGATGCTTTCCAGGATATCAATGATGCGGACATCGACTGGACCGATTTTGCAGAAGAGAAACTTTCTTTCTCTACCATTGATGACAAGCATTACGGTGTTCCGGTAGACAACGGAACTGTAGTAGCTGCATACCGGATCGACTTACTTGAAGAGGCTGGACATTCCATTGATGAATTGAAAGGATGCACCTGGGATAAGTTCATCGAAATCGGCGAGGATGTCTACAACAAGACCGGTAAATATTTATTATCCATGGATGGCGATGGAAACGACCTTGTTTATATGATGCTTCAGGCAGAAGGCGAGTCACAGTTTAAAGATGGCAAACCGGACATCGTAGAGAATGACAAGTTAGTTAAGATCGTTGAGATCATTGATGAAATGGTTCAGAAGAATGTATTATATCTTGCAAATGACTGGAACGATTACACAAATCAGACAATCTTAGGAGATATGGTTGCCGGCGTTATCAATGGTAACTGGATCATCCCTACAATCGAGAAAGTAGAAGCAAACAATGGTAAATGGGAGATCACAACAATGCCTACAATTGAAGGCGGCGATGGATATGCTTCAAACGGTGGAGCTTCCCTTTACGTAACAGCAAACTGCCAGAACAAAGAACTTGCAGAGAAATTCTTAGCATACACATTCGGTGGAAGCCAGACTACATATGATGCAGCACTGAAAAACGGTGGCGTTATCACAACATGCATCTCTGCTGGTAAATCCGATGTATACAACGAGGGTGTTGCGTACTTCAACAATACACCAATCTACGCAGAGATCGTAGAAATGGGTTCACATGTTAAACCTGTAGAGCAGAGCGAATATCATTACACCTGCCGCGAAAAGGTTGCAGCAGCAATTATTAATATCACGCAGAACGGAGCGGATGTTAAGGATGCATTACAGGATGCAGAAGACCAGTTGAACTTTGAAATGGGCAATTAATATTACAACATAAGTAAGAGCAGAACAGGAAAACGGGGAATCGGAGATCTGACTCCCCGTTTTATCCAAAACAGAGAGCTTCTTTTGATACTACAGGAAGGACTGAGTCAAAGATGAAGAAAAACAAGATGAGCGTTACCTCAAAGCAACACGCAGCCGGATGGGCGTTTCTGGCACCGGCAACACTGCTGATCGTGATCATGAGTTTTTATCCGATCATTCAGGCAGTTTTTACATCCTTAAAAACCGGCTCAAGTGCCAACATGAAATGGGCAGAGCCATTACTCTATAATTACACTCGAATGTTCAAGGACAAATTGTTCATGAGATCTGTGGGCAACACGTTCTTATATTTACTGATAGAAGTACCAATTATGTTAATCCTGGCAATTTTACTTGCACAGATCCTGAACAATAAAGATCTGAAGCTGAAAGGATTTTTCAGAACCTGTGTATTCCTGCCATGTGCAACATCACTGGTATCATACTCATTAATTTTTAAATCCTTATTTGCAACCAATGGACTGATCAATTCCATTCTTGTAAATCTTGGAATACTGGAATCAAACTATAATTTCCTTGGAAATGCAAAATCAGCAAAGGTAATTATCATTATTGCACTGATCTGGAGATGGACTGGATATAACATGGTATTTTTCCTCGCTGGATTGCAGAATATTGAATATTCTGTATATGAAGCAGCCAAGATCGATGGGGCGAGCTCCTGGAAGACTTTCTGGAACATCACAGTTCCACTGCTCCGTCCGACAATTGTTATGACCATGATCATGTCAATCAATGGTACCTTACAGTTGTTCGATGAGTCTGTAAACTTAACAAACGGTGGTCCGGCAAATGCTACAATAACAATGTCACATTATATTTACAACAACTCCTTCGGACAGGGTGTTGCAAACTTCGGATATGCTTCAGCAATGTCGTTCTTTGTATTTATCCTGGTTGCAATTCTTGCATTTATCAATATGAAAGTAGGTGACAAGCGTGACTAAGAAGAAAATTCATACATCATCCATACAGAAGAGACTGATCCCTTCTTACATATTTTTGATTATCGTATCATTTATTTCAGTGTTCCCGCTTTACTGGATGTTCAGCGCTGCGACAAACTCAACCGTTGATGTTGCAAGAGGAAAGATCACATTTGGTACACAAGCAGCGGAAAACTTCCGCAAACTTTTGGAACAGCAGGATCTGTTTGGCGCGCTTGGTAACTCTTTCCTTTATGCGATTGTACAGACGGTGGTTGCATTATTGATCTGTTCACTCGCTGGTTACGGATTTGAATTATATCATGATCGTCATAAAGACAGAGTATTTTCGGTGTTACTGCTTGCAATGATGGTACCTCAGGTAGCTACCATGATCCCGTTATTTAAGATGATGTCATCAATGGGACTTTTAAATACAGTCTGGGCATTTATTCTTCCATCGATTTCAACACCGTTTCTGATCATGATGTTCAGACAGAATTCCAGAAACTTCCCGATCGATGTTATGGAAGCAGCGCGTATTGACGGACTGAATGAGATTCAGATCTTCTTCCGTATGTATATGCCAATCCAGAAATCGACTTATGCGGCAGCAGCAGTTATTACCTTTATGAATGCATGGAATGCATACTTATGGCCAAAGGTTGTAATGAGTGATAACCGTGCACAGACAATGCCAATGCTGATCGCAAATCTGGCAGCCGGCTATTCGGTTGATTACGGGGTACTGATGATGGGCGTTTTATTCTGCTCCATCCCTACCATGGTTGTATTCTTCGTATTACAGAAACAGTTTGCAGAAGGTATTACAGGCGCTGTAAAATAAAGCCAGAGGCCGTACAAATGTACAATCAAATGAAAAGGGCAGATAACACTTGTTATTTGCCCTTTTTTTAAAAGAATTGAGGTAAGAGTATGGAAAATTTTGATTACAATATCGTAAAAAATCCTGAAATTTTTGAACAGAATCGTATGCCGGCACACTCCGATCACATCTGTTATGCGTCAGAATATGAAAAAAAAGCGAAAAAGAGCAGTCTTTCTGTAAAACTGGACGGATTATGGAAATTCAGTTATGCAAAAAATATGTCTTTGGCGGTGCAGGGGTTTGAAAGCGAAGAATATGATTGCAGATCATGGGATGATATCCGTGTTCCGGCACATATCCAGATGGAAGGCTACGATGCTCCACAATATGCCAATGTGCAGTATCCGTGGGATGGAAAGGAAGTTTTAAGACCGGGACAGATTCCGGAGGAATTCAATCCGGTGGCAAGTTATGTGAAATATTTTACATTGCCACAGCAGATGAAGGGGCATCCGGTCTGCATTTCCTTTCATGGTGTGGAAAGCGGATTTGCAGTATGGCTGAACGGACATTATGTCGGTTACAGTGAAGATACCTTTGATCCGGCTGATTTTGATCTGACTCCGTTTCTGAAGGATGGAGAAAACAAGCTTGCAGTACGTGTATTTAAATGGACATCAGGCAGCTGGTGTGAAGACCAGGATTTCTATCGGTTTTCCGGAATTTTCCGAAGTGTTGTTCTCTATATGATCCCGGAAGCGCATGTCTGGGATCTGTCTGTGATTCCGGTCGTTTCAAAGAATCTGGAAGAGGCAGAGGTGGAACTGAAACTTCGAACGGCTGGAAAAGGTCAGATCAAGGCTGTTCTTATGGATGGACAAACAAAACTGTTTTCTGGAGAGACAGGCTGTGAAGATGAAACAAAGATACAGTTTCACGTAGAGCATCCAAAGCTCTGGAGTGCAGAAGAACCTGTTCTTTATGAACTGCAGATTACTGTTTTGGATGAAGCCGGAGAAATCTGTGAAGTGATCTCACAGAATGTCGGATTCCGGCGGTTTGAGATGGACGATGGGATTATGAAATTAAACGGGAAACGGATCGTATTTAAAGGTGTGAACCGGCATGAATTCAGTTCACTTACCGGCCGTGTACCGAACAAAGAAGAAGTGATCCGTGATATCGTGACCATGAAGCAGAATAATATCAATGCGATCCGTACCAGCCATTATCCGGATGATTCATTGCTCTATGAACTCTGCGACCGTTATGGACTCTATATGATCGCAGAGAACAATCTGGAGTCACATGGATCATGGGATGCCTATTTAAGAGGCAGGGCAGACGAAAGTTATATTGTTCCAAATGATCATGATGAATGGATGGATATGATGCTTGACCGTGTAAATTCCTGCTATCAGAGAGATAAAAATCATCCGGCAATCCTGATCTGGTCCTGTGGAAATGAATCCTACGGTGGAAAAGTAATCTATGAAATGTCGCAGCTTTTCCATAAAATGGATCCGCACAGACTGGTACATTATGAAGGAGTATTTCATGACCGGCGTTACAACGCAACAAGCGATATGGAAAGTCAGATGTATCCTTCTGTGGACAGCATTAAGGAGTTCCTTGCAAAGAACACGGAGAAACCATTTATCTGCTGTGAATATACGCATGCGATGGGAAATTCCTGTGGTGCAATGCACAAATATACCGATCTGACGGATACAGAACCAAGATATCAGGGTGGATTTATCTGGGATTATGTGGATCAGTCGATCTATAAGAAGGACCGCTATGGAAAATGGTTTTTGGCATACGGCGGTGATTTTGATGAACGGCCATCGGATTACAATTTCAGTGGAAACGGTATTGTATATGGTGGAGAAAGAAAAGCATCTCCGAAAATGCAGGAAGTCAAATATAATTATCAGAATATTACTGTCGAATTTGAACCGGGAAGATTTCAGGTCATCAATAAGAATCTGTTCGTGAATACCGATCGTTTCCAGGCATTTGTGATCCTGCAAAAGGATGGGGAAGAGATTCTGAAAGTTCCGGTTGATACAGATACTGCACCGCTTTGTGCACAGACATATGAGATACCGGAAGAAATCCAGTCCGTCATTGATGGGGCGATGGTTGCAGCAGAGGCGATGCATTCCGAAATTCCGGAATATGCAGTGACAGTGTCCTTTGTGTTAAAGAACGATGAACTCTGGGCAAAAGCCGGACATGAAGTGGCTTTTGGACAGTACGTATATAAGAAAGAAGCCAGACCATACAGCTGCAGCAAAGCATTCCAGGTGATTCACGGACATTATAATCTCGGCGTTAAAGGAGAGAACTTCTATGCAATGTTTTCAACACTTACAGCAGGGCTTACCTCTTATGTATATGGTGGCGTGGAAATGATCAAAGCTGTGCCAATGCCGAATTTCTGGAGAGCACCGGTGGATAATGATACTGGAAATCTGATGCAGTCGCGTTATGCACAGTGGAAGATTGCAAGTATGTATGTGACGGCCAAGAGCTATGATCGTTTTGAAGATACAGCGCCAAAGGTAGAAGAACTGGAAAACAGTGTAAAGGTCACATATAAGTACTATATGCCGACGACACCACAGAGCAGCTGTCTGGTTACCTATGAAGTGTTTGGTGATGGCACGATCCAGACAACATTAAGCTATGATCCGGTAGAGGGACTTTCGGATATGCCGGAATTTGGCATGATCTTTAAATTTGATGCAGATTATGAACGTATCAGATGGTATGGACTCGGACCGGCGGAAACATATGCAGACCGTAAACATGGTGGAAGACTCGGACTTTATGAGAATCAGGTCACAGATAATATGGCCGAATATCTTGTTCCACAGGAATGTGGGAACAAATGTGGCGTGCGGTATGCAAAGGTAATGGATAAAAAAGGTCGTGGAATGGAGTTTTTTGGAGATGAACTGTCATTTAGTGCACTTCCATACACGCCGCATGAGATCGAGAATGCAGCGCATGGTTATGAACTTCCGCAGATCCATTATACCGTTGTCCGTGTGGCAAAGCAGCAGATGGGTGTGGCCGGAGATGACAGCTGGGGAGCAAAAATACATCCGGAATATCTGATTGATGTATCACGCAAAGTAGAATTTACATTCTGCTTCCGTGGCATATAAAAGTGAACAGGAGATAGAAGATGAAAAAATTTATAAAAGGCATGGATTTGTCTACATTATTGGAAATGGAACGATGCAACGCAAAATATTATGATCATGGTCAGGAGATGGACATTCTTGAGATCATGAAAAAATATGATGTGGATACAATTCGTCTGAGATTATGGAATGACCCGAAATCTGAGACCGGAGAACCGTATGGAGCCGGAAATAATGATCTTGAGGAAACGATCGCAATTGGAAAACGTGTAACAGAAGCCGGACTTGGTGTGCTTTTGAACTTCCATTACAGTGATTTCTGGGCAGATCCTGGAAAACAGATCAAGCCAAAGGCATGGAAGGATTATGGAGTAGAAGAACTGGAGAAGGCGGTATATGATTTTACACTGGAGTCTCTGCAAAAAGTGATTGGAGCGGGTGTTCGTGTAACAATGATCCAGGTTGGAAACGAGCTTTCCAATGGTCTGCTCTGGCCGGAAGGACAGGTTCCGAATTATGACAATATTGCACGTTTTGTAAGTGCCGGAATACGTGCATGCCGCAAAGTGGATGCAAAGATCCCGCTCATGATCCATCTCGATAATGGTGGAAATAATGAACTTTACCGCAGATGGTTTGACAACTATATGAAACGTGGAGAGGATTTTGAGTATATTGGATTATCCTATTATCCGTTCTGGCATGGAAGCTTAAAACAGCTTGAAGATAATATGAATGATATTGCAGTGCGTTATGGAAAGGACCTGATCATCGCAGAGGTGTCTATGGGCTTTACCATGGATGACTACAAAGATTATGAAAAGCTTTCGGACAGTGAGAGAAAAGGTTATGCGACGAAACCGGAACTTGTTGCTAAAATCGAGTACCCGATGACGATAGAAGGGCAGAAGGCATTTACAGAGGATTTCTTAAATCGTGTGGCAAAAGTGCCGGATGATCATGGATGCGGCTTTTTCTGGTGGGAACCAGCATGGATTCCGGTTCCGGGGTCTGGCTGGGCAACGGATGCGTCTTTAAAATATATGAATGATCCGGGACCATGTGGAAATGAGTGGGCCAATCAGGCATTGTTTGATTACGATGGTAATGCACTTCCGACACTTGAGGTGATCCGTGATTTCAGGAAAAAATAATTAGCTTTTATATGTAATTATGTTGCATGTTTCTCTAGGAATGTTGCAACATCCTGCGGATATATTGAAAAGAAACATGCATCCGTTATAATGAAAATAACAGAGAAATGAGGCAGCTGTGTGAGAAGATACACAGCTGCTGTTATCATAAAAAAGGAGAAGATCAATGATTCAGAATGATGTATTAGCAAAATTCAAAGAGATTTTTGGTGAGGGTGGCGAAATCGGTGTTTACTTTGCACCGGGTCGTGTCAATATGATCGGAGAGCATACCGACTATAATGGCGGCCATGTATTTCCTTGTGCGCTTACCATCGGTACATATGGTGTTGCAAGAAAAAGAGAGGATAAAAAGTTACGTTTTTATTCCATGAACTTTGAAGAGCTTGGCGTGATCGAGTCTTCGGTTGAGGGATTAAAACCGGAAAAAGAGGCAGACTGGACCAATTACCCAAAGGGAGTTATGTGGGCTTTTGGTGAAAAAGGAATGAAAGTAGAACAGGGAATGGATCTTTTATTGTTTGGAAATATTCCAAATGGTTCCGGACTTTCTTCTTCTGCATCGGTAGAAGTGCTGACCGGATATATCTTAAAGGATCTGTTCGGGTTTGAAGTGACCAATCAGGATCTGGCCCTGATCGGTCAGTTTTCAGAGAACAGATTTAACGGTGTAAACTGCGGAATCATGGATCAGTTTGCGATCGCCATGGGGAAAGCGGGACATGCCATTTTCCTGGATACTGCAACACTGGAATATACCTATGCTCCGATTAAGCTGGAGAATGCTAAGATCGTGATTTCCTGCAGCAATAAGAAACGTGGACTTGGAGATTCCAAATACAACGAGAGAAGACAGGAGTGTGAGACCGCACTTGCGGAACTTCAGAAAGTAGTGGATATCAAATCTCTCGGAGAACTTACGGAAGAGCAGTTTGAACAGTACAAATCCGCAATCAAAGATGAAATTCGCTTAAAGAGAGCAAAACATGCAGTATATGAGAATCAGAGAACCATCAAAGCTGTAGAAGCTCTGAAAAACAACGATGTGAAATTATTCGGAGAGCTTATGAATGCATCCCACGTATCTTTAAGAGACGATTATGAAGTTACCGGAATTGAGCTTGATACACTGGTAGAAGAGGCATGGAAGATCCAGGGTGTCATCGGATCACGTATGACCGGTGCCGGATTTGGTGGATGTACCGTAAGTATTGTAAAAGATGATGCAGTGGATACTTTCATCAAAGAAGTCGGAGCTGCCTATGAGAAGAAGATTGGATATGCAGCAGATTTTTATGTTGTAGAGATTGGAGACGGTCCAAGAAAGCTTGCTTAATTTGCAAGGATGATCGTGGACAGTGAAGGAGAGATAAAATGATTCAGGAAAGAATTTTAGAACTGACTGAGTATGGTCTTGTAACAGGACTGATCACCGAGGATGATAAGATCTATACGATCAATCGTCTGATGGAGTTATTGGAAATCGATGAAATGGAAGACCGTGTGTTTGAGGCATATGCAGCACGTCAGCCAATGACACAGCAGACCGCAGAGGAGTCCTTAGAAGACATCCTTGCAGAGATGATGGATTATGCTTATGAAAAAGGTATCATGAAAGAAAACAGTATTGTATACAAGGATCTTTTTGATACAAAAATCATGGGAATCCTGGTTCCGAGACCGGCTGAGGTACGTGCCAGATTTAAGGATCTGTATGAGCACACTTCCGCACAGGCTGCAACCGATTATTTCTATAAATTGAGTTGTGACAGCAATTATATCCGCAGACAGAGGATTAAAAAAGACCGGAAATGGACAACAGAAACCGAGTTTGGTACACTCGATATTACAATTAATCTGTCCAAACCGGAAAAAGATCCGAAGGCGATCGCTGCTGCGAAAAATGCAAAACAGAGCGCTTATCCAAAATGCCAGCTCTGCAAAGAAAATGAAGGTTATGCAGGAAGAGTAAACCATCCGGCTAGACAGAATCATCGTATCATTCCGGTGACGATCAATCACAGTGACTGGTATTTCCAGTATTCACCATATGTATATTATAATGAGCATTGTATCGTATTTAACTCACTTCATACACCAATGAAGATCGAGCGGGCTACATTTGGAAAACTGTTAGATTTTGTAACACAGTTTCCTCACTACTTTGTAGGATCGAATGCGGATCTTCCGATCGTCGGGGGCTCTATTTTAAGTCACGACCATTTCCAGGGGGGACATTATACGTTTGCAATGGCCAAAGCACCAATCGAGAAAACACTTACATTCAAAGGCTTTGAAGATGTCAAAGCCGGTATTGTAAAATGGCCAATGTCCGTGATCCGTATCAGCAGTGCAGATAAGGACAGACTGATCGAGCTTGCAGACAGGATTTTAAAAGCCTGGAGAGGCTATACAGACGAAGACGCATTTATCTTCGCCGAGACAGATGGAGAACCGCATAATACGATTACTCCGATCGCAAGAAAACGCGGAGAGGATTATGAGTTAGACCTTGTGCTCCGAAATAATATTACAACAGAGGAACATCCACTTGGAGTATACCATCCACATGCCAGACTGCATCATATTAAGAAAGAAAATATCGGACTGATCGAGGTTATGGGGCTTGCAGTACTTCCAGCGAGATTAAAGGATGAAATGGCAGCACTTTCGAAAGCGATTCTTGAGAAAAAAGATATCCGTGCGGATGAAATGCTTGCAAAACATGCAGACTGGGTAGAAGAGTTCCTTCCAAAATATGATCATATCGATGAAACAAATATCATGGATATCCTTCATGAAGAGATCGGACTTGTATTTAATGAGGTTTTAAAAGATGCTGGTGTATATAAGTGCACAGAAGAAGGAAGAAAAGCAGTTATGAGATTTATAGATGCGGTATAAAAAACAGGCATCCTATGAGAATGCCTGTAAGTATGAACATTTACGGTGGCAGGAACGTTTAATCCTGCCACCGTTTTTTTAGTTTGTTCCTTGTATAGAAGAAAGCCGGGATCAGAAAAGCGTCGGCAAAAATCCATGCAGCCGGACTCGCAAAGCAGGCTGCGGAAAATCCAAAGACCGGTACAAATACAAGTCCGACTAAGGTTCGAGCAACCATTTCACAGAGTCCAGCAAGCATTGCAAAACCGGAGAAGCCCATTCCCTGGATAAGAAAACGTACGATGTTGACAAGTGCCAGAGGAAAATAGAACAGGGCATTGGCAATCAGAAATTCCTGGGAATTGGCAATAACTTCCACTTCGGATGCACTTACAAATAACAGATTCAGCTGTTCTCCAAAGAAATACAGAATGGCCAGTGCGATCACGGAATAGATCAGACCGAGGATCGTACTGGCTTTTAAGCCCTTTCCAAGACGCTCGAGACGACCTGCACCGACATTCTGACCACCATAGGTTGCCATCGTAGAACCCAGGGCATCAAATGGGCAGACGATAAAGCAGGATATTTTCGTTGCAGCAGTCATTGCGGCGACAGCTCCGGAGCCAAGTGGATTTACGGCTGCCTGTAAAATAACGCTTCCGATTGCGGTAATTGAATACTGCAGCCCCATAGGAAGCCCCATGGTGAGCAGTACACGGACATAGGCACTGTCAAGTTTCCAGTCCGAGCGTTTCAGATGCATGATCGTAAATTTTTTCATGATCAGAAACAGGCATAAAAGTCCGGAAATACCCTGTGAGATCACAGTTGCAAAAGAAGCACCGAATACACCCCAGTGGAATACCACGATAAAAAGCAGATCCAGACCGATGTTAAGGCAGGCTGCGAGGACAAGGAAAATGACCGGAGTGACCGCATCACCCAGTGACCGGATATAACCGGAAAGCAGGTTATATAGAATGATCGCAGGAATTCCAATAAATATGACAACAATATAATTATACGCAAGATCAATGATATCCGGTGGTGTGCTCATAAGTTCAAGGATCGGACGGCAGAAAAGTGTCGTCACAATTGTGATCGCAAGTCCAAGAATGATGGAGAGCACGGCGGAATTGCCAATGTATTTACGCAGACCATCCTCGTCTCTGGCACCGAACCTCTGTGCAACAGGCAGCGCAAAGCCACTGCACATTCCATTGCAGAATCCAATGATCAGAAAGTTGATACTTCCGGTTGCGCCAACGGCAGCAAGTGCTTTTACCCCAAGAAACTGCCCTACAATAATTGTATCTACAAGACTGTAGATCTGCTGAAAAAGCATTCCAAAAAGCAGTGGAACCGCAAACCCAAGAATTAATTTCATTGGTGATCCGACTGTCATGTCTTTTGTAGTACTTTTAGACATAAAAAACCCCCTCTTTAGCACTATAAATTTTGATTTCACGATATTTTATCACAATTAATCATTCTTTACAATTATATAGAAATGATGTAAAGTTTTAAGTAATATAATTAAAATTAATAACAAAAAAAAGAGAACTTTCTGGAGGAAATGAACGTGGCAAATTGGGAAGATAATATCCGAAAAGTGATTCCATATACACCGGGAGAACAGCCGGACAAAAGCAGCATGATCAAATTAAATACAAATGAGAATCCGTATCCGCCTGCACCGGGGGTTACAGAGGCACTTCGGCATATTGATACGGATAAGCTCCGGTTGTATCCGGATCCGGCAGTAAGTGATCTGGCAGGTGCAATTGCCGATTTTTATAAGGTAGGAAAAGATCAGGTATTTGTCGGTGTTGGGTCGGATGATGTGCTTGCAATGAGTTTTATGACATTTTTTAATTCGGATAAACCGATTCTGTTTCCGGACATTACGTATTCCTTTTATGATGTCTGGGCAGATATGCTCCGCATTCCATATGAGCGTATTCCACTGGATGAGAAGTTTCAGATCTGTGCAGCAGATTATAAGAGAGAGAACGGGGGCGTGGTATTTCCGAATCCAAATGCACCAACAGGGGAATTGCTGTCTTTAGATGTGGTTGAAGAGATCATTGCAGCGAACAAAGATGTGATTGTCATTGTGGATGAAGCATATATTGACTTTGGGGGAGAAAGCGCCTTGCCATTGTTAGAAAAATATGATAATCTGCTGATTGTGCAGACATTTTCCAAATCCCGTTCCATGGCTGGCATGCGAATCGGATTTGCAATTGGAAGCCCGGTGCTGATCAAATACTTAAATGATGTGAAATACTCCTTTAATTCCTACACGATGGACCGTATTACGATCCAGCTTGGCGTAAAGGCAGTGGAAGACCGGGCATATTTTGAAGAAACAAAAGAAAAGATCATCCGTACAAGGGAATGGACCAAGAAAGAATTGCGAAGACTTGGATTTGAATTTGGCGATTCCAGGAGCAATTTTATTTTTGCAAGACATCCGAAAGTTCCGGCAATGGAATTATTTGAGGCGTTGAAGAAAAAAGATATTTATGTACGTCACTTCAACAAACCGGAGAGAATTGCGGATTATCTGCGGATCAGCATCGGAACAGATGCACAAATGAAAGCTTTTGTTGATTTTTTGGATCAGTATCTGACAGATTGTAACATTGTGACTGCATAGTATATTTTTAGTGAGGACTCTGTTTATGTTGAATTATTTGATCGTATTTTTTATTTCGATGGTGCCGCTTGTGGAACTGCGAGGAGCAATCCCGTATTCACAGCTTCTGCATCTGCCGCTGCTGCAATCCTATATCATTGCAATTATCGGTAATATGCTGCCGGTGCCGGTCATTTATCTTTTTGCAAGAAAAGTACTGGAATGGGGCTGTGATAAACCGGTGATCGGAAAACCTTTCACATGGTGTCTTGAGAAGGGGGAGAAAGGTGGAAAGAAGCTTCAGGCAAAAGCTGGAAAAGGTCTTTTTGTTGCACTTTTGCTTTTTGTAGGAATTCCACTGCCAGGTACAGGAGCCTGGACGGGAACGCTTGCGGCAAGTATTCTTGATATGGATTTTAAGTCGACAGTTGCAGCAGTTATGCTTGGCGTACTGCTTGCGGGTGTGATCATGATGATCGTAAGTTTTGCGGGGGTAAGCATTTTTCTGTAAGATATGTGAAATAACAAAACCCATGAAAAAGCCAGAAGGCTTTTTTCATGGGTTTTCTTTTGGGTATAATGCATGACAGATATCAGCACACACAATCCGGAAGTGGCTTTTTACGCATGCCCACACGGAAAATGGAAATTCCGGAAACAGTAAGTACGACAGCAATGATCAGGAAGAACACAAAGGAAAGCGGGGTATTGCCATAGCTTAAATGTGTAGAAATCAGTGTTCCCCAGATGTTAAACAGGAAGTGAAGGAACATGGAATAGTAAATGCTTCCTCCGCGTTCACAGACATATCCCAGAATCAGACCGAGGCAGAATGCATAACAGCCCTGGATCATGTTCATATGGTAAAGACCGAAAAGGAACGCCTGGAGCAGATTGGCGAACCAGAAGCTGAAGTGGCGTCTTGCAATGCGCATTGTAACACCACGGAAGATCAGCTCTTCGCCGACTGGTGCAAGGAAAACGGAATAAACAAGCATTGCAAAAGTGATCGTTTCGTCAAGACCGGCCGCTTCCAGAAGCTTTTCGTATGCCTCCAGCCAGCTTGGAAAAATGGCGGCAAGGACAGAAATCAGATAACCGCTTAAAATCTGCATCCCAGGAACAAGAAGAAGAACTCCGGCCAGTTTGCAGGGTTGGAAGATCTTTCTGGCATTTGGAAGAAAATTACCGCCGCAGCTGTGATAATACCAGATTCCGTAGGAGCAGATGAGGATCAGGGAATAGATGATCATCAGTACCGTGGAAAAATCGGAATCTGTTAATGTATAGAGCAGGTTGGACAACGTGAAATTGACATGGGATGCAGAGAAAACTGCAATCAGCAGATAAATCCCAAAAAGAAAAAGTGTTGCCACAATCTGGATTCCGACAGCTAAAAGCATCGGTATAAAACTAAAAAAGAAACAACCTGTTTTTTTCATGGTGAAAACTCCAATCTTTTTGTATCATTTAAATTCTATTATATATCATAGAGGGGGATTATTGCAAGAAACCTGTTTACTTTACAACTTTAATATGCTAAAATAAAGACAGTTCAATAAGATAAAGAAGAAGGAGTAGTGCAAATGAGCAAGAAACTTAGAACAGAGGCTGTGGATCATTTATTTGATGCGATCTTATGCCTTGAGAATCGAGAGGAATGCTATACATTTTTTGAGGATGTATGTACTGTAAATGAATTATTATCACTGTCTCAGAGATTTGAAGTAGCAAAGATGCTTCGTGAACAGAAGACATATTTAGATATTGCAGAGAAGACAGGTGCTTCTACTGCTACGATCAGCCGTGTAAACCGTTCCCTGAATTATGGAAATGATGGATATGACATGGTATTTTCCCGTATGGAGGATAATCAGGAACAATAATCCGGCACGTAAGATAAAACCCCGTGAACCAGACCTTTCATCGTCTGTTCACGGGGTTTTTGCATGAACTATTTGCTTTTTTTATCACGTGGTTCGCCTGCAGAAGAGGCTTTCTCTGCATTCAATTCGTCAATGGTGCGTTCGATGAGCATTTTTTTGATGTAAACATCGTAACTTAATAGGCAGATGAAGCTGAACGCATGTAGGAACTTGCGGTCTTCTTCCGGGAACTGGTTAAAGGTATTGTTTGCAATTTTGTATTTCTTGCCGAGATCCTTTAAAAGCTTCTGAGATTCTTCGTGTTCTAAATTGAATACTTCATTATAGACATCTTCCATATCAAATCCGTCTTTCTTACCGAAATAGTTCTCGGTGATCGGATTTAAGATGGACTGGATATCGCTGATGCTAAGTATATTCTTCAGGTAGTAGATAAAGATCAGAGTCAGGACATGCTCCTTGGAATACTTCTTCTTCTCAGGAGGAGGAAGAAGATCATTCTTGGCATAGTTATTGATCATGGTCTTTGTCAGGATCTTGTCATCCTCGTGGCGTTTGGAAGCCTCTAGCTGGTTGTCCATAAAGGTTGTGATCTGATCCATATATAAATCGATATTTGGAATATCCTCCGGCTTAACATAGCCAATCGACTGGAGGTTTTTTAAGAGCATCTCCAGAAACTCGTGAATATCATTTGCCATATTTTTCACCTCATTATCACATTATATAGTAATTAAAACTATATGACAAGGAGAAAAACCATTAATTTTTTCATTTCCCGAACATAGTTTCTGTGTTATACTTACGGAAGTATAATACAGAAAGGATTGTGCAGATGAATTTAGAGATGTTAAATGCTCCGCAGAGAGAGGCAGTTGAGTATACGGAAGGACCGCTTCTGATCCTTGCAGGAGCGGGATCTGGAAAGACAAGAGTGCTGACACACAGAACCGCATATCTGATTGAAGAACTTGGGGTGAATCCATATCATATCATGGCGATCACTTTTACCAATAAAGCAGCAGGTGAGATGAGAGAGCGAATTGATGATATGGTCGGATATGGTTCAGAGAGCATCTGGGTGACGACATTCCACAGCACGTGTGTGCGCATTTTAAGGAGATATATTGACCGGCTTGGATATGGAACAAATTTTACAATATATGATGCGGATGACCAGAAAACGCTTATGAAGGAGATCTGTAAGCGGCTGGAGATCGATACGAAGATCTATAAGGAAAAGATGTTCCTGAGTGTCATTTCATCGGCAAAGGATGAATTGATTGATCCGATCGAGTTTACAACACGTGCGGCCGGAGATTATAACAAACGCAGACAGGCAGATGTTTACCGGGAATATCAGGCGGAACTTAAGAAGAATAATGCACTGGATTTTGATGATCTGATCTTTAAGACGGTTGAGTTATTGAAACTGAATAAAGATGTGCTGGATTCCTATCAGGAAAGATTCCGTTATATTATGGTGGACGAGTATCAGGATACGAATACTGCACAGTTCGAACTGATCCGGCTTCTTGCCATGAAATATAAGAATCTTTGTGTGGTAGGTGATGACGACCAGTCGATTTATAAATTCCGTGGCGCCAATATTTATAATATACTGAATTTTGAGAAGCATTTTCCGGATGCAAAAGTGATCAAGCTGGAGCAGAATTACCGTTCCACACAGAATATTCTGGATGCGGCAAACAGCGTGATCGCCAATAACGTCGGTAGAAAAGAGAAGTCTCTTTGGACGGATAATGGAAGAGGCGATAAGATCACATTTGAGCAGCTGGATTCCGCATATGAAGAAGCGGATTATGTGGCAAGAGATATTGCAGGAAAAGTCCGGAGAGGAGAATATACCTATCAGGACTGCGCTGTGTTGTACCGCACGAATGCCCAGTCCCGTCTGTTTGAGGAACGTTTTATTAACAGCAACATTCCATATAAGATCGTCGGAGGGGTAAACTTCTATGCGAGAAGAGAGATCAAGGATCTTCTTGCATATCTGAAAACGATTGATAATGGCCGGGATGATCTTGCGGTAAAGCGGATCATCAATGTTCCAAAGAGGGGAATCGGTGCAGCATCTCTGGCAAAGGTTTCGGATTATGCAGCGGAAAAAGAGATGGATTTTTATCAGGCATTGCGCTGGGCAGATGAGATTCCGGGAATTGGAAGAGCAGCAGCAAAGGTGAAACCGTTTGTGCTTTTTATCCAGTCGATGAAAGCAAGGGCGGAGAATGGAAGTATTTCGGAGCTGCTTCAGAAAATTATCGAAGAGACCGGATATGTAGCGGAATTAGAGGCTGAAGGAACGGATGAAGCACAGAGCAGGATCGAGAATATTGATGAATTTATGTGCAAAGTCGTATCCTATGAGGAAGGAACCGATGAACCGACATTGAGTGGATTCCTTGAGGAAGTTGCTCTGGTAGCTGATATCGATGGTCTGGATGACAACAGTGATTATGTGGTTCTTATGACATTGCACAGTGCGAAGGGACTGGAGTTCCCGAATGTATATCTTGCGGGAATGGAAGACGGACTTTTCCCTAGCTATATGTCGATCACGGCAGACAATTCGGATCAGGAGATTGAAGAGGAACGAAGACTGGCATATGTGGGAATCACAAGGGCGAAGGAACATCTGACGATCACATCAGCAAGAATGCGCATGGTACGCGGACAGACGCAGTATGGTGCGGTCTCGCGTTTTGTAAAGGAGATTCCGTCAGAGCTTTTAAAGGGCGAGATCTATGAACCGAAGAATTACCGCGATGAGCCGATGCAGGAAAGTACATATCAGAAAGCAAAAAAGGCATTTCGTTCCACCCCGGTATCCTATGGAAGCAGGACTCCACAGTATACCCCGGTCACAAATCAGAGATCCTTTGAGAGCAGCAATACAACAGGCGCTGCATTAAGCTATCAGGTCGGAGACCGTGTGCGTCATATGAAGTTTGGAGATGGCGAAGTTAAGGCAATCGTGGCTGGCGGACGCGATTATGAAGTGACGGTTGATTTTGATAAAGCGGGCACAAAAAAAATGTTTTCGTCCTTTGCCAAACTGAAAAAAATTTAAATGATATATTTGTAATTTTTCATAGGAAAATTGGGCATTATATGATATAATAACAGTAAATTATTAGTGATGCCGATCACTTTGCTGAATATAATAACAGGAGTGAGCCGGAAGCAGACTACGAGAAGGAGTGGTGTTCATATGAATAAGATGGAAGAGATCTTAAACGCTGCAAAATTAAATGAATTACTCAACAAGAAAGACGCTGAAGAGAAGAAACCTTCTAAGACAATGATCGTATTTGCAATCATTGGTATTGTTGTAGCAGTTGCTGCAGCTGCTTATGGTATTTATCGTTTCTTTACACCAGATTATCTGGATGATTTTGAAGACGATTTTGATGATGACTTCGATGACGATTTCTTTGAGGATGAGGATGACGAAGCAGCAGACAAAGAATAATCGCTACAGAAAGTTGTAACGAGACAGGGTCCGCGAAGCGGATGCAACGAAATAGAAATGACGCAGGGGCTGCAGGAATGTAGCCCTTGTTTTATGTATCGTGCGCATAGATATCAGCCGAAGGCATCATGTGCGCAGCAGATATAATGAGCATAGCGAATTATATCACGCGCGAATGCGCATAGATATCAGCCGAAGGCATCATGTGCGCAGCACATGATATAGAACAAGTATGAACAGGGAGAGAAGATGAAAAAAGGACAGATTGCAGAAGGAATTGTAGAACGTGTAGAATTCCCCAATAAAGGGATTGCATATACCGCAGATGGAGACAGGGTGATCGTCAAGAATACCATTCCGGGACAAAAAGTATCATTTGCAGTGAACAAAGTGCGAAAGGGAAAGGCGGAAGGACGGTTACTGCAAGTGGTAGAGCCTTCTGCACTGGAGGTGGACTCTGCATGCCCGCATTTTGGAGCCTGTGGAGGATGCATCTATCAGACGCTTCCATATGAGGAGCAGTTGAAACTGAAATCCGGACAGGTAAAAAAGCTTATGGATGATGCAATCGATGGAGCATGTGAATATGAATTTCTGGGCATCAAACCAAGTCCGAAACAGTATGAATACCGGAATAAGATGGAATTTTCATTTGGTGATGAATATAAAGACGGACCGCTTGCTCTGGGGATGCATAAAAGAGGCAGCTTCTATGACATCGTGACCGTTACGGACTGTCAGATCGTCGATGCGGATTTTCGCACAGTTTTAAAAGCAACACTGAAATTTTTCCAGGAGCATGGGCAGAAGTTTTACCATAGACTCAGCCATGAAGGTTATCTTCGCCATCTTCTTGTTCGAAAAGCGGCAAAGACAGGGGAGATACTGATCGACCTGATCACAACAACACAGGATACCGGAAGCAGTGTAACTGAGGAAGAACTTCTTCAGGCGTGGGCAGACGTTCTTTGTGGACTTTCTTTGGATGGAACGATCCGTGGAATTCTTCACACCAGAAATGACAGTGTCGCAGATGTTGTCAAGAATGAGGGAACCGACATCCTTTATGGAGAAGATTTCTTTTATGAGGAACTGTTGGGACTTCGTTTTAAAATCTCGCCGTTTTCTTTCTTCCAGACGAATTCGCTGGGGGCGGAGGTCCTTTACAGCACAGCAAGGGATTTTATTAAAGAGCAGAATAGCCTGGATGGTAAGACGGTGTTTGATTTGTACAGTGGAACTGGAACAATCGCACAGATGCTTGCACCGGTATGCAAAGAAGTAGTCGGCGTTGAAATCGTGGAAGAAGCCGTTGAGGCAGCAAAAGAAAATGCTGCCTTAAACGGACTTTCCAACTGCCGCTTTATTGCGGGAGACGTACTGAAAGTACTGGATGAAGTTTTGGAAAAACCGGATTACATTGTCCTTGATCCACCGCGTGACGGAATTCATCCAAAGGCAATTACAAAGATCATTGACTATGGAGTGGAGAACATGATCTATATCTCATGCAAGCCGACAAGTCTTGCAAGAGATCTTGAAATTTTTCTTGCACATGGTTATACCGTCGGAAAAATCTGCTGTGTCGATATGTTTGCAGCAACTCCGCACGCAGAAACAATCTGTACATTGCACAAGACGAATTAGTAGAATTTGAGAATATCATCCGGCTGTTTGCGTTTTGGTTTCGCAGGATGATCCTTTCCGTAACCGACAGCGATAACAGCCACGATGATCTCAGTTTCAGGGATCTGAAGCATGGTGCGGATCTTGTCTGCGCCACGGATTCCCATTACCAGTGTATCCAGACCAAGTTCGGCTGCTTTTAAAAGAAAGTTTTCATTGTGGAGTCCGAGATCATAATATCCCCAGCCGTTTCCACCTTCATTATCTGGTGTTCCACTCCGGTCAAATCCCGAACGGTTTGCAACAAAGGTTGTAACGACAAGTGCGGCACCGGCGGAGCTGTTTGCGTTGAATTCCGGCAGACATTCTTTGCGGAACTGTTCTTTTAAGGTGTCGTCCAGAACACAGTAGTATCTTGCGGTCTGGGAGTTCTTCCAGGATGGAGCCTGGATTCCGGCTTCCACGAGTTCTTTGATCTGCTCTTTGGAAACCGTTTTCTGTTCGTCATAAGATCTGACGCTTCTTCTGGTGTCGAATACAGTTTGTAATTCCATATGTAATACCTCCCTATAAATGGTTAGAATAAACTAACAATATAGTATACAATCATATGGAAAATGTCAATTATACATATCAGGAAAAGGAGAACAATATGGAAAAGGAAACACAGACACCACACAAACGTCGTGTCCGTTATAAAGGAAAATATCCAAAAAAATTTGAAGAAAAATATAAAGAACTACAGCCCGAAAAGTATAAAGATACCATTGAGCATGTAATCAGCAAAGGAAATACACCGGCTGGCATGCATATTTCAATCATGGTCAACGAAATTCTGGATTTTCTTGATATCCAGCCGGGACAGATCGGTTTTGACGCTACGCTTGGCTATGGAGGACATACCAGGGCGATGCTTGAAAAACTTCAGGGAAATGGGCACATTTATGCGACAGATGTAGATCCGGTAGAATCACAGAAGACGAAAAAGCGTCTGGAAGACCAAGGATATGGAGAGGATATTTTAAGTATTCGTCTACAGAATTTCTGCACGATCGATGAGATCGCAAAAGAGACCGGTGGATTTGATTTTATTCTGGCAGATCTGGGGGTATCCTCAATGCAGATCGATAATCCAAAGCGTGGTTTTTCTTTTAAAGTGGATGGACCTCTTGATCTCAGACTGAATCAGGAAAAGGGAATCAGTGCGGCAGAGAGACTGGATACGATATCAAGGGAAGAACTTGCTGGAATGCTTTATGAAAATTCGGATGAACCCTATTGTGAGGAGCTTGCGAAGGCGATCACGGATGAGATACGGAAAGGAAACCGGATCGATACGACAACAAAGCTGCGGGAAGTCATTGAAAAAACACTTGATTTTCTTCCAGAGAAAGAGAAGAAGGACACCATCAAAAAGACCTGTCAGAGGACGTTTCAGGCGCTTCGGATTGATGTTAACCGTGAATTTGAAGTGTTGTATGAGTTTATGGAGAAGCTTCCGGACGCACTCAGACCAGGTGGAAGAGTGGCAATCCTGACATTCCATTCCGGGGAGGACAAGCTGGTGAAACAGGCATTAAAAGCGGGATATAAAGCTGGAATTTATTCCGATTACGCCAAGGATGTGATCCGGCCAACAGCACAGGAGTGTGCGCAGAACGGAAGAGCACGCTCTACCAAAATGCGATGGGCAGTCCGCTCTAAGATGTAGTGTGGATCAGGGGAATACAGATAGCATATAGCATCCGGGCTGTGCTGTATGCAGGAAGTAATAAGTTATATAGAAGAATCAGAAAACAATGAAGCAGAGGTAACACAATGTATATTGTGTTACCTCTGCTTCATTTTATATATCGGCTGTGTGATGAAATACTTAACCCTTTGTTTTAAAAATTTTTATTTCAAAAAATATGGGGAAATAAGAATAACAAGGGTTGAAAATTCTGGAATTTAAGGAAAACATTTAAAATGTAACCAAAAGATATGACAATTTGCCAGAAATTCATTATTTTAAGGAGAAAAAAATGAATACTTCACAGCCAATCAGAACAAAACAGGAACTGGAACAATTTATGAATTATTATAAGAAAGTGCAGCCCCATCCAAGAAACCGGCTGCTCATTGTTATGGGCTTAAATACGGCACTTCGTATATCAGATCTTTTATCACTACGCTGGCGGGATGTATATGATCCGGGAAGCGGGATATGGAAAGATCATATTTTACTGATCGAAGCCAAAACAGGGAAAGCCTCCAGCATCTATATGAATGAGCATATCAAAAATGCGCTTTCTACGTATAAAAAAGAGTGCGCTGCCAAGACAGATCAGCCACTCACCGGACAGGAATATCTGTTTCCGGGAAAAACAAAGAAACCAATCTCACGGGTGCAGGCATACCGCATTATACGAAAAGCGGCAGAAGCCTGTAATCTTAAGGGCGTGATCAGCCCACATTCTTTAAGAAAAACCTTTGGCTACCATGCATGGAAGCAGGGAACATCTCCGGTTCTTCTGATGGATATCTACCATCACTCATCTTACCGAATTACCAAACGATATTTAGGAATTGAACAGGACGACAGGGACGAGGTATTTCGCAATGTGTGTCTGTAGTCACCTTTGTTGTCTGGGGGAAGGAACAATCCCCACATGAAAAGCAGAGGTAACACAATATACATTATGTTACCTGCACATAAATATGACGGCTGGCAATTAAAGCTAGTATACACAGTATTTATGGAAAAATACATCGAAAACAGGGAGGTTCTTATGCTGAAATTGTCATTAAAACCGGGAGAATATATCGATATCGGTGAGGACATCCGCATTATATTTTCCGGAGGATCGTCAAACAATATTCATCTGCTTGTCGATGCACCGCGTGAGTACAATATCGCAAGAAGCAGCGCAACCGGTACAAAAGATAAAACGCACTATTATCGCGAGAAAGGGATTTCTGAGGAAGCACAAAAGCAGATTGCAGGAATCATAAGACGAGAGAAGCAGGCTGCCTCAGGAGAGGCGGAGCACCCACGCACAGATGCGCCTGGGAAAAAGCGCATTTATACCGTAGACAACAGACGGTAATAATATCTGGTTAACCTAGGGACTGGATTTTATTATACAAACGGGAACGGATTCCCCAAACAATATTTTTTATCACATGGAGGTAAACAAAATGGTAGTACAACACAATATGCAGGCAATGAATGCCAACAGAATGCTTAATATCACAACAAATGCACAGTCTAAGAGTACAGAAAAACTTTCTTCTGGATACAGAATTAACCGTGCAGCAGATGATGCAGCAGGATTGACAATTTCTGAAAAAATGAGAAAACAGATCCGTGGCCTGGATCAGGCTTCTACGAATGCTCAGGATGGTGTATCAGCAGTACAGACTGCTGAGGGCGCTTTAACAGAAGTACATTCCATGTTACAGCGTATGAATGAGTTAGCTGTTCAGGCATCAAATGGAACAAACTCAAAAGATTCTGATCGTAAAGCGATTCAGGACGAGATTGACCAGTTAAATACTGAGATTGATCGTGTGTCTGAGACAACTAAATTTAATGAGATTTATTTGTTAAAAGGTGATTCTCAGGGATCAACCAAGAATGTATACATGAAGGGTCATGATGCAGGGTTAAAGGGAACTTTAACAGATAGCGCAAAATCTGCAACATTTGTGATGGATGATCTTAAAGCTGGTGATAAGGTAACAATTGCTGGTAAGGAATACTCAATTGGATCAACTAAGGGTGATGCAAAAGCATCTTATGCAGCAGCAGCGGATGGTGAAAAAGTAACTATTGATGGCACAGAGTATACTGTTGTGGGCGCAACTGGAACGGAAGATACTACAGCTAATAAATTAAAGGTTACTTCATTAGATGCAAAAGTTAAAGATGGTAGTGTTGTATCATATAAAACATCTACTTTAACTGTTATGACAGATGCAGATAATAATGGCATTGATGATGATGATTCTTCGGTTATTTCAAAGGATGCAGCAGAAACCAAAATTCAAGCAGAATTAGTGGCTGCGAATAATATTGGAACTGTTGATCAGGCTGCAACAGTAGCTAAAACTGCAGCAAATGGAAAAACAACTTATACGATAACAAAGGGATATGCAACTGTTGCTGATACATTATCTTTCAATTTACATGTTGGGGCTGATGCAGATATGACCAACAAGATTACAGTTGATGTTGATACAATGAATACCGCAAATCTTGGTATTAAGGGTTTAAATGTAACAGATGCAAGCGGAACAGCTGCAACCTATGCAATTGATGCAATTTCTGATGCAATTGCAAAAGTTTCTTCACAGCGTTCTTCTCTTGGTGCTGTTCAGAACCGTCTTGAGCATACAATTAATAACTTAGACAACGTATCTGAGAACACAACTTCAGCTGAGTCTCGTATCCGTGATACCGATATGGCAGAAGAGATGGTTAACTACAGCAAGAATAACATTCTTGCACAGGCTGGACAGTCTATGCTTGCGCAGGCTAATCAGTCTACTCAGGGTGTACTTTCTCTGTTACAGTAAAATAATTATGAAATTGTCAAAAGGAGTCTTTGGACTCCTTTTTGGCATATCAAAGGGGTGACTTTATGCAGTTTCAAACTCAGAAAAATTATCACGATGAGCAGTTTATAGTTGGAAAAGGAAGTATTGTAACAAATAATTTATGCATTCCGCTTCATTCAATTGCATTTCTCAGAATTGAAGGGAAGAAGAAACAGAATATTGACAAAGAAATCATTGCTTTGGTGATAGGTGTTATATTGATGCTCATACGACCATTACGTATGTTTGGGATATTGGTGTTTTTGTTTGGAATTTTATCGTTTGCATGTATTGTATGTGTAAATTACCTACAAAAATGTGGACTTGTGATTCAGTTACAGTCAGGGGCGACTTTTACATTTCAGCATTCAGATCCTGAGTTTATACGGCAGGTCGCAGAAGTAATTAGAAAGGGATTAGATGATGCTTTGGGCGTCACCTATGTGGATATGAGTAAAACGAAAATTGTACAGAAAATAAATGGAGATCCTTCTTTTTTTGATTTTGGATCTGGTAACAGTTTTGGTGATATCGTTACTGGGCAGCATAATGAGATAAATAAAGATTATTATGATTCAGTAGATAATTCAAATAGGAATATCAGTATTTTTAATGTGGAACAGTGGAAAAAACTTGAAAATTATTTCTATATGCAGGCGGAGAGACTTGGACCCTCACATGATTCCTATAAGATATGTAAACGTATGGAACAGTATTCAAAAGAGAAAGATGCGTCAGGATTAAGCAAGTTTATGAAAACAATAGGAAAAGCTGCATTTGTTCCGATTATTGAAAAAGCAACAGAGTGTGGAGTGAATGAATTACTTCGAACTTTACTTACACTAAAATAAGTGTTTATTGGAAAATGACTGGAATCCACTTCTGACATAATCTTACGAACGCCAGGATTCCGATTTACGCCCTGGCATGAATAACAACTGTATACGCTGCATAAGATGAGTTAAATGGCAGAAGTGATGGTAGGCAGCATGACATGCAATGAGATCATACAATCAAATGAATATATGGATCTTCTGGTCGCAATGGATGAGATGGAAAAGCCGGATATCATACCAGACTGTACACAGAGGATCTGTGAAAAATACGAGATCTGGTACTATTATCGCAGAGGAGTTCCACAGCTTTCTGTGATGGATTTTACTTTTTCTGCGATTCCCAAGTGTTTTGGGCTTCTTGACAGTGGTGCACTTGAGAACAGTGGGGTTCTCCGGGTACAAAATCAGCCGGCACTTGCCCTGAAAGGAAACGGGGTTATTGTCGGCTTTTTGGATACTGGAATCGATTATACACACCCTGCATTCCGAAGGCCAGATGGTTCGACCCGTATTCTTTCCATATGGGATCAGACACAGCTGACTGGAGATACGCCAGCTGGTTTTGATTATGGGGCACAGTACGATGAGAATCAGATCAATGAAGCGCTTCGTTCTGAAAATCCGTCTGTGATTGTGCCGGAGACGGACACAAATGGACATGGAACTTATCTTGCGGGTATCGCGTGTGGCAGCGAAGATCCGGTAGCGGATTTTACAGGAGCAGCACCACTTTCTGACATTCTGGTGGTGAAGCTGAAGGAAGCAAAGCAGTATCTGAAAGATTTTTATTTTATCCCACAGAATGCCACCGCTTTTCAGGAAAACGATATTATGGCTGCAATCTCATGGATGAATGCATATGCAAATGCCAGAAATCAACCGCTTGTGATCTGCATTGGAATTGGAACTAATAATGGAAGTCATTCCGGAACCAGTGTCTTATCCGATTACCTGAATGAGATTGGGGCATTCCGCAAACGTGCCATTGTAGTGGCAACTGGAAATGAGGCCAATGCGAGACATCATTATCTGGGAAGGGCATTGGAAGCGGATCAGCCAAAGGTTGTAGAAATCAATGTGGAACAGGACATGAAAGGCTTTTATGTGGAGATGTGGGCGTATGCGCCGGAGATTCTTGCGGTAGCACTTCGTTCTCCGACGGGAGAACTGGTACCAAAGATCATTCCAAGAGGCGGTGGACATCAGGACTATGATTTTGTATTGGAAGATACACAGATCAGTATCGATTATCGCATCGTTGGCAGGAATCGTGCAGATCAGCTGATTTATATCCAGTTTAAAAATGCGGCAAAAGGAATATGGCAGATTAATGTTTATCCGGAGAACGTAGTAACCGGATCTTTTCATATGTGGCTTCCAATGAGTGGAATGTTAGAGCATGATGTGTTCTTTTTAGAACCAAATCCGGACACAACGCTTACGATTCCATCTTCGGCAAGGATTCCGATCAGCGTAGGTGGATACGACCACAGAGGCGGAGGGATTTTTATTGATTCCGGAAGAGGATTTACCGCAGATGGACTGGTAAAGCCGAATTTTACGGCACCGGCTGTCCGGGTACAGGGCGCAGGATTAAGGAATAATTATGTGGACAATTCTGGAACGAGCATTGCGGCTGCAATTACGGCGGGCGCTTGTGCACAGGTAATGGAATGGAGCATTGTGCGTGGAAAAGAACCATCGATGAATTCTGTAGAACTGAAGAATATGCTGATACGCGGATGTACCAAAAATCAGGATCTTGCGTATCCAAATGCCATATGGGGATATGGAAAACTGGATCTGTACCGGTCTTTTGAAAATATCGTAGGTCTTAGAGGATAAGAAACCATTTTGAAGGATGCATTTTACGATACTTTCGATTATAATAAAGAATAGAAAGGTCGGTGAAAAGTATGGCAAATATAATGGACTATCTGGAGTGGCGCGGAGATCTGGATTTTCGTAAAGCACCGTTTAATGAAGTGGATAACCTGATTCTGACGCAGATCGTTTATCTGGATCTGGATGGAGTAGTTCCGGGAATCGACAGGGAATCGAAGGTTACGGTTGCAGAGGCCGGACAGCGGTATTTTCATAAATATCCGATAGAGACCGTGAATGCCATGCCCAGGCTGAAGAAAAACGCATCATTTCTTTTGAATACGATGATGAAATCCGAGCGATTTAAAAACTGCTATCTTTCCAAGTATGTTGAGGATATCAGTGTGGAGGAAGAATCCCAGTTTTCTGCCATGAAGATAGAACTGGATGATGGAAGCGTATTTCTTTCGTTCAGTGGAACAGATAATACGGTAGTTGGCTGGAAGGAAAACTTCAATATGAGTTATCTGACGGAGACTCCGGGACAAAAAAAGGCAGTAAGATACGTGCAGGAGACCGTTCCTTTTTACAAAAATAAACTGAGATTCGGTGGACATTCCAAAGGTGGCAATCTGGCAGTTTATGCGGCGATGTGTGCAAAACGTTCGATACAGAACCGGCTGATCGCAATTTATAATAATGACGGGCCGGGATTTACACGTAAAATGATATGCGAGAATGGGTATCAGGCGGTCATGGACCGGATCCATACGATTCTGCCGCAGTCATCTGTGGTTGGAATGCTTTTGGAACATGAAGAGGATATGGAGATCATTCAGAGCTCTAATACCGGACTGATGCAGCATGACGCATTTTCATGGGAAGTAAAGGGACCGGCTTTTGTGCATATGGATGATCTGGAAGAGGACAGTATCTATCTGGATCGCACATTAAAGAGCTGGATTGGTGGATTAAACGATGGGCAGAGACGCCAGTTTGTGGAGGCTTTGTTTGGAATTCTTGAGAATGCCCAGATCACAGATCTGGATCAGCTTGGAAAGATCAAATTCGGACAGCTGTTAGAACTCTGGAAAGCGATGGAAGGGCTTGAGCCGGAGAGCAAGGCTGCACTGAAGGATACACTTTTTCAACTGTTTGAAACTGCGGTACGGATGAGGATGCAGGAGAAAGAACAGTCGGAATTGGACGAATAAATGAGCGGAAAGGGGCAGCAGAGGCAGCTATGCGTAAACAACTGCTGATCTTACTGGCTTCGGTTCTGGTGCTGCTTTTTGTGCTGAAAGCAAGTGGAATGCTTCCTGCGATCCATATAAAAATGAAGGATGCAGTGACAGAGACAGAAGAATCGATGCCATTGATCAATAATGCACAAATTAATACGACACCGATACTTCAGATGCCGGAACTTCCAACAGGATGTGAGAGTGTTGCTCTCACTATGGCATTAAACAGCTATGGATTTGATCTGGATAAGACGGCAATCGCAAGTGACTGGCTGATTCATAATGATGAGAATTATGTGCTGGGATATGCAGGAGATCCGTTTTCAGATAATGGTGCAGGTATTTTCCCTCCCGGGCTTTGTGATACCGCAAACAATTTTTTGAAAAGCAAAGGATATCCGCATAAAGCGTATGATGTTACGGGAATGGAAATAGAAGATCTGCTTGAATATATTGCAGATGGAATTCCGGTTGTCGTGTGGACAACGATTGATTACACAGATCCAAAGTATTCGGGCTCGGAGATCACTTACAATGAAAGAACCTACCGCTGGTATTCCAATGAGCATTGTGTAATGCTTGGCGGGTTTGATCAGGGGGCTTCGAGTGTTACGGTATACGATCCGATGCTGGGAAAAACGACAGTGGATATGGAAGTATTCCGTGACAATTATAATAAAATTGGAAAATATGCATTGATCATTGTGTGAAAAAGGAATGTACGAATATGAGAATGAATGAGATACAGAAAATATATAACCGGCTCAGGCACAATCAGGAGGCTGACTGGGTAATACAAACAGACGAGAAAACGGTCATCCGACGTTTTATTCCACATCAGAGACTGATTCTTCTGGGCGGAGGACATATTGCAGGTGCATTATGCCATTTTGCGGCCCGACTGGATTTTGATGTGACGGTTGTAGATGACAGACCGGATTTTGCCAATGCACAGAGATTTCCGGATGCATCGCAGATCATTTGTGATGGATTTGTTTCCGCAATCCGGAAACTGGAAATCTCGGAATATGATTATGTGGCGGTATTGACGAGAGGACACCGCTGGGACAAAGAATGTCTTTTGCAGTTATCAAAAGGCATCCAGCCTTATTACGTCGGTCAGGTCGGATCAAGAAGAAGAGTGCAGGAATTGTTTCGGCTGCTCAGAGAGGAAGAAGGTGTTTCTCCAGCTTTCTTAGAGCAGGTTTGTACCCCGATCGGCCTGGATATCGGCGCACAGACGCCTCAGGAGATCGCAGTGGCAATTCTTGCCGAACTGATCCAGAAGCGAAGCCGAAGACCAAAAGAAGAGCAGTTTCTTGTGCAGACTAATTACGAGGAAGCAATTTTTCGGGATCTGCTTTCAGGAACAGATCTCACAGAACCAGGAAGACGTGTGATCGCAGTGATCGTCGATACAAAGGGATCCGTACCTGCCAGAACAGGAGCTGTTATGTGCTGTAATCTTCTGGGAAGAACTGCGGGAACCGTAGGTGGAGGATGTGGTGAAAATGCAGTCATTACGGAAGCAAGGGAAGTGTTACAAAGTGGAAAACCGAAGCTGGTAGCTGTGGATATGACGGGAGATATCTCAGAGGATGATGGAATGGTGTGTGGTGGAACCATGAAGGTATGGCTGGAACCAGTAATATAATTTGTGGCAGAAAATAAAAAAACCGGGTATTGTGCCCGGTTTTCATAGGATTAAATTGTTTTCTGTTTTTGCAGGTAATTCTTTAGTGCGGAAAAACTTTCCGGGCTGATGACATGTTCAATACGACAGGCATCTTCAGCTGCGATTGTCTCCGGAACACCCAGAGAAACGAAAAAAGCAGTAATGGATTCATGACGTTCATAGATCATGTCTGCGATTGCCCGTCCGGTATCTGTTAAGAAAATAAATCCGGCATCACTTACTGTAATATGTCCCTTTTCGCGCAGGTTTTTCATTGCGATGCTGACACTTGATTTCTTGAAACCGAGTTCATTTGCAACATCGACAGAACGAACGACCGGGAGCTTTTTGCTCAGGATGAGGATAGTTTCAAGATAATTTTCAGCTGATTCATTGTTGACCATAGTTGTAACCTCCCAATATATAGTGCAAATCACGCAGCTTCCTGTAGAAATCAGACATTATCATCCAGTGAAAACTGCGAAATAAGTATTCTATGTAAATATACAATAAAAGTATACCATAAGATTGGAAAATGTGCCAAGGATATATAGGGGATTCATGAATAAAATTTCTCTAAATCTATTGAAAAACGTGATTGACATCTAATATGAGTTAGCGTATACTAACTAATGAATCAGAAATGCAAGCTATTGATAGAGAAATAAAATATGAAAGGAGCGGCCAATGGGAACTTTTATAGTACTCGTTGTTCTGGCACTTATCGTGTTTTTGATTATTCGGAGCATGGTGAAGGCAAAGAAGAACGGTAAATCGATTTCCTGTGGTGGCGACTGCAAGAACTGTGGTGGCGGCTGTCACTAGAACAAAAAAACTGCGGTACATGGATGACATGTATCGCAGTTTTTTTGACCTAAAAGGTGGAGAATAAAAAGGAAAACTGATATAATTATAAAATTAGAGTAAAGGGAAACAGGAGAGAAGTTATGGTTGTAAGTAAGTATTTTATATGGTTTATATTATTTAGTTTTATGGGGTGGGTGTACGAAACAATATATTGTACACTGAATAAACATCAGTGGCAGAACAGGGGATTTTTGTTTGGACCGATCTGTCCGATTTATGGCGTTGGTGCGGTTGCAGCCTCTATTGTTTGTTCGGGCGTGGCACTTCCAAAGATGTCGAATCTGAAAATCTTTCTGGTATGCTTTTTTGGAAGCATAATTCTGGAATATGTTACCTCCTGGGTACTTGAAAAACTGTTTCATGCAATCTGGTGGGATTACAGTAAGGTGAAATTTAACATTCATGGAAGAGTGTGTCTTCCGGCATCTATTGGGTTTGGCCTGGCCGGACTTCTGGTTGTACATGTGATCCTTCCATTTGCGCAGCATGCAACAGGCTTTTTGCCGCCACTTGCCATGGAGGTTCTTGCTTTACTGCTCATGGCGGTATTTGCGGCAGATACTGCGCTTACGGTAAGTGCACTTACCAGCCTGACGCAGAATCTTCAGGCAATTGAAGCACAGGTGAATAAACAGATGGAAGAATTATACGCCAATCTGGAAGATAATCTGAATGAGAAAAAACAGCTTGCCATGGAGCGGAAAGATGAGTTTGCAGCCAGTGCGGCAGAGAAAAAAGAGGAACTTACCAATGCGGCTGTGGAGTCTATGACAAGACTTTTGAATCTTGGACAAAGACACGCATTACACAGTGTGAAAGAGTTCCATTATGAAGACCATACGTCGGGTTTTAGCAGCCGGCTGGTACGCATGGAGCAGGAAATACGTAAAAAAGCGAAAAATGCCAGAAATGCTGCAACAGAGAAAGCAGAAGCACTGAAGAATTTTAAAACTACGAAAGAGAATACTACGGAGGAAAAAGAGGAAGATATGGATGTGATCCTGAATGGAGGGGGTAAGATAAAATGAAAAAGCTGCTTGTATATTTAAAAGATTATAAAATGGAAAGTGTGTTAGGTCCGCTTTTTAAATTGCTGGAGGCGACGTTTGAACTGATCGTACCGCTTGTCATGGCGAGGATTATCGACGTGGGAATCGCACAGGGAGATAAGAGCTATATTTTTCATATGTTCTGTGTGCTGATTCTTCTTGCGGCGATTGGACTGACATGTTCTATTACAGCACAGTATTTTGCAGCGAAAGCATCGGTCGGATTTTCGACAACGCTCCGCTATGAACTGTTTAAACATATTCAGACACTTTCTTTTTCTGAGATGGATACAGTTGGAACATCGACACTGATCACACGTATGACCAGCGATATCAATCAGGTACAGTCCGGAGTTAATCTGGTGCTTCGTCTGTTCCTTCGGTCGCCGTTTATCGTGTTTGGTGCGATGATCATGTCATTTACGGTAAATGTGAAGGCGGCACTGGTATTTGTTGTTACGATTCCGTTGCTTTCGATTGTTGTATTTGGAGTTATGGTCATCAGTATCCCGATGTTCAAAAAGGTACAGGCAGCACTGGACCGTGTACTGGGCAAGACGAGAGAGAATCTCGAGGGTGTCCGTGTTATCCGTGCTTTTAACAAAGAAGAGAACGAAATACAGGATTTCAATGAGCAGAACAACCGGCTGACGAATCTCCAGATGGTTGTTGGACGACTGTCAGCGCTGATGAATCCTGCAACTTACATTATTATCAATGTTTCCATTGTAGCGGTGATCTGGGTCGGCGGCGGACAGGTATATGACGGAATCATTACACAGGGTGAGGTTGTTGCACTGGTAAGTTACATGTCACAGATTCTTGTGGAACTGATCAAACTTGCCAATCTGATCATTAACATTACGAAATCCATTGCATGTGGAAACCGAATTGCTGAGATCATGGATATGAAGCCTTCCATTCCAAAAGAAATCCGTGCAGCCAAGACTGCTGGTACAGAAAAGACACAGTCAGACACCAAAATTCCAGCTGTTGAGTTTGACCATGTGTGCATGAATTATGCAGGTGCAGGTGAAGAGGCTCTTACAGATATTGATTTTAAGGCGATGAGAGGGCAGACCATCGGTATTATCGGCGGCACCGGTTCCGGCAAATCTTCTGTCGTGAATCTGATTCCACGGTTTTATGATGTGTCAAAAGGTGCGGTCCGGATCTATGGAAAAGACGTACGTGAATATGATGTGACATCACTTCGGGATAAAATTGGTATGGTAATGCAAAAAGCGGTATTGTTTCATGGCACGATCCGGGAGAATCTTCTCTGGGGCAATCCGGATGCAACCGATGAACAGTTAAATCGTGCGATTGAGATTGCACAGGCAACGGATGTGGTTGCCGGAAAAGAGGGCGGACTGGATTATGAAATTGAACAGAATGGGCGAAACCTTTCCGGAGGACAAAAACAGAGACTTACCATTGCAAGAGCGGTGGTAAAAGATCCGGATATCCTGATTCTGGATGACAGTGCATCGGCACTTGATTTCGCAACGGATGCAAGATTAAGAGCGGCACTCCGGAATATGCAGGGAGAAAAGACAATCTTCATTGTCTCACAGAGGACTTCATCCATTCAGTTTGCAGATCAGATTCTGGTACTGGATGATGGACAGACTGTTGGACTTGGAACACATGAGGAATTACTGAAAAATTGTGAGACATATAGGGAAATCTATGAATCTCAGTTTAAAAAAGAAGACTTGAAAGCAGGTGAGACAGCATGAGAGAAAAGAAAGAACAGAAAGCAGGACAGATGGCAACCATGCGTAAAGTGCTGCATTATATGAAACGCTATGTACCGCTTCTTATATTTTCCATCATACTTGCAGCAGTCAGTGTAGCACTGACTTTGTATTTCCCAATTCTGACCGGTCGTGCGATCGACCTGATTCTGGCAAAAGGCAGAGTTGACTTTGACGGAATGTTTGTGATCTTAAGGCGTGGAGTGATTGTAGTTGGAATTACGGCGCTTGCGCAGTGGCTTATGAATATGAGCAACAATAAGATGACATATCACATTGTTCAGGACATTCGTAAAGATGCATTTGAAAAGCTTGAGAAGCTTCCTCTGAAATATATAGACAGTCATTCTCATGGAGATATGGTAAGCCGTATTATCGCAGATGTCGATACGTTTGCGGATGGACTTCTGATGGGATTTACGCAGTTGTTCTCCGGAGTGGCAACAATTCTTGGAACGCTGATTTTTATGCTGACGATCAATGTGAAGATCACCTGCGCAGTTGTTCTGATCACACCGTTATCCCTGTTTGTGGCAAGTTTTATTGCGAAGAAAACATATGCGATGTTTAAACTCCAGTCAAAGACGAGGGGAGAACAGACCGCACATATTGAGGAAATGATCGGAAACCAGAAAGTTGTCCAGGCGTTTAATCATGAAGATGAAGCTTTAGAAACATTTGATGAGATCAATCAGAGACTACAGAAATGTTCATTGCGGGCAATCTTTTTCTCAAGCATCACCAACCCGTCTACAAGATTTGTAAACAGTCTGGTATATGCAACTGTCGGTCTGACAGGTGCATTATCCGCCCTTACCGGTGGAATTACCGTTGGTCAGCTTTCTTGTTTCCTGACTTATGCAAACCAGTATACAAAGCCATTTAATGAAATCTCAGGAGTTATCACTGAACTTCAGAATGCACTGGCATGTGCTGCGAGAATCTTCGAATTGATCGAGGAAGAGGCAGAGATCCCGGATGCACCAGATGCGGTAGAATTGCAGGATGCAGATGGACATGTCGAAATCGAACATGTATATTTCTCTTATGTTCCGGAACAGAAGCTGATCGAAGATTTTAATTTAAAGGTTACACCTGGACAGAGAGTTGCAATTGTCGGTCCTACCGGATGTGGAAAGACGACGTTAATTAATCTTTTGATGCGTTTTTATGATGCGAACAGTGGTAAGATCCGTGTCAGCGGTCTTAAGATCGATCAGATCACAAGACACAGTCTGCGCCAGAATTATGGAATGGTGCTTCAGGAAACATGGCTGAAAGCGGGAACAATCCGTGAAAATATCATTATGGGGAAACCGGATGCGACAGAAGAAGAGATGATCGCAGCAGCAAAGGCTTCCCATGCACACAGTTTTATCAAGAGACTTCCAGATGGATATGATACGGTAATCACTGAAGATGGAGGAAATCTTTCACAGGGACAGAAACAGCTGCTGTGTATCACACGCGTAATGCTTTGCCTGCCACCGATGCTGATTCTGGATGAGGCGACATCGTCAATCGATACAAGAACGGAGATGCGTATACAGAATGCATTTTTAAAGATGATGAACGGAAGAACAAGTTTCATCGTTGCACACCGGCTGTCAACGATCCGCGAGGCGGATATTATCCTTGTCATGAATCAGGGAAAGATCATCGAACAGGGCAATCATGAAGAACTGCTTGCAATGAACGGGTTTTATGCGAACCTGTACAATAGTCAGTTCTCAGCCTGAGTATGAAAAAAGCATGAGCTTTGGAAATGGCTCATGCTTTTTTCGTCCTGCAAAGCAGGTTGTTGGAGTTACTATCTTTTTTATTGTGCGTTTTTATCAATGTAGGAAGCAGCATTAGAGATCTGTGCGCTTTCTGATGTCAGTTCAACCGGAGTACGGTAATATGCAACTACCGGTGTTCCAACCTCGATCATTCCGTAAAATTCCTGGACTTTATCTAAGGCCATATTGATGCAGCCATGGGAACCATGGGTCAGATACCAGTCGCCGCCAAACTTCGGCTGCCATGTCGCATCATGGAATCCGACGTTATAGGCAAATGGTACAAAGTACTGAACCTCAGTGTGATAAGTTTCACCTACTAAAACGGAAGGGCTTTGTTTGTAAACGATTTTATATACACCATCCGGAGAACCGTTTCCATTGCTTAATTTGCCGGATACGATGTCGGAATCGAAGGTCAGATTCCCGTCTTTGTAATAATACATATGCTGGTTGGAATAATCCAGTTCTACATAAGTATTGCCGATATCATTTGGACCTGGAGCGACAGCAGTCTGCTCATAAACCGGTTCACGTTCTACCGGAGTTCCACCGGCAAGGTCACTTCTGATCTGTTCAATTTCTTTTGCTTTGGCAATGACCCAGCCATAGTCACCACCGGAGACCTCAACAACATCACCTTTTGAAGTGGTAAATTCACGTTTGTCACCATATGTATTATAGGTACTTGCAAGATGCTGGACGTAGGATGCGATTGCATCATCGCTTACCGTTACATTTCCATTGTCGTCAATCTGAAGCATTTTAAGGATGTCAGAAGAAGTAAGCTTTTCATCGGCATCTGCGATGTCGTATGTGATGGTAGAAGCCATATAGCTGTCAAGCTGGTCTGTCGTTGCCTGAAGTGAGGGATCCGTGGAAAGAACGTTTGGGGATTCATAGCAGGTATCTGATAATGTTACAGAAGTTTCCTGACTGTCGACGGCAGTTTCAATCTCCTTGAATACTTCATCTGGAATTGTGGTTGTTCCCATGGTTTCTGGAATGATTTCATACGTATCATCCTCAATTTCAATACGTGCGTCAGTAGGTGCAGTCATATAATCTGCACTCATAAATTCCAGCTTGCTGATCTCATCCTTCAGTGCATCTGCGTCATAAGAAGTGGATGCCAAGAGTGTGTAATCCGAGTGATGGAATAAACTGGATGGCCACAGGAAAGGATTTTGTTTTTTCAGAATTTTTTCTTCTTCTCCAGTAGAATTATACTGAAAGCCAAAATCACTTCCGGTCAGATGAAATTTGTTATTCTCTCTGTCGTATACTGTTAAAAGATAATCGTCTGCATTTTGTGTATTACTTTTTTCAACGTATTCTGCAGTTTTTCCCCCACAGTTCAGCGTACCAATTCTGGTGTGAAAGTAATAGTGGCTGTGGAAGTATGCTGCGAATGCAAAGTATACAACCAGCAGGACTGCCACGATGCCAAGCAGAACATATGCAGCGATATGCGGAATATCTTTTTTTATTCTCATGTAAAAATACCTCCCTTTTTATTTTCTTAACCGCTGCGGCTGATATTGCTTAACCGCTACGGCAAAAGTCCGAAAAACCTCCGATTTTCCGGACTCGCGGGCGCATTTGCGCATGATATAATTCGCTACGCTCATTATATCATATTGCCGTCGGAACAAAAAGAAGAAGTTCCGGCGGCAGTATGGATCAGGAATGGCTCAGATGAGAAACATTCATATAGGATGGAATACCATTGTTATAGGATACGGATACTTCACCCTGGATCAGAGGGGAAAGATATTCGATCAGTTCAGGTTTGACATCATTGCCTTTTTCATTGATCCACTCAACTGGAATGGATTTGGCTTCATTTGCGATATCACAGATCTGAGAATAGCCGTATTCTATGGTATAAGGATGGTTTGAAGTTCTGGTGATCGTGACCATGGAAGCTGTTACACCGGATGATGCAAGGGAAACTGCTTTCTGTCCCTGTGCAAAGGCTTCCTCAATATCTGTCAGAGAAGCAAGGTGGGAAGCACATCTTTGCAGAACATTGACTTCAACAGAACGTACTTTTACACCAATGTTTTCTTTTACCATGAACTCAAGCGCTTTTCCGGCTCCGCTAAGCTGCTGATGACCAAAAGTATCAACTGCGGATTTGGAAGCAGTGATATAATTGCCATCTGCGTCATGGATTCCTTCGGATACTGCGACAATGACATTATTGCGGTGCTTTAACATGCTGCGTACATCATCTAAAAACTGCTCTTTGTCAAACACAGTCTCCGGGAGATAGATCAGGTGTGGTGCGGTATTGTATTCATTTCTTGCAAGCGCAGATGCTGCGGTGAGCCATCCGGCATCACGTCCCATGATTTCTACAATGGTAACGCTTTTTACGGCATAGATGAACGTGTCATGTGCGATTTCAAGAAGTGATGTTGCAATATATTTTGCAGCAGAGCCAAAACCAGGAGTATGATCGGTTACACACAGATCATTGTCAATCGTTTTTGGTACACCGATGATGCGGATATCACTATTGATTTTTTTCGCATAATCGGATAATTTTAATACGGTATCCATAGAGTCGTTTCCGCCGATATAGAAAAAAGCTTTGATATGCAGCTTCGCAAACTGATTGAAAATAAATACATAAGGAGAATCATCGTCCTTATAGTTTGGAAGTTTGTGTCGGCAGGAGCCAAGATACATAGCTGGTGTCATTTTTAACCGGTCGATTGCTCCTGCATCCTCGGATACGATACCGGTAAGATTCAGGTAATTCTCGTTCAGTATGCCAAGCACACCGTTTACAGCACCATAGCAGATATTATACTGATCTGAGTCCATAACACCCTGAATAACACCTGCAAGACTTGCATTGATAGCAACAGTAGGTCCGCCGGACTGAGCGACCATACAATTTGATTGATTCATTTTGTACTCCTTTGTGTAGGTTGGTTCATTGTTTGTGTCTGCATTATTATAAATATGCAGTAATTATATGCTTATTCATGCGTCCAAACACGCAATCAATATTGTAGTATGAATAAAGAAAGAACGTCAAGAGGAATAAGATGAGAAAAGAAAGCACAGATTTCGCTGAATTTCGGAGAATTTATACAAAATGTACACTTTGCCCAAGAAAATGCGAAGCAGACCGCAGCAGACAGATGGGTGGAGTATGCGGTGTTGGAGATCAATTGAAACTGGCACGTGCGGCACTTCATTACTGGGAAGAGCCTTGCATATCCGGAACCAATGGCTCTGGGGCGGTCTTTTTCAGTGGTTGTGCACTGCACTGTGTGTTCTGTCAGAATGAAGAGATTGCGCAGGGGCTTGCGGGAAAAGAAATACCAGATGAGAGGCTGACCGAAATATTTCTGGAACTGCAGGAAAAAGGAGCAAACAATATCAATCTTGTGACTCCGGGACAGTATGTGCCACATATTATAAAGAGTGTGCAGAGTGCAAAAGACCAGGGATTGTCGATTCCAATCGTTTATAATACCGGAAGCTATGAGTCTGTTGATACACTTCGTACATTAGAAGGAATTGTGGACGTTTATCTGCCGGATTTTAAATATATGGATGCAGGGATCAGCAGAAAGTATTCACATGCCGAAGATTATGCCAGTGTGGCAAAGGCTGCAATTGCAGAAATGGTAAGGCAGCAGCCCAAAGCATTTTTTTACCCGGAAAAGGGCATAGAGAATGGAAAAGAAGGAAAATATATTACAGAAGCGGAAGATGGATATCTGATCGCAAAAGGGGTGATCGTGCGGCAGTTACTGCTTCCAGGACTGCTTCTGGATGCAAAAAAGATCATACGTTATCTGGTGGATACATACGGGGATCAGATCTATCTCAGTCTGATGAGCCAGTATACACCGTTAAAACAGGTCGAAAACTATCCGGAACTGAACCGTAAGGTTACAGACCGGGAATATGGAAAATATCTGGATTATGCAATTTCACTTGGAGTGACACATGGTTTTATACAGGAAGGTGACGTAGCAAAAGACAGCTTTATTCCTGCGTTTGATTGTGAAGGTGTTTAAAAGAAAGTACTGGAAAAAATATTGAAAATATGGTACTATAGTAACATAAAAATACAAAGGAGGGATCCTCACAATGAGCCAGAAAGATGGTATGATCCAAATACAATGTATTAATACAATTTTTCGTCTGTTTGTACAGAATGAAGATGAAATGACAAAGGTTGAGATCTTTGTAAATAATATCCGCACAATGAAGGGGATCAGTCTGACGGATATTTATAACTGGTGCAACAGACAGGGGGTCCTTTATGATACCAGATTTAATTATCATAAAGAGTTTTCTGCATGGAGAAATTTCTGTATGTTTATTCATTATTACAGACAGAAGCAAAAATATATGCTTCATCTGAAAATAGCCTGATTTTTAGACCGGTATGTTAAGATGCCGGTCTTTTTCTTAAGGAATTCTTACGAAACCCATAGGATAGTCTTAAAAAGTATTAACTCTTAGCAAACCCACTTTTTCCCGGAAACAAAAACAGATATAATCATCCTCATAAGATCTGACAAAAGGTCAAATTGAAAATGGAGGACGATATAGAGATGAAAAAAAGTAAAAAGAGAATTATCATAATTCTTATTGTTGCAGTTGTATTGATCGCAGTTATTTTTTCGCTTGTACGCTGTGGCTCGAATGTGGCTGGAGCGATTCAAAGTGCAGCAAGTATGGAGCAGGCGCTCCCACTTGAGGAACAGGATCTGTCCAGTTCGATCAATGCGACAGGAACTGTAGAGAGCCAGAATGTATATTCGGTTACCACGGATCTTACATGCAAGGTGAAAGAACTGAAAGTTGCACTTGGGGATCATGTGGAAGCGGGAGACGTTCTTTGTGTGTTCGATGATTCGGATGTACGAGAACAGATCGCAACCTTAGAGGAACAGGTATCCGCTTCGGATCAGCTTGCTGCAAAGCAGAATCAGATCGCAGAGCGTAATCTTCAGGATGCGAAAAATGATCAGGCTTCCCAGATCAATTCTGCAAATGCAGCAATTACAGATGCACAAAGCGCATATGATAAAGCAAATGCGGATTACAATAACGCAAAGAACCAGCTGGATGCGGCAATCGCACAAGGAGACGCTTCTACAATTGCAGCACTCCAGGAACAGGTGGGCCCATTGAGCACCAGTGTACAGTCTGCAAATGAGGCATTAAAAGCTGCAAAGGATAACCTTACCCAGGTACAGAGAACAACCGATCAGACGATCCAGTCTGCACAGGATACGGTGGATACCAATGCACTTACAAACAGTAAGGATGCACAGACAACCAAGGAACTTGCTAAATTATATCGTCAGTTAGATCAGATGACAGTCGTTGCAGGACAGTCCGGTATTATCACACAGCTCAATATTGCACAGGGTGGTGTTCCGAACGGACCGTTAATGCAGATTGAAGATAATACCAATTTAAAGGTAAAAGTTTCCATTAAAGAAAAAGACATCACAAAAGTGCAGCAGGGAATGGCAACAAAAATTACAGCCGATGCTCTCCCGGATCAGACAAACACAGGTGCGGTAAATAAGGTGATCAACTTTGCTTCTTCTGATGCAAAGACAGCAGATCAGTCTGCAGCAGCCGGAACATCTGGCAGTTCAGGAAGCGCATACAGTGCAGAAGTGAATGTCGATGCCGGAAGCAGTCTTCTTCTTGGAATGACAGTGAAAGTCGAGATTACGTTAAAAGAAGGTGGAAAAGGAATGGCGGTTCCTTATGACAGCATTGCAACTGATGATGACGGTTCTTATGTTTACCGAGGAAAAGAGCAGGATGACGGTAATTATCTGATCGAAAAAGTTCCGGTTACAGTTGGAGACAGCACCGATTATTATACCGGTATCAGTTCAGATGAACTGGAACTTGGGGATCTGATCATCAGTACACCGGATGATGTACAGGAAGGAGATACAATTCCTTTATATGTTCCGGATGATACCACATCCTATACCGTTGACACAGAGTAGCAGAGGGGAGATTGCAGAGCATGGAAAAGAAAGTTGTGATTGATATGCATGGTATTGTAAAAAAATACTATGAAAATCAGCCCAATGAACTTGAAATCCTTCATGGCATTGATCTTAAGATTTATGAAGGTGAATTTGTGGCAATCGTTGGTGAGTCCGGTTCCGGTAAAAGTACCCTGATGAATATGATCGGTGCGTTAGACCGTCCGACAGAGGGAAATTATTTTCTGGATGGAGAAGACGTAAGCACATTGAGTGATGAGAGATTAAGTGAGATCCGTAATCAGAAAATCGGATTTGTATTTCAGAATTTCTGTCTGATTCCAAGAACCTCTGCGGTGCGGAATGTAGAAGTTCCGATGATGTATGCCGGTATTCCGGGAAAACAGCGCAGGGAAAAGGCACTGGAACTTCTGGATATGGTTGGAATGAAGGAACGGGCCTCCCACAAACCAAATGAACTTTCCGGAGGACAGAACCAGAGGGTCGCAATTGCAAGGGCAATGGTAAATGATCCATCTCTGATACTGGCAGATGAGCCAACAGGAGCACTGGATTCGAAAACAGGGCATCTTGTGATGGATATTTTTCACAAATTACACAAAGAACAGCATAAAACGATCGTACTGATCACGCACAGTCAGGAACTGGCGAAGGAGACGGAACGCATCATTACGATCAGCGACGGTAATATTCTTTCAGATGTAGGAGGTGAGCAGGCATGAATCTTTTTGAATGTATCCGGCTGGCATTGGACAGCATCAAAGCCAATAAACTCCGCTCGGTTCTTACAATGCTTGGAATTATTATCGGTATCAGTTCAGTTATTACGATTACGACCATCGGTAACTCTTTACAGAAAACGATTTCATCCACACTTACTTCTCTTGGAGGAACCAATCTGATTACGGCATATGTCGATGCAGTAATTCCGGATGATGTAGATTATGATACATGGGAATATCCGGATATGACAACCGACGATATGCTTCAGTATGAGGATCTGATGGCATATAAGGAGGCCTTTGGTGATAAGGTGAAGTCTGTAGTTGCAAACATTGGACTTGGATCGGGAACGGTTGATGGTGCAGAAGCAGTAAATGTAGATACCATGGGAACCACACCTGGGATGTTAGATGCAAATAAGCTTACCCTGCTTGAGGGGCGGGATATCTCAGAAAAGGATAATGAGCAGGAAAAGGCGACAGCAGTTGTTTCGGACCTGTTTGTGAAATATGCATGTGATGGAAACTCCCCGATTGGAAAGCAGATCAGTATCTCGCTTTCGGATGGATCGGTCTTAAAGGTATACGTGGTCGGTGTTTATCAATATGATAAGGTAAAACTCGGCGGTGGAAACACAAAGGTTGCAGAGAAAGATATCTCAACACCGGTTTATATTCCATTTACTTATGCAGCAGATCAGGTGGATGATCCGGCTATGGCTGCAATCCAGTATTTTAATGTCCTGGCAGGAGAGGGTACGGACCCGACACAGCTTGCACAGGATACGACTTCTTATTTTGCAGAACACAAATACAAAGAGGATACCGCATGGGAAGTCCAGTGCTATGATATGGCATCGGAGCTTGGCGTGATCAATACGGTATTAAAAGTAATAACAATTGCGATATCTGTTATTGCAGCAATTTCGCTGATCGTCGGTGGAGTTGGTGTTATGAACATTATGCTGGTAAGTGTTGTGGAACGTACAAGAGAAATTGGTATACGAAAGGCACTTGGTGCAAAGAACCGTGGAATTCATCTGCAGTTTCTGACGGAATCCGTGGTAATCTGCCTGATCGGTGGACTGATCGGAATTCTTTTAGGTATTTTCAATGGTTTCCTGTTGTCAAAAGTGGCAGTGATGCTGATCAATAATTTTGCATCGGATATCGGATCCGTGCTGACGGTAAGTGTAAGTCCTTCACTGACAGCAATTATTGTATCGGTGATCTTCTCCATGCTGACGGGAATCGTATTTGGTTCTTACCCGGCAAAGCGTGCAGCGAGAATGTCGCCAATCGATGCATTAAGATATGAATAAATAATAGTTATTTCATAATCCGGACAGGGATGGAAACAGTATCTGTATTATATGCAGACAGTTTTCATCTCTGTTTTGCGATTCGGGAAAATCTATGGTAGAATAGTGCAAAATATATGAGTGGGAGAATAAAATGAGATATCCTGAATTTTTAAAGAAAAATGGAACAATTGGATTTGTTGCTCCGTCATTCGGGTGCAATACAGAGCCATATAAAACTGCATTTGAACATGCAAAAAAGAAGTTTACGGAGCTTGGATATCAGCTGGATGTTGGACCAAATTGTTATGAGGGAAGTGGAATCGGAATCAGCAATACTCCGCAAAAGTGTGCAGAAGAACTGAATGAAGCATATTGTTCTGAAAAAAATGATGTGCTTATTTCCTGTGGTGGTGGAGAACTGATGTGCGAAGTGGTTCCGTATATGGATTTTGAGAGAATCCGTAAAGCTGCTCCGAAGTGGTTTATGGGATTTTCGGACAATACCAATTTTACATTTTTATCAGCAACACTTTGTGATACTGCAGCAATTTATGGACCATGTGCAGCAGCCTTTGGCATGGAACCGTGGCATGAGTCTTTACAGGATACGATGGATGTGTTGTGCGGACGGAAAGATCAGGTACACGGATACAAAATGTGGGAGAAGGAATCCTTAAAAGATGAAGAACACCCATTGGAACCATATCATCTGACGGAACAGACCAGAATCCGCAGATTTCCGGATGAGGATGTCCAGTTTTCGGGCAGATTGCTTGGAGGATGTATGGATTGCCTGATTCACCTGACGGGAACGAGGTTTGATCAGGTTAAGCAATTTAATGAGACATACAAAGAAGACGGAATCATCTGGTTTTTAGAAGCCTGCGAACTGAATGTTATGAGTATCCGGCGGGCAGTCTGGCATATGAAAAATGCCGGGTGGTTCCAGTATGTAAAGGGATTTTTGATCGGAAGACCGCTCTGCTATGGCGAGGAGGCATTTGGGATCGATCATTACAGGGCTGTAACAGATCTGCTTGCGGAGTATCAGGTGCCGGTCATCATGGATCTTGATATTGGACATTTTTCACCGATGATGCCGCTTGTCTGTGGAGGAACCGTGGATGTTTCGGTATGTGATGGTCAGATCAGCATTACAAATACCTGGAAATAGTACTGCGGAGAGGCGGATTATAAGTTTTTTTGAAAGAAAATGCGGATAAAACGGAAAATATAATGGTTTTTTACAAAATCAATTGCATAATCCTGTGGATTCGGTATAATTGAATCGTTGATGTCTGTATAATAACAGATAATATTTGGAGGCATATATGTCACAATTCGTAGTTATGAAAAGCAACCGTTATGGAATCAATCTGAGACTTGATCCGGATTGTGCATTTCGGGATTTGCTGGATGCAATTATTGAAAAATTCCAGGAGTCAGAGAAGTTTTTCAAAAATGCAAAAGTAGGGATTTCTTTTGAAGGAAGAAGATTGTCGACGGACGAGGAGAATCGGATCATTGAGGAGATCATGAAGCATACCTCAATGGAGATCATCTGTATTATTGACAATGATAAGGAGCATGAGGAACAGACAAGACAGCTGATCGAACAGAATCTGCTGAAAGAACAGCAGATCCAGCAGGAAATGCAAAGTGCGATGGCACAGGTACCTTATGGCGAATTTTATCAGGGAACACTTCGTTCCGGACAGATCATCGAGAGCGAAGGAAGCGTTACGATCATCGGAGACGTGAACCCGGGGGCAAAAATCATATCTGCCGGGAATATTGTGATTCTTGGAGCTCTGAAGGGAAATGTTCATGCCGGATGTACGGGCGAACGGAATTGTTTTGTTTTTGCATTGAACATGAATCCGATCCAGATCCAGATTGGGGATCTGATCGCAAAAAGTCCGGATAAGGAAAATACCAGAAGACGTTTTCGTAGAAAAGAGAAAGAGGCACCGTCAGAAGCTCAGATCGCAGTTGCAAAAGACGGAGCTATATATATCGAACCAATTACAAAGAATATCTTGAGAAATATTTAAGAACCGAGGAGGAAATTTTCGTGAGTGAAGTAATCGTTATTACATCTGGTAAAGGTGGTGTTGGTAAGACCACCACAACTGCAAATGTTGGTACAGGTCTTGCACAGTTAAATAAAAAAGTAGTTATGATTGATACAGATATCGGACTTCGTAATCTGGACGTTGTAATGGGACTGGAAAACCGTATTGTATACAATCTTGTTGACGTAATCGAGGGTAAATGCCGCTTGAAACAGGCTTTGATCAAGGATAAAAAATATCAGGATCTGTGTCTGCTCCCATCTGCACAGACAAGAGATAAGGATGCGGTAACACCGGAACAGATGGTTGAACTGATCAATGAACTCAGAGAAGAATTTGACTATATCCTTCTCGATTGTCCGGCTGGTATTGAGCAGGGATTTAAAAATGCAATTGCAGGTGCAGACAGAGCACTTGTAGTTACAACACCTGAGGTATCTGCAATCCGTGATGCGGACCGTATTGTGGGATTACTTGAAGCAAATGAGATGAAACGTATCGACCTGGTTGTAAACAGACTCCGCATGGACATGGTAAAACGTGGCGATATGATGAACGTAAATGATGTGTGTGACATCCTGGCAGTGAACCTGATTGGTGCAGTACCGGATGACGAACAGATCGTAGTTTCTACAAACCAGGGTGAGCCTCTGGTTGGAAGCAGCTGTCTTGCAGGACAGGCATACGCAAATATCTGCAGACGTATCATGGGAGAAGAAGTTCCATTTTTGAATCTTGAGGAGAAACAGGGCGTATTCAGTAAATTAAAGGAAATGTTTAAGAAATAAGGGGGACAGCTTACCATGGGCTTGATGGATTTGTTTAAGAAAAAAAATTCCGGAAATGTTGCAAAAGACCGTTTGAAACTGTTACTGGTTTCCGATCGTGCAAATTGTTCACCGGAGATGATGGAAATGATCAAGAATGATATTATTCAGGTTATTTCAAAATATATGGATATTGATGCAGATGCTCTGGATGTAAAAATCACAGAGACGGAATCTGATTCCAATAACGGAACTGTTCCAGCTCTTTTTGCAAATATCCCGATCAAGGATATGAAGCATCAACATAAGGACAACTAGAATTACATAGTGTTGATCCGACACCGGCCAATGACTCTGTCTGGAGTATGGAGCCGGTGTCTTTTATAACAGTAAGTGAGGACGATACAAAATGAAAAAGAAATTCAGTATATTGCTGGCGGGACTTCTGATGGCTGCCATGACAGCGATTCCAAAGTTCCCGGTATATGCAGCGGGATTGTCAATTGCACTGTCAGATCAGAATTTAAAAGTAGGAGATACTTTTACAGCGACCATATCGGTTCCGGGTGGAGGTTCTTCCCAGGTGGCTTTGTCCTATGACAACAGCGTAATTTCATTTGATTCATCTTCTGTCACATCCAGTGGCGGAGATGGCGAGAAAATGATCAGTGTGAATGGAGCAAAAGGAACGGTTACATTTACTGTTGTGGGATCGGGTTCTACTTCACTCACTGCTACTTCGACGTCAGGCACTGATTCAAGTGGAGCCGCAGCAGATTATACCGCTGCTGGCGTAGTTGTGAAGGCTGCTGGTTCACAGGAGAACAGCGATACGGATTCTACAAATGGAGATAACTCATTATCAGGGTTGAGCCTTTCTGATGGAACGCTTTCACCGGAGTTTTCCTATAAAACGACAAAATATACAGCATCTGTCGACTACGATGTTACAAGTATTGATGTTTCTGCAACTCCAAGTAACCCTTCTGCAACGATTGATGCTATCACTGGAACAGATAATCTTCAGGTTGGCAATAATACAGTTACGGTTGTAGTGAAAGCCGGAAACGGATCTACAGCAACCTATACGATTAATGTTGAGCGAAAAGAGCAGAGTGAAGACGCAGTAGAAGAAAATCAGCCGGAAGAACAGCAGAGTGTAGATGGAAGTAAAGTGTTTACCATTAATGGACAAAATTATATTCCGGCGGATACAATTCCGGAGGATGTGATCCCTGCTGATTTTTCAGAAAGCGCAGTTTCAATCGGTGGAACAGATTACCCGGCTCTCAGCTTTACAAAAGCAGAACTCACACTTTTATATCTGATTCCTGAAAATTCAGAAGATGCAGGAAAATTGTATCTTTACAATACGAATGATGGAAATGTGTATCCATTTGTCCTGCTTCATACGGATTCACATTACGCAATTGTCCAGAATCCGGATGCTGCTTCCGTTCCGGAAGGATTTACGCAGACGTCTGTTACAGTAGGTGAAACAGAAAACGTGACTGCATATCACAGGAATGATGCAGTTCAGAACCCGGACAGTGATTTTTATTATTTATATTGTCTGAATGACCAGGGGCAGAATTACTGGTATCAGTATGATAATGCAGAAGGTACTTATCAGAGATATGCAGAGCAGTTAGATAGCTCTTCCGAACAGCAGAATGAAAATGAACAGTATAATGAGGCGTTGAATCAATTGGAAAAAATGAAACAGAAAAACCGTTATATGATATTTGGCATGATATTTGGTGCAGCAATTTTAATAATTATTATCATTAATCTTTTGATCGCAAGAAAAGATCAGAATGGTCTGGACGATGCTTATGATGATCCGGACGAAGATGATGATATGGATGATCTTGACGATGATCCGGACGATGACGAAGAGAATAAAGATTCTGAGGATGAAGATTCTGAGGATGAGCTGGACGACGAAGAAGATGTGCGTGACCCTGAGGATGACTCTGAAGAAGATGGCGGCAACAATGCGTCCGAGGAGAATATTACAGGGGATACAGAAGAATCTGGATCGGACGAACCAGAAAAGCAGGAAGAAGAGGAAAATGAAGAAGAAAGAGAGACAGAAGAAACAAATGACGATGATGACGACATTGAATTTCTGGATCTTAAATAATCAATAACTATTTGTCAATGGAGGCTACAGAGTGAAAGCATATACAGCGAAAGCAAAAAAGGCACTGGATATGGCTGCCCGCCTTTCCAGAAGCATGCATCATAATTATATTGGAACCGAACATATTCTTGCCGGCCTTTTGAAAGAAGGAACCGGAGTCGCCGCAGAGGTGCTTTCGACCAATCATGTGCAGCTGGATAAACTTTTAAAGTTGATTGAAGAACTGATCTCACCGGGAGATGAGATTCAGCTTATGGAAAAAGATGGGTATTCACCACGGACACAGCAGGTGCTGGAGCGTGCGTCTGAGGAGGCAGAGCATTTTCATTCCGACGAAATCGGAACCGAGCATCTTTTGATCGCAATTGTAAAAGAAGGAGATTGTGCTGCATCCCGTCTGTTAAATACCCTGGGTGCAAATCCGCAGAAGATTTTTGTGGAACTCATTGGTGCAATGGGAGAAGATCCTGCGAAATACCGTGAGGAATATAGCAAAAGCAAAAATTCACAAAGAGGCGGCTCTACAACACCGACATTGGATCAGTATTCCAGAGATCTGACTGCTATGGCAAGAGATAATCTGTTAGATCCGGTTGTTGGACGAAAAGAAGAGAATGACCGTGTAATACAGATCCTTAGTCGAAGAGGAAAAAATAATCCATGTCTGATCGGTGAACCGGGAGTAGGAAAGACTGCCATTGTAGAGGGAATTGCACAGCGTATAGTAAACGGAACAGTTCCAGATACGGTTGCTGAAAAACGTCTGGTATCATTAGATATGTCCGGACTTGTCGCAAAATCCAAATACCGCGGAGAATTTGAGGAACGAATCAAAAAGGTGATCTCAGAAGTAGCGTCCGCAGGCAATGTTCTTCTGTTTATTGATGAACTTCATACGATCATTGGGGCAGGCGGAGCTGAAGGCGCTCTGGATGCATCGAACATTTTAAAACCTGCATTAGCCAGAGGTGAAATACAGGTGATTGGTGCAACGACAATTGAAGAATACCGGAAATATATTGAAAAAGATGCTGCACTGGAACGAAGATTCCAGCCTGTTATGGTGGAAGAACCAAAGGAAGAAGAAACGATTGAGATTTTAAGGGGACTTCGTCCTTTGTATGAGAAGCATCATGGAGTTACGATAAGTGATGAGGGTCTTGAGGCAGCAGTGCGTTTATCTTCCCGTTATGTAAATGACAGATTTCTTCCGGATAAAGCAATTGATCTGATGGATGAGGCTGCAGCAAAAACCAGGCTTGGCAAGGTGTGCGCTTCGGATGTAATCCAGCAGCTTAAAATTCAGATCAAAGAAAAACAACTGGAGCTGGAAGAAGCGTTAAAGGAAGCTTCGATTGATGAAGCAAAACAGAAAAAAGAAGAGAAGACAGCCCTTGAGGAAGCGCTCGAGAAGGAACAGAAGAAGGCAAGACGTTCTTCAAAATCCAGAAAACTTACGGTGGGCGAAGATGAGATTGCAGATGTAGTTGCAGGATGGACAAAGATTCCAGTAAACAAACTGACAGAGAGTGAAGCTTCACGGCTTCAGAAACTGGAGTCGATCCTTCATAAGAGAGTGATTGGACAAGAAGAAGCAGTATCGGCTGTTTCAAAAGCAGTAAGGCGTGGAAGGGTCGGATTAAAAGATCCGAAGCGTCCAGTGGGATCATTTTTATTCCTTGGTCCAACGGGTGTTGGTAAGACGGAGATCTCAAAAGCACTTGCAGAAGCTGTATTTGGTAATGAGGATGCAATGATCCGTGTTGATATGTCTGAATATATGGAGAAACACAGCGTTTCCAAAATGATCGGTTCTCCACCTGGATATGTTGGACATGAAGATGGTGGACAGTTAAGCGAAAAAGTGCGCCGCAATCCGTTTTCTGTCATCTTATTTGATGAGATTGAAAAAGCGCATCCGGATGTATTCAATATCCTGCTGCAGGTTCTGGATGATGGACATATTACAGATTCGCAGGGAAGACAGGTTGATTTTAAAAATACAATTATTATCATGACATCCAATGCGGGAGCACAATCCATTATTGAACCGAAAAAACTTGGATTTGGTGCTGTGGAAGATGAAAAGCATAACTATGACATGATGAAAAATAATGTCATGGAAGAAGTAAAACGGATCTTTAAGCCGGAGTTTTTAAACCGTATTGATGAAACAATCGTATTCCGTGCCTTGAATAAGGAAGATATGAAAAAGATCGTGACACTTCTGGTACGTGAACTTGAAACACGTTGTAAAAAACAGCTGGATATCACATTGATCGTGCGTGACAGTGCAAAACAGTACATTGTGGATAAGGGCTATGACAGAAAATATGGTGCAAGACCATTAAAACGCAAGATTCAGGAGAAAATAGAGGATGCTCTTGCAGAAAAAATTATCGCGGGAGAGATAAAAGCGCAGGATACGGTAGTTGTATCTACGAAGAACAAAAAAATTGTGATTGAGAAAAAATAAAACAAATTTCCTTCTATTACAAAAGTATTAAATTTGTGGGAATTGGTTTGAAATCATAACGTGTGTATTGTATAATTAGGATACTACGAAAATGTACAGGAGGATAAAAATGGCTGCAATTAGTGAATTAATTCGAACAGAGGCAGACGGAACGATCAGCTTTGGAGATTATACGTTAGGAACGAAGGCAAAGCACGATAACTTTGAACATGATGGAGACATTTATAAGGTTAAGACGTTCAAGGAAATCACAAAGTTAGAGCGTAACGGAATGTTCGTATATGAGTCTGTTCCTGGGACTGCAGTTGATCATTTTAATGAGACAGAAAACAGCGTGGAATTTGTTGTGGAAGGACCGGAAGATGCACAGATCACACTTGGTCTGGAAGAAGAAGCCGAGTATGAAATTACCATCAACGGAGCTACTGCTGGTACTATGAAAACAAATCTTGGTGGAAAACTCAGCCTTAGCGTTGAACTGGAAGATTCTGATGCTATTACGATTAAAGTTCAGAAAAAATAATAAATGCAAGTAATTAATCGATTGGGATAATTACAGGAATGATAAGAAAGAACCTGAGCGTTTTCTGCAAGGGTTCTTTTCTTATATCCCATCATATAATTGTTGCAATCATGTAAGCAGAAAGGAGAAAAAGAATGGCAAAGGGGAAAGCTACAGTATTTTTCTGCCAGAATTGTGGATACGAATCATCAAAATGGCTGGGGCAGTGCCCGGGATGCAGAGAGTGGAATACGTTTGTGGAAGAAGTAATTGATAAAAAATCGGTAAGTTCATCCGGAAAATTAAAATCATCCCTGCAAAAAGCGGAAGTAGTTCCGCTGTCAAAGGTAAAGGCTTCAGACGATGAACGGATCACAACAGAAATGAAGGAGCTGGATCGTGTTCTTGGAGGAGGTGTTGTAAAAGGATCACTGGTGCTGGTCGGAGGAGATCCTGGAATCGGAAAGTCAACATTACTGCTTCAGGTATGCAGGAATCTGTCGAATCGGAATCTGCCGATTCTGTATGTTTCGGGAGAAGAGTCACTTCAGCAGATAAAAATAAGGGCACAGAGGATTGGAGAATTTTCAGATTCTCTGAAATTGTTATGTGAAACAAATCTGGATACAATTCGTGAGACAATTGAACGTGAGAAACCACAGATTGTTGTTATTGATTCCATCCAGACGATGTATAACGAAAGTGTTACATCTGCGCCGGGAAGTGTATCCCAGGTTCGCGAGGCAACCGGAGTATTTATGCAGATTGCAAAAGGAATGGGGATTTCTATTTTTATTGTAGGCCATGTTACGAAAGAAGGGGTTGTCGCAGGACCGCGCGTATTAGAGCACATGGTCGATACCGTGCTTTATTTTGAAGGCGACCGCCATCAGTCTTATCGCATTTTAAGAGGCGTGAAAAATCGTTTTGGGTCAACAAATGAAATTGGTGTGTTTGAAATGCAGCATGAAGGACTTGTAGAAGTAGAGAATCCATCAGAATTTATGTTAAGCGGAAAACCGGAAGGCGCATCAGGATCTGTAGTGGCATGTTCAATGGAAGGAACAAGACCGATACTTCTGGAAGTACAGGCGCTGATCTGCAGAACATCATTTGGAATGCCAAGGCGGACAGCAACGGGAACAGACTATAATCGTGTAAATTTACTGATGGCTGTTTTGGAAAAACGTCTTGGAATGGATCTTGCTAATTGTGATGCGTATGTCAACATTGCAGGTGGTATACGGATGAATGAACCAGCGATAGATCTTGGAATCGTGCTTTCAATCATGTCCAGCCATTTTGATAAGCCGATCAATGAAAAAACGATTTGCTTTGGCGAAGTCGGATTGAGTGGTGAAGTGCGTGGGGTAAGTATGGCGGAACAGCGTGTCCAGGAAGCAAGGAAACTCGGATTTGAGACTTGCATTCTACCACAGGTATGTAAGGATGTGATGGGAGATATGATGGGAATTACCCTGATTGGAGTAAAAAATGTAAAAGAGGCATTAGAAGCAATAAGCCGTGGAAGATAAGATTGCAGGGGATGACGAAAGATCATATTTCCCTGCAGAACTGATTCCATTCATTTCCGCCCATGGTGACAAAATACTTTAGCCAGATGTGCCAGAGCACAGATTCCGGATCGTCCTTGTGTTCGTGTAAAACATAGAGGAAACGATCCATTCGAATGATATAATCAGGATCTGGTTCAAAATTCTTGTCATAGTAATATTGGAAGGCTTTATGGATTGCATTTAAAGCAGCTTCCTCAGAGAAGCCGGCATGGGAAAGTGCCGTTTGATACTCTTTGACAGAATTGTTGTAATTAAGACAGTCTTGATACCATTTGTTCATGCTGATTTTCTCCCTCTGATTCACTATCGTTTTATTGCAGATATTTTGTGTGTGTTCGTGCGTGGTGCCCACGGCTGATACTTATGTGCACTTGCACATGATATAATTCACTACGCTCATTGTATCATATTTTTTATATGTTTAAAAAGAATGATACAATTGTACACTCAATTCACAATAATTCAAACAATTAATTTACTTTAAACAATTCAAACAAATTTGTTGACTTTCGGATATGTGCGTGGTATGATAACTGAGCTGTCGATGAGAGCGTTCATGATGACGAAGTGATCACAGTAAAAAATATAAAAAGTTGTTGACAGAGATAACGAAATATGATATTATTTAGAAGTTGTCGCTGATGAGACAATAACAAAGAACATTGATAACTGAACAGTGAAAAACCTTGAAAGATTCAATGAGAATTATTCAAGCAAATCAATAAGATTTGACGAACAGCATCGAAAGATGCACCTTTAAACATTAAATCAAAGGATAAATTTAGCCAAGCTAAGTTTTGAACTGGATGAAACAATGAAGTTCTTCAAACGAGTTTGAAGAACCGTTTTTTCACTAGGTTCGAAAGAACCTCACCAAGTGAAAAATATGAACATGAGAGTTTGATCCTGGCTCAGGATGAACGCTGGCGGCGTGCTTAACACATGCAAGTCGAACGAAGCGCTTTATTTGATTTCTTCGGAATGAAGATTTTGCGACTGAGTGGCGGACGGGTGAGTAACGCGTGGGTAACCTGCCTTGTACAGGGGGATAACAGTTGGAAACGACTGCTAATACCGCATAAGCGCACAGGACCGCATGGTCTGGTGTGAAAAACTCCGGTGGTATAAGATGGACCCGCGTCTGATTAGCTGGTTGGTGGGGTAACGGCCTACCAAGGCGACGATCAGTAGCCGACCTGAGAGGGTGACCGGCCACATTGGGACTGAGA
>CAKRMH010000018.1 GCA_934364805.1 uncultured Lachnospiraceae bacterium
GATAGCTCAATGGTAGAGCACTCGGCTGTTAACCGAGTTGTTGTAGGTTCGAGCCCTACTCGGGGAGTTTTCTTTTATAAGGATGTATATCATCTTGTGAGAGAGCATATAATAGAATATGGTGACTTAGCCAAGTGGTAAGGCGTGGGACTGCAACTCCCTGATCGTCGGTTCAAATCCGTCAGTCACCTCTTTAGCCTCTAAGTTTTACTTAGAGGTTTTTCTTTTTATAAATAACTGTCAAGACAGGTGTATAGATACTTCTTGACGGAATATTATTCCTTTGATAAAATTATGGATATTCAGAGAACCATGGAAGGATGGTGCAATCGAAATGATGAATGGAGAAGAAAGAAGAAAAGAAATACTTGCGATTTTAGATAAAAGCAAATCCGCTATTTCCGGAGAGAAGCTGGCTGACATTTTTGAAGTGAGCAGACAGGTAATCGTTCAGGATATTGCACTGCTTCGTGCAGCGAGAAATGAAATATTGTCCACGAACAGAGGGTATATCCTTCAGACAAAAAGAGGAGCCAGCAGAATTTTTAAGATATATCATACGATCGAGCAGATGGTGGATGAGTTAAATACGTTTGTGGATTTTGGAGCTACTGTGGAAGATGTTTTTGTGTATCATAAGGTATACGGGGTGATCCGGGCAGAGCTTGGAATCCGGAACAGGAAAGATGTTCAGAAATATCTTACAGAGATTCGAGAAGGAAAATCAACGCCACTTATGAATGTGACAAGTGGCTATCATTATCACACAGTTCTTGCAGAAGATGAAGAGACATTGGATCAGATTCAGGAAGAACTTCAGAAGCTGGGATTTCTTGCAGAACTTAAGACGTATGAACCAGTTGATTTCTGGAAGAATCAGGAATAGTCTATGAGTTAGAATAGTTTCATAAGGATGTATATTAGGAAAAATATACAAAAAAGAACCGTCAAAATTGTGAATGATTTTGGCGGTTTTTGATTGACTTTAAATGTTTTTGAATCTATAATCAAACTATCAAATGAATGATTTTGACGGAAAATGAAGGGTTGTGGTTATAATATGCTAACAGAGGACAGGCACAGTAATATTTTATCATTATTAGATAAAGATGGAAGCGTTACGGTTCAACAGTTGATGAAAGAGCTTCATACATCAGAATCTACGATTCGAAGAGATTTAAATCAGTTGGATGCACAGGGATTTTTGACAAAAGTACATGGCGGAGCAATTGCTAAAAATACGATTTACAGTACAATGGATGAAAATGTTATGAATCGTAAAGCGATGAATGCAGAGGCAAAGATCAGGATTGCAAAGTATGCAGCATCTTTGATCGAGCCAGAGGATTTTGTTTATCTGGACGCTGGTACAACAACGGAGCTTATGATTGACTATATTACAAACCGTCAGACGGTTTTTGTAACAAATGCGATCAGTCATGCAAAAAAGCTTTCAGATATCGGTTTTCGGGTTTACATTCTTGGGGGTGAGTTTAAATCTGCAACAGAGGCCATTGTTGGAGAGGAAGCTGTTGAAACGCTGGATAAATACAACTTTACCAAGGGATTCTGGGGAACAAACGGAATCAGTGTTGAGACCGGATTTTCTACGCCGGAGGTAAAAGAGGCAATGGTGAAAAAGAAATCCATGCAGAATTGCAAAGAACGATATGTTCTTGCTGATGGAAGTAAATTTTCCCAGATTTCCAGTGTAAAATTTGCCGAATTTGCTGATGCTACTATTATTACCACAAATTTGAATTCAAAAGCATTTCAAAAATATAAAAACATTAAGGAGGTATAAGGAAAATGATTTATACGGTAACTTTTAATCCATCATTGGATTATATCGTAACAGTGAAGAATTTTCAGACTGGAATGGTAAACCGGACTGTAGATGAGATCATATATCCGGGCGGAAAAGGAATTAATGTATCTATGGTATTAAAAAATCTTGGTTTTGATAATACTGCTCTTGGATTTATGGCTGGTTTTACCGGAGATGAAATATGCCGACTTCTTGAGGAAAAAGGTGTAAAGGCAGATTTTATTCATGTAAAAAAAGGGGTTTCCAGAATTAATGTGAAGCTTCGTTCCAATGAAGAATCCGAAATCAATGGAATGGGACCTGCAATTATGCAGGAGGATATTAAAAAGCTTTATGAGAAACTGGATCAGCTGCAGGATGGAGATGTTCTTGTCCTGGCTGGAAGTATTCCCTCTGTGATGCCGGAATCCATGTATATGGATATCATGAAACATCTGGAGAAGAAGAAGCTGAACATTGCTGTAGATGCAACAAAAGATCTTCTGGTGAATGTTCTTCCATATCATCCATTTTTGATCAAACCGAATAATCATGAACTTGGAGAGATTTTCGGAGTGACGATCACGGATAAGGATGACGTTGTGAAATATGCAAAAAAGCTTCAGGAGCGCGGAGCCAGAAATGTCCTGATTTCTATGGCAGGCGATGGAGCAGTACTGGTAACTGAGGATGGACAGGAATTCCGTGCCGAAGCGCCAAAAGGGGAATTGAAAAATTCCGTAGGAGCAGGAGATTCCATGGTAGCCGGATTCCTTGCCGGATATCTGTCAACCGGAAGTTATGCGGAAGCCTTTAAAATGGGTGTATGTACTGGAAGCGCCAGTGCTTTTTCGGAAGAACTTGCAACAAAAGCTGAAGTGCAGGCTTTATTAGATAAATGTAAAAATTTATTTGAAAATTAGGGGGGCACGAAGATGAGGATAAGAGATTTATTAGCAGCTGAATGTATTCAGCTCGGTGGAAAAGCCACCGGAAAACGGGATCTTTTGGATCAGATGGTAGACCTGATGGCCAAAAGTGGAAAAATCAACGATGTGGAGACATATCGAAAAGGTGTGTACGCAAGAGAGGAAGAAGGAACAACCGGAATCGGAGAGGGAATTGCCATTCCACATTGCAAATCCGATGCAGTCAGCAGACCAGGTCTTGCAGCCATGGTGATCCCAAAGGGCGTTGATTTTGATTCCCTGGATGGAGCACCGGTCAATCTGATTTTCTTAATTGCAGCACCAAACACCAAGGACAATGTCCATCTGGATGTTTTGAGCAAATTATCCGTACTTCTTATGGATGAGAATTTTACCAATGGACTTAGAAATGCCAAAACGGTAGATGAGTTCTTAAGTGTGATCGATGCTGCTGAGACCGAAAAGGATGAAAAAGAAGAAAAGACCGAGACACAGACAGCACCGGCGGGAATAGAAGTTCTTGCAGTAACTGCCTGTCCGACCGGAATTGCACATACTTATATGGCTGCGGAAGCACTGGAGAAAAAAGCTGCAGAACTTGGAATCAGCATTAAGGTTGAGACAAGAGGCTCTGGTGGAGCAAAGAATATCGTTACCGATGAAGAAATAAAGAATGCCAAATGCGTGATCGTTGCAGCGGACACCAAAGTTCCAATGGACCGGTTTGATGGCAAAAAGTTGATCGAATGCAAAGTTGCAGATGGTATCAATAAGGCAGAAGAACTTTTGAATAAGGCAGTAAATGGAGATGCACCGGTATATAAAGCAGCCAGCGGGGAAAGCAGAAAAGAAACAATTTCTAATACCGGAGGTACTGGACATCAGATTTATACACATCTGATGAGTGGTGTATCACACATGCTTCCATTCGTCATCGGTGGAGGTATCATGACTGCACTTGCATTTCTGATCGATACTCTGATGGGATATGGAGCAACTGGAGGTTCTGCATTTGGTTCCTGCACACCATTGTCTGCATTTTTTAAATATGGCGGTGGACTTGCGATGGGAATGATGGTTCCGGTGCTTGCTGGATATATCGCATATTCGATCGCTGACAGACCAGGACTTGCAGTTGGATTTACCGGAGGACTTCTTGCATCCAGCGGTAACGCATTAGTCAGTGGATATAGCTGGGCAGATCAGACAACTGGTTTCCAGAAATTTATCTCTGAATTTGCTTTCCAACAGGCAAATGGCGGTAATACGGTATCTGGTTTCCTTGGTGGAATCCTTGCCGGATTTTTAGCCGGATTTATCGTACTGTTTTTAAAGAAGATCTGCAGCAAACTTCCAGCTTCCCTGGATGGAATTAAACCGACACTGATCTATCCGCTTGGTGGAATCTTTATTATCAGTGTTCTGATGTGCTTCATTTTCAACCCGCTGATCGGACTGATCAATACAGGACTCAGCACGATGTTAACCGCATTATCCAATGCAGGAATGATCACATTACTTGGACTGATCTTAGGTGCCATGATGGCAATTGATATGGGAGGTCCAATCAATAAAGCAGCATATGTATTTGGTACAGGAGTGCTTGCAACAGCATCTCAGATGATGGCAGACGGTGCACAGTCCTCTGACCCGGCAGTTCAGGCATGTTATATTGCAATGGCATCGATCATGATCGGAGGAATGGTTCCACCGGTTGGTATCGCACTAGCATGTCAGTTCTTCCCGAAGAAATTTACAGAAGCTGAGAGAAACGCAAAGGTATCAAACTTTGTCATGGGATGCGCATTCATTACGGAAGGTGCAATTCCATTTGCGGCAGCAGACCCGGCACATGTAATTCCATGTACTATGGTTGGAGCCGGAGTTGCAGGATTACTTTCTGCATTCTTTAGATGCACACTTATGGCACCACATGGTGGAATCTTCGTATTTGCAACCGTTGGAAATCCACTTATGTATATCATTTCCTGGGCGATTGGATCTGTGATCACAGCAGTATTACTCGGATTGATTAAAAAAGATGCAAAATAAATGAGAAAAATAAAAGAAATAAGGTAATAATAGTATCATTACGAAACAAAACAGGAGGAATTAAAAATGAAAGAATTTACTTACACAATCAAAGACGAAATGGGAATCCATGCAAGACCAGCAGGATTATTTGTAAAGGAAGCAGCAGCTTTTCCTTGCGCTGTAACGATTACAAAAGACGGAAAAGAAGTTGATGCAAAAAGAATCTTCGGAGTTATGGGACTTGGCGTAAAATGTGGACAGGAGATCACATTAAAGACAGACGGTGAAAAAGAAGAAGAAGCAATGGAAACATTAAGCAAATTTTTAGAGGAAAACCTCTAATATTCTATAATCGGTTTACATCAATCATTGAAAAGTGTCGTTGCTGTCCGTAACCGGGCAGCAGGCATTTTTCATTTGAAGAAAGGTCAGGGAAAAGGAAAGGAGATCACAATGGTAATTCAGGGAAAAAGTGTTTTCAGTGGAATCGCAATCGGAAGATTATCTGTATATAATAAGGCAGAAAATGTTGTAAAAAGAGTAAAAATTACTGATATTGATGGGGAAATCAGAAGATTTGAAGAAGCTCGTGAAGAAGGCAAAAAACAGCTTGCAGGCTTATATGAAAAGGCATTAAAAGAAGTGGGAGAAGTAAATGCTGCAATCTTTGAAGTACATCAGATGATGCTGGATGATCTGGACTATGTAGAATCCATTCAGAATATGATAAAGTCTCAGGAAGTAAATGCAGAGTTCGCCGTTGCAAATACCGGAGACAATTTTTCCGAGATGTTTGCATCCATGGACGATGATTACATGAAAGAACGTGCAGCTGATGTCAAAGATATCTCCAATCGACTGATCATGATCCTTCAGGGAAATGGCGCAGGAGGAATCCAATCTGATGAGCCGGTGATCCTGCTTGCCGACGACCTTGCACCAAGTGAGACCGTACAGCTGGATAAATCCAAAGTATTGTCCTTTGTAACAAGACATGGATCTACGAATTCCCATACTGCAATTCTTGCAAGAACCATGAATATTCCGGCATTGATCGGTGTTGATTACCCGGATGATGCAGATGGAAAAATGGGTATCGTAGATGGATACGAAGGAAAGATCATCATTGATCCGGAAGTATCCGTTCTGGAAGATTATAAAGCAAAAAAAGAGAAAGAAGATGAGAAAAAGAGACTGCTTCAGGAATTAAAAGGCAAAGAAAATGTGACACTTGACGGAAAGAAGATCAATCTTTACGCAAATATCGGAAGTGTATCCGATGTTGCATCCGTACTTGCCAATGATGCCGGTGGAATCGGCTTATTCCGAAGTGAATTTCTGTATCTGGAATCAGAAACTTATCCAACAGAAGAGGAACAGTTTAAGGCATACCGTACGGTTGCAGAGAATATGGCCGGAAAGAAAGTCATTATCCGTACACTGGATATCGGAGCAGATAAACAGGTTGGATATTTTAATCTGGATAAAGAAGAGAATCCTGCAATGGGATATCGTGCGATCCGTATCTGCCTTGACCGCAGGGATATCTTTAAAACACAGCTTCGCGCATTATACCGTGCAAGCTATTATGGAACAATCTCCATCATGTTCCCGATGATCATCTCTGTTCAGGAAGTCAAACAGATCAAGCAGATCATAAGTGAAGTCAAAGCAGAACTTGATGAAGCAAATGTTCCATACAAGGATGTTGAGATTGGAATTATGATTGAAACACCTGCAGCAGTCATGATGAGTGAAGAGCTTGCAAAAGAAGTGGACTTTTTCTCCATTGGAACAAATGATCTGACACAGTATACACTTGCAATCGACCGTCAGAATCCAAAGCTGGACAACATCTATGATTCCCATCATCCAGCAATCTTAAAAATGCTTCAGATGGTTGTAGACAATGGTCACAAAGGTGGCTGCTGGGTTGGAATCTGTGGAGAACTTGGTGCGGATACAACACTGACAGAGACCTTCTTAAAGATGGGATTTGATGAATTATCCGTAAGTCCATCCATGATCTTAAGGGTTCGTGACAGAATCCGCAATACAGATACTACAAAATAGCATCTGTGTTACTGCATGTTTGTAAACAGCGGGGTAAGTGCCTCATACATGGCATTTAAGACTACATCATTGTGTCTTGCTCGTTTTTCGTAGGCAGCAATGATTCTGGCCTGCTCTGCGCTGGTCAGAGAGTGATATTTCTGATGATACAGAGAAAAGAAAAGCCAGATCAAAGACGCATGAATGATTCCTGAGGCAATGGTTTTTAAGAAGCTATAGGTTTCAAAAATATCAAGAAAACAGGAATCCAGATAATAAATATAATAGCTGCGGAGCAGATCTTCCACGTCAGGGAGAACATCCTGCAGGTCATTGTGAAGAAACATCAGATGCTGTCTGGCATCTGGTGTTTTTTTGCTGCCTGAAAACTCATCAAAATATAAGTGGCACAGTTCATATAAAAATGGAGACGTTGTACGCAGTTTTTTGTGGTAAAGTCCTTCGGAGATCATCCGTGACAGGATATCACCGGAGATCAGAAAGGCATCCGTTTGATCTGCCGGTGCAGGATGTGGAAAATCTTCGGAAGTGTAAAGCGATTCCGGCTGAATGCCATCGGAAAAAGAAAAACCGTGTGAGAGCCAGAACTCCTGCAGTTTTTTGGCATAGCAGATGAGAATAGCACAGATTGCAGGAAAATCCATATCTGAAGTCTGAAGAAAAGAAATAAGCTCCTCACGGCAGAATAACAGATCCTCAAAAAATGCTGCATCCTGATTGGTTCCCGATACCGGATAAGAGATTTCCGAATCCATGTCCACATAATGAAAATCATGAAGGTGTCCGAGAAACAGTTCCGCTGCCTTTGGGCAGGAGAGTTCTAGAGTTTCTTCGGCACAAAAACCGTAATTTCTGCGTTTTCTTGGATAGATTCTGCAGATGTGAGGCATTGCATTTTCTCCATGATGACGTTCCAAGGAACAGAGCATGTCATGGTCCTGAAACGGGCAGTGGGTGTGCGTCATGCGGATGCATGGAATGCCCTCTTTTTTGCAGAGGTGCGGGAAAAGCCAAAGCCGCAGAGATAGCGGATAGGTCTGCCATTTTTGCATTGTTTCCCGGTCCACAGGGATATTCCATCCGGCGCAGCAGGTGTCCGGACACTGGTCTGTGGCACAAGTGAAGTTATCATAAAATGAAATACGGTGTAATTTCATAGGTTCTCCAATCTGATCGGTCAGGTGATACACTTATTATAAAAACCCATTTGGAAAACAACAACAGAAATTGTGGATATTTGAAAAATTTTGTGAAAATTCTAAACATTATATGAAATATACACCAAATATATTGACTTCATTTTTTTTCGGGGCTAGTGTAATATGCAGAAACGAAAACGTCAGGAGGTTTTTTCATGGGAAAAGTCATAGGAATCGATCTTGGAACAACAAACAGCTGTGTTGCTGTTCTGGAAAATGATCAGCCGGTGGTTATCACAAACGCAGAAGGGTCAAGGACAACCCCTTCGGTCGTGGCATTCAGCAAGGATGGCGAACGTCTTGTCGGAGATCTTGCAAAACGTCAGGCAGCAGTCAATGTAGATCGTACATTTTTCTCCATCAAAAGAGAGATGGGAAGCAATTTCCGGGCAAAAATCGATGGAAAGGCCTACAGTCCACAGGAGATCTCTTCCATGATCCTTCGAAAATTGAAAAAGGACGCAGAAAGCTATCTTGGCGAAATAGTCAGTGATGCAGTCATTACAGTTCCGGCATATTTCAGTGATGCGCAGAGACAGGCAACTAAGGATGCAGGAAGGATCGCCGGGCTTAATGTGCTCCGTATCATCAATGAACCGACATCGGCTGCGCTTGCATATGGGCTGGATCATGGAAATCCGCAGAAAATCCTTGTCTATGACCTGGGAGGCGGAACATTTGATGTGTCGGTGATCGAGATCGGAGATAACCTGATCGAAGTACTTGCAACCGCAGGAGATAACCATCTTGGCGGAGATGACTTCGATGAACGGATCACGGAATATATAGTTCAGGAATTCCAGCGGACAGAGCGCGTGGATTTAAGAAAAGATGCCACTGCGATGCAGCGTGTAAAAGAAGAGGCAGAAAAGGCAAAGAAGGTGCTTTCTTCGTCCTCTACGGTTAATATCACACTTCCATTTATCGCAACCGTAAAAGGAGAGCCAAAGCATCTGGAGATGACACTTACAAGAGCCAGATTTGATGAGCTTACGCATGATCTGGTAGAGCGCACAAGTGGACCGGTCAGCCAGGCCTTGAATGACGCTGGTGTTACAGCGTCAGAGCTTGGCATGGTGCTTCTGGTAGGTGGTTCTACAAGAATTCCGGCAGTTGTGGATGAAGTCAGACGTCTGACCGGAAAAGAACCGTCGAAAACACTGAACCCGGATGAATGTGTCGCATTAGGAGCCGCAATCCAGGGTGGAAAACTGGGTGGAGCACTGATGGCAGGTTCCAACGCAGCTGAGATCATTCTTATGGATGTCACACCACTCTCACTTTCCATAGAGACGGTAGGCGGTGTGGCAACGAAGATCATTGACCGGAATACAACGATACCGACCAGATACAGTCAGATCTTTACGACAGCGGCAAATTTCCAGAGCAACGTCGAGATCAAAGTACTACAGGGCGAACGGCAGTTCGCAAGGGATAACAAGCTTCTAGGAAGTTTCCGGCTGAGTGGAATCAAGCGTGCGATGGCTGGAGTCCCACAGATCGAGGTTACATTTGACATTGATGCCAACGGAATCCTTCAGGTATCCGCAAAGGACCTTGCAACCGGAAAACATCAGGAGATTACGATCACGGCAAGCACAAACCTGTCGGATGCCGACATTGAGCAGGCCATGCGTGAGGCGGCAGAGTACGAGGCAACGGACGGACAGCGTAAATCCTATATTGATGCAAGAAATCAGGCGGATACGCTGATCAGGAAAACGGAACTTGTTTTGAAAGAGCAGAAAAAGACAATGGAGAAAAAGCAGATGAAAGAGATCAAGCAGGCACTTTCTTATCTGAAAAAACTTGTAGTCCGTACAAAACCAGGAAATGTATCCGAAGAGCAGGCAAATGAGATCCGGCGTGCAACTGGAGAACTCCAGAGAGCAGCTGGAGCTTACCTTTCTTAAACAAAATATGAACAGAATGGACTGGGCAGCCAGTCCATTTTTAGGTTTACGTTTTTGGGGGAATCAAGTACAATAAAGGGTAAAGGTTTAGATGATGATAAGGAGCAGATATGAGCGCACAGGATAACACAGAAAAGGTATTAAAGAGTCTGCATGTGATGATCGCAAAAGGGCAGAGCTATGAATTAGATCCGTCCAAGGTTGTCGTGGACAGAGATAAAATGCTTAGTCTGTTGAAAGAGTTGAATCAATGCATGTATGCAATGATGGAAGAATATGAACTGACCAGACAGAGCAAGGATAAGGCAGAGCGTGAATTCCGCAAACGCGGAGATGAGATCGTAATGGACGCAAGCCGCAAAGCGGAGGATATATATGCGGCATCTGTAATTTACACAGATGAGGCACTCAGCAGTATCCAGGAGATCATGCAGAAGGCAAATGATTCTGTAAAGGCCATCTATAACGAGATGGATCATAAGATGGAGGAACAGAAGCATATTGTGAGAACCAATCAGCTTGAACTGAAATCCCAGCTGCAGGATCTGAAGGATACCGATAAATACCTGAAGATGATCGAGGACAGGAATCGTGAGATCCAGAAGGAAAAGGACGAAAAAGAAGGCAAAAAGCAAAAACGGGAACTGAAGAATCATTCCAGAAAAGAATCCTCGATCTATGCAAACAGACAGACTGAGATTAAGGTGAATCCGGAATATTTTGAAAAAGCCGGAATTCCAATGGTGGAAGATTTAGCACTGGATGACGAGACGGATTTTGATATGAAGGAAGAGGCACCAAAGATCCAGCCTGAGATCAAAGTCAATCTTGATGCGGAATATTTCCGCTGGAAAAACGGAAACAAGAAGAAGTAGGGAGGGAAAATAGTTGACCATTCTGGTTTGTGACGATGACAGAGAAATCGTAGAAGCAATTGAAATATATCTTGCCCAGGAGGGCTATGAGATCCTTAAGGCGTATGACGGAGAAGAAGCTCTCGCAATGATGAAAAGCAACAAGGTAGATCTTCTGATTATTGATGTTATGATGCCGAAGCTGGATGGCATCCGCGCAACTTTAAAAATCCGCGAAGAGAGCAGCATTCCAATTATCATACTTTCTGCCAAGACAGAGGACGCTGACAAGATACTCGGTCTGAATGTCGGTGCAGATGACTATGTGACCAAACCATTCAATCCACTGGAACTTGTGGCAAGAGTGAAATCCCAGATCCGGAGATATACCACACTTTCCAGCAGTGGAGAGGCCTCAGATACTGTGTACGAAGCGGGTGGACTTGTGATCAATGATGATCTGAAGAAAGTTACCGTGGATGGGGAAGAAGTGAAACTTACACCGATTGAATACAATATCCTGCTGTTATTAGTCAAAAACCAGGGCAAAGTATTTTCCATCAGCCAGATCTATGAGAATATCTGGAATGAAGAGGCAGTTGGCGTAGACAATACTGTGGCGGTTCATATACGGCATATCCGTGAAAAGATCGAGATCAATCCGAAAGAACCACGTTATCTGAAAGTAGTATGGGGCGTTGGATACAAAATCGAAAAAAGTAATTAATGGATGGGCATAGTGTATGAAACAATATACGATAGGTAAGAAAATGGCAGTACTTGTGCTGCATCAGCTTTTTATGATCCTGACGATTGCCTCAGTTTATTACTCGGGGTATCTGTTTCAGATGCATATTTTTCCGGGAAGTGATAAGAGCGGGATACTGACGGTGATCAGTTTTGTCGGTTCACTGGTGTTCCTTGCATATATGACCAGTGTTGCAGGAAGAAAAGCGGAAGATGATCCGGTCATTTATTATTCGTCCATAGATAAGATCGACAGTGATGTGCTTGTGCTGTTATTTATTTTCTTTGCATATGGAATCATAGTCCTGATGCATAGGATCGAACTCCGCAGATTTGAACTTTCCGGTCTTATGGTGGCGGTTGGTACACTGACCTATATGATCGATGCAGTTTTTTTACTCTTTTATATGAGTATCGTACGCAGGATCAAAGGAAATATCTTATGGACGCAGAGCCTGATCTACAAAGGTTACCGTCTTCTTCTCGAACTGGCAGACCAGAGGAGCAGCATCTTAAAATACAGCAGTCGAAGAATCTATAACGTGCTTTTTTTAATTGCGGGTGTAATCTTGTATTTCAACGGATTTCATAAGATTGGGATTCTTTTTATCGCACTGGTGTGCGTCATGAATGTGTTCCAGAATATGAAAAGAACTTCAGATCAGATAAAAATACACGATGCGGTAAATGCAATCGCGGCAGGAGCACTCGATACCAGACTGAGTCTGGATGATTTTAAGGGACAGGAACGTGAAATTGCACAATCAGTAAATAATATCCGCGCAGGACTTAGCGAAGCGGTAAATGAGAGTATACGAAATGAGCGCATGAAAGCAGACCTTATTACAAATGTCTCTCATGATATCAAGACACCGCTGACGTCCATTGTAAATTACGTGGATCTTTTGAAACGGGAGAATCTCCAGAATGAGAATGCGAGATATTATATCCGTGTTCTGGATGAAAAGTCCCAGCGCTTGAAACAGTTGACGGAAGACCTTGTGGAAGCCTCGCGGATCAGTTCTGGAAATGTGCATCTGGATATGCAGAAGATCGATCTTGTCGAGCTTTTGTATCAGACCGGTGGTGAATTTAATGAGCGGTTTGAGGCAAGAAACCTTACGATCGTAACCAAGATCCCAAACCAGTCTATTTTCATCTGGGCAGACGGGAGACATCTGTACCGTGCCATTGAGAATCTGTATACGAACGCTTCCAAATATGCACTTGAGAAAACAAGGGTTTATGTGGAACTTTATATAGAAGGTGGAGAAGCTGTTTTTTCCATAAAAAATATATCAAAAAAGCCGGTCGAAACAGACGAGGGCGGCAGAAATGATCTGACAGAGCGGTTTGTAAGAGGTGAGTCATCGAGAACGACCGAGGGAAGCGGGCTTGGATTATCCATTGCGAAGAACCTGACGGTTCTGATGGGTGGTAAATTTGACATTTCGGTGGACGGAGATCTGTTTATAGCAACCATCCGTTTTCCAGAAAGTGCTTGATTTAAATATATGCAAAAGATATAATTTTTAGTAATAGATTTATGGAGGTATGGGACATATGAAATTATACGAGACAGGCGCGTATTTAATCAATGGCAGAGATGTTGTGATTGATTCGCCGGAGGCAGCTCTTGCGGTAGAGAGCAAGACTGGAAAAGCAGTTAACAAAAAAGAAGCAGCAGAAAATACGATTGCATATGGAATTCTGAAGGAACATAACACTTCAGGAAATATGGACAAGCTTCAGATCAAATTTGACAAGCTGACATCGCACGACATTACATTCGTAGGTATTATCCAGACTGCAAGAGCATCCGGACTGGAAAAATTCCCGATTCCATATGTCCTGACAAACTGTCATAACAGCCTTTGTGCAGTTGGAGGAACGATCAATGAGGATGACCACATGTTTGGCCTGACCTGCGCAAAGAAATATGGCGGAATCTATGTTCCACCACATCAGGCAGTAATCCATCAGTTTGCACGTGAAATGCTTGCCGGAGGCGGTAAGATGATCCTTGGATCTGATTCACATACACGTTATGGAGCACTTGGAACCATGGCAGTTGGTGAAGGTGGACCAGAGCTTGTAAAACAGCTTCTGAACAAGACATATGACATTGATATGCCGGGCGTTGTAGGTATTTACCTGACCGGAGAGCCAATGAAAGGTGTGGGTCCTCAGGATATCGCACTTGCGATCATTGGAGAAGTTTTTGAACGTGGATTTGTAAAGAACAAGGTTATGGAGTTCGTCGGACCTGGTGTTTCCAGCTTAAGCGTGGATTACCGTATCGGTGTTGACGTTATGACAACAGAGACCACATGCCTTTCTTCTATCTGGAGAACCGATGACAAAGTCAAAGAGTTCTACGAGATCCACGGAAGAGAAGAAGATTATAAAGAATTAAATCCTGGAGAAGTGGCATACTATGACAGCTTTATCGAGCTTGACTTAAGCCAGATCAAACCAATGATCGCAATGCCATTCCATCCAAGCAATACATACACCATCGATGAATTAAATGCAAACCTTATGGACATCCTTGATGATTGTGAGAAACGTGCACAGGTAAGTTTTGATGGTAAAGTGGATCTTGATTTAAAGAGCAAAGTAAGAAACGGAAAGCTTTATGTTGATCAGGGAATCATCGCCGGATGTGCAGGTGGTGGATTTGAAAATATCTGTGATGCAGCAGATATCCTTAAGGGATGCTCGATCGGAGCGGATGAGTTTACACTCAGCGTATATCCTGCTTCAACACCAATTTATATGGAACTGGTAAGAAATGGTGCAATCGCAAATCTTATGGAGACTGGTGCAATTGTTAAGACGGCATTCTGCGGACCATGTTTCGGTGCAGGTGATACACCGGCAAATAATGCATTTTCAATCCGTCATTCAACAAGAAACTTCCCGAACAGAGAAGGTTCCAAGGTACAGAACGGACAGGTAGCATCCGTTGCACTTATGGATGCACGTTCTATTGCAGCAACAGCAGCAAATAAGGGATACCTTACATCTGCAATGGATATGGATGTAAATTACAGCAAACCAAAATACTTCTTTGATAAGACGATTTATGAGAACCGTGTATTCGACAGCAAGGGTGTTGCAGATCCTTCGGTTGAGATCCAGTTTGGACCAAACATTAAAGACTGGCCTGCAATGAGCGCACTTCCGGAGAACATGGTATTAAAGGTTGTTTCTGAGATCCATGATCCGGTTACAACAACAGATGAGCTGATTCCATCCGGAGAAACATCTTCTTTCCGCTCTAATCCTCTTGGATTGGCAGAATTTGCACTGTCCAGAAAAGATCCGTTATATGTTGGCCGTGCAAAAGAGATTCAGAAAGCACAGAAGGCGGTTGAGGCCGGAACATGTCCTGTCGATGCAGTGGCAGAGTTAAAGCCGGTAATGGATACCATCAAAGCAGCTTATCCAGATGTCAGCAAAGAGAATCTTGGATTCGGAAGCACGATCTTTGCAGTAAAACCGGGTGATGGTTCTGCAAGAGAACAGGCTGCATCCTGCCAGAAAGTATTAGGTGGATGGGCAAACATTGCAAATGATTACGCAACCAAGCGTTATCGCTCCAACCTGATCAACTGGGGAATGATTCCATTTATCATTGACGAGGGATCGCTTCCATTCGAGAATCTGGATTACATTTTCCTTCCAGGTATCCGTGAAGCGATTGCAGATAAGAAAACGGAATTTGAAGCATACGTTGTAAAAGACGGTAAACTTGCTCCGTTTGCACTTAAGATGAGCCCTCTCACCGATGATGAGAGAGAGATCATTTTAAAAGGCTGCCTGATCAATTATTATAGAGGATAGGAGAAGAGTTTGAGTAATTCGGAACAGATAAATAACCAGAAAATGAACTGTGGATCGGTAGATGAGGAGAGACTGGTCCCGCATTCAACAGAAACAAAAAGGGAACTTTATAAATATATCCGAATTGGTATTACAGCATTTGTTACGTTTGTATGTTGTATCCTGTTTTTCTTCATCATACTTCGATACAAAGGATTTGCAGATACATGGAAAAAAATCATGTCAACAGCACAGCCGATCATCATCGGATTGATACTTGCATATCTTTTGAATCCGGTCATGAAATTTTTCGAGAGTCATCTCCTTAAATTTCTGAAACCGCATATGAAAAGTGAGAGAAAGGCAAAAAAAACAGCGAGAGCACTGGGCGTTACCGGTGCGATCCTGTTTTTGCTTGTGATCATAGGACTTTTGATCGCAGCAATCGTTCCATCCGTAATCAACAGTATTATCCGTCTTGCGGATACGCTTCCGGGAAATGTACAGTCCTTTATTTCGTGGATCGATGGGCAGTCCTTCGGTGATACCGAAGTGACAAATATGATCGGTGATTGTATGACAAAGGCGACAGACTTTGTTGAGAACTGGTTCCGGAACACATTTCTTCCGCAGGCAAACACATTTATTACTGAAATTACAAGTGGTGTGATCTCATTTGTAAAAGGAATCATGAACTTTATTATTGGAATCATCGTGGCAGTTTATGTCATGATGATCAAGGAGACACTGACCGGACAGAGCAAAAAAATTATTTATTCGGTATGTAATCCAAAGACCGGGAATATCATTATTGAGATGATAAGAAAATCCAACGAGATATTTGGAGGGTTTGTTACCGGAAAAATTCTTGATTCGGCGATCATCGGAGTGATCTGTTATATCGGATGTCTGATCTTAAAAATGCCGGATTCCATCCTGATTGCAGTGATCGTTGGATGTACCAATGTTATTCCGTTTTTCGGACCGTTTATCGGGGCAATTCCGGCACTTCTTCTGGTTGTGATCCAGAGTCCGATCCATGCATTGTATCTGCTGATATTTATCATTGTCCTGCAGCAGGTGGATGGAAATATCATTGGACCGAAGATTCTTGGCGATTCTACGGGACTTTCGTCCTTCTGGGTTATGTTTGCAATCCTGATCGCAGGAGGAATGTGGGGATTTGCTGGTATGGTGCTTGGTGTTCCGGTGTTTGCAGTCATTTATTATATCATCCGCAGACTGGTAGCATATGCACTGAAGAAGAAGCAGCTTCCAACTGAAACAACGAAATATGTCCACATGACACATGTGGATGAAAAACACAATTCACTGCAGTATAACATGCGTCAGAGTGAACCAGTAAAAAGCGATGAATCAGATGTGGAATTTGGTGAAGCACCTGGTGAAGAAAACAAAAAGAATCCGTAATCAGACTACGAAGGAACAATTGCCAGAAAGGCGCAGTTGTTCCTTTTTTTTCGGCTTATTTTTTGACATCTAATAACGCCTATGATACACTAAAACCAGATATAAATATTCAATTTACAGGCATATATTTGAGGTGGAAACAGTTGGATAAATATGAATATAATCTGAAGCAGGATCAAATGAAAAGTCTCTGTGCAGAAGAGAATTATGACGCTGCGGCAGAGATTGCAGATACAATCAACTGGAATAAGGTTAAGAATGTAAATGCACTGGTAAGTGCAGGCGAAATATACGAAAAAACAGGTCGTTACGAAGACAGCAAAGAACTTTTATTAATGGCATATGATAGGTCTCCGATCGGACGCACGATCATTTACCGTCTGGCAGAAGTTGCCGTCAAAATGAAAGATTACGAACTGGCCAGGGAGTATTATGAGGAGTTTGTTGAGATCGCTCCACATGATAACCTGAAGTATGTTCTGGAATACACGATCAAGAAGGCACAGGGAGCTTCCTATGATGAGCTGATCCCGATTCTTGAGGAACTGAAAGAACAGGAATATTCCGAAGAATGGGCGTACGAGCTGGCTTATCTGTATCACAAGGCCGGAATGAGTGAGAAATGCATCGGGGCATGCGATGAGCTGATCTTATGGTTTGGAGATGGCCCTTATGTGGAACGTGCACTGGAACTTAAAATGTTATACCAGCCACTTACCAGACAGCAGGAAGAAAAATACAGAGAGATCCGTCAAGAACGCACCGGAGTGACACAGATTGGTGCAGAAGAGATGAAAAAGGCCGGAGAATATGAACATGAGGCGGTTGAGATTCCTCAGGTTAATATCAATCCGGAGCGTTTTAATACGGTAAACCTTCAGGAAGAAATTGCAAAAGGAATGCAGCAGATCCTGGATGCAACTGAGAAGGAAACAGTATCTGATACAATGGATAGTATCAAGAAGATGGTGGAAGAGATTCCATATCTGCAGCTTCCGAGAGAAGAGGAAGAAGAGGAGGACAAACCGCAGTTTGAGACTGATGAGGAAATTGATGATTCCTTAAAGATCAATTTCCAGGAGATGATCGGAGAGGATTCCGATGGTCAGATGAGCATGGTTGTTCCGGAGAAGATGCAGCTGGAGAGACAGATCACCGGTCAGATGAGTATTGCAGAAGTTCTTGAAGAGTGGGAGAAGACAAAGAAAGCGGCAGAAGAAGCCCTTGAGATTGCAAAACAGCGGAAGCTGGAATCTGCAAAAGCAAAGGCTTTACAGGAAGCCGGGGACATTATGGACCGGCTTACCGATGTAATACCGAAGCTAGATGCTGGAATTTCACCGAGAGAATTGTTACAGCAGCAATATCTGAAAGAGGAACCTGAGCAGAAAGAGGAAACGGAATCCGTGGAAACAGTGTCCTCTGAGATCCCGATTACGGAGATTGATACTGCAGAACAGCAGGATTCGGATGAACTCCGGGAGTTAGCATCCGATCAGGATTATGCGGAAGATGATGACTATGAATACGATAATATTCTTACTCCGCAGGAGAAAGAGGCAGGACAGATCTTTGCCGATATGAACGATATTCTTGGCAAAGAGATTGAGCGTTTAAATAATGAGAACGCATTTTTCGATGAGCAGCTTGCCAGTGTCAAAAGCCATGTGGACGAGACACCTGAGATCGAAACCGTAGAATTTGATCAGGCGAAAGAACAGACGGAAACGGATGCAATTCAGGATACGATAGCGGAATTCGAAAAAACAGAGAGTATCGAAGAACCGTACGAAATTGAAGAAGCGGACGAAATCGAAGAGCCGGATGTACTCGGGGAATCAGACGAAATCGAAGAGCCGGATGTGCTCGGGGAACCGGAAATGAATCCGGAGGATATCGCAGATACGATCGAGCAGGAAATGGCAGAACAGGAAGCAGATCAGATTGTACAGAGCATGACAGAGTCCATTCTTCCTGACACAGAAGAAGAGATGCCGGACATTACCAAGCGGATCCCGGACCTTTCCAAATTTCATCCGGATGCATTTTTAAAGGCGGAGACAACGAGACTTCCAGATATTCCATTTATTGAACCGGAAGAGAAAAAGCCGATGATGCATCTTCCAGATGAATTAAGAAGTGTATTTTCTTATTTTGTCCCGGTAAAAGGAATGGAAGATCAGCTGTGCCAGGCAATTGCGGGGCTGAAGAGACATTTTGAAGAGGATGAGACGGCCTTTACCGGCAACCTTATTATTCAGGGAGGACATGGATGTGGAAAAACCGTTCTTGCAACAAGCATCATCAAGGCTATGCAGCAGGAGACAGGTCGTCCGAATGGAAGGATTGGCAAGATTGATTCCGAGGCACTGAATCACAAGAATATCCAGCAGCTGCTCCGCAGGGTGGCAGGAGGATGCCTGATCATTGAAAATGCAGGAAATCTTTCAAGGGAAAGTGCGGTGACACTTTCTCTGCTTCTGGAGCAGGATTCCAGTGGAATTCTGGTCATTATGGAGGACACGACAAAAGGTATAAAAAAGGCACTTTCACTGGATGATGGCTATGCCAGGAAATTTACAGAGAAGATCAATGTTCCGATCTTTACCAATGACGAACTGGTAGCATTTGCAAAATCTTATTCCAGAGAGCTTGGATATGAGATGGAAGAGATGGCGGTGCTTGCATTATATAACCGCATCAGCAATATTCAGAGACTCGATCAGGCAACGACACTGACGGAGGTCAAAGACATTGTAGACGAGGCAATCGAACGTTCAAAGCACATTGGATGGAAAAAAGCGTTCAGCTTTATAACATCGAAACGGCATACAGAGGATGACCGGGTTCTATTAAGGGAGCGGGATTTTGAGGAATAAATAATAACATAACATCATGGTTATGAGTATTGGAGGGGCATATCTATGAGCAATTTTACGGAATTAGACAGCTATTTATTTGGACAGGGCACACATTACGATATTTACAAAAAGCTGGGCGCTCATATCCAGATGAGAAAAAACACGAAAGGTGTTTGTTTTAACGTATGGGCACCAAATGCCGAGAAGGTATACGTGATCGGAGAATTCAACAACTGGAATGAAACATCCCATGAGATGAAACGTGTTGAGCCGGAAGGCATGGGGATATATGAATTGTTCATACCAAAGGTACAGAAGGGATCATTGTATAAATATCTGATTATCACCAGGGATGGAAGAAAGCTATACAAAGCAGACCCTTATGCAAATTATGCAGAGCTTCGACCGGGAACGGCATCTGCAGTTACGGACATTGATCATTTTGTCTGGTCGGATTCCGAATGGATGGATCACCGCAGATCGCTGGGCAAAGATGGGGTTTATGAACAGCCAATGACAATCTATGAGGTTCATCCGGGCTCATGGAAACGGCATCCGGGAAAAGACGACGATGGTTTTTACAGTTACCGTGATCTGGAAAAAAACCTGATCAAATATGTCAAAGACATGGGATACACACATATCGAGCTTATGGGAATCTCAGAATATCCTTATGATGGTTCGTGGGGCTATCAGGTAACCGGCTATTATGCACCAACATCACGATATGGAACGCCGGAGGAATTTGCGCATTTTGTCAATGAATGCCATAAAAATCATATCGGAATCATCCTCGACTGGGTTCCGGCGCATTTTCCAAAGGATGCACATGGTCTTGCAGAATTTGATGGATCACCGCTTTATGAATATGCGGATCCAAAGAAGGGGGAGCACCCGGACTGGGGAACCAAGATCTTTGATTACGGCAAAAATGAAGTGAAAAACTTCCTGATCGGAAGTGCACTGATGTGGATCGAACATTACCACATTGACGGACTCCGTGTAGATGCAGTGGCATCGATGCTGTATCTTGATTATGGAAAACAGCCAGGACAGTGGATCCCGAATAAATACGGAGATAATAAGAACCTCGAGGCGATCGAGTTCTTTAAGCATATCAATACATTGATCCTTGGAAGGAATCCTGGAACCGTCATGATCGCAGAGGAATCCACTGCATGGCCGAAAGTGACCGGAACAGTCGAGGAAGATGGATTGAATTTCAGTTACAAATGGAACATGGGCTGGATGCATGATTTTCTGGATTATATGAAGCTGGATCCATACTTCCGGAAAAATAACCATTATAAGATGACCTTTGCCATGACCTATAATGAAAGTGAGAAATACATACTTGTGTTATCGCACGATGAGGTCGTACATCTGAAATGCTCTATGCTAAATAAGATGCCGGGACTGGAAGATGACAAATTCCGCAATCTGATGGCAGGATATGCATTTATGATGGGGCATCCGGGCAAGAAACTTCTGTTTATGGGACAGGATTTTGCACAGGCACAGGAATGGAGTGAGGCAAGAGAGCTTGACTGGTATCTGCTTGAGAATCCAAATCATCAGAAGATCAGTAAATGGATGAAGGAACTGCTTCACATTTACAAACGGAATCGCTGTCTGTATGAGCTTGACAGCAGCTGGGAGGGATTCGAATGGATCAATGCAAATGATGCAGACAGAAGCATTTTCAGCTTTATCCGGAAGAGCAAAGATGGAAAGAACAATCTGCTGTTTGTAATTAACTTTACGCCGGTAGAACGGCCGGATTACCGTGTAGGTGTTCCGAAAAAGAAAACCTACAAACTGATCTTAAACAGCGAAGATCCGAAATTCTTTGGTTCTGATGAGAACCGTGAAGTATCGTATAAAGCAGTGAAATCCGAGTGTGACGGAAGGCCATATTCTTTCGCATACCCGCTTCCAGGATACGGAGTTGCAGTATTTAAATATTAATTTTCAGATGAAGGGGCTGTTGCACCACTGATTGAAATCAGCAGTGCGGCAGTTCTTTTTAGTTATCAGGAAAAAGTAAGGAATTTTAGAAAAAATCCGATATATATAAACAGAGAATAACTATTTGTAAGATGTGTTCTGAATAGTTATAGCTGATGATTCGATAGAAAAGACACATGTGGGGAAATATATGAAGATAGAACAGGCAAACAATATGGATCAGGTCGTTAAAAATGCAGGGAACCCTGGAAATAACGGAATTGCAGCGTATTTTGCAGAGCAGACCAGGGAAACAGGAATCGCAGGTCAGGCAGGAATATTCAGCAAAAGCCAGGAGGCTGCGAGAGTCAGCAGCGCAGGCAATATCCAGGTAGAGAATCCGACATACGGAAGACCAGAGGATGAGACAAAGAACGTATCTGAGCAATTAGAGCAGCAGATGGGGAAGGATTCACTCAATCATAAAAATGAGATGGTCGTGTTATCGAATACGCTTTCAGCCGATGATTACCGGGAACTTCAGAAGGAAGGATTTTCCCTGAATGATACCGACAGCCATACCATTATCACGGTGACGGATAAAATCAAAGCGGTACTGGCGAAAGCCGGAGTTGATATTTCTGCTTATGGGGACGAACTCGACATGGATGAACTCGAACAGATCACCGGAAGTTCAGCTGTAGCCAGAGACATCGTACAGAAACTGAAAGCTGCGGATCTTCCATCCGGTGAGGAACAGGTAAAAGAAGTTGAGAATGCATATACACAGGCAGCATCGATGGAAGGACTGCAGGATGAGACGATGGATTATCTTGTCAGGAACCAGAAAGAGCCTACTATTGAGAATGTTTATAAAGCACAGTACAGTGGTGGAGCTTCCCGCATGGTTTCCAGGGAAGATGCCGCACCCCAGTATGATGATCTGGAGGATCAGATCGGACAGGTATTCCGTGATGCAGGAATAGGACCGGATACGGATTCCATAAATCTGGGAAAATGGATGATCGCAAACGATCTGCCACTCACAAAAGAGAATATTACATATCTGCAGCAGCTAAGTGAGCTTTCCGGAAAGCTCGCAGATCCTGCGGGAGAGAAAGACTGGATACTGGATTCAGAAATTCAGGCGGTCGAAGAAGGAAAAAGCGCATCCCAGGCATATCTGATCCCGGGATTTTCTATGATGGATCAGGCAAATGAGGCCAAAAACGTAATCGATCAGGCAAACGATGATGACATCCGTTTTTGCCAGGAGCATGATCTTGCGGTTACGATCGCAAACCTCAGATATGCGCAGGGCACAAGAAATACTTCAGATTCTGAAAACAATACTTCTGATGCACAGCAAAAGCCACCGGCGGATTCTGTGATCTACACTGCGAAGGAGGACACAGACGCAGCATTTATCACGGCAAGGAGGCAGTTGGAAGAGACACGCCTTATGATGACAACACAGGCGAACTATGCACTTTTAAAAAAGGGATTTTCCATCGATACGGCTCCGCTTGAGGAGTTGGTCAGCCAGTTAAAAGAACAGGAAAATGCATATCATGCACAACTGCTTGGCGAATCACAGAACGTAGACGTGTCCGGGAAGGCGGCACAGCTTACCGAAAGCTCGATCATGATCGAACGTCTGAAGATGCATCCGGCCTATGTGCTTACGCTGGAGAATGTTAAAAATCCGACAATCCGAAGTCTTGATGCAGCAGGAAGTGCATTGCAGACGGCATTGAAAAATGCAGGTCAGTCCTATGAGACGTTGTGGACAGCACCACGGAAAGACATGGGAGATTCCATTCAGAAGGCATTTCAGAATGTGGACGATATCCTGAAAGATCTCGGAATGGACACCAGTGAGGCGAATGAGCGTGCAGTCCGTATTCTTGCATATAACCAGACGGAGCTGACGGAGGAGCATATCAAGACGATACGCCAGGCAGATGAGACGGTACAGCGGACTTTTTCAAGCATGTCACCTGCAGTAACACTTGAGATGATCCGGCGTGGAATCAATCCACTTGATATGGATCTGACCGAGTTAAATGAGACAGCGGAAAAGATCCGCTCGGATCTGGGCTATGAAGATCATGAACGTTATAGCAAATATCTCTGGAAAATGGAGAAGAAAAATGCAATTACAGAGGAAGAACGGACATCATATATCGGAATTTACCGCCTGATCAATCAGGTTGACCAGACGGATGGCGCAGTGATTGGTGCACTGATCGGACAGGGAGCAGATCTGAGTATGCGCAATCTGCTTTCTGCGGTCCGGACGCATCACAAAAATAACATCGACTACACTGTGGATGATGAATTTGATGGAATTTCGTCAAGCCGTACAGGAATGGCGATCGATGGACAGATTGAGACGGCATATCAAAAGTATTGCATCAAGGATATCAAGGAAAGCCTGTCTCCAATCGCACTTTCTTCTGAGACGTTGAAAGGCTGGGAAGATATGACACCGGATCAGATGAAGGAGGCTTTACAAAAGGCACTTGAGAATCCGCAGGAAGAGCAGGCAGAAGACGCATATGCGAAAGAAATGCTTGCGGAGTATGAAAAGATCGTGGAGGTTCCGGAGCAGATCTACGAGATACTGGATCAGTATGATATTCCCAATACCATGACGAATGTCATGGCATATCAGCGGATGACCATGGATCAGAATCAGATGTTCCGCACCTTGTTCCGAAGCTCCGGTGACAAAAAAGAAGAAAAAGTCGAAGATCTCAAGGAAAAGGTCCTTGAGAACTTTGCAGAGGCAGTCGAGAATCCGCAGGAACTGGCAGATGCACAGGAGACGCTTGCAGAAGTTGCGGAGAATGTTATGAAGACGATGATCATCGAAAATGATCAGGTTTCCACACTGGATCTGAAAGAACTCCGTTTCATGAGCACGCAGTTTGCACTTTGCGCAAAGCAGGCAAAGGAAGAGAATTACATGATACCGATGCAGACCGGTGATTCGATCACCGGAGTATCCTTAAAGATCGTCCGTGGAACGAAGGATCAGGGATTTGTAGATATTATGTTCCGTGGAGAGATGATGGGAAAAGTCGCAGCATCTTTCCAGGCGAAAGAAAACGGAATCTCCGGAATGATCGCTACGGATGATCCAGACACAAGAGAACTTCTGGCCGATCACATGGGAATGTTCGCAGAGGCTCTTGGTGAAGACAGTGATGAGGCTGTGGATGTCTCAGTTGCCTATGTAAAGGATCTGGATCTATCCAATTACCGTCATACGACAGAGACCACGGAGACAAAATCACCGGTTCAGACACGCAGACTTTATCATATTGCAGAAAGCTTTCTGTCTACCGTAAAAGAATTCGTTTCCGACAGATACGAAATTGCACCAAGATAGATGGCGCGGACCAGTTTATTCTGGTAATCCTCGTCAATCAGACGTGCAGCTTCATCGGGATTACTTAAAAACCCACACTCTACGATAACCGTAGGTGTGGGTGTTTTTTTCAAAAGATAGTAATTATCATTGGATTTTACAGACCTCGGAGAAGCTGGCGCCAGTTGTTTATTCAGACTGTCCTGAATATGGGAGGCAAGTGCTTCACCATCCGTAGACTGACTGTAGTAAAATACCTGAGGTCCGGAAACCGAACTGTCCGGATAACTGTTCTGGTGAATGCTGATCGTAAAGACTGCTTTGGAATCTGCAATCAGCTTTACTCTTTTTTGCATATCGTCTATTTTTTTATTCGTAGCAGAACTGTCTGCAAGTGTCTGGTCGGAATCACGTGTAAGAATTACCTGGATCTTCTTGTTTTCGAAAAGCGGCTTGAGCTTTAATGCAAGAGAAAGATTGACGTCTTTTTCCAGGGCATCATTGATACCAATCTTCCCGGGGTCGTTGTCTCCGTGACCGGCATCGATCACAATGCAAAGCTTTGAGGTTTCCACTTTTTTGCTCTGGACAAGAGCAGCACCTCTTCGTGCAAGGACAAAAGATGTGACAAAAAGGCAGAAAACCATAAAAAATTCGAATCTTTTTTTCATATTAGAGGTCCTTTTTCACTCTCTGTTTAACATATGAAAAAAAGATTCGATTCAGTACAGTTTTCTTTAATTGATGTATTTAATTACCGTATCCCAGATATCGCTGGTCTCAAATCCAAGCTTCCAGAAAGATGCACCCGCAAGGTTGTTATCGGTTACAACGGAGAGCTTTTTCTCGATGGAAGCGGCATCTTCGAGCCAGATCTTATAAATGACACCATCGTTTGTGTATTCGACATAGTTCTGACCGCAGTCATCCAGCCACTGCTTTTGGGCGCCGTTGGCGGATACAAGCTTTTCGGCTTCTTTCATGCCGCAGGCATAGGAATCGAGCTGGTAGAGAAGTTCGGTGTCCGTTGCACCATCTTCTTCAGAAACAGCATCACTGTTGGTCGGTGTTTCGCTCCATACACGTGTGTAGAATGGCATGCCGAGGATGAGCTGATCCGCAGGTACTTCTGCAAGCGTATTGGAAACGCCTTCTTTAACCCAGTCAAGTGCAGCGACAGATCCTGCTTCCTCGGAACCGGCATAATGCTGATCATATCCCATCAGTACGACATAATCTGCAAAAGCGGCCTGCTCGGAACGGTTGTAAAATGCGTTAAAAGAATATGGTGAGTAGTTATCAACAGAAAGAACAATTCCGTTATTTGCACATTTTAAGGAAAGCTCACGTACAAGCTGGATAAAACCATCACCGACAGAAGCTCCGTCGAGTGATTCAAAGTCAAGGTTGATTCCATCCAGATTATACTGGATCGCTGCAGAAACGATCTGGTTGACCAGATTCTGACGGGCGGAAGTGTGTGTCAGCACATAGGTGCTGTCTACATCTTTATTTTCAAGGTTACTTACCAGAGCCCAGACTTCTACATTATGCTGGTGACAATAGGTGACATAGGAAGAACTTGCAAGATCCTCCAGTCCGCCATTGTTGTCATTCAGGTAGAACCAGGTCGGAGAGATCACATTTAAGCCTTTGGTACTGCCAAGAACATTGGCAATATCGGAATTGGCGGTGGCATTTGTTACCTGATGCCATGCCATGTTGATCTTGAAATCTTTTCGGATATGAGCATGTGCTTCTTCCGTAAAATCACTCGTTGTTGTTTCGGTAGAAGTTGCGGAAAGAGCTTTGGAACGGATATATCCGATAATACCATCGGAAGTCATAACCTCGGTCCATTTTGTATCCGGTGCGATCACGGTCAGTTTGTCGCCTTTTGCAATATCTGCGAGGATCGGGCTTTTGATACCGCCGAGCACACGGATCTCGGTATTCTTTCTGGCATTTGCATAAGTGACTTCCCCATACTGGTTTGTCATGACAAGACGCGATGGTGATTCAAAATATTCATAGCTGAAATCGGAATACATTTTTACAAAGTCGATGTCAATGTATGCAGAATCCGAAGACGCCTTTACGATTGGCTTTCCATAATCGTTGGAAGATTTTGTGACAAGATAGCTGGTGCTGTCTGCCTGTGCACTGATCAGATCGGCAGCTGTGGTGTATAATAAAATATTTTCATTGGAATCCCAGTAAAAACGCTGGTTGATCATGTCGTGGACGAAATTATAATCCAGGTAGATATTCCCATCGATAATTTTAGCCTGTGGTTCGACGAGTTCATTATTTAATATGATAGCGACCTGATCGTCGGCAGTAACATTGTAGTGCTCGGAAAGATCCTGACGGGTTTTGGTCGGAGTATATTTCTGAATAAGTTGCGAGAGAAACATAATTGCAATGATGATCAGAATCAGACCAAGGACTGCAATTAACGGATATACCTTTTTCTTCATGTGAATTCCTTTCTTTGTCGTTCGATTATTATGTATATTCGATTATACCATGAAAAGGAATAAAAACACAAATAGAGGTCATCTGTTCCCGAAGATGACCTCTACTGATCTTTTTTCTGATTGAAATCTGCGGATTATGAAAAGACGTTGAGACTCTTTCCTTTTCCCTACAATTTATAAATGTAATAGTTGATGTTTACAAAATTCCTGCTTTTTGTGGCAGGATATATGGAATTTGAAGACCACCTTCCTTTCTATTGATGTGATTGTAATCCGATACCTCCCTTATAAATAAGAAACGGTATCCTAAGGTATCGGTTGGATCATCGTAGAGCCATATCACAGCTCCCTGATGATTTACTGGCTTGTATTCCACAAGCAGCTGATCGTAGATATTGGTCATAAGCAGGTTCCTGTCTGCCGGAAAATATTTTCGTGGTATATTATATTTTTCCCAACAGCCTTTTAAAAATTTCCAAATCATCGAAGGTAAGCTGAAACGGATTTGTGAGATAAGGAAATGGGATCACATCGGTATGATACAGGCGTTTCATGGTTTTGGATTCTTTTTTACTGCCCAGATTATCCAGAAAAATAATAGGTTCCTGATATATTCTCTGTTTTTCAAGTGACATAATGAAAGACCCGTATCGCCTGGTATTCCATTGACTTACCGAACCGACGATCATGCAGGCAGACGAATGCACAGATCCCGACAAAACATCCGGTGTAAAAACCCCAAAGTCAGATATCAGGTAATCATAGTGCAGAAGACGGATCTGATCCAGGTCAGAAAGTGTGGCATTCGGGAAAAAATCAATCCCCATGTATGTAAAAATACCTGATGTTTTCCCACAAGTGAGTCCAAGGATCTGACCGGATGCATTTAGTTCCACATATGCGGTTCTAAGATTCTCTTTGCTGCATAAATAATTAGAGAGTGCAAGACTGAGTGTAGTCGTACCTACATGATGCTGTATGCCACAGACGGCTATACATTTCGGTGCGGAAATGGGTGAAATAGATCTGAAAATGGATAAGCCCTTCCTTTCTCGGACAAAAGCCGGAGTGCAAAGTCTCTTTTTTCCCGGGTTACCTGAAATGGATCGGGATCATAAAAATAGGAGTACACCGGTGCGTGAAACTGTTTTGCATAAAACCGGGAAGAAACCTGACTTCCGGGATTACAGACAAAACGTACACGATCCTGGTAAAGCTGTAAAAGATCCGCTTTCCGGAGAGCATCGTTCCAATGCCACGGTGCATCTGCACACAGGAGCAGGATCAGATCCGCATCGGACAGAGCCTCTTTGGTATAATCTGCTCCGAAATCATAAATGTGCAGCGCTGGCCCGGTTTTTGGAATCTGGATGCCTGGCCCGTAAAATGGAAATCCCATCCAGCTTTTCAAAATGTAATATCCGTCTTTTTCCTTCCAGTTCCGCTGATGGCGGAGCAGCTGGCGCACATGATCCGATGAATTACGTTCATGATAAAATGTGCATTGTCCGAGCTCGTTTAAAGTGGAAACGAGAGATATTGCAAGATGAGTACATCCGCTGCCTTTGCAGCTTCCAACGATTGCGATAGTTTCGAAGAGATGTGGCTGACGCTTTTGCTGTAATGCTGTCTGAAGTGCCTGAATGAGATCATCCACCGTTTCATATCGATGATCCGGTTCCGGCGAAGTTGCTTTTTGGATAATATGTCGGATATTCCGGGAATTATGAAAGCTTTGAGAACCTGCAAGAAATTGTATAATTTTTCCAAGACTGTAAATATCTGAGGTAATCGAAGGAATTTCACCTGACCGAACTTCCGGTGCGGAAAATTCGGCATTCCCAAAACGTTTGAAGTTATTTCCTGAACTGCCAGTATTCCATGTGACACCAAAGTCAATTAATTTCAGCTGTGTTCCACATACTATAATATGTTCCGGTTTCAGATCCTGATAGAGAATCGGAGCGGGATGTAAAGAATGCAGATATCTGAAAATATCGCAAAGCTGTTCACAAAATGATAAAAATAAATCTGAGGAAATAAACTTGTGATGAAGCAGATAGGCTTCTAATGATTCACCCTGTATATATTCTTCCACGAGATAGTAATTGCTATCGTCTTCTTCAATATCAAATATCATGGGAATTCCTGGGTGATTCAAAGATTTCAGAAGCTGTGCTTCCGTAAGTACAGAAACGGGACTTGCTCCGGTCTTGGGGATAACCTTGATGGCACGCTCCGTATCCAGTGATAGATGTCTGGCCAGATAAACGGTACTTGTCTGTCCGGTGCCAAGGCTCCGGATGATCTGATATCTGCCAGATAAGATAAATGTGTGATTGTTTGTCATACGCTCCTTTTAAGTCAGCAACGCATCTCTTGTTCCAAGATATAGCACAATTGTTCAAACAATGCAAGAGTTTTTTGAAATTTTTGTTAAAAATTGTTTGGTTTAGAAATATTTAATAAAACCTCATACTTTACATCAACCAGGCATTTTATTATAATAAGTGTACGATTTACAAGAAATTTTCAAGGTAAGGATGTGATTTTATGAAAATTGAAAAAGTAAACGATAATCAGATCCGCTGTACCCTGACAAAGGAAGATTTGGCAGACCGGCAGATCAAGCTGAGTGAGCTTGCGTATGGTTCTGAGAAGGCAAGAAGCCTTTTCCGTGATATGATGCAGCAGGCCAATTATGAATTTGGATTTGAAGCAAACGATATTCCGCTGATGGTAGAGGCAATTCCGCTTTCAGCAGATACGATTATATTAGTTGTTACAAAGGTGGAATACCCGGAGGAACTGGACACAAGATTCTCCAAGTTTTCAGAACCGGATGAAGACATCCTTTATGATGCCGGGGAGAGCGGAGAAGCACCGCTGCCACAGGGTGCGGATGATATTTTAGACCTTTTCCGAAGAATCAAGGCAGACGGTGAGGCATCGAAGGAAGAACAGCCGAAGAATGATGCCGCAGCGAAGACGGATGAGGCTGAATCCCAGACGGATGCGGTTCAGGAGCCAAAGAAGCCGGAAGCTCCGATCAATCTGACAAGACTTTTTGAATTCCGCAATATGGATCAGGTTGAGAGACTTTCCCACGTGCTTTCCGGTTTTTACCATGGGGAGAACGATCTGTTCAAGAATGTCCAGAAACAGCGTTTTTACCTGACGATCCGCAAGAGTGCACATACACCGGAGGAATTTAACAAGGTGTGCAATATTGCTTCGGAATACGGAGTCCAGAAAAATTATACCAATGCCGTAGGCGCATATTTTGCAGAACACAGCGAGATCATCCTCACAAAGGATGCGCTTCAGACATTAGCTCAGCTATAAATGATAAAATAAAAAGGATGTCGTACAGATTATCTTTCGTACGACATCCTTTTTCGTTCTATCTACTGAATGATCAGCCTAAATCCTGTGCGATGAATGTGTTGAGTTCCTCAACCAGATCGTCAGCGTCAATACCGTGTACAGCAGCAGCCTCTTCGATGGTCTCCATCTGGGATGATGGGCATCCAAGACAGTGCATACCGATATTTAAAAGCATTGGAGCTACATTTGCATCGATCTGAAGAAGTTCGCCGATCATAGTATCCTTTGTTACTCTAGACATAGGTCATATCCTCCTTTGAATCATTGTTCATATAATGTGGTTATTATAATACGATTCCCCGTCAAATGCAAATTATACATGAGAACTTTCGGCGAATAACGGAAAAAAATACAATTTTCCATGTATTCCTGCGGTTAAGAAATGGGCAGGTACGGTCGATATATTGAACAAATGTATGTGACACGGAATGTCAGAAAACAGTGCATGGATGCCAGAGGCCTTAAGAAGGCAGGACAGGAGAATATATGAAAATCAATCAGAATATGTCAGCAGTCAGAACGAACAATCAGCTGCTCCGTACCGAAAAGAATCTTGCTGCTTCTATGGAACGTTTATCCAGCGGATATAAGATCAATCACGCATCGGATAATCCGGCGGGAATGGCGATTTCCAACAAAATGAAGGCTCAGATCGATGCGCTGGATCAGGCAGAGAGCAACAGTACGGACGGAGTTTCTGTTCTTCAGATCGCAGATGGCGCATTGAATGAGGTCAGCAGCATGCTCCAGCGTGTGCGGGAGCTTTCCGTACAGGCGGCCAATGGAACCAACTCTGAGAGTGAGAGACAGGCGATCCAGGATGAGATCAATCAGCTTACCAAGGAAGTTGACCGTATTTCAACAGATACCGAATATAACACCAAGACACTTTTAGATGGCTCAAGTGATGTCCGTGTCTACGCAGAGAATGCAGACCGTGTTTATATTTCAGATGGTGTTGCAAGCGGAAAATATGAACTGAATGTTGATATTGACGCAGCAAGTGTAACGCTTACCGTTCAGCCGGATCCGAATAAGAAAGACGGATTCAGCCAGACCGCACAGGCAACGATCAATGGAGACAAGGTAAAGATCACCGATATGGATGGATTTTCCATGGAATTTCAGGTAGGCGCAAGCGGAGATGTATCGCTTGAGGTTACGGATATCGGAGCCATGACGATCCAGCTTGGAGCAAATGAGAATCAGACGATGGATATCCGTATTCCGGAGATTTCTTCGCAGTCGCTGTATCTTGATACCGTAGATGTTGTCACAGAAGATGGCGCAGGAGAGGCTATTACAACATTGGATGGCGCAATTGCAAGACTTTCTGAGGTCCGCTCAAGAATCGGTGCGAGCCAGAACCGTCTGGAGTATGCGACAAACAGCTTAAGTGAGACATCTGAGAATATGACAAGCGCATTTTCCAGTCTGGTAGATACGGATATGGCAAAAGAGATGACCGAATATACACAGCAGAATATTCTGGATCAGGCCTCCATTTCCGTTCTTTCGCAGGCAAATGATATTCCACAGCAGATTCTTTCACTGCTTTCCAGATAGTGGGGTGAAATAGATGGACCATGAACAGATCCAGGGCTTTACCAGAAGGCTGAGCCAGTGTAATCGTGGTGAAATGATCATCATTGTGTACGATATACTTTTTACGTATCTGGCAGATGCGGGAAAAGCCCTTGAAGAAAATGACCGTAATAGTTATAAATATGCACTCCGTAAAGCACAGGATACGCTGTCAGAGCTGATCGGGGCATTGGATTTTCACTATGATTTATCCAAAAATCTGTACAGTTTATATGTTTTTTGCAGAAATGAGCTTGCAAAAGTCATGTATGAGGGAAAAAGTGACCGGCTGGATACGATAGAAGATATTCTGAAGCACCTGTATGCGGGGTTTCGGGAAGCCGCAAAACAGGATACTTCAGAGCCGCTTATGAGCAATGCACAGCAGGTCTATGCCGGCATGACATACGGGAAGGGACAGCTTACAGAAAATTATATGGAAATTGACACTCACAGAGGATTCTTTGCATAAGAATCCTCTATTTTTTTGACGCATTCCAGCAGGAATTTATAGCGCATCTGAACCGCTTTTGCCTGATAGATATAGTAGTCGATCAGATCCGGCTCTACAACATTTTGTAGATTGGTGTAAGCAATATTCAGTTCTGCGGTTGTCCGCACAAGGTCATCCTTGAGCAGCGTATACCGGTCATCTGTTTCTTTTGAAGGTTTGAAAAGCTTCAAAACATCCACGTCCTTTCGAGAAATTCTTTTTAGTACAGTATAAGCATAAAAAACCAATTCTATACAAAAATTACCTGCATATATTATAAAAAAGCTGTCCGGGATATCAGACATGAAACTTATTCGAGCGTTGATGAATTTTATATTGCGGGTTATTTATGGTGTGGCGGCACTTATCTGCATTGCAGAATTTTTGAAAAATCAGGGAATGTCTACTATTGTCGGGGTAAACGAATTGAGCCTTGTAACAGTCGGAACCCTTGGTTTCAGCGGGATTTTTCTACTTTACGGAATCGTGCTGTGGCAGAATTTGTGAGAAATTCACAAACCGGATAATTTTGCAAAAAACATATGGACATTCGGAAACGGACTGGCTATAATTCGGATTACAACACAATTCACACAGCAAATCTGTTACAGAGGGGGGATGCAGGGTTGGATGCGATTGGGGTAGCATCGAATGTCGTGATGTATGGCATCACAATGCTTGCTGTGATACAGGATCTGAGTTCTATGCGGATCAGTAACCGGCTGATTCTTGCAGGGATTATGACGGGACTCGGATTCCGGCTCTGGATGCAAGGTCCGGCAGCAATCGTTCCGTTTCTTGTGAACATATCTTTTCCGGTTATCGTACTATATCTCTTTTTCCTTATGGGCGCTATCGGCGCAGGGGATATCAAATTATTTTCCGTAATAGGCAGTTTTGTTAATTTCAGACAGTTGGTTTGGTGTATGGGCCTGTCGTTTGTGATCGGGGCAGTGTTTTCACTCTGCAGGATGTTAAAAAACCGGAATCTGCAGATCAGCATGTTTCATGCGTTTTCCTACATAGGAATGCTCCTTATGGGGGATTATAAAACATATGACAGGAATACTTCCGGAGAACACAACCGGATCCATTTTTCACTGGCCATCTGTATTGGGATCGTCTGGGTGAAAGGAGGAGGTTTTTGTGCATAAAATACGCCTTGCGACATTGATCGAGGATGAGGAATATCAGAAGAGATTTGTTCATTGTCTGATGAATTATTACAGAGATCAGTTTGAAATTGCGATATTCAGTGGAATCGACCAATGGGTAGAGAATCAGGACAGGTCATATGACGTGCTGATCCTGGCAGATCTGGATGCGGATCATGAATTTATCCGGGCACAGAGCAAAAGAGGGCATCCGGTCCTGTATCTGGTGGACACAGAGAACGAACAGGATAAAGAATTATTTGGGAATCAGAATCTGGATTCGTTGAAGAATGAGGATGGAGGAATCTGCTTTGTGGACAAATATCAGGATGTAAATGAGATCGTCAGTGAGATATTAAAACATATCGGTGAGGAGATCCAGGAAGTGCAAAAAACCGGTGTTCTACCGGTTAAAACCCGGATTACAGCCGTTTATGCACTGACGGAGAATGAATATCAGCTTCCATTTGCAATTACACTGGCGTCTATTCTGGGTGAGAAGGAGCATGTGCTGTTACTTGATCTTCAGGAAAACAGTGGCTTCCGACAGCTGACGGGGAACGATGCAGGAATGGGATTAGAAGAACTTCTTGTCATGGCAGAGGCTGACAGCTTTTCAAATACGAGAATGAGAGACTGCATTGGAAAACTGGACAAAATTGATTACGTATATCCGGTAAGCAATACGGAGTGTCTTTGCGAAGCGAACGCTTCTGCGTATCTCAAAATACTTCAGATGCTTCAGCAGGAGATGGAATACGGAGCCATTATATTGAATCTTGGTTCCCGTTTTCAGGGATTTTTCGAGGTGTTAAACCATTGTCAGGATGTCTATCTGATGCAGAGAAGAGGCGGCCTGTGCCAGTGGCGGGAGTATGAATTTATGGAGGAACTTCACCGGAAAGGATATGAACAGCTGGAAGGAAAGCTTCATCGCATGGAACTTCCGATTCTGACAAATGCAGTTGCCTCATGTGAACGTCTGGTGGAGCAGTGGAAATGGAATGAATTCGGTGATCTGATCCGAAGAACCATATCGGGGGCCTCCGGGGTGATGCAGGTTGGAGGATAGAATATACGAGATCCGCCAGAGAGTACTTGAGCAGATGGATCTGACACGGGAAATGTCGGATGAAGAGATCCGTCATATCATTTCCGATGAGACAGCGAAAGAATTTTACGGCCAGACTTTTTCAATCCGGGAAAGAGTTACCACAGAAAAACAAATTTTTGACTCGCTGCGTAAGCTCGATGTGCTGCAGGAACTTGTAGATGACCCGGATGTTACAGAGATCATGGTGAATGGTCCCAACCGGATTTTTTATGAAAAAGCCGGAAAAGTATACCAATCGGACAAACAGTTCTTATCAGAGGATAAACTGATCGACCTTCTTCAGCAGATCGTGGCAGCACATAACCGTGTTGTGAACCAGGCTTCACCGATTGTTGATACCAGACTTGCAGATGGCTCCCGCGTACACATTGTTCTGTCCCCGATTGCCCTGGATGGATCGGCAATGTCCATCCGGAGATTCCCGAAAGAGCCGATCAGCATGGAAAAACTGATACAATTGCAATCAATAAATATTGAGGCAGCAGAACTGCTAAAGGCTCTTGTTAAAGCAAGATATAACATATTTATCTCCGGAGGAACCTCATCCGGAAAAACAACATTTCTCAATGCACTATCGCAGTATATCCCATCCGATGAGCGAGTGATCACAATTGAAGATTCCGCAGAACTGCAGATCCAGGGGGTGGATAATCTGGTGCGGTTAGAGACCAGAAATGCCAATATGGAAGGTGTCACAGCGATTTCGATCCGGGATCTGATCCGGACATCTTTGAGGATGCGTCCGGACCGAATCATCGTTGGAGAATGCAGAGGTGCGGAGACGCTTGACATGCTCCAGAGTATGAATTGCGGTCATGATGGGAGTCTTTCAACAGGACATGCCAATTCCTGCCGGGATATGCTTTCCAGGCTGGAAACTATGACAATGATGGCAGGTATGGAGCTTCCGCTTCTGGCGATCCGTCAGCAGATTGCATCCGGAATTGATATTCTGGTCCATCTTGCCAGAATGCCGGACAAAAGCCGCAAGGTGACAGACATTGTGGAGATGGATGGAATCGAACAAGGGGAGATCGTTCTTCATCCATTATTTCAATACCGGGATGGAACATTAAGCGAAGTTGGCAGGATCAAGCACACATATAAGCTCAAAACAGCAGGAATCCACATATGAACAGGAATGATTTAACAGGCAGAAATGCAACAACAAATAAAGAAATTAAAACAGATTATAACAACTATAGCTTTACGGCGGTGGAAGAAGTACAAAACATTGCGATTGCAGTGGTGGTTACAGCAGGAGCTGCATATCTGTTTTATGAGGATATCCGTGGCATGATTTTTTGCCCGGTTGTCTGGAAATTTGTCCGTAAACTGCGGAGACAAAAGAAACAGAAAGAACGTCAGAGAGTACTGGCAAAGCAGTTCCAGGATGGAATGCAGTCGGTGTGCACAGCACTCCTTGCAGGATTTTCTATGGAGAATGCATGGAAAGAGGCAGAGCGGGAAATGGAAGTACTGTATGGAAAACAGGCATGGATCACGCAGGAGTTTCAATCTATGAATCAGGCGGTTTTGTTTCATATTCCGTTGGAGCAGACGCTACAGGATTTTGCCAGGCGTTCTGGCGTAGAAGATATTTTAAGTTTTTCGGAGGTATTTTTGTTTGCAAAACGCCAGGGTGCTAATTTTGTGCGGATCATAGAGAATACAACATATCATATGAAGGATAAACAGGAGACCGAGGAGGAGATCCAGATTCTTGCGGCATCCAAGAAGCTGGAACAGAAGATCATGAATGTGATCCCGGTCCTGATACTTGCTTATCTGAAAATCACATCTGGTGATTATCTCAGTACATTGTATGGAAACTTGTTCGGGGGGTTGTTTATGACTGGCTGCTTGGCGGCTTATGGTGCAGCACTGGTCTTATCAGACCGGATACTGGATATACGGGTCTGAAGGGATGGATGACCTGAAGGACTGGAAGAGGTGACAGTATGAAGAAAAAAGGGTTTTGGTCTGCCTTGATTGTGGGGGCTGCAGTTATTGTGGCAGAAATGGCAGTATCCCATGCAAAAGTACTGAAACAGCTGGAGCGGGAGCAGGCAGGAAGTGCTGGATATGAGGAAGAACTGTTGTTAAGCGCAGGGCAGCTGCTTGATGATTATCCGTATTCCATAAATGTGGAGCCACAGAAGCTGACAGAGAAAGAAGCGAAAGAATTCCTGAAACAGGCGGAGGCAGAGATCAATGCAACTTTCTATATGGAAGGGGAAACCGCAGATCATGTAACTTTGGATGTTCAGCCTCAAAAAAGTTATCAGAATGGAATAGTACAGGCAGAGTGGTATTTTGATAATTATGAAGTGATCAGTGAGGACGGCGTTCTGAATGAAGAACAATTAAATGAAGATGCAGTGGATAAGAAAGAGGGAGTTCTGCTTTGTGCGGCCGTCATGCTATCCTGTGAGGAATATGAGGAAGAGTATCAGTTTTATTTCCGGGTATATCCAAGACCATTAGGTGAAAAAGAGGCACTCTTAAGGCAGATTGCTTTAGAAATCAGGGGCGAACAGGAAAACAGGGGGAAAACATATCTGGAATTGCCACAGGAGTGCAAAGGGGTAACATTGACATGGAAGAGACCAAAACAATATATTGGGATAAAAATAGTCATTTTTGTCATTCTGGGTGGTGGGCTGCTGATGGTGCATAAAAGAGAGAAGAAAAAAGAGGAAGAGAAGCAACGAAGGGAATTGCTGGAACTCGACTATCCGGAAATCGTGGGAAAACTGACGGTTCTTCTTGGAGCAGGAATGTCTGTAAAACAGGCCTGGAATAAAATTTCCGCACAATATTGCGATAAAATGCAGAAAAAACAGCAGAATTTGCATCCTGGATATGAAGAAATGGTGAAAACAAACCGGGAAATCTGTGATGGACTCAGTGAGAGGGCTGCATACCAGAAATTTGCAGAGAGAACTGGGATTCCAATGTACCGGAGATTTGTGAGATTGCTACTACAAAATCTGAGCAAAGGATCTGCAGGGCTTTATGCGCTTTTGGAACAGGAAACAGAAAATGCATACATTCAGCGCAGAAATTTTGCAAAAAAACGCGGGGAAGAGGCCGGAACCAAGATGCTCTTCCCGATGGTACTGATGCTGGCAATCGTTATGGCGATTGTACTTGTTCCGGCAGTTGTTAGTTTTCAAATATAGGGAGGAAAAATTATGTTAGGATTTGACAAATTTTTATTAGAAGAAGACGCTGTTGGCGTTGTGGAACTGATTTTGATTCTGGTCGTGCTGATCTCGCTTGTCATGATCTTTAAAAAGCAGCTGACCAATCTTGTGAACAGCATTTTTAAAACGATCACAAAAGAGGCTGGAAAAGTGTGAGAAAAGAAAAAGGAAGCCTGACTGTTTTTGCAGCACTCAGTATGATGCTTGTTGCTGCCGTGATTTTTACGCTTTTGGAAGGGGCAAGAAACATTGAGATCCAAAGAATCTCATGGCTGGAAGCGGAATCGGCAGTGGAATCACTGTTTGCATCGTATGACCGGATACTCTGGCAAAGATATCATCTGCTGGGGGTGAATGGAATGGATACAGAAGGCGGGTTTTCACAAGAAGGATTAGAGGATGCAGTGGCAGACTTTGCAGAGAGAGTGATGAATCCGGATCTGTTGGAGGGAGAAGGCAGTGCAATGCTCTGCCTTGCTCCAACGGAAATCGATCTTTTGCACTATGGTCTGCTTACTGATCAGAAGGGAGAGGCATTTGAAGCCGCAACTTCAGCTTATATGAAAGAAAAGGTGCTTTCGGATGCCGTAGAAGAGACGTATCATCGCTGTCGGGCTTCGGAAGCAATGGAAGCGTCCTACCAGGAATCGGAAGAAGCGATTGAGAATGCACAGGATGAACTAAAGAAAGTAAAAGAAGCAGCTGCGTCGGAAGATGACGGACCCGATTCCGGGGCGCATTCTGAAACGGATTCTGATTCCCACCTGGAGGTGAGTTCGGATAATCCTATGGATCAGGCGGATAAGTTAAAGAAAACAGGGATTCTTGCGCTTGTACTCAGGCCGGATGCGACGGTATCTGGAAATGCGGTTGCTGATCCTAAGGTGCTTCTTTCGAACCGCAAATGCCTTGCTGGAAACAGTCCTGAGGAATATAAAAATACGCTTTATGACCGGGTTCTGATGGATAAATATTTGTCAGAAACATTTCGAAGTTACCGGAATCCGCATGCGGATGGACTACTTCAATATGAGGTGGAATACATTCTCTGTGGCAAGGATAATGATGCTGAGAATCTTAAAACAACATTAAATAAATTGGTTGCCGCCAGAGAAGCAGCTAACTTTGCGTATCTGCTTTCAGACGTTGATAAGGTAAATAAAGCAACCGAACTGGCAACTGCGCTTGCTGGAGCGACTGCGAATCCACTCATCATTGCAACGGTGGAAGCGGGAATCCTTGGGGCATGGGCATACGCAGAAAGCATTCTGGATGCAAGGGCATTGTTAGAGGGGCGTAAGATTGCCCTTTTGAAAAATGCAGAACAGTGGAGCACGGATCTGGATGCAATCGGAAATATCGGGAGTGAATTTTTGATGGCAAAGGAGTGTTCCAACGGTCTTAGTTATGTGCAGTATCTGGAACTGCTTCTCGCCGCACAGTCCACAGAAAAAAATGCATTCCAGGGTATGGATCTGATAGAAGCCGATCTGCAGAACAGACCTGGGTGTGAAATGATCCGGCTGGATCATATGGTGGTATCGGCGGAATTTGAGATTGGTGGAGAATGGGACAGTATTTTTCTAAGTCCGGTCTCTTTGGGGGCAGTGCATGACCAGGCATTTCAAGTGCAATGCAACAGTAAATATTCATATTATAAATAATCGGGTGTATCAGGGTGTCTCTTTGTATCTTTAATATCTTACGAACAGAAATCTCTCCCAGACCATGTGCGGAAATACCAATCATCTATGTAAAATCAGACAATATCAATGAGACACCCTGATGCACCTGATCCTTATAAAAGGAGTCGCTTGCGTGGATCGTCAGATAAAAATTAAATCACAAAAGGCTTCCTTCACGTTAGAGGCGGCTGTCGTAATACCGCTTGTTACCGGATTTTTTGTTGTGCTTCTTATGTTCTTCCGGATTCTCCAGATTCAGACACAGGTGCAGGAGGCACTTGTGATGGCTGGGAGAAAGACAGCGGTTATGGCAACAGATTGTGGTGGAACATGGGAGTTTGTAAATGCACAGCTGCAGTTTCGAAAATGCATGGAGGATATGGATCTTATTTCGCAGTATGTACAGGGAGGAAGCAGTGGAATCGTTCTGGAATCGATTGGAACAGAAGATGAATTTATCACATTGAGGGCCAGTTACCGGGTGCAGATGCCGGTGAGTTTCTTCTATATTAAGGGAATTTTGATCAGACAGGCTGGAAGCATTCGGAAATGGACGGGGAGTGCGACCGGGAGCGGGCTTTCAGATGGTGACTGGGTATATGTTACACCGGATGGTGAGGCTTACCATAACACAAAAAGCTGTCGATATCTCGATTTATCAATTAAATCTTTTAAAATGGCAGAAATAAAGGATTTGCGCAATAAAGATGGAGAGAAATACCGAATGTGTGACGGATGCGTGGCAGAAATTTCTGGCGATTTCTGGTGTTATGTTACGGATTATGGAGAATGTTATCATGCAGATCTAAGATGCAGTGGATTGAAACGAACCGTTTACCGGATACGAAGATACGATACCGGCGGAAGAAAAGGCTGCTCGAAATGTGTAAAGTAAAAAAGGAAAGACGGAGAAAGACAGGAATGGACATGGAACAATTACGTTGGGGGGCTGCAATTGCAGTTACCGGGATAAACAGTATAAAGGATATTCGGTGTCACAGAATTTATACAGGGTTAACATTCGGAGCAGCTTTGACCGGTGTTTTCCTTGCGTGCATGGAATGGACAGGGGGATTAATAGAGCTTCTGACGGGAGTTCTGATCGGACTTGCAGCGCTTTTTCTGGCATGGGTTACACGGGAGGCAATCGGGTATGGGGATGGCGTGGTACTTCTTATGCTTGGAATCCTGCTTGGTGGAAGCAATTGCTTTGCTGTAGCAATGGCAGCGATCATAGCTTCCGGAATCTGGGCGCTTGGGCTGATCGTGTTTTTCCACAAGAATAGAAAATATGAAATGCCGTTTATTCCTTTTCTTTTTGGCGGGCTGATCTGGGTGAGGTGTATCACATGGATTTGAAAGGAAATTATACGGTGGAAGCAGCTGTAATCGTACCGCTCTATCTGTTTGTGCTTGTACTTGCAATTCGAATATCCATATATCTTTATTGTGAAATAAGGGAGGATGCAAAGGCGGCAGAGAGGGAGGAGATATGGCTTGTGGACGAATTCTATAAATATCAGATCTGGAAAGGAGTAATCGATGATTAATCGGGAGGTAATTTATGACCGGAATCTGACCGGAAGTTATATGAAAATACCAGTCAGTATCGGACATGAGTTTGATGAGAGGATGATGTTAAGGCGAAAACTGCCAGGACTTTTACCGGTTGAACGGTGTTATATCGACGGGACAGGGCAGTATTGGTATAACATCTCCGGAAAGCAGTCGCTAGATACATATTGTAGAATACAAAAAATTGGCATTGATTTTGTGGAACGGATGATCATCAGTATCTGTAGTGAAATTGAGATATTAGAATGTAATCTGTTAGATCAGAATTGTCTTTTGCTTGATCCGGAGCAGGTGTTTGTGACCAATCAGAACCAGGAGATCATTTTTGCGATCTATCCGGGACATCATGAGCAGATTTCGAGCGAATTTCAGCAGCTTATGGAGTATCTTCTGACAAAGATCGACCATATGGATCAGGAAGCAGTCCGCATCGGTTATGCGATCTATGAGAAAACATTGGATGAAGCATATAGCATTATGGATATCCGCGACGAGATCATCGCAAGAAGATGTGAGAGAACATCAGCAGTTGAAGCTGCAGCGCAGGTGCAGTGGAAGTCGGAAGCTCCCGTTCGTTCTTTTGATAAGGAGGTGTTAACTGAAAAAGATGTATCCTTTGAAGAAGATATGCCAGGCAGAAAGCGGTATGAGAGCTTGAAAACAGACAACATCCGAAAGCAGGAAGAAGAGAGGCAGAAACATATTTTAGATCAGTTATTCGGTGAGATTCAAAGGATTTATCAGGAATGGAGACAAAATCTGGCGGAATTGCTCGGAAAAGATAAGAAACTACAAGAAGCAGGCAGGGAGGAAGCAAAAAGAGCTCCCAAACAGCAGGATTCCTGGATTGCTTACCCGGATGATCCCATTCCGGAGGAAAAGATCCAGATTCATCCAACTGTGTGTCTGGGAGAATATGCTGTTCATCCAGAAGGAATTTTAATGTATGAGGGAACGGAGCAGCTGCAGAATTTAAGAATCACCAGCCAGGCAGTGCGGATTGGAAAAGCAGAAGATGCAGAACTACGCATTGAAAAGGACACGATCAGCAGATATCATGCCAGAATCGATGCAAAGAATAAAGAATACTATATTGAGGATCTTAATTCCACAAATGGAACTTATATTAATGATGAACTGCTTCCCTACAAAGAAGTGCGTCAGTTAAAAAGCAATGACATCATCCGGTTTGCAGATGTAAAATACAGGTTTCTCTAGAAGAAACACCGGTCATATATTATAATACCCTTATCGACGCAGGGGGTGACTGGCATGATGCAACAGATGCAGGAGATCCTTAAAGAACAGGGATATCGCAGGCTGCAGGGACAATATGGACCGACAGAGATCTTTTATCAATATGTGCAGGGAGTATGCAGAACAATTCTCCTTCTTGATGGAACGACGGTCAGACCGATCACCGTATCGGAACTGCAAAGGCTGAAAGAGCAGATCCGGTTCATGATGAAAAAGACAGCAGCAGGTTCTTATGGGGAATCGGCCTTAGAAGACCAGGTTTCGGTGGATCTTCTGACCATATTGATCGGATATGACGAGCAGGATGTTCGTATTTTGTGTGCAAATGTGGAAAACGTCTGGGTATATAATAAGACAAGTGGAAAAGTCATGGTTTATGAGGATCAGCCGGCAGATTTTTACGGATTGATAACAGCTTTGGAGAAAAATAAGAAAAAGCTGCCTTTTTTAGCTTATATAGTCACTGTGATATTCATCGTGATCAATGTATTGGTATTTATTCATCTTGCAGTGAATGGCAATCCGGAAAAGGCATCCTATATGCTTTCAAAGGGTGCAATGTATCCGGCCCGGATATTTCAGAACGGAGAATACTGGAGGTTTATTACAGCGGCATTTTTACATTTTGGAATGCGGCATCTGGTCAATAACATGTTTATGCTGGGATATATGGGCTCCTGGCTGGAAAAAGCCATGGGGCATATCCGTTTTCTGATCCTGTATCTGATGTCGGGAATCGGAGGAAATCTGTTATCGTATCTCATAATGTGCAAAACTGGGAATTATGCGGTTGCAGCTGGTGCTTCCGGAGCAATTTTTGGGGTGGTAGGAGGCACACTCTGGGTTGTCATCTGTCATCGTGGGAGATATGAGTCCCTTACGACACCAGGAGTTCTGTTTATGATCGCTTTCAGCCTGTATTATGGAGTTGCCACAGCAGGCACGGATAACTGGGGGCATCTAGGTGGTTTGTTTACAGGAATTCTTATGGGGATGCTGTTGTACAGAAGAAAACGATCCGACAGTAATAGTTGATTTTCTGCCTGAAAATCAATATACTGAAAAGAGATCATGTGATGGGAGATACAGCAGATGAAAATCAATATTTACTATGGTGGAAGAGGTCTGTTAGACGATCCTACCTTATATGTATTAAATAAAATGGAAGAGGTTTTGAATGAACTTCGGGTAACGGTACAGCGTTATAATATTTATGAGCACAAGAATGAGATTGCGACACTTCCGCAGACCATTGGAGATGCAGACGGAATTATCCTTGCGACGACGATCGAGTGGCTTGGAATTGGTGGATATATGCAGCAATTTCTGGATGCATGCTGGCTTTATGGTGATAAAGAGAAGATCAGCAATACCTATATGCAGCCAATCGTAATGTCAACGACATATGGAGAGCGTGAGGGGGAACTTACACTTGCCAATGCATGGGAGATTCTTGGAGGACGCCCGTGTGCAGGATTATGTGGTTACGTAGATGATCTTGTTGCTTTCCAGATGAACACGGATTATACGCTTATCATCGAGAAGAAAGCGGAGAATCTGTATCGAACAATATCACAGAAGGTGAAGAGTCTGCCAAACAGTAATCAGGCAGTAAAACAGAAGGTACTGCGCACACAGCAGCTGAACCTTACTCCGCAGGAGAGTGAGCAGCTTTCCAAGTATGTGTCCGATGATACGTATGTGAAGAAACAGAAGGAAGATATTGAAGAGCTTGCTTCCATGTTCAAGGATATGCTTGGAATGGCCAAAAATGAGAATGATAATCCTTATATTGCAGAGTTAAAAGCTCATTTTGCTCCAAGAGCAGACTTTACGGCAAGTTATCTGTTTACATTTGATGGATTTAAAAAGCCATTATTTGTATCGGTGAATAATGAGGAACTGTCGATCTATTATGGAGAGGAGACCGCAGATATTCTGGTTCGTATGACACCGGAAGTGATGCAGTCGATCCTGGATGGAAGAATGACCTTCCAGAGAGCATTTATGACAGGAGAAATGACGGCAAAAGGCGATTTTAAGACCCTTCGCATGTTAGACCAGCTGTTTCCGATCGCCGGTTAAGAGGACACTGGAAGTTCAAATGGTAAAGAAATGGTAAAAGTTGTGCCTTTTTGGGGCATGGACTGACAGGTAAGGCTTCCACCGTGTGCTTCGATAATGCTTTTGGTGATAACAAGACCGAGACCGTTTCCTTTATCTTTGGAAGTGAAAAATGGGGTATAGAGCTGATCCAGAGTCTGTGGATCCATGCCACAGCCAGAATCTTTGATATCCAGACAAAGCGAATCAGAGCACTCATAAGCATAGATATCGATTGTTCCTGAAGTTCCGACAGCTTCGTAGGAATTTTTGAGAAGATTGACGATGGCTTCTCTCAAACGCATCTGGTCAATGGGCACAGGTTTCAGATTATCCGGTGCATGGAATGTGCAGCGGATATTGGTATCCTCGAAGCAGACCCTTGCGGAGTTCATGATCTGCTCCATAAATTTATTCATATCGGTTGGTGTTTTGTTCAGGTCGCTGCCCAGTCTGGCAGTGGATAATTCGATGATGATGTTCCGCAGAACGTGGACATCAGAAATCGTATCGTTCCAGTAAGCAAAACCAGACACCTCCGGATGCTGTTTTTCAATCAGCTGAAGTGAACTGTTTATAATCGTGATCATGTTTTTGATCTCATGAAATATATGTTGATAATCCTCGTTGCGCAACATAACCATCCCTCCCATAGGGTAGAGTTTAGCATTTTCAATATACGAATGCAACGATTTACATTCTACAGAATTCGACAAATCAAGGTAAAGGAGATAGAGAATTATGAAAGACAATAACTGTATTTTCTGTAAACTGGCAAACGGAGAAATCCCTACCAACGCCATTTATGAGGATGATGATTTTAAGGTGATCCTGGATGCAAGTCCTGCATCAAAGGGCCATGCACTGATCCTTCCGAAAGAGCATTATGCCAATATTTATGAGATTGATGAAGAAGTCCTGGCAAAGGCATCCAGGCTTGCCAAAAAGATCATCACGCATGAGAAAGAGATACTGAAATGTGATGGATACAATGTGGTCCAGAATAACGGAGAAGTTGCAGGACAGACGGTGTTCCATTATCATATGCATCTGATCCCGCGTTATGCATCCGATGATAACACCAATGTGATCGAATGGAAGCATAAAGAATTCACAGATGATGAGATGGCACAGATCTGCAAAGAGATGAAACTGTAAGATCTGCAAAACAGTAAGAACTACAAACCATAAGAACCAGAAAACTCCCGGAATAACAGCTTAACTCTATAAGAATCAGACCGTTATTTCCGGGAGTTTGTGATTCAGCAAACAATATTATTTGGAAACATCTTCAATCAGTTTCATGATCGTTCCGATGGAATCCAGCTGTCCGCTTTGGGACATTGCCTGAATGTACTGCTCACGGGAGTCATATACCTTCCGGATCGTATCTAAAAGAAGCTGGTCAGTCAGGGATTCCTCTTCTAAGACACAGGAGAAGCCCTGTTTCTCAAAGGATCTGGCATTTAGAATCTGATCGCCGCGGCTTGCAGCAGCAGGCAGCGGAATCAGTATGTTTGGTTTATGCAGAGCCAGGAGCTCACAGATGGAGTTGGCACCGGCACGCGAGATCACAAGGTCGGCAAGTGCGAACATATCGGTAAGTTCTGCATTGGCATATTCAAACTGGGAATATCCAAGAACGCCCTTTAACTGCTCATCCAGATTCCCTTTTCCACATAAATGAATGACATAGAAATGCTCCAGAAGCTCTGGAAGGATCTTACGTATCGCTTCATTGATCGCCTTGGAACCAAGGCTTCCGCCAATGATCAGAAGAACCGGCTTATTATGATCCGGGAAATTGCAGCAGCTGACCGCTTTGGACGGATCACCGCCAAATAATTCACGACGGATCGGTGAACCGGTAAGAACTGCTTTATCTGCAGGTAAATATTTTAATGTCTCCGGGAAGTTGCAGCATACCTTGCGGGCGCCTGGAATCGCAAGTTTATTTGCAAGACCAGGGGTGATATCGGATTCATGGATGATGGCCGGAACATTGCAGAGCTTTGCTGCAAGAACGACAGGTACAGAAACGAATCCTCCCTTGGAGAATACAACATCCGGTTTTATTTTGCGCATGAGATGTACTGCCTGGCCGTATCCTTTTATGATGCGGAACGGATCCGAGAAATTCTTCCAGGCGAAATATCTGCGGAGTTTTCCGGAAGAGATTCCGTAGTATGGGATACCACGGTCCTCAATCAGCTTTTTCTCGATCCCGTTATAAGAACCGATATAAGAGATCTCGTATCCGGCCTCCTTAAGAGAAGGCATCAGCGCAATGTTTGGTGTAACATGGCCGGCAGTGCCGCCACCGGTCATAATGATCTTTTTCATGTTCATGTCCTTTCTTGATTCAGGATTATGTAACTCGGGTGAGTTATGCTTTTTATATATTATACTCTAAAAATGAAAAGTCAACAAAAACACTTGTAAAAAAAACTGGATAGATTAAAATAAAAATTACATTTTTGTGTATATTTTACACGGGCAGACATGGCACGTTATGTAGAGGGTAAGGAAGGGCAGAAGGTTGGGATCACGATATTATCGGCATCTTTTTCAGTGTCAGAAGGACGTAATCATTCAAAGTGGGAGCATTTTGAACAGCGTGGACGATCAGCGGACAACGTATGTGTATCTGACAGGGTTTTATCATCGGGAATCTGCACAGACAGACCTGTTTGAGCGGGAGCAGCAAGTATGGGAAGATAAATTTCCGCTGGAAGATGGGGCTATTCTTGATATTTGCGTTTTGGGTGTATACACGTATGCCACGATCATTGCACTTCTTCACATTCTAAAGAAATATCCGACCTGCACAGTGCTTTTACCTTATATCACGCCGCTTCAGCGGCTGCATCTGGCGGGCAATATCCCGATCGATCATCCACATCGGCGGGAACTGATCTATTTTCTTGATTATCCATATGAAAGTCTCCGGAAAACGGGAGCAGAAAATATATATTTTTTATGTGGAAACGGCGATCCGATCCATGGGAATCTCGATTGCCTGGAGGAAGGCTATCATTTTACAATGGAAAATGATGAACTTACGAAATTGATCTGTGGAATGGAAGGACAGACGATTCCGGTGTTGAAATCGGGATATATACGGGAAAACGACTGGCTTTTTTACTTTGGAGCATTTGGTACGAATGTGCTTCGTATTAAGGCGTTCACGAGACAGTATGCTAAGCAGAACAAGGGTAAGCCAGGCTCTGATTATCAGAAACTTCAGGAAATGTTAAAGCTGTTTGAACGGCAATTCGGCAGCAGTCCGTATCCCTCCATCCTTCTGTATCATGGTCCGGTCTGGGATTCTCCACGCGAATACACATCCCTCATGACAGGGAGGAATTTCCCGGCGGACCGGGGATGTCAGGCAGGGATATCTCCGAATGGGGTCGACTGCGCAATAAAATGCCAGCACGATAACGATTATGAGTGCATGCAGTATCACAGGGATAAAAAACGTAATCAGTCCCGTATGGGCATCTGGCATCTTGGCAATATCAGTCTGAAGGAATATCTGCCACAGATTTTATTGTATTTTGAGGATATTATTGAGAAAACAAGAGGGCTCACAGTTCCGGAATGTGGCAGCAGGGAGTTGTGGAATCCACAGATCTTAAAACAATTTCTTGGGGAGGAAACGATATACTGGATCACATCGGCAGAAAACTGTTCCAATCCCGGACAACTGATCGAGATCCTTACCAAACAGGGATATAACAGGCTGATCAATATTAATGACGCATTCAGCTATTGTTTTTCCGGTTATCTGATATCCAATGACAGATTATAGCGAAACTTGCGATGAAAAGACGGGCGCAGGCTCTTTTTTGAAACGCAGATATCGTATACAATAGAGTCAGCCGGAGGACAGGTCTCTGTCACAGAAGGTGATCAATGGGAAAAGGAGTGAAATATATGGATCAGTTCATTGTATGGATGCATGAATATGCGATGCCAGTCATGGCTGGAGGACAGGCACTGCTGTTTATCGGAATGCTTGTACTGATACATAAGATAAACGGAATGAGAAGAAAAGCGGATCGGATCATTTCCGGAGTAGAAAAATACCTTACGATCGTCATGGAAGAGGAAGCCGGTCAGAGCGTCCAGACATCAGAAAAGACGATTTCAGGAAGCGCAAAAGCGCCACTGGATGAAGAAACGCAAAACCGCCTGATATCAACGGTTTTACAGGAAATCTTCCCTTGAATAACAGCATAAAAATGGGTGAAATTTGACAAATAGCAGTCTTTCTGCTATACTATCCATCGTAACAAATTCGTAACATTTGCAATATAATGTTTAAAAACGAAACATTAGTGTAATACTTTTACTTAAGAATTACACCATATGGAGGTTATGTATGAAGCTTAACAAAAAGGTGATTGAGAGCATTGTTGTCCTTTGTTCACTTTGCGTTATGACAATCACAGCGGTAACTGACGGAGGAATCGTTGAGGCGCAGACAACTGTGGCAGACGAAAGCACCAAAGTAGGAAACACTGGTTTTGAGCTGAAAGGCATAGCTGGCGTAACTGCAGTTTTAACAAACTACCAGTTAATGACAGCAGAGAGATTAGATGACATCGTTGATATCCAGAAGACAGATGTCGATGTGGTGACTGCGGCAAATGACGCAGAAACCGAATCTGCAGCGGATCCGGATGTACAGACAGAAGGAACGGCAGAGCCACAACTGACTCCGGAGGAGCAGGAATGGCAGAATTATCTGATGGCGAATATCGAGGACAGCAGCCTGAATGTCCGAGAGGATGCAAATTCAGATGCACAGATCGTTGGTAAACTTTACAAGGGAGACCGGGCTACGATCGTAGAAGCGGGACCTGAATGGACCAAGATCACATCAGGCAATCTTACCGGATATGTAAACAATGCTTACTGTGTAATGGGAACAGATGCTTTGAATTATGCAAAAGCACATTGTGAGACAGTTGCAAGAGCATTGACCGGAGGACTTAGAGTACGAAAGGATCAGAACACAGAAGCAGAGATCGTTACGACGATGGCGGAAGGAGATCTGATCTCCGTAGATACTTCAGCAGAAGTACAGGATGGATGGGTAGCAGTCAGATATGATTCCCTGACCTGTTACGTAAGTGCTGAATATGTTGAGACATCAATGAACGTAGGAACAGGAGTCACACTGGAGGAAGAAGAAGCTGCGAGAAAAGAAGCAGCAGAGAAGGCAGCCGCTGAAGCAGCTAAGAAAGAAGCGGAAGCAGCGCAGAAGAGCAGTTCTGCAAGTGCCGCAGAGACACAGCAGGGATCTGCAGTTGCAGCGTCGGTCGATGACGCAACACTCCTTGCAGCGATCATCCAGTGCGAAGCTGGCGGAGAATCTTATGAATGCCAGTTAGCAGTAGGAGCAGTCGTTGTAAACCGTGTGAAGAGTGGTTCATTCCCATATAGCGTATACGAAGTTGTTTATCAGAGAGGCCAGTTTACGCCGGCATCTTCCGGTAAACTGGCAAGAGTACTTGCAAGCGGACCAAGTTCCACAGCAATGCAGGCTGCAAACGCAGCATTGTCCGGACAGGACAATACCGGAGGTGCACATTATTTTAAAACAACCTCATCCGGTCACGCAGGACTTGCGATTGGATCTATGGTATTCTATTAATTTTATATAACCAGTGATGAGCCGGAACCATGACATGAGGTCAGGGACCGGCTCTTTTTCTATTGTATTCCAATTTCAAATGCGGTAAAATAACATCATTGTAGAAACAGGAGGAAAGAGCTATGACATTAAAAGGACGGAACTTTTTGAAACTTATGGATTACACTCCAGAGGAGATCACTTATCTGATTGATCTTGCTGCAGAGTTGAAGCAGAAAAAACATCAGGGCGTGATGCATGACAGCCTGATCGGCAAAAACATCGCACTGATTTTTGAGAAGACAAGTACCCGTACCAGATGCTCTTTCGAAGTGGCTGCACATGACCTCGGTATGCATGTAACCTATCTGGATCCAAGTGGTTCCCAGATCGGCAAAAAGGAAAGCATTGCGGACACGGCAAGAGTGCTTGGCCGTATGTTTGATGGAATCGAATACCGTGGTTATGGACAGGACATTGTAGAAGAACTTGCCAAATATGCAGGAGTTCCAGTATGGAACGGACTGACCAATGAATTCCATCCGACACAGATGTTGGCAGATATGCTGACCGTTCGTGAGAAATTCGGACATCTGAAGGGAATCAAGTTTGTATACATGGGGGATGCGCGTTATAATATGGGCAATTCTCTCATGGTAACCTGTGCAAAGCTTGGCATGGATTTTGTGGCATGCACCAATAAGAAATACTTCCCGGCAGAAGACCTTGTTGCATACTGCAAAAAGACAGCAGCAGAGACCGGAGCATCCATTACACTGACGGAAAACGTAGCGGAAGCAACAAAGGATGCAGATGTCATTTACACAGATGTGTGGGTATCCATGGGCGAACCAGAGGAAGTATGGGCAGAGCGAATCAAAGATCTTTTACCATATCAGGTCAATGCAAAAGCATTTGAAAATGCCAAAGATACCGCAATTTTCATGCATTGTCTTCCGGCCTTCCATGATTTAAAGACCGGAGTTGGACGTCAGATCCATGAGAAATTCGGTCTGAGTGAGATGGAAGTAACCGATGAGGTATTTGAAGGACCTCGTTCTGTTGTGTTTGATGAGGCAGAGAACCGTATGCATACGATCAAAGCCGTAATGAAAGCTACACTTTCTGACGAATAGGGAGAATTATGAAATCAGAGATTCTTGAGGCCCTGAGGGAAACCGATGGGTATGTTTCCGGACAGGACCTGTGTAATAAATTCGGAGTATCCAGAACCGCAGTCTGGAAAGCAATCAAACAGTTAAAAGAAGCCGGATATGAGATCGAGGCAGTGCCGAATAAAGGATATCACATCGTATCTGCGCCGGATCTAATGAACAAAGTAGAACTGGAAAGCATCCGTAATACAACATGGGCAGGACAGGAGATCTACTATTATGATGTGACCGATTCCACGAACATAAGAGCCAAAGAACTCGCAGAGGAAGGACATCCAAGCGGCACACTTGTCGTTGCAGATCGTCAGGAAGCCGGACGCGGACGAAGAGGCAGAAGCTGGGATTCACCGTCTGGAACTGGGATTTTTATGACACTTCTGTTGAAGCCGGAGATGAACCCGAATCATGCATCCATGCTTACACTTGTAGCGGCGATGGCGGTTGCAAGAGCAATCTCCAAATGTGCCGGCACGGAAGCACTTATTAAATGGCCGAATGACATTGTCATCGGAGGCAAAAAAATCTGTGGAATACTGACAGAAATGAGTGCGCAGTTCGATTTTATCAATCATATCGTGATCGGAATTGGAATCAACGTACATAATGAGCATTTTCCAGAGGAGATTGCTGAGACCGCAGGCTCCATATTTTTACAGACCGGAAAACGGATCCGCAGAGCGGAACTGATCGAGCAGATACTGGAACAGTTTGAGCATTATTATGCAATTTTCATGGAAACCGAGGATCTGAGCGGACTGGTAAAGGAATATAACTCCATACTTGTCAACATGAACAAAAGCGTAAGAGTCTTAGACCCGAAGGAACCCTTCGAGGGAAAAGCAATGGGGATCACAAAGAAAGGCGAACTGATCGTGGATACCTGGGAATCCCGCAAAATGGTATCCAGCGGAGAAGTATCGGTAAGAGGATTATATGGCTATGTCTAATGAGAAAATCGTGCTCTGCGGAGCCAGTGCATACAATAAAAAATACTATCTCAATGAGAATTTTACCGGTTTACCGGATACGATCAAGGATGAACTCCGCATTATGTGTGTACTTTTTACCGAAGATGTCGGAGGAATCCTGCAGCTGGTATTCAATGAGGACGGGGAACTGGAATTTTGTACCTCCTGCGATGAAAATGACCTTCTGTATGATGAGATCGGAAGCGTTTTAAAGATCAAGCAGTATCAGAACACAAAACGTGACCTTCTGGAATCCGTGGAAACATATTACCGGATCATGTTTCTTGGAGAAGGTTTTGACGAGGAGGAGTAAAAATGGTATTAACGATAGATGTAGGAAATACAAATATAACAGTAGGTGTATTTGACCAGGAAAAAGACCAGATGGCGGCAAGCTTCCGCATTACGACGAAAATGCCGAGAACATCGGATGAATATGCAATGATCCTTACAACATTGATCCAGAACAACAACATTGAACCGGATTCGATCAATGATGCGATCATCTGCTCCGTCGTGCCAAATATCATGCATTCTTTAGAGGGTGCAATGATCAAATATTTTGACATCAAACCAATCATCGTAGAATCCGGAATCAAGACCGGAATCCGTATCGTAACACAAAATCCACAGCAGATCGGTGCGGACCGGATCGTGGACGCAGTTGCGGCATATGAGATCTACGGCGGACCAGTCATCGTTATTGACTACGGCACAGCAACAACCTACGATCTTGTAGATGCAAACGGCTCATTTTTATACGGAGTTACAGCACCTGGAATCCGCATTTCCGCAAAAGCACTGTGGCAGGACGCAGCCAAGCTTCCAGAGATCGAGATCAAAAAACCGCAGAGCATCCTTGCAAAAGAGACGATCAGCAGTATGCAGGCAGGACTGATGTATGGACAGATTGGTCAGACCGAGTATATCATCCGCAAAATGCAGGAAGAAGCACAGCTTGGCAAGATCAAAGTCGTAGCAACCGGCGGACTTGGCCGTATCATCGCAAACGAGACAGAAAGCATCGACATCTACGATTCCAACCTGACACTGCAGGGGATTTACCGCGTGTATAAGAAACAGAACCGCAAGACAAAATAAACAACAACAGAATGCAGCCAAAACAAAATGGAACAAAATAAGATCACGCCGCTTCAGATCGGCAACGTAACCTTAGAAAATAACTTAATATTGGCTCCTATGGCAGGTGTGACGGACCTGCCATTTCGCTTACTATGCAAGGAAAAAGGCGCAGGACTTCTCTGTATGGAGATGGTCTCTGCCAAAGCAATCCTGTATAAAAACAAGAATACACAGGCGCTTTTAGAGATCGATCCGCGGGAAAATCCCGTATCTTTGCAGCTGTTTGGCTCAGACCCGGATATCATCTCGCAGATTGCCCATGAGATCGAGGAACGCCCGTTTGACATCCTAGACATCAACATGGGTTGTCCGGTGCCAAAAATCGTCAACAACGGAGAGGGCTCCGCACTTATGAAAAATCCTGTTCTTGCGGGAAAAATCATAGAAAAAACCGTCAAAGCGATCCAGAAACCGGTCACCGTCAAGATCCGCAAAGGATTTGACGATGAGCATGTCAATGCAGTAGAGATGGCAAGGGTCGCACAGGAATCCGGTGCAGCAGCAGTTGCCGTACACGGAAGGACCAGAGAGCAGTATTATTCTGGAAAAGCAGACTGGGACATCATCCGTCAGGTAAAAGAAGAAGTATCCATACCGGTGATCGGAAATGGAGACCTGCTTACCGCAGAGGACGTCATCGCAATGAAAGAGCAGACCGGCTGCGATGGTTTTATGATCGGCCGCGGCGCACAGGGCAATCCATGGATTTTTGAACAGATCCTTCATTACTTCAGGACAGGCGAAAAACTCCCGAAACCATCGGCGGAAGAAGTGACAGACATGATTCTGCGCCATGCAAAAATGATGCTCGAATTCAAAGGAGAATACACCGGGATCCGCGAAATCCGCAAACATGCGGCATGGTATACGGCAGGATATCCAAATTCAGCAAAACTTCGTGTAGCGATCAATGCAGTAGAGAGCTATGAAGAACTGGAAAGATTGTTAAAAAAATAACAGGCAGTATATCGGGAAAGTACCGCAAGCCTTGACAGTTCCGGGGCTTTCAGATATAATACATTGGTTAAATTAGGCGAATTACCCCATTCTGGAGTATCGAATGCGGGAATTAATAAAAAAGAAGGGTAAAAGAATGGACAAAAAAAACATTTTGACCTACGAAGGTCTTAGAAAACTTGAAGATGAGTTGGAAGACTTAAAAGTTGTAAAACGTAAAGAGATCTCTCAGAAGATCAAAGAAGCCCGTGAGCAGGGAGACTTATCAGAGAACGCAGAGTATGATGCAGCAAAAGATGAGCAGCGCGATATCGAAGCCCGTATCGAGCAGATCGAGAAAATCTTAAAAAATGCAGAAGTCGTTGTAGAGGAAGAAGTGAACCTCGATGCGATCAGCATTGGATGTAAAGTACGTATCTTAGACTGCGAATTTGACGAAGAATTAGAGTACAAAATCGTAGGATCTACAGAGGCAAACAGCTTAAAAGGCAAGATTTCAAATGAGTCTCCAGTAGGAAAAGCATTACTTGGAAAGAAAGTAGGAGACGTAGTAACAGTTGAGACACAGGCTGGAGACTTAGAGTACAAAGTACTTGAGATCCAGCGTTCAAATGTAGAATAATACGGCCGGCGCAAAACAGCGTCCCGCTGTAAGAACGGAGGAAACAATGGCAGAGCAGAAAAATGGACAGAACAATGCACAGCAGGATGTAAACCAGCTGTTAAAGGTTCGTCGTGAAAAATTACAGGAATTACAGGAGAATGGAAAAGACCCATTCCAGATCACAAAATATGATGTGACCGTACACAGTGCTGATATCAAAGATAACTTTGAGGAAATGGACGGAAAAGAAGTATCAGTTGCAGGTCGTATGATGTTCAAACGTGTCATGGGTAAAGCATCCTTCTGCAATATCCAGGATTTAAAGGGCAGCATTCAGGCCTATGTTGCAAGAGACAACATCGGAGAGGATTCCTACAAGGATTTCAAAAAATACGATGTTGGTGATATCTTAGGAATCAAAGGAACTGTTTTCAAGACCAAAACAGGTGAGATCTCCATCCATGCAACAGAGGTAACTCTTTTATCCAAGAGCTTACAGATTCTTCCGGAAAAATATCATGGTCTTACAGACACAGACACCAGATATCGTCAGAGATATGTGGATCTGATCATGAACTCTGATGTAAAGGATACTTTCGTAAAACGCTCCCAGATCATCAGTGCAATCCGCCGTTACCTTGACGGACAGCACTTCATGGAAGTTGAGACACCAATGCTTGTTGCCAATGCAGGTGGTGCAGCAGCAAGACCATTTGAGACACACTTTAACGCACTTGACGAGGACGTAAAATTACGTATTTCCCTTGAGCTTTACTTAAAGAGACTGATCGTCGGCGGATTAGAGCGTGTCTATGAGATCGGACGTGTATTCCGTAATGAAGGAACCGATACAAGACATAACCCGGAATTCACACTGATGGAGTTATATCAGGCATATACCGATTACTATGGAATGATGGATCTTACAGAGAACATGTTCCGTTATGTTGCCCAGGAAGTATGTGGAACAACACTGATCCCATACGCAGAAGAAATGATCGACCTCGGCAAGCCATTCGAACGAATCACCATGCTTGACGCAGTGAAAAAATATGCAGGTGTTGATTTTAATGAGATCCACTCTACAGAAGAAGCGAAAAAAGTCGCTGACGAACATCATGTAGAGTACGAAGAGAGACACGAAAAAGGCGATATCTTAAACCTGTTCTTCGAGGAATTCGTAGAAGAGAAGCTGATCCAGCCTACTTTCGTAATGGATCACCCGGTAGAGATCTCTCCACTTACCAAGAGAAAACCGGAAAATCCGGATTATGTAGAGCGTTTTGAGTTATTCATCTATGGACGTGAAATGTGTAACGCATACTCAGAGTTAAATGATCCAATCGATCAGAGAACACGTTTTGCTGCTCAGGAAGCTGCATTTGCTGCAGGAGATGAGGAAGCAAACCACACCGATGAAGACTTCTTAAATGCACTTGATATTGGAATGCCGCCAACAGGTGGAATCGGATACGGAATTGACCGTCTGGTTATGTTACTGACAAACTCACCGGCAATCCGCGATGTATTACTGTTCCCAACGATGAAGTCGCTCGACTCCGAGAAAAAAGCTGCCAAGGCTGCAAAAACAGTTTCAAATGATGAGACAGTCAGTGCAGCATCTGACAACAACGGATTCTTTACACCAAACGAGAAGATTGACTTCTCCAATGTAAAAATCGAGCCATTGTTTGAAGAATCAGTTGATTTTGATACATTCAGCAAATCTGATTTCCGTGCAGTAAAGGTAAAAGAATGTGTTGCAGTACCAAAATCAAAGAAACTGTTACAGTTCACACTTGACGATGGAACAGGTACAGACCGCACAATCCTTAGCGGGATCCACGCTTACTATGAGCCGGAAGAGTTAGTTGGCAAAACACTGATCGCCATCACAAACCTTCCACCTAGAGCAATGATGGGAATTGAATCCTGTGGTATGTTACTTTCAGCAGTAAATAATCTTAAAGATTCAGAGGATGAAGAACTTCATCTTCTTATGGTTGATAACCATATTCCAGCAGGAGCAAAATTATATTAGAATAAGAGAACACGCTAAAGAAATAGGACTTCCCGATATAAAAGTGAGGAAGTCCTATTTTCTATATACATTTCTTTGATGTATTTATTATTTTATCTTTCCAATCAATAACATTCTTAATTGATAATTTTTCTTGTGCTTTTATGAATGCTGTAATATATGTGTAGTCGATGTTATCATTTGAATCCACAGGAAGACGTATTTCCATATTTTTTAATACATTTTCATTAAACGAAGATTGTCCCCATGCAAAATTTTGAAATGCTTTTCTCATTACTGTTAGAAGATAGCAAGCAAGCTCTGGATTTAATTCACAGTCACGATATGACATAACTTTGATTTTATCACCAGTAAAGTAAGGCTTTTCTTGACAAAATATAGTTGCTGTATCTTGTCCAAATGAAATTGTTTTTGCAGGATTAAGATAACATTCATCTTGTGTTATGTATCCTCGAATACCATTGTTTAAACTGCTTCTTACAACGTATGGATATTTGCCACCGAATGTTATTGCGTTAGCGTTAAAACGCTTTTTGGGACTTGATATATCAAATAGTCTTTCATTTCCTTCACCAAGTTTATATACTTTATATTTCACCTTATTATTTTGAAAGTGTTTTAGAGCGTTTTTCTCGGATGAATTTAATTCATAACTATCTAGTCCGCATATTGATAAGTAAGCGGAAAGTTCGCGTATACTTATTTCCATATAATCATAATCAATTGTTCCGTCATCTTTAACGGGTAACATTATAGATAATTCTGGAAGTTTATCAGTGGCGTTAGTAAGATATTCTTTAAATAGAATCTAGAGCTTATTTATTGCAGTAACGAAAAATAAACGTACTGTGGTATAATGTGCCTATGTAAAAAAGAATGTGATTTGCAAATCGGAATTCGTGGAGGTAAATATGGAAACAAAAATGGCGTATCGTAGCCCAAAATTAAACAGAGATGTTATTAAATACATAGCCATGTTGACTATGTTATTGAATCATATTTCACAAATCTTTATGAAATCAGGATATTTTCTGTCGGAGCTATTTCTGGACATAGGGTATTTTACAGCAATTACAATGTGTTACTTTCTTGTAGAGGGCTTTCAATATACTCATTCAAAAAAGAATTATGCGATTAGACTGCTAATATTTGCCTTGATTTCTGAAATCCCATATTGTATGGCGTTTACAACAAATGGAGTGTTAGAATTTCAAGGTTTGAATATGTTATTTACATTGCTCATATGTTTTATAATTCTAATTGTGAATGATAAAGTATCAAATAAATTTTTAAAAGATATATGTATCTTGGGATTGATAGTACTTTCTTTATTCAGCGATTGGGCATTATTGGCACCAATATTTACACTGTTGTTTATATGGAGTAGAGGATCAAGAAATAAGATAAAATATACATTCATTATTTCGATGTTATTATTTGGACTTTTTAATTTTGCAGGGGGTATTGGAAGATTTTCGCTAGGTACAAACATTGCTTATGCGTTAGGAAGTATGTTAGGAATCGCTCTTGCAGGAATTGTAATTTTATATTTCTATAGTGGCAAGCGAATGGAAAAGGGGAAAGTATTCTCCAAGTGGTTTTTTTATTTATTTTATCCTGCGCATCTTCTAATATTAGGTTTGATTAGAATTTATTGTTTATAAACTAACTTCAAGTTTGTCTGACTCACAACAATTTAATATCAAACTATACAAGCACTTTAGCCAATAAGGTTAAGGTGTTTTTTTGCGCCTTGAAAGGAGGTGGTTACAGCTAAACACATCGGGAAGAGCCCGATTTAATCATTACAACAGGCATTGCCTGATCATATAGAGTTACTTTTAACAGCCGGTTAGGGATTATCCCTGCTGGCTTATTTTTTTAACAAAAAGGAGAGACACAACATGAGAAAAGAACAGATTATTACAATGGATCGGAAACATGTTTTTCGCTATCTGGGAAGGAAGCTCAGAAACAGAGAGAAAAAAGAAGCGGAAGAACAGCGAATGTTTGAGATGAAACAGCAAAAGAAACGAGAAAAGCACAAGGGGCATTAGTTCCTTGCAGGACTCGTTCAATCGGGATTGTGCGCCCAGATAAGGGCGAGTAGTCTAGCAGGTGGAATGCCTGTCTGGTAAGGTCTAACCAACCG
>CAKRMH010000019.1 GCA_934364805.1 uncultured Lachnospiraceae bacterium
TGTCCGTCTGCTCTCTTAGCTCCTAATCTCTTGGATTCGGAATCACGGCCGTTCTTTGTAGAACCAACTCCCTTTTTGTGAGCAAAAAACTGAAGGTTCATATTTAACATGTCTTACACCTCCTTGAAATCCAGAATGATAAATTCATTCCCATAGTCTTTTTGTATTCCCTGCAAACCTAATATCATGGACTGCATCAGTAATGCAACATCATGATCCGTATAATTCTTAAGTCTGCAGTCGATCAAACCGGATTCTGCTTCTGTCTCAAGCTGAGGCATCACAGATGTGAATTTCTCAATGGAATTAATCGCATTGATCACAAGTGCGGATACTCCAGCACATATGATATCACTTCCTGCATCTGCATATCCCGAATGACCTATGCATCGAAAACCGGTGCATTCATTTGCATGATTCTGATAAATCGTTATATGAATCATAACAATTACCTATCGATTACGCATTAATTTTTTCGATCTTAACCTGGGTGAACGCCTGTCTATGGCCGTTCTTCTTGTGATAGCCAGTTTTTCTCTTATACTTGTAAACGATTACTTTCTTAGCTCTGCCTTCTTTCACTACAGAAGCCTCTACAGTTGCTCCAGCTACAGTTGGAACTCCAACTTTCATTTCGTCTCCGGAAACAGCTAAAACCTGATCAAAAGTAACTTTCTCACCAGCTTCAACACCAAGTTTCTCAATGGTAATGATATCGCCTTCAGATACTTTGTACTGTTTACCACCTGTTGCTATAATTGCGTACATATGGCACCTCCTATTATCATTACTCGCCAGCTTCGGTGCTGCGTAATTGCAGACTTAAACCACACTGTGCGGCATACTCACTTATAATACTGAATGTTTTTGCAAATGTCAACAACTTTTCAAAAAAATTCTCATTTTGTTTCAAGAATCTCTTTTAAGGAGCGGTAGACTTTCTTTCTTGTAATTTCAACAAGTCCAAGTTTTGTAATATCAATGACACTGCACCGGACCGGATCTTTTGTCACTTCCTGTTTCAGCATTTCCATCAGCTGCCTGTCTTTTTCTTTTGTATCCATGTTGATAAAGTCCACAATTATCATTCCAGAGATATTACGAAGTCTGAGCTGTCTTGCCACCTCCGCTGCTGCTTCCATATTAACTTTAAACAATGTTTCTGTTTTCCCGGAAATGTTTTTACCGGTGTTGACATCTACAACCGTAAGCGTCTCAAGCTGCTCAATAATGATATTTGCGCCGGATTTCAGCCAGATCCGTTTTGCCAGCAGACGGTCTATATTGCCTTCAATATTATATAGTGCATGAAGACTGAGTTTTTCATCCTGATAAAGTACCAGCCTGTCCTGGATATTTGGAAGTTCCTCCTGGATCGTATGAAAAATCTCCTTGCTGTCTGTATAGATCTGATCGATTTTCTGAAAATCTGTACTTTTCAGCCGGCTGATATATCCAGGAGGATTCTTACTGATCTGTGTAAAGGCATTTTTATGCACTGCCGTATCGATCATAGTATGGTATTTTTGTATGAGGGATCCGACATCCTGCTGCAGTTTTTCTTCCTGTACTTTGGCTGCATTCGTACGGATCACGATTCCATAGTTTCGATCCGTTTCCTCTTTCATCCACTCCTGAAGCTGGCTTTGCAATGTTTGCCGCTTTTCATCTGGAATCTTTTTGGACACGCCAAGACTTTCATTGTCAGTTGTAAGTACCGAATACGTTCCACTTAAAGTCAGTCTGGTCGTCACAACAGCTTCTTTTGTTTTTACTGCGTCCCGTTCCACCTGCACCAGAAGTTCATCTCCAATGGAAAGTTCCTTCTTCTTAGACTGTTTTTTGGTGAATACCGGCGATTTTATATTACCAAACGGCAAAAAACACCGTTCGTTTTCCGAAATCCGCACAAAGGCAGCATTGATATTGGGAAGGATATTTTCTACCCGTGCAATCACAATATCATTCAGTCTTGTCTTTTCCGCCTTTTCATACATCTGAAAATCAACAAAATCCCGCTTTTCATCCAGCATGATATAAGCCAGATATTCTGTTTTTCCCTTTACAATCTCTGTGATCGCAAGCCTGTTCATGAATTCAGGATCTCCTCTCCCATATCAAGCAGAGAAATAAACGTTTGATCTTCCTCTGCATAGACATCATTTCTGTGGATCTGGATCGCATTGGCGTCATATTCAAGCCCTGCTGCTGCATAAATAGAAGATAACAGAAGTTCCGGCTTTATATTATCTGTGCTTCCGGTAGAAAGCTTAATATAAAATTCCGGTTGTTCTTCGGTTCCCTGGACTTTCAGATCATAGATCAGTGGTTTTAAATCAATTTCTTTTTCACTTTTCTTGGTTTTTTTCATGATCACAAAGGAAGGCTGTTCAAAGAAAACTTCCTGAAGCAGTGCTTCCCATTCTGTTTTAGTGTGCATAACCGGGTATCCTTCTTTGTAAGAAAGAACATAATCCGCTGCCGCAACGATCGACATTGCTGTTTTCGCAGAATCCGGAAGTTTGACATAGCCACAGATCTCCACACCCGGAACCATTGTCTGATTGAGCGCAGCCATACTTTCCTTCGAACTTCTGCTGGAATGTACTTCAATATCCAGATATTCTCCATCACTGGTGATTCCTACACCAAGCGGTGCCGCAAATGACATGATCTGATGCGGGGAAAAACCCTCGGAATAACAGATATCAATATCCGCCCTTCTCATTGCCTTTTGAAAATACCGCATCATATCAAGATGTCCGATAAATTTCATAACTCCGTATTTTCGAAACTTAATTCTGACCTTCAAAGCAGACACCTCCATTAAACTGTTTTGCACCACAACCAGAACAACGCATTCTGCAGTTTGGTGTCACTTTTTCATTCTGGGCATTATGCCATTCTCTTAACATAAACTCCTTCGTAACTCCCGCATCAATAAAATCCCATGGGAATATCTCATCATCCGGGCGATTGCGCATCGTATAAAAATCCGTGTCAATTCCACACGCTTCAAATGCTTCGATCCATTTCGAATAATCAAAAAACTCAGACCATGCATCAAAAAAACCACCATGCTCGTAAACATAAAGAATGGCCTTTGACAACCGCCTGTCACCTCTTGCGAGCACACCTTCCAATACGGTCACATCGGCTTCATGCCAGTTATAACGGATGCTCTTATGGTTGAGTTGAGCCTTTACGGTATCATTAACGATCTTTGCACGTCTTAAATACTCATCCGGTGTCTGCATTCCTGCCCATTGGAATGGTGTAAACGGTTTTGGAACAAAAAACGAAGTGCTGATCGTAATCTGGCATTTTCCATTTCTTTGTTCCTTCGGAACTGTTTCATAATACAAAGCTGCAATATCATTCGCAAGTTCCGGTATTGCTTTCATATCTTCCTCTGTCTCAGTTGGAAGTCCAAGCATAAAATAAAGTTTTACCTTATTCCAGCCACCTTCGAATGCCTGTCCTGCCCCGTTAAGGATCACTTCTTTTGTCAGTCCTTTATTAATAACATCTCTTAAACGCTGGGAACCCGCTTCCGGAGCAAACGTCAGACTGCTCTTTTTAATGTCCTGTACCTTTCCCATAACATCCAGGGAAAATGCGTCGATACGAAGCGATGGAAGCGAAATATTCACGCCCTTGCCGTGGAATTCCTCAATCAGAAAGGTTACCAGTTCTTCCAGCTGGGAATAATCTGAGGAACTTAAAGAACTTAAAGAGATCTCTTCATGTCCGGTTGACTTTAACATCTTGTATGCAAGGTCTTTCAGACGTTCTACGCCCTTCTCCCTGTTAGGACGGTAGATCATTCCTGCCTGGCAGAATCTGCAGCCTCTGATGCAGCCTCTCTGGATCTCAAGCACAACACGGTCCTGTGTCACCTTGATAAACGGAACGATCGGTTTCTCCGGATACACCGATGTTGTCATATCCATCACGATCTGTTTTTTGATGGTCTTCGGAATATCCTCGTATTTCGGTGTAAAAGCAGCAATTGTTCCATCTTCTTTATAACTTACCTCATACAAAGAAGGGACATACATGCCTTCGATCTTCGCAATTGCATGAAGGATCTCTTCTCTGGATGCACCATCGTTCTTCATCTGCTTATACATATCAAAAAGCGCATCATACTGTGTCTCTCCCTCGCCGATATAGAAAAAGTCAAAGAAATCCGCAATTGGCTCCGGATTGTAAGTACATGGTCCTCCGCCGATTACAATCGGATCGTCCTCGCCTCTTTCGCTCGCCAGAAGTGGAGTCTGCGCAAGATCAAGGATCTGCAGCACATTGGTATAACACATCTCATATTGAAGTGTCATCGCAATAAAATCAAAATTTTTAATCGGTTCCTGCGATTCCAGTCCAAAAAGTGGAATCTTTTTCTCTTTCATGATCGCATGAAGATCCGGCCACGGAGAATATACACGCTCACACCACGTATCCTCTCTCCGGTTAAACATGTCATATAAAATCTGGATTCCAAGATGAGACATTCCAATGTCATAAACATCCGGAAAAACCATTGCCACCCGGATATCAATTGTATTTTTATCTTTTACAATACTGTTAAGCTCATTGCCAATATATCTGGCCGGCTTTTCAATCTGCATCAGAATTTCATCAGATAATGCAAGCTTTGCCATATTATAAATCCTATACCTCTCTTTTAGTCATATAGAATCATAATAACATAATTTTGCAGTTTTGTGTACAAATCATTATTGATCACCTGCTCATATATCTGATCACTGATCCCATCCGGAAAAAATTTTGAAAACTGACTGCTCAAAAGAAACAGTAACAGCAGAAATGCCGAAACACTGAACCGGATCAGAAAAGATGTTCCACTTCGTCCAGTCCCCACCTGTTTTTCTTTTCCCTCTAATGCTCTCATATTGTTCTGCATCCGGTAACGGTATCCGGCCTGATAAGCATGGCTATGATCTTTTTCTTTCAATTTTTCTCCTTTTTTCGCTTTATAGTCTATGTAATTATATTCCGTCCACAAAAAAACAGACCCCGTATCTTCCAGGATCTGTTTTTTGATTCTCGTTTTATCTTTGTGCAAGTTCTGTTGTAATGTCTTCCCATGTGATTCCTTTTTCAACCATAAGGATCATACAGTGATACATAAAATCGGTGATCTCAAACTTCACAGCTTCTGCTTCCGGGTTTTTCGCAGCAATTACAATCTCTGTTGCCTCTTCACCAAGCTTCTTTAAGATCTGATCGATTCCCTTATCCAGAATATGGTTGGTATAAGAGCCTTCTTTCGGATTAGCTTTCCGATCTGCGATCACATCATAAACGCTCTCAAGTACCTTAAGTGGATTCTTTTCAACATATTCCTTCTGTACAATCGGATTGAAAAAGCAGCTTCTTTTTCCGGTGTGACATGCCGCTCCGACCTGTGATACTTTTGCAAGAATGGTATCATAATCACAGTCTGCGGTAAGAGATTTCACATATTGGAAATGTCCGGAAGTCAATCCTTTTATCCACAGTTCCTGACGGCTTCTGCTGTAATAGGTCATTTTTCCGATCGTGATCGTGGTGTTAAATGCCTCCTCATTCATATAGGCAAGCATAAGTACCTCATCCGTCCGGTAATCCTGAACAATAACCGGAACCATTCCATCCGAATTAAGCTTTAAGTCAGACCATTTTAATGCGGCTTCAAAATTATCCATTTTAATTCCGGCATTCGAGAGCGTTGCTTTTAACTTCATAATGTCCGCATGCGGATCATTAATAAATGGTCCTGCAATACCTCTTACATTCTCCCGTTTTAAAACCTCTACGATTTCATCATACTGCGCATCATCAAAATTTACGACATATGGAATATCCGTCATATTCTCGATCGCATCAATAATATTTTTATTCAGGACAAGGATCTCATGAAACGTATGATCAATCTCACCCTTATGCTTAAAGATAAAGTCTACGTTCTCAACCGAAACAAGAATACGATCCTTGCCAAACCGGCTGCTTGCCTCTGCTGCAAGCTCCAGATTGCCATGTTTCGAGGCATTTAAGATTACCTGCACACAACCCGCATATAAAAGTTTTTTAATATCATCGATCCGGTTAATGTTACCTCCTGCACAGACCTTCACCTCAATATTGCGGTTAATGTTTGTGATTGTATGAATGTTCTTCTCATGCTCATCATCGTCTGTACTGAGATCAAAGATGATAATCTTGTCAATCCCACTGTCGTTGTATAACTGACACAGCTGATATACATTATCAATCTCCGTCATATCGGTGCGTGATTTCACAGCTTTCCCATTTTTCAGATAAAGTGTTGCTACAATATTCTTCTGCTCCATATTACAAACTTCCTTTCGTTGACAGGATGTCCGTGATACGCGGATCATATGTAGTTGCCTCATCCAGTGCACGTGCAAATGCTTTAAACATTGCTTCGATCATATGATGATTATTTCCCGGATTTAATACCTTGATATGAAGGTTCATCCCTGCGGAATAAGAAATGGCATAAAAGAATTCCTTTACCATTTCTGTGTCCATATAACCGACACGTTCTGCCGTAAACTCTCCATCAAATACAAGATACGGTCTTCCAGAAAGATCAATTGCGCAAAGCACAAGTGTCTCATCCATCGGAAGTATGCAGCTGCCGAACCGTTTGATTCCTTTTTTGTCGCCAACCGCCTCTTTGATCGCATTGCCAAGTACAATTCCACAGTCTTCAATTGTGTGATGACAGTCTACCTCAAGGTCTCCCTCACATTGCAGTTTCAGATCAAAAAATCCATGTTTGGAAAATCCCTCCAGCATGTGATCAAAAAATCCAACCCCTGTATTGATCTGTGCTTTTCCGGCTCCATCAATATTTAAGCTGACAGAGATATCCGTTTCTTTTGTTTTACGTGATAACGCTGAAATTCTATCTGCCATATATAACCCCACCTGCATTTCTTATTATTTTTCAAATCTTACCTTAATCGAATTTGCGTGAGCTGTCAACTTTTCGCATTCAGCAAATTTAACAATATCCTTATAAACAGGCTCTAATGCATCTCTGGAATAGGAAATGATGCTTGATTTCTTGATAAAATCATCCACACTGAGGGCTGAGAAGAATTTTGCAGTTCCGTTTGTCGGAAGTACATGGTTTGGTCCTGCAAAATAGTCGCCAAGCGGCTCAGAAGAATATTCTCCAATAAAGATCGCACCTGCATTCCGAATCTTTGTCATAACATGGAATGGATCTTTTGTAACGATCTCCATATGTTCGGAAGCAATCTCATTTACCGCATCAATTGCCTCATCAAGATCCGATGCTACGAGGATATACCCATAATTATCCAGAGATTTCTGAATAATCTCTTTTCTGGAAAGCTCCTGTACAAATCCATCGATCTCGTCTGAAACCTTCTTTGCAAGTTCCTCACTTGTTGTGATCAGGATTGCTGATGCCATCTCATCATGCTCTGCCTGTGAAAGAAGATCTGCTGCAACATATCTCGGATTGGCTGTTTCATCTGCAAGAACAAGAATCTCACTTGGGCCAGCGATGGAATCAATGCTGACATATCCAAATACTGCCTTTTTCGCAAGTGCAACGTAGATATTGCCTGGTCCAACGATCTTATCAACCTTTGGTATGCTCTCAGTTCCAAAAGCCATGGCAGCAATTGCCTGCGCTCCGCCAACTTTATAGATTTCATCGACGCCAGCTTCTTTTGCAGCAACCAGTGTGGAAGCATATACTTTTCCATCTTTGCCAGGAGGTGTGCACATGATGATACGGTCAACACCAGCTACCTTTGCCGGAAGCACATTCATCAGAACCGAAGATGGATAAACTGCTTTCCCGCCCGGTACATATACACCAACTTTCTCAAGTGCAGTCACTTTCTGACCTAAAATGATACCATCCTCGGATGTAAACCAGGACTGCTGTCTTTGTTTTTCATGATATTTGCGGATATTAACCAGAGCTTTGCGGATTACCTCAAGCAATGTCTGATCTACCTGCTCATAAGCCTCTTTAATCTCTTCTTCTGTTACCAGAACATTCGATGCATTGATATCAGCGCCATCAAACTGTTTCGTATAAGAAAATACCGCCTCATCCCTGTCACTTCTTACTTTTTCAATGATTGCATTTACACGTCCTTCAAATTCGGTGTAATTATTCGGGCTTCTTTTTAATAAGTTCTCAAGGATATCTTTTCTGCTTTCTTCTGTAAGTTCAACAATTCTCATCTTGTTTATGCCTCCTTCTCAATTACTGTCTTCAGATCACGGATCAGTTTATTAATGCGTTCATGTTCCATTTTCATGCTTACCTGATTGACAACAACCCTTGCAGATAATGGACAGACTTCTTCTAAAACGGTCAGACCATTTTCCTTCAGTGTTGTACCTGTCTCTACAATATCACAGATCACCTCAGAAAGTCCGACGATCGGGGCAAGCTCGATCGATCCGTTTAATTTGATAATCTCGACTGTCTGATGTTTTTTGTTGTAGAAATAATCCTTTGCAATATGTGGATATTTCGTTGCAACACGGATCTGTTCATGATGTTTTAACAGCTCTCTCGCACTCTCTGGCCCGCAGATACACATTTTGCATTTTCCAAATCCAAGGTCTAACACTTCATAAATGTTTCTGCCTTCCTCAAGAATCGTATCTTTTCCCACGATTCCGATATCTGCTGCCCCATATTCTACATAGGTTGGAACATCCGGTCCTTTTGCAAGGAAAAATTTAAGCTTCAGTTCTTCATTCACAAAGATCAGTTTTCGTGTATCCTTATCCTTCATTTCCTCACAGGTGATTCCAATCTGTTCGAAAAGTTCTAACGTTTTTTTAGCAAGTCTGCCTTTTCCCAAAGCAAATGTCAAATAGCGATTTTCTTCCATCTTTCTTCTCCGTATCTTTTTACTGGAACCAGATCACATTTTTGATCTGGTTTTTGCACGCATATGAGTTGTAATCTTCCTTCGTTCTGGAAGGATCTTTCATGAGCATTTCTACTTTCTGGCCATCTTTTCGAAGCTGTGTTGCTTTTGCAACAGCTTCTTTGAATTTCCCAGCCTCATAAACAATAAGCTGCGAATCATTTGGCACTGCAATCTCGATCTTTTGTCTGGATAATGCAGACATCAGCTGATCAACTACGATCGCAAATCCAATGGACGGAGCAGCTTTACCAAAATATTCAAGAAGCTTATCGTATCTTCCACCCTTTACGATCGGCTCACCGGTTCCAAATGTATATGCATAGAATATAATTCCTGTATAGTAATGATAATTACTGATGATCCCAAGTTCATAAGATATATACTTGTCAATTCCATATACTTTAAGAAATTCATCAAGTTCTTCCAGTTTCACAATTGCCTCTAGGATATCTGGATAAGCTTTTGCATATTTCTTAGCTTCTTTGATCTCTTCGATCTTCAGCTCAAAATTGCCAAGCATATAAAAAAGTTTTCCTAGATTCTCTTCCAGATCCATGGTATCCACAAATTCCTCTACTCCAAAGAAATTCTTATTGGATATCAGAGAACGAAGTTCTGCCTCTTCCTCTTCCTGTAATCCGGCTGCCTTAACAAGCCCTCCAAAAAACTGTGCATGTCCGACTGAAATCTGAAACTCGGAAAGTCCTGCTGTTTTAAGCGAATCCACCACCATTGCAAGAATCTCTGCATCTGCTGCTGTGGAGCCATCTCCGATCAGCTCTGCACCTGACTGTGTGATTTCCTTTAATCTTCCCTGATAACTGTTTGAATTGGTAAACGTATTGCCTATATAGCAAAGTTTTACCGGCATCTGTTCGTCCATATAGTATTTTGCAGCGCTTCTTGCGATCGAAGGTGTAAAATCCGGACGAAGCACCAGCGTATTTCCCTCTTTATCAAAGAATTTATATAAATCCCTGGATGGTGTTGTTCCAATCTGGCTGCTGAAGATATTAAAAAACTCAAATGTAGGTGTCTGAATATCCTGATAACCATACTTTAAAAGTACCTGATGAAGTTTATCCTGCAAGATTAATTTCTTTTTGCATTCTCCATTATAAATATCTCTGACACCATCCGGTGTATGTAATAATTGTTCTTTCATAAAACAAACCTCTCACAGCTTTAATGTATTAAAGTGGTAATATGCTACCACGTGAAACATTGTCATTATATTGGAAAACCCTTAAAATGTCAATCCCTCGTATTGAGATCTTTTTGCATGCAATCCAGATACGGAACTAATACTCCTGGAACCTTTGGCAGAAAATATTCCGGATCAAGTTCTTCATACCGGAAGCTCTTCCTTCCACCCTCTGCAGCCCTTTTCCAGAAGCGCAGCAGATCCTGGAATCTCAGATAATAAAATTCATTTTTTTGTGTATAGGAAATCAAAATAAAAGAGATGCCATTCTGTTCTTCAAAATGACGCATGAATTCAACCTGATGCTCATGGATATTGGCAAGCGGAAACGTATCCGCATTGCATTCCTTTGCATCAAAACAGACTGGGATTCCCTGGACAACCCCGATGTAATCGACCGTACTTTTCTGGTCAAAATAGGCAAGCGTAATATGCCTGCTCTCTTTTTCGATATTGATTGGTGTAATTGGAGTCGGAATCTTCTGGATCAGCGCAAGATTATTTTCCAGATATTTTTCATTTGTCCGATTGAGGAGGTCCTCAAGTGTAGAACCTCTCAGACCTCGTGAATTCCATGTTGCCATTGGACTCCTTTCATACCTCTGTAATCTTTGTAAAGATATGCGGAGGATCAACCGACACCATCTTTCCATCTGGAAATTCCAGACGATAAGCATGAAGCAGTTGATATTTTACATGATATTGTTTCTCGTATTTCTTGTTGATCACCGGATCACCGTATTTCATATCACCAATGATCGGATGTCCGATCGAAGAAAGATGAGCGCGGATCTGATGCGTACGCCCTGTGATCAGATGAATCTCAAGTAACGTCCATCCATCCCCCTGTTTTACCGGAGTATACGCTGTCTCAATATAGACACTGTCATCCTTCGACTGTGCAACAACCCGGACCTTGTTTGTGCGCTCATCCTTAATCAGATATCCCTTTAATGATGCCGGTTTATCAATTGTTCCACTTACGATACAACGATAATATTTCCGGACTTCACGTGTCCGTAACATTTCAGACATCTCCTGAAGCCCCGTCATGGATTTTCCAGCGATCAGAAGTCCCGTTGTATTACGGTCTAACCGGTTACATACCGAAGGACGGAACGTCCGGAATTCTTCAAAACTTAAAGTTCCCCTTTGAATCAGATATCCCAGCATATATTCATTTGCAGAGACATCCTCCGGCTTTGCTTTCTGGGACAGCAAGTTATATGGCTTGTTCAGAATTAAGATGTCTTCATCTTCATAAACAACCGGAAGCTTCTTATCATCTAATTTCTGAAGTGCTTCATATTCTTTCTGAAGTGCTTCAGAATCCTGTGAGAACTTAAGAAATGTCTCATCGCTGAAGTAAAGACAGACCCTGTCCTGTTCCTTTAATTTTTCATTTCCGGAAGCCTTCGTACCGTTCAGCGTGATATTTTTCTTCCGAAGCATTTTGTAAAGAAAGCTGCTTCCTGCATTTGGCAGCAGCTTCTTTAAATATTTATCAAACCTTTGTCCGCTTTCGTTTGCGGTTAAAATAAATTCTTTCATCGTTTCTTTTTATGAACATTCCGGATCGTCTTTTTCTTTCCTCTGGATTTTGCTTCCTTCGGATTCTTCGTCCGGTCACCTGGCTTTCCTTTATGATATGATGATTCTTCCTGTTTCGGTCTTCTTGGACGTATCAGACATTTTTTATCAAATCCAATCAGATCCGTTCTTCCTGCTTTGACAAGTGCTTCATGAACCAGATCATAATTTTTCGGGTTACGATACTGGATAAGTGCACGCTGCATTGCCTTTTCATGCGGATTTATCGCAACGTATACCGGCTTCATTGTTCTAGGATCAAGTCCCGTATAATACATACAGGTAGAGATCGTAGAAGGAGTTGGATAAAAATCCTGTACCTGTTCCGGCATATAGCCAAGGTCACGCAGAAACTCGGCAAGTTCAATGGCTTCTTTTAAGGTAGAACCCGGATGTGAAGACATCAGATATGGAACAAGATACTGCTCTTTATTCAGCTTTTTATTCATATCTTTGTATGCCTTGACAAACTGATTGTATACTTCCACCCTTGGCTTTCCAAGCTTTTCTAATACTGCGTTGGAAATATGCTCCGGGGCAACCTTAAGCTGGCCGCTGACATGATATTCGCAGAGTTCTCTTAAAAAAGTGCGGTCCTTGTCATACATCAGATAATCAAAACGGATTCCGGAACGGATAAATACTTTTTTCACCTTCGGAAGTGCTCTCAATTCTCTTAACAGCTTCAGATAATCCGAATGATCAACCTCAAGGTTCTTACACGGGGTCGGGAACAGGCACTGTCTGGTTGGACATGCCCCCCTTGTCAGCTGCTTTTTACAGGCCGGTGCCCGAAAGTTTGCAGTGGGTCCTCCAACATCATGGATATAACCTTTAAAGTCCGGTTCTTCGATCACCTGCTTTGCCTCTTCGATAATCGATTCATGGCTTCTCGTCTGAATGATTCTTCCCTGATGGAATGTAAGCGCACAGAAATTGCAGCCACCGTAGCAGCCACGATTGCTCACAAGTGAGAATTTGATCTCGCGGATCGCAGGTACGCCACCATCCTTCTCATAGGACGGATGATAATTTCTCATATATGGAAGTGCATAAATGGCATCCATTTCTGTCTGGGATAACGGTTTTGCCGGCGGATTCTGTACTACATAGGTAGTCCCGCCATATGGTTCAAACAATCGTTTCCCGGAAAACGGATCTGTATTGCAATACTGCGTATAAAAGCTTTTTGCATATACTGTCTTATCTGTTTTGATCTCATCCCAATCTGGAAGTTCAATTGCATCATATATGATATCACGGTCTTTCGTTTTAAATACCGTGCCATCAATAAACGTAATATCCCTTACATTCATACCGGAATTTAACGCATCCGCAATCTCAATAATGCTCCGTTCTCCCATCCCATACGAGATCAGGTCTGCGCCGGAATCCAGCAGAATAGAACGCTTTAATTTATTGGACCAGTAGTCATAATGTGCAAGTCTCCGAAGACTGGCTTCAATTCCGCCAATGATGATCGGAGTGTGCTTATACGTATGCCGGATCAGATTACAATATACAACCGTTGCATAATCCGGTCTTTTTCCCATGACACCGCCTGGTGTAAACGAATCTTTTTCTCTTCTTTTTTTGGAAACCGAATAATGATTGACCATGGAATCCATATTTCCCGCAGAAACCATAAATCCCAGCCTTGGCTCGCCAAGAATGGAAATGGATGCGTCATCCTTCCAGTCCGGCTGTGAAATGATTCCCACAGAATATCCATGTGCTTCCAGCAGGCGCGTAATAATTGCATGCCCGAATGACGGATGATCCACATACGCATCTCCACACACATATACAAAATCCAGTTGTTCGATTCCCCTGTCTGTCATATCCTGACGGGAAATTGGCAGATAACCTTCGTACATTCTACTCTCCTTTATTGGAAGATGAAATCAGTTCCACTTCCGCTTCGGTTAATTTTCGATATTCTCCCTTAGGAAGCAATCCAAGCGACAAACCTCCCATAGAAATCCGTTTCAGATAAACCACTTTTCTTCCAATTGCCTGAAACATACGCTTCACCTGATGGTAGCGTCCCTCGTAAACCGTAACTTCCGCAGCGTATTTCGCCGCACTGTTGTCACCCGATTCCATTTTCTGAAGGATTACAAGCTCCGCCGGAAGCGTCAGCGTATCATCTCCGATATCAATTCCTTTATCAAAAAGTTCCACTGCCGATGCCGGAACTGGACCATCCGTTTCAACATAGTAGGTTTTCGGCACGTGATGTGCCGGGCTGATCAGATGATGTGCAAGCGCACCATCATTTGTAACAAGCAAAAAACCTTCCGTATCCATATCCAGACGTCCAACCGGAGAATATCCGGCAAATGTTCTGGTGTCAAAATAATCCATTACGGTCTTATGCATGGAATCCTTTGTTGCAGTTACACAGCCGGCCGGCTTGTGAAACAGATAATAACCATATTTCTCATATACGACCGGCGTTTTATTTACAATGACATGATCTTTTAACTCATCCAGTTTCATCTCCGGCCGGACATCCGTGCTTCCATTCACTTCTACTTTGCCGGCACGGATCAGTTTTTTTACTTCCGATCTGGTTCCGATCGCACAGTCGGTAAGATATTTATCCAAGCGAATCATACCATCTCCTATTTTGCCCGTTTTAAATATTCAACGATCAGCTTCCACATTCTTTCTGTCGAAGAAATACTCAGACGTTCCTTTGGCGTATGGATATCATAATTCATCGGTCCGAAAGATACACAATCCAGATTCGGAATCTTTTCTGAAAACAGACCACATTCCAGCCCTGCATGAATTGCTTCAAAAATTGCTTCTTTTCCAAATAATTCACGATATATTTCTGCGATTGTATCTCTCATTTTTGAATTTGGCTGATACTCCCATGCCGGATAATCGCCTTCGATCGTCACTTCTCCACCAAGCATTTCGACAAGCTGTGTCACCTGATCTTTTAAATCCTCTTTTCTTGTTGAAACAGAACTTCTGACAGATGTTACGGTCTCAAACATATCGTCTTTGAGATTCAGAATTCCAAGGTTTAATGAAGTCTCAACCAGTCCAGGCATCATCATGCTCATGTGCTGTACACCGTTTGGTACTGTGCGAAGATAGAAGATCACTTTATGGACTGAGGTATAATCCAGCATTTTTGTTTCACATACTTCTTCTTTTTTGCAGAGTACTTCTACCTTTGCATCTGACACACAAAATTCATTCTTAAAAGCCTGATCCAGTGTCTCTGCCACCTGCATGACTGCATCTGCACTTTCCTCCGGCAAAAGTATTTCACAGTTACACTCCCTTGGAATCGCATTATCTTTTAAACCGCCATCCATGGAAATGATTCCAAATGGCGTAATATCCATGATCTGTTTTAAAAGTCTTCCCATTAAAATATTCGCATTTCCATGTTCTTTATGGATCTCACTTCCAGAATGGCCTCCCTCAAGTCCGGTCACGGTCAGTAACATCTTAAGTCCGCTCTGCGACACTCTTTTCACTGGGAGCTCTGTGATCATGCTCATTCCACCTGCACAGCTTGTAAGAAAATGTCCCTCCTCATCACTGTCAAGATTCAACATGGTATGACCTTTTAACATAGACAGATTGATATCGATTGCCCCGAGCATACCGATCTCCTCATCAACCGTAATGACAACTTCCAGACGTGGATGTGCAAGTTCGTCAGAATCCAGTATTGCAAGTGCATATGCAACAGCGATCCCATCATCTCCACCAAGTGTGGTGTCCTTCGCCTTTACAAAATCACCTTCCACATACAGCCTGAGTCCTTCTTTCTCAAAATCGATATCACAGCCCTTTTCCTTCTCACAGACCATATCCATATGTCCCTGAATGATCACCGGTTCTGCATTTTCATATCCTTTTGATGCTTCTTTTATGATGATCACGTTATTCAGTTCATCCTGATAATAGGTCAGGCCATGTGCCTTTGCAAAATCTACCAGATAATCGCTGATCTGTTTTGTATTTCTTGAGCCATGTGGAATGCTACAGATTTCCTCAAAATAATGAAATACCTTTTTCGGCTCTAAATTCTCTAATACCTTCATAGTGTCCTCCTTTAAGTCATAGATTATAATATGAAAAAAATCATATATCTCATGCTCATAATGATTGTAATTATATACCTTTTATCCAGTCCTGCAAGTGCCTGTGACGCCACACGTGCCGGACTCCTTTTGTGGTTTGACCAGGTGGTTCCTGCACTTTTTCCCTTTACTGTAATTTCTGCCATCCTTCTGCAGTCCGGTCTTCTGGAATGGCTGGATAACTGGTTATCCCAGAAACATTTTTTCTTTTCCTCCACAGAATTATTTATATTCTTCTGTGGTTTTCTGTTTGGTTTTCCCATTGGAAGCAAGCTTTCTTCCGATTGTTATAAAAACGGATTTCTGTCTCGAAAACAGGCACAGATCCTATGCTGCTGTACCAATAATCTGAGTCCTGCATTCATTCTCGGATACGTTCTTGTTCAGAAATTTCACGGTGAATTTTCTGCTTTATTCACCCTTCTTATTCTATATGTTCCATCATTTCTGGCTGGTATGATTCTTCTGATTCCTAACAGACCATCCGGGCAGAATCACAAAAAAACGGCATCAAGATTCCAATTAGATATGCAAATCATTGACGCCGGTATCATAAGCGGATTTGAAACGCTCATAAAGCTATGTGGTTATATCGTATTATTTTCGATTCTGGGCAGTATCCTGCAGAAATACCCGGGAAGACCACCTATGCCGCTTTATATCCTGACAATAAGTCTTGAAGTGACAAACGGAATTGCTATGCTTGCAGATTCTGTTTTGCCAAAAGGCATCATCTATGTACTTGCAATCTGCATATTGTCCTGTGGCGGACTGTCTGGAATCGCTCAAACACATTCCATGCTTGCACCAGCCGGACTATCCATTTCCAGATATCTCTGTCTGAAGTTGTTTTGTTCCGCAATTTCCGTCCTACTGGCAATCTGTTATTGCAGATTACTGTTCTGAGTCTTCTGCGATCTCTTCCAATGCCTGTGGCTCTTCTGTTCCCTGCGTATCCTCAACATGCTCAGGCTGTTGTTCCTCTTCCTCAGACTGGAACAATTCAGCACGGTTTCTCGATACAACATCCAGATACTCCTGAAGTGAACCAATCAGATGTTCATAGCGTGCTTTCGATGTATCGATCGAATGAGTCAGAATATCTTCAATTCCTTTCAGCTGTTCATCGGTGTAAGATACCGCACCCATACGGATTCCATTTGCTTCATTCGTTGCATTATCAAGAATCTCCTGTGCCTGCTTTGTAGCAATCATTACAACTTCATTTGCCTGTGCATATGCCTGCTGCATGATCTGATGTTCACTTACCAATTCATTGGTCTGGATCTGTGCCTGTGCAATGATCTGATCTGCCTTGGCCTGTGCATCCGCAAGAATCGCTTCTTTATTGCTGATGATCTTCTGGTATCTTTTAATCTCTTCCGGAGTCTTGGAGCGAAGCTCTGCAAGTAATTCTTCCAGTTCTTCCTTATTTACAATAATATTTGTGCTGGAAAATGTTGCATATTTACATCCTTCGATAAAATCTTCGATATCTTCAATGCCCTGCTCTATTCTACTGCTCATTCGAATTTCTCCTTTATATGTCATTTAATATTGTATTTTGCATAAATTCTGTCAATGAACTGTTCCGGTACAAATTTGGATATATCGCCTCCATAAGAAGCAAACTCTTTCACAATGGTTGAACTGAGATAAGAATACTTCAAATTGGTTGTCAGAAAAATCGTTTCAATTCCCGGCTCCTGGACATGATTCGTCTGCGCGATCTGAAGCTCATACTCAAAATCTGTCACAGCTCTTAAGCCTCTGACAATAATCGTAGCACCGATCTCACGCATATGATCTACCAACAGTCCATCAAAGGAAGTAACCGTTACATTCGGATAATCCTTCGTCATCTCTTTTATCATACTAACACGTTCTTCTAAAGAAAACAATGAGTTTTTTGCACTGTTATTGAGCACTCCGACTACCAGTTCATCTACAATGGATGCCGATCTTTCGATCATATCAAGATGTCCGAAAGTAAGTGGATCAAAGCTTCCCGGATAAATTGCTTTTTTCATTTATTCCTCCCTGCTCCTTGTCAGAAATACATGAGCATTTGTTTTGTATTTTTTATATTTTATCATCTGATATCCAAGTTCGTCCAGATAATCAAACGAAGTGTCCAAGGATGCCTCAACAATGATCAGCGTATCTTCTTTTAATATGGTTGAAGCTTTTAACGCCGTAAGCACTTCCTTCTCCAGTTCTTTCTTATAAGGCGGATCCATAAAAATAATATCAAACCGGCATTTTCCATCCAGTGACCGGATTGCGGATACCGCATCCATATTTAAAAACCGGCACTGTTTATCAAACTTTGTAAAATGAATATTATCTTCTATACACTGTGCCGCTTTTCTGCTGTTATCTGCAAACACTGCATATTCAGCTCCTCGGCTGACGGCTTCTAGTCCCATCTGTCCACTTCCGGCAAACAGATCCAGGAAATAGCATCCTGGGATCTCATTCTGGATCATATTGAATAATGTTTCTTTGATCCTGTCCGTCGTTGGTCTTGTTTCCATGCCATCTACCGTTTTTAAAGGAAGACTTCTTGCCGTTCCCGCAATGATTCTCATCTTATTACCTCCTCGATTCCTGCGATCAGAAACCGGATTGCCTCCTCCGCCGCCTGATTTCGGATTTCTTTTCTTGATCCCTGAAATATCTTTTTCTCAGAGAAAACATGTCCACGTACTACGCATCCAAAGCACACACATCCAACCGGAATCTCTTCGGTTCCGCCTCCCGGTCCTGCAACCCCTGTTGTCGCAATTGCACAGTCTGCATGCACTCTCTTTGCGGCACCTGCGGCCATTTCCTGTGCTGTTTCCACGCTGACCACATTGTAAACCTTTATTGTATCCAGGTTAACATTCAACAGCTCCGCCTTTGCTTTTTCTGAATAGGTCACAAATCCAGCATGAAAATATTCTGAAACTCCAGGGATATCCACGATTGCTGCCGCAACCATTCCTCCGGTGCAGCTCTCCGCAGTTGTTACCGTTAGATCATTTTCGGTTAACAATTGCATCAGGCGCTCTTCCAATCTGTTCAGTTCCATTTACTTCTGTTCCTTTAAAACATCCTTATTCTTTGCAATATAATCAATCAGTGAAATGATCGTCAGTGCCAGTGCTATGTATGTCAGGATTGTTCCAAGTACTGTAAAGAACTGATTTGGGATATTCAGAATCAATACAATCACCATAAGCATCTGGAAGGTTGTTTTAAACTTGCCCCAGTAACTTGCTGCGATGACAATTCCGTTGTCAGATGCAATCAGGCGGAAACCACTGATAATAAATTCACGTGCAATAATGATGATTACAATCCATGCTGCAAGCTGTCCTGTCGAAATCAGACAGATCATTGCTGAACATACAAGAAGTTTATCCGCCAGCGGATCCATAAATTTTCCAAAATTCGTCACAAGATTATACTTTCTTGCAATCTTTCCATCCAGCATATCTGTCAGGCTTGCCACGATAAAAATTGCAACGGCGATGTAATTTCCATAGCCTTCAAAATACGGTGCAAGCAGAAAAAAAACAAAAAATGGAATCAGTATTACTCGGAATAATGTTAATTTGTTTGGTAAATTCATACTATCTCTCCTATCAGATCATATTCATAAGCTCCAACGACACGGACTTTCACAATATCTCCGGTCATCAGTTCTTCTTCTGTGTTAATAAATATATAACCATCTATACCAGGCGCATCCCGATATGTTCTTCCTACATAGGCATTCTCATCGGCAACTTTTCCCTCGATAAATGCATACAGTTCTCTGCCCTTCATCGACTCGTTCTTGTCAAAGATCACTTCTCCCTGCAATTCCATGACATCTGCCTGCCAGTCAAGCTTCTTTTCCTCATCAACCTGATCTTCAAATTCAGCAGCCGGAGTGCCTTCTTCCGGCGAATACGGAAATGCGCCAAGCCGGTCAAATTCCATATCGTTGATAAACTGCATTAACTCCTCATGCATTTCATCTGTCTCTCCAGGGAATCCACAGATCAGGGTTGTCCTTAATGTGATATCTGGGATTCGTTCACGAAGTTTTGCTGCGATGTCCATGATATCCTGTTTGTTTGTTCTGCGTCCCATGCGTTTTAGGATCGTATCATTGCAGTGCTGGATCGGCATATCCAGATAATGACATACTTTTTTGTTGCGGCACATTTCTTCAATCAGTCCATCATAAATTTCTTCCGGATAACAGTACATGATACGGATCCAGAAAAGACCATCGATCTTGCCAAGTTCTGCAAGAAGTTTATGCAGAGATTTCTCCCCATAAAGATCCACTCCGTAAAGGGTTGTTTCCTGCGCCACAAGGATCAGTTCCTTTACTCCGGAATCTACAAGATCTTTTGCCTGTTCTAACAGAGTCTCCATCGGGACACTCCGGTAACGTCCGCGGATCGATGGAATCACACAATAGGTACAGTTCTTATTGCAGCCTTCCGCAATCTTTAAATGCGCATAATGTCCTCCGGTTGTCAAAAGACGTTTGTTGCTCAGCTTCGGAAGTCCGGTAAGTGTACCGAGATTCTCATATTTCTTATGATGATCCAGTACTTCTCTTACAGCTTCAACAATAGAATCATAGGAATTGGTTCCAAGGATTGCATCCACTTCCGGTATTTCTTCCATGATTTCTTCCTTATAACGCTGTGCCAGACATCCCGTCACGATCAACGCTTTACAACTGCCACTCTTTTTGTATTCTGCCATCTCCAGAATATTATTAATGCTTTCCTCTTTTGCATCATTGATAAAGCAGCAGCTATTGATAATAATGACATCTGCTTCTGTTTCATCATTCGTAAGCTCGATCCCGTCTTTGGTAAGCATCCCGATCATGAACTCCGAATCAACAAGGTTTTTATCACAACCTAATGATATAAATAATAATTTCATAAACCTCACACTTACAAAAAGGGATGACAACAAATTTCGTCATCCCTTTTTCTTTCTATCTCATGTTTCTGATTAGTTCTGGTCTTCATCCTCAGTAAGGATCTTAACCTTTCCCTGATATAACTCATCAACCGCAATGGATAATGGTTTCGGGCATTTTGGATTACTTACAAGCGGTTCTGCACCGTCAATGATCTGGCGGGCACGTTTTGCAGCTGCAAGTACGATGGAATAACGGCTGTTTACAACCGGCTCTTCCCCGATTTCTACGTCATTGTTTACTACTTTCATTAATTCTACATACGATGGATGTATCATATTCATTCTCCTTTCGAAAAGCTTAAAAGCTCATTTCTCATATTTTTAATAAAATCTATATTAGCGGATACCCGGTCCCCGGAATTCTCTTCTGAATGCTGACTACATTCATTCTCAAGAATGCTGTGTACATGGTCAACACAACGCTCCAGATCATCGTTTATCACTAAATAATCATAATTTTCAATTCCCAGAGATTCCTCATAGGCCCTGCTCAATCTGGCTTCAATTACCTCTTTTGTCTCTGTCCCTCTGCCAACCAGACGGTTTTTCAGTTCTTCTGCACTTGGTGCAGTCACAAAAAGCAGTCTTGTATCCGGGAATTTATTTTTCACTTTGAGTGCTCCCTGGATCTCTATCTCCAGTATAACACTTTTTCCAGCTTCCAGTTGTTTTTCTACAAAATCACGCGGCGTTCCGTAATAATTGTCGACATACTTTGCATATTCGATCAGCTTTTCTTCCGAAATCATCGTTTCAAACTGTTCTTTGGAAACGAAAAAATAATCCTTTCCATCAGCTTCTCCCGGTCTCGGTGCACGCGTGGTAGCTGAAATAGACAATCCATAACTTTCCCCGTATCTGCTCATCAGATTTTTCATAATAGTGCCTTTGCCGGCACCGGAAAATCCAGAAACAACAACGAGAATCCCTTTCTTTGCCAAACTCATTATTTCACCTCTTGCTTATTACTCTTCCTGATCAAATCTTCCAGCCAGTGTTTCCGGCTGCAAAGCGGAAAGAATCAGTTTATCATTCACTGTAAAAATTATGCTTTTCGTCTTCCTGCCCTGTGTTGCATCGATCAGCATACGGCTCTCTTTCGCCTGCTGGATATAACGTTTGGCAGGAGCTGAATCCGGCGAAATGATCGATACGATCTTATCCGTCGAAACCATATTTCCAAAACCAATATTAATCAATTTTCCCATGATTCTTCCTACTCAATATTCTGTATCTGTTCGCGGACTTTTTCAATATCCGTCTTTAAATCAATACCGGTATCTGAAATTTCAAGATTATTGGCTTTTGAAAGAATCGTATTCGCCTCCCGGTTCATTTCCTGTGCAATAAAGTCGAGCTTACGACCAACACTTCCGCCATTCATAAGTGTTTCCTTTGCTGTTTCAATGTGGCTTCTTAAACGTACGGTCTCCTCGTCCACACAGATCTTGTCAGCATAAATTGTAACTTCCGTTGCAATCCTTGCATCATCGATCTGTCGGTCTCCAAGAAGTTCTTTTACTTTCTCTTCCAGCCTGCTCCGGTATTCTTTTAAGATCTCCGGTGAACGTTCCTCGATAAAGTCTACATAAGAAAGCATATTGGTCAGTTTGTCTACCAGGTCATTCTTCAGGTGTTCCCCCTCCTTGATCCTGCTTGCAACAAACTGCTCGCATGCCATGCGTACTGCCTTCTCCAGACCACTCCAGAGCTCCTTTTCATCCGGGGTCTGTTCCTCCATAACAAACACATCCGGATACTTAGAAAGCGTGCTGACCCGAATGTCATTATCCAGATGGAATTCCTCCGCCATCTGATTCAGATACTTCAGATATTCAGCAGCAAGCCCGGCATTATACTGCAGGGAAAAATTGTCTTCTGTATAATCTTCATATGTGATATAGACATCAACCTTGCCTCGCTCGATATACTCCTTCAAAAGGGTACGGATTGTACTCTCAAAGAAATTCAGTTTCTTCGGCATCTTAATGTTTACATCCAGATATCTGTGATTGACCGATTTGATTTCAACGGTAAACTTGCGTTTCTCGTCTGCAAATTCAGCCCTTCCAAATCCTGTCATGCTTTTGATCATGATTGTTCCTTCTTTCTGTATCATGCATGTCTTATTCTCCATCTGCATGCATAGATATTAGTATTATAATGCCAAACAACCTGTACGTCAAATAATTCCAAATGTTTTTTCTAATTCACTGGATTTTTTTCAGATATCCTTTATAATACTATGTATTATCAGGAGGATATCAGAATGGCATTAGATGGAATCGTTATTTCGAATTTAGTATATGAATTAAATCAGACAATTTTAAACGCAAAAATCAGCAAAATCGCACAGCCGGAAAACGACGAGCTTCTGCTCACCTGCAAAGGTTCAAATGGACAATACCGCCTTGCAATGTCCGCAAGTGCTTCTCTTCCATTTGTCTATCTCACCGACGAAAACAAGCCCAGTCCCATGACCGCCCCGACTTTCTGTATGGTTCTGCGAAAACACATCGCAAACGGAAGAATTACCCGTATTTATCAGCCTCACATGGAGCGTATCATCCATTTTGAGATTGAACATCTGAATGAAATGGGTGATCTATGCAAAAAATCCCTGATCATCGAACTGATGGGAAAACATTCCAACATCATTTTCTGCAAAGACGATGGAACGATCATCGACAGTATCAAACACGTTTCCAGCATGATGAGTTCTCTTCGTGAGGTTCTTCCAGGGAAAATGTATTTTATTCCATCTACACAGGATCAGAAGCATAATCCGCTTATGGTATCCAGAGAAGAAGTGCTTTCTGTTATAAAAAGCAAGCCTCTCTCCTTAACCAAAGCAATCTATTCCTCTTTCACCGGAATCAGTCCTCTGATTGCCAGTGAAATTGCACACCGTGCCGGTGTGGACGGGGATCAGCCGACCGCTGCTTTTTCCGAGGATGAACTTCTGCATGTTGCCAACCATTTCTGCTGGTTCATGGATGAGGTCAAAAACGGGCAGTATCACCCTTCCATCATCCGCAAAGGACGGGAACCGATTGAATTTTCGGCTGTAAAGCTGACGCAGTATCAGGATTATGACTGCATGGAATATGATTCCATCTCCTCGGTTCTTGAAATGTATTATTCAGAGAAAAATGTCTACACAAGAATCCGTCAGAAGTCTGTCGATTTAAGAAGAATCGTAACAACCGCATTAGAGCGTAACCAGAAGAAATTCCAGTTGCAGCAGAAGCAGTTAAAAGATACTGGCAAACGCGAAAAATACAAAGTTTATGGTGAACTCATCAATGCATATGGCTACCAGCTTGAAGAAGGCAGTAAAGAACTTTCAGCTCCAAATTATTATGATCATGACAAACTTATAAAAATACCGCTTGACCCGACACTGACTCCGCTGGAAAATTCCAAGAAATATTTTGACCGCTACGGAAAGTTGAAACGTACTTATGAAGCCCTGACAGAACTGATCCAGGAAACCCAAAATGAGATCCTGCATCTGGAATCCATCCAGAACTCCCTGGATATTGCCCTCTCTTCCGATGATCTCGTACAGATCAAAGAAGAACTTATGGAATATGGCTACATCAAGAAAAACCGCAATGGCAAAAAGGCAAAGATCAAAAGCAGACCGTTCCACTACATATCGTCCGACGGATACGATATCTATGTTGGAAAGAACAATTACCAGAATGATGAACTGACTTTTAAATTTGCAACCGGAAACGATTGGTGGTTTCATGCAAAAGGCATGCCTGGTTCACATGTGATCGTAAAATCCAAAAATGAAGAACTTCCAGACCGCGTATTTGAAGAAGCCGGAAAACTTGCAGCCTTTTATTCCAAAGGAAGAGATGCTGATAAAGTCGAAGTGGATTATCTGCAAAAGAAAAACGTCAAAAAACCAAATGGCAGTGCACCGGGATTTGTCGTTTATTATACAAATTATTCCCTTACAATCCATCCTGACATCAGCGAATTGAAACTTGTAGAATCCTGATCGTTTCTTCCATTTTTTCGTTTGTTTCACTTTTTCTTCCTGTATAGATACAAAATATCTGCGCAGAATAACACTGTAACGACAAGTTACTAATATATCAGGTAACGAAGTTACATTACGCCAGAAGAAACAGCAAATATACGATCAGGAGGAAAGAAAAATGTCAAACAAAAGTTCAAACCGAGCAGCCGTTCCAGAAGCAAAAGGAGCATTAGACCGTTTTAAGTATGAAGTTGCGAATGAGATTGGTGTTCCTCTGAAAGATGGTTACAACGGTGACCTTACCTCAAAACAGAATGGTTCTGTCGGAGGTTATATGGTTAAGAAAATGATCGAAGCACAGGAAAAACAGATGTCCGGGAAATAAACCGGACGAGAAAAGCCAGCTGCAAATGCGCAGCTGGCTTTTCCTGTCCCTGTAATCCAATTTCATAAATTCATTTTTTTGATCTGTTCATCCATAAAATGCTGCATTCTTACCTGCAGAACATGATGCTCTTCCGATTCCAGATTCGGATCTTTTGCAAGGATTTCTCCTACAGCAGCAGACGCTTTTTCTAACACCTCAGCATCCTGATAGATATCCGCAAGCTGAAACGCAAGATCGCCGCTTTGGCGGATGCCAAAAAAGTCTCCCGGTCCACGCAGTTTCAAATCTTCACTGGCAATATAAAATCCGTCATTTGATCTGTTTAAGATCTCCAGACGTTTTTTTGCCGTTTTCCCACGGGAACCATTGATCATAATGCAATAAGACTGCGCATCCCCACGTCCTACTCTCCCACGCAGCTGATGCAGCTGTGCCAGTCCGAAACGATCCGCATTCTCGATCATCATTACTGTCGCATTCGGGACATTAACTCCAACCTCAATAACCGTTGTCGAAACCAGTATCTGGATCTCGTTTCGGGAAAATGCCTCCATGATCTGATTTTTCTGTTCTGGTTTCATCTTACCATGCAGCATGGCAATCTTGACATCTGACGGAAATTGCGTTGTCAGCATTTTACTGTAGTCCGTTACATTTTCCCCTTCCGAATTCTCGCTTTCCTCTACAAGCGGACAGATGATATAGGCCTGATGACCTTCCTTTATCTGTCTTAATATAAATTCGTACGCCTTCGGCCGATAAGAAGTGTCCACCACACAGTTTTTGATCGGAAGCCGGTGTGCAGGCACCTCATCAATCACAGAAATATCCATATCGCCATAAAGAATGATTGCAAGCGTTCTTGGAATCGGAGTTGCCGACATAACAAGAATATGAGGATGGCTTCCCTTATTGGAAAATGTATCTCTCTGCTTTACTCCAAAACGATGCTGTTCATCTGTAATGACAAGTCCAAGATTCGAATATACCGCCTTATCCTGTATCAACGCATGTGTTCCAATGATCATCGCATTCGGATGTTCCAGTATTCTGGCATAAGCCTCCCTCTTCTCTTTCACCTTTAAAGAACCCGTCAGCAGTATCACTGGTATATCCAGTCCAAATTGCTGGCACAATTTGGTATACGTCTCATAATGCTGAACTGCAAGTACTTCCGTCGGAGCCATAATTGCTGACTGATACCCACTATGTGAAGCTTCTGCCATCATCAAAAATGCAACAATTGTCTTTCCAGATCCGACATCTCCCTGAATCAGCCGCTGCATCGCATATGGTGAAACCGCATCTTTATGTATCTGGGCAATTGTCTTTTGCTGTGCCCCAGTCAGCTCATACGGAAGCTGTTTCATCAGTTTCAGTGCAAACCCGTCATCCCGGAATGGATAATTATTTTTTTCTTTCTGCTGCTTTTCTTTCTGATACTGCATCCCCATAATAAACAGAAAAAACTCATCAAATACAAGACGTCTTCTCGCTTCGATCAACTGCTCCATCTCGTCCGGAAAATGGATTCTCTGCAAAGCATAATTGTATTCACAGAGGTTATAGTCCGTTTTTACCTTTGCTGGAAGATAATCCTGCAGCAGTATTTCTGACTTTAGTACTGCCATTATGGTTTTCGACATCAGATTATTGGAGATCCCCGAAGTCAGGGAATACACCGGCAGCAGCTGCTGTTCTTTTTCTTTATACTTATCAGGCTCGTATATTTCCGGCTGTTCCATTGCATATTGCCTGTTTTTTTTCGTAATTTTTCCGTAAAAAACATACCACTTGCCTGGAACAAGTGTATTTTTAATGTAAGGCATCCGATACCAGATAAGCTGAAGCTTCTTTTCCGCTGACTCAAGTTCCAAGAGTGTAACCGGCATTCTCCCTGAATTCCGTACAAGTGGTGTCCTTTGTACCTGTGCAAGCACAGCCATCATTTCTCCCTCATTCAGGTCTGCTTTCTGAAATTCCTCCGCTGCAGGGTATTTTATATAATTTCTGGGAAAATGAAGGAGTATATCACCAACGGTGTATACTCCCATTTTTCCGAACAATTCTTTTGTTTTACTTCCAACGCCTTTGATCTCTGTTATGGCTGAATGAATGTCCATAAATGCTCCTGTTTACTCTACTGAAATAACATAGTAGTAGATTGGCTGTCCACCGTTGTTGATCTCTACTTCAACATCCGGATACTTCTCTTCAATCGCCAAACCAAGTGCTTCTGCAGCAGCTTCTTCGGCATCACTTCCATAATAAATGCTTACGATTGCCGAATCCTCGTCCACCATGGCATCCACCATCTCAAGAGTTGTCTCCTTCAGATCTTTACCGACAGACAGGATGGATTTATCTCCGATTCCCATATAATCATCCTGTTTGATCTCTTTTCCATCGATCTCGGTATCACGCACCGCATACGTAACCTGTCCGGTCTTTACAAGTGCGATCTCTTCCAGCATGCTTTCCTTATTCTCTTCTGCCGTATGATCCGGAATAAAGTTCACAAGCGCAGTGATTCCCTGTGGGATCGTCTTTGTCGGAATTACAATAATCTCCTTATCTTCCACAAGACTTGCCGCCTGATTGGCTGCCATCACAATATTCTTGTTATTTGGGAGAATGAAAATATGTTCAGCATTTACATGCTCGATTGCATTTAGCATATCCTCGGTACTTGGATTCATTGTCTGACCACCTTCAATAATGTAATCAGCCCCCAGACCGCGGAAAATCTCATTCATCCCTTCACCGATCGATACAGAGATAAATCCCATATCTTTTTTCGGTTGTTCCTCTGCTGCCTCTTCCTGCTCTGCAATCTCTTCTTTCTGCTGTGCAGCTACTTTCTCTGCGTCTTTGATCAGTTTCTCCTGATGTTCTTCGCGCATATTATCGATCTTGATCTTACTTAATGATCCATGTTTTAATGCTTCCTGGATTGCAAGTCCCGGATCATTGGTATGTACATGGGTCTTAACGATCTCATCGTCTGCAACAACAACGATGGAATCACCGATGGATTCCAAAAACGCCTTGTAATCTCTTTCTTCCTTATCTGAAAGCGGTCTGTTCAAGACAATGATAAATTCTGTACAGTAACCAAACTTGATTTCCGCTTCTGTCTGCGCAGAAATTTTAACCACTCCGGAACCTGTGGAAGCATCCTCGATCGTATAATCAATCTCTTTTCCGGTCAGAGAATCAAATGCTCCTTTTAATACCTGCATAAGACCCTGTCCGCCGGAATCCACAACACCTGCCTGTTTTAAGACCGGGAGCATATCCGGTGTTCTGCTGAGCACGATATCCGCCTCTTTGATCACTTCATCACAGAAATATACAAGATCATCTGTCTCATCTGCAAGCTCTAACGCTTTATTTGCAGCACCTTTTGCAACCGTAAGAATTGTTCCCTCTTTTGGTTTCATAACTGCTTTATAAGCGGTCTCAACTGCTTTCTGAACTGCTTCACATAAAACATTTACATCAATCTCATCGTATTCTGCAATCACCTTGCAAAATCCTCTGAACAACTGTGAAAGAATTACACCGGAGTTACCCCTTGCACCACGAAGAGAACCAGATGAAATTGCTTTTGCGAGTGTTTTCATGGTAGGATCTGTCAGCCCGCTTACCTCTTTTGCAGCTGACATGATCGTCATTGACATATTGGTACCGGTATCTCCATCAGGAACCGGGAATACATTAAGCTCATTGATCCATTCTTTCTTCGCATCTAAATTCTTAGCTCCGGCAAGGAACATCTTTGCCAAAACTTCTGCATTAATACTTGTGATTTCCAATTTATTAGTCCTCCTTAATCAATCACACGTACGCCTTCGACGTAAATATTGATCTTCTCGATCTGCATTCCGGTAAATTCTTCTACTTTATATTTTACCGTTTCAATCAGATTGTCTGAGACTGTACTTATGCTGACACCGTAAGAAACAATAACGTGAAAATCAAGTGTGATCTTATTCTCTTCCGCAATTGTCACATTAATTCCATGAGAGAGATAATCACGTTTTAATAACTTAACAAGTCCATCTTTCATATTTACAGCTGCCATACCAACAATTCCAAAGCACTCAACGGCTACAGAACCTGCATAGGTCGCAATGACATCTTCATCAATCAAAATCTTTCCAAATTGTGTGTCCATTTGTCCTTTCATACAATATCCTCCAATGAAATACTGACGTAGTTAGGTATATTATACCCATTTTTGCATAAAAAGCAAACACTCTTCTAAATTATTTAAAATTTTTATATTTTTTTCTTGCATTATAGAGATAGTTCTGCTAGAATATCATTGTTGTGAACTTGGACAGAACATATTCCAGGTTTAGTGAAATGCAAGGAGGTGCAATAATTATGGCAAAATGTGCAGTTTGTGAAAAAGGCGTTCATTTCGGAATCAAAGTCAGCCATTCTCATAGAAGATCAAATAGAGTTTGGAAATCAAATATCAAACGTGTTAATTGTAAAGTAAACGGAGTTCCTAAGAAGTTATATGTATGTTCTTCTTGCTTAAGATCCGGAAAAGTTGAAAGAGCTTAGTTTTAAGCGTTGAAAGAGCTGTCGCACTGCGGCAGTTCTTTTTTAATTGCAAAAAAGGAAATAACTCACGATCAGACACAATCCGATCAGGAAAATCCCAAATAATTCATTGGATAAGACCAACATGACCATCATTCCCATTGCAAACCAGAACAGCGTATATCCCCAGATTCGTTTCATGATGGTACCCTGTCACGAACAATGTTACTATAATATATGAAAAAACATTGTTCTGTTATACCAAAAAGCTCTGAACACCAGAATACTTTCCGGTGTTCAGAGCTTTTCTTTTATTCTTTGTCTTTTACAGAATCTGACAAAATATCTTCCATTTCACTTGCAGCTGCATCTTTTGCACTCTGTCCCTCTGTGTTCTCGTCCGACTGCTTTCCAGAAGCAAATTTATTCACAAAATCAGGAATCATGTCTAATATTTTTGTAATGCCATCCTGATTTTTGATGTTTACTAACTTTGTTGTTCCATTCTGGATCACAAGAACCGCACTCGGCATGATCTTTCCGCCCATACCTCCTGCTCCATTGTTTTTCTTTTCCTGTGAAAATGCGCCTGCCGCCACTCCAAAAGAAACGTCCACCAATGGAAGGATAATCGTATCTCCGATATGAACCGCATCCCCGACAACAGTTTTGGTCGTAATAAAACTGTCCATTCCTTTGAATAATGATTCTACTGTGTTGTTAAAGCTGTTATCTGTCATAGTCTTTCCTCCTGTTATTCGAAAATTCAAACTATAATGAGTGCAACGAATATATCACGCACAAATGCGCATCGATGTTATGTGCGAAACGCATGATATAATTTTCTGCAATTTTGATCAAAAATCACCCGGATGGCTGATGCAAGTATCTGAAAAACAAATACATGTCCTTTTAGATCAAACTCTGCATCCACATACATCTGTTCCGCTTCAAAATCCGGAACAATATTCCATCTATTCTGATATGCCACAGGAAACATTGCGATCACGCCAAGGGCAATCCCCGTCGTATCCGGTGCTCCCGTCGAAAAACGGGCATTTAACCACATTCTGGATGGCACGATATGTTTCAAGAGACAAATAAATTCCTTTTTTAATCTGCCAGTTGCTGCCTGATATACTTTATTATGAAAAATCTTATCCCATTTACGGTATTGACGAACAAGATTACGAGCCACCCTTTTTATATTTTGTAAGAAACCTGCAATTGTATTCTTCATCTTCTGAAATATACTTGGTTTTTTATGTTTTGCTGTCTCCTCACTTTTTCCGGGATTTTCCTGCATGTCATCATATGTCTTCTGTTCATGCTCCGGTTTCTGTTCAATCAAAGCAGCCTGTGAGTTATCGGCATCATTTTCCTGAAATTTTGTATCTTCCGGATTATCCATCCAGTCGTCTTCTGTGATAAATTCTTCTAACGCATCCTCCGTGTCTTCCACAGTCTCTGCGGCATCTTCCGATTCATGCAATTTCTTCCGGAACCATAATATCCTAAGATATTGTTCCTGCTCCCCATCTGCAAGATAAAAATAATATCCGATCAGATGAAAAAGCCATGTAACCGATCCTTCCATCCGGTATTCTTTCTTCCAGAATCCCTTTACCCGGTAAGATAATGGGTAAAATAAGATCAGAAGAAGCAATCCGATCACAATAAGAAGAAGGATAAGCAGAATCAGTCCGATCATCTTTAAAATCTGAAGAAAGATCATAGGCTGTCCCTCCTCTTCTCCTTCAGATAATCCCACACATCGACATCTCCGGTATTCTGATATGTTTCTTCGATGATTGTCGCAACAACCTGAAGCGCCTCTTCATAGCCTTTGGCCAGACCGATCACTTTCATATGCTTCTTGGGATATCCCCTCTGCATCAATTCATTCGCTGGAATAACATCCAGAAGATTCTCAGGGTTTGACGCAAACGAAATGACATAGATATCTATGGTTCCGGCACGATGCCTGATCTTCCATTTGATTTTACCGGCCTTCCCGGCAATCGAATCACCAACATATAATTTACTGTACCATTTCATGAACAAACCTCAAAAAGCTATTCTAACGCTTAAAAATATTTGTGGGTTCCCCACAGATTACTCTTCTTGAGATCCAGATATTCATTATAAGCTTTCTCGAGAATCTGCTTTTCATTTGCAAATTTCAAAAGATGATATGCTTCATGATATTTATAAAATCCGGAATCTACAAAGTATTCTTCTCTTTGTGGCTTACTATAATAACTCTCGCCCATCATAAGATACCAATGTACTTCTTTTTCCACCGTATCTTCTGGCACTGTAAAAGAATACTGGCTCTTTCCGACATATTTGATGATTGTTGCTGTCGCACCAGTTTCTTCAAGAACTTCTCTTGTCGCCGTTTCTTTAAATTCTTCTCCCGGCTCAACAGTTCCTTTCGGAAGTACCCATCCTTCGTATTTATTCTTATAATTCTTGTATAACAGAAGGATCTTACCACGAAAAATTACCACACCGCCACAACTTGTTGCTTCAATCATTGCAATACCTCCTAAGTGTGGTTTTACTTCAAAATCTAGTCTAAGTATAACTCTTTTCCGTCATTCCGTCTACTGAAAATATGCCGCAAAAACCTGCTGTGCAATCGGTACTGCATATCTTACTCCATATCCGGAATCTTCCACAACCACCGCAATTGCAATATCTTTTTGCCCATCTTTATGTGCATAGCCGACAAACCATGCATTCGTCTGATCCGAAGTATCTGACACCTGTGCAGTTCCGGTCTTTCCATATGCTGTATAAGACTGTCCCGCAAGTTTGCCTGCTGTTCCGGAAGCTGCAGCCTCCTGCATATAAGACTGCATAAAAGAAGCTTCGTCCGATGATAATAGTGTTCCGTATTCTTTCGGAGAATATGTATCTACTGTAACGCCCTTATAGCTCTCTGTGTGGTCAACCAGATAAGGGGTCATTAATGTACCATTATTACAGATGGTACTTGCGATCATACACATATGCAGCGGAGATACCAGTGTATTTCCCTGGCCGATCCCTGTCTCCATGATCTGCGATCTTGGATCAGAACTGCTTAAAGAAAAGCTGCTGACCGAAGATTCAAAAGCAATCGGAAGCTGTCTGTTAAAAAGCAGGGAATTACAAAGATCCTGATATTTATCCAGATCCAGTGTCAGCGCAATATTTGCGTAGGAAGAATTGCAGGAATTTGCAAAAGAAGCCATCAGATCCTCTTCCCCGTGTGCCTCATTCCCGGCACAGTGGATTGTTTTTCCGCTGTCCGTAAATTCTCCGTCACAGTCAAAGCTGTAATTCATATACGTGTCTGGATTTTCTTTGTAATATTCTAATGTTGTCAGAATCTTAAATGTAGACCCAGGCGCATAACTTCCCTGTGTTGCACGGTTAAAAAGTGCGGTACTTCCGTCTCCACTTACACTCTCCCAGTTTTCCGCAATCGTATTTGGATCATAATCCGGTTTGGAAACCATCGCAAGGATTCTTCCAGTCTCCGGTTCCATTACAATCACGGCTCCATCATAACTACCAAGCGCATCATATGCCGTCTGCTGCAAAGTATAATTCAAGGTTGTGACCACATTGTCCCCGATGTTTTTCTGATCTCTCAGATCGTTTACAATCTGTTCGAGGAAAAATTCATGTGAGCGGAGCAGACTGAAATTCATCTGATTCTCAAGTCCTGCCTTTCCGTTTACGGAATAGCCGACAGCGTGTGCGAACACGTTGGAATACGGATAGTTCCTTGTTTCGGTGCCATCTGCTGCCACATCTGTTTTCGCAAGTACATATCCATCTTCCGATCGGATTTCCCCCCTGACTACGTTCTTGGAAAACAGATCCTGCAGAGAGTTATAGGGGCTATTGATAAATTTTTCACTTTTTACCACCTGAAAATATACAAAATATCCCATCAGACAGATAAAAAGCAAAAGAAAAATATATGTGATCACAGAAAATTCCAGATTTTTATTTCGAGAGGTCTTTGACTTTGACTTTTGCTGCTGCTTTGGTTTTTTTGTTTCCATTTATCTTCTCCTCTCCTTTCTTTCGGGCCGGTTTCCCTGCTTTTGTTTTCCGTTCTGTATTTTTTGTTACAGGCTGCGAAGCCTGTTGTGATTTCATAATGTACAGTCCCTGGATAATTCCAAACAGGATCATTGTCGAAAGAAGTGAACTTCCTCCATAGCTGACAAGTGGAAGTGTTACTCCTGTAGATGGAATAAATTTTGTAACACCACCAATCGTCAGAAATACCTGAAATGCATACACGGTGCCAAGTCCAAGTGCAACCAGTTTGTAGAATTGGTCTTTCATCTGCATCGCAATATTGAGAAACATAAAGAAACAGCTGACGCACACCATGATCAGGCACAGTGCAAATATCCCGCCCATCTCCTCTGAAATTGCCGAAAAGATAAAGTCCTGTGCCACAACCGGGATCTTATTGGGAAGTCCCTGGCAAAGTCCCATTCCAAACCATCCACCGGTTCCGATCGCAAACAGTGACTGGCTGATCTGATAGCCTTCTTTATCAATCATGCTAAGCGGATCTTTCCATGCAAGCACACGCACCCTTACATGACTAAACAGCTTATATCCGGCAGCTGCGGCAAGTGAACATGCTGCAAGGCCTCCAACAAAATAAGTAAGCCGGCGCGTTGCAACATAAATCATAACAAGATATGTAACAAAATACAGTAAAGCGCTGCCAAGATCTTTCGATGCCACAAGGATCAGTACATGAACTGCTGCAATCGCACTTGTAATAAGCAGCTGTTTCATATCGGTTGCCTGATAAAGCATGGATGCAATAAAAAAGACATATAGTATTTTCACAAATTCTGATGGCTGTATCGAGATTCCTGCGATCGAGATGGAAAGCTTTGCCCCGTAGCTGACTGCTCCGGCTGCCAATACCACAGAAAGCGCTACGATTCCGACCAGTGCATATGCCCATGTAAATCTGCGAAATGATGTCATTTTCTGAAGTATGATCGGGATCAGAAGCGACAGAACCGTAGATGCGATCATAATCAGAAACTGTTTGAACGCTTTATCAAAGGATATCCTTGTTAAGATCACAAGGCTGACAGCAAGGAGCATAAGCATATTATTTAATAACAGCTCGGATGCTTTTTTGTAAAAAAGATGATACACCAGCTGGATTCCAATAAACAAAATGAGCTGCATCAGATAGAATCCGATCACCTGTACATTCTGTGTGTTCATATAAATAACAAGAAACGCATCGAAATGTATGAAATACATGATGCCACGCTGCCTTGAATAAATAGCCATCTGCCTTTTCGGTCTGTTTTCAAACCGAAACACATGAAAGCACTCAAACGTATAAACCATAAAAAGCAGGATCATCAGATATTTTGATGCCTGTGTCACTAAATGAAGCATGTTTATTCTACTCCTCGCTTATAATGTCCATTCGTAAATTTCCTCATACCGGATGCATTGATACACTCACCGTTTATGATCTTTTGAAACATCGTTAAAACTTCTTTTGCCTGCTTTTCTGTTTCAATCGTAAACTGAAGCCGGAAACCGTTCAGATTCATTTCTGTCAGTTCCGTATAACAGTGCAGCAACGATACCGGTAAGGAATTATAAATGATATTATAGCACTCATTGCAGTTATTTCGAACCGGAAATTCCTTCTGATAACGATCCTTGAGCCACATGATCTGCGGTTTACGGTCACAGCGGACCGTATTACCGTGCACACACTGTGCAGACGTCATCAAAGGATATCGTCCATAAACGATGATTTCACTTTGTGCATTTTCTCTATGACGGATTTCGTTACGGTTCAGTTCGATTGGAACGGTATTTCCATTTATTCCATATTTCATAAACGTATCTACCGCATAATTATTATAGGTATACATATTGTGATCCACATAAACTTCGAGTCTGTCTTTCAGTTTCGAAGCAAATTGCAGTTCTTCGTAATTTTTTACAACAATACCGTCGATCCCGGAATCCAGTAAACGTTCCTGATTTTTTGTATAAAATTCCGATGTGCTCTGACGGAAAATTGCAGGAAGAATAAACTGTGCCTTTTTCCCAGCTCCGTGAATCCGGTTCACATCTTCCTTCAGATCACTCCAGATTGTCTGGCTGCTATACGCTGTGGAATCCATATAAACATCCGTGATCCAGGTATATTGCAGGATTGCCGGTAACAGGGTTCTTTGTTCAGTTGCTGCGATATAGCGTTTCGGGCTTCGAACATTCTTTACCAGCTGTCTTTTTATATTTCCGGCTTTCTGATCTGCTTCTTTTCTTTGCACCGGTTCAAGCAGCTGATCCTGCAATTTCTGCAATGCATCTCTTCGCAGCTGGTTCATAGCTCCAACCGGCATAAACGCATCCGTGTCCATTTCAATTGACAGATTCTGAAAAACAAACGAAGTATCTCCGGTCTTTTTAAAACGCTTTTCAACTTCTTCTTTTAATAAAGGCTTTTTTTCGGCCTGCTGTACCACATTCCCCGTCACAATGGCCTCTGTTTTTCCATCTGAAACCTTAAACTCTGCTGCTTCTCCCTTTCGAAGTCTGAGTATTCCATCGATTCCGATTTTGGATTCTGTCTGTGCATATTGTTCCGTAATACGGTTCTGTAATGCTTCGTTGGCCTTCTGATGATTTGGCTTTGTAAAGGTGATCATATCTTTACCGTTGTGCCTGGTCAGATAAGCATTGGTAAATCCACTGCGGTTGCCAAGATCTAAAATATCCTTCTGATCCTGTTTTGTCACATGAACCGCTCCCTCTGATGAATTCATGAACTGATCCACATATTTACGATAATAAGAAACAACGCCTGCCGCATACTGAACCTGTTTCATTCTGCCCTCGATCTTCAAGGAATATATTCCAGATTCATTCATCTTCGGAAGGAATTCAATTCCACACATATCCTTCGGACTTAATACATAGGAATCTTTGCAGATTTCCCTATGCGATGCATCATATACCGAATATGCCAGGCGGCATGGCTGTGCACATCTTCCTCTGTTTCCGCTTCTCCCTCCCAGCATGCTGCTCATCAGACATTGACCCGAATAACAATAACAAAGGGCACCATGTACAAAGGTTTCGATCTCAATATCAACATTCTCATGGATTTCCCGTATCTCATCGAGTGACATCTCTCTTGCAGTTACAACTCTGCTTACACCAAGTTCCTTCATGAGACGTGCTCCCATAACTCCGGTAACCGTCATTTGCGTGCTTGCATGGATCGGAAGCTCTGGAAAATACGTTCTTATATACGTGATCGCTCCGATATCCTGTACGATCACTGCATCCAGTCCATGTTTGTAATACGGCAGCAGATACTCATATAACGGAGTTCCAATCTCCTGATTTTTCATAAGTGTATTCACAGTAAGATAGATTTTCTTTCCTCTCAGATGTGCATAATCCAACGCTTCCAGCAACTCTTCTTCTGAAAAATTATCTGCATACGCACGCGCACCATACTGGCTTCCACCTACATAAACTGCGTCTGCTCCGGCTTCGATCACTGCTTTCAATATTTCAAAGGAGCCCGCCGGTGCAAGTATCTCAAATTTATTTCTGGTCATTTCCTATCCTTTCCAAAAATGTATAAAGGGGACAGAAACATAATCTCCGTCCCCTGTAAAACTATACTTATTTATCTTCGGAAGCTTTACGATCCGATACAGCTTTCTCATCATCTGGATGTTTTCCATCCAAAAGTGCCTCTTCCAGAGTGGCTTCCAATCTTGTCTTGTTGAGTAAAAGTTCCTGATTGGCTGCCTTTAATTCTTTTAGCGAAGCCTCCGCTGACTCTGTCTTAATCTGATTGGAGATCAGATCATGTTTCAGATCATATATTTCTTTATCTTTCTGTTCAAGGTCACGTTCTAATTTCTCCACCTGGGATCTTGCCTTAAAATAATCATCTGCAATATTGAGCTGTATCAAAGCAGCTTTCATATTAGAAGGAATATGTTTATAATCCTCCAGCTTGTTATATTCCGCAATCTTATTATTGATATAGGCTGCAACCTTCTGCAGATAATCTTCGCCTTCATACCCGCTTAATGTATATACCTTGCCATCTATCACAACTTCCACATTTGTTTTTGCAGACATTTCGTATCCTCCAGTCCGTGACCCACAATATCTGGTAATATTATAACTTTGTTGGGTTTTTCCGTCAATCTATTTTACAATTCCAAAGTGTTCATATGCAAGATCTGTGACCACACGCCCCTTTGGTGTCCGGTTGATAAATCCATTCTTCACAAGATATGGTTCATATACATCCTCGATCGTACCAGAATCTTCTCCCAACGCAGCTGCAAGTGTATCCAGTCCGACAGGTCCTCCCTGAAATTTTTCAATGATCGTCATAAGAATATTTCTGTCATTCTGATCCAGTCCGTATTTGTCCACTTCCAGAAGATTCAACGCAAAATCAGCCACTTCAAATGTAATCTTTCCATCATATTTTACTTCCGCAAAATCACGAACACGTTTTAAAAGACGGTTGGCAAGTCTCGGTGTTCCTCTGGAACGTCTTGCCATCTCATATGCGCCTTTCTCATCAATGTCAACCTGAAGCTTCGCTGCAGAATGCAGAATGATACTTTTTAATTCATCTACCGTATAGTACTCCATGTGACTGACAACGCCAAATCTGTCCCGAAGAGGTGCCGACAGCATGCCTGCCCTTGTTGTAGCTCCAACCAGTGTAAATTTCGGGAGATCCAGTCGTATAGATCTAGCCGACTCTCCCTTTCCGATCATGACATCGATCGCATAATCTTCCATTGCAGGGTAAAGTACTTCCTCGACCTGTCTGTTCAATCTGTGGATCTCATCCACAAACAAAACATCCCCTTCTGAAAGATTATTCAATATTGCAGCCATTTCTCCCGGCTTTCCAATGGCCGGTCCGGAAGTTATTTTGATATGTGTCCCCATCTCATTTGCGATAATTCCGGCAAGGGTCGTCTTTCCAAGTCCTGGCGGTCCGTAAAACAATACATGATCGAGAGCCTCTCCTCTTTGTTTTGCTGCCTCTATATATACTTTAAGATTGGATTTTATCTTTTCCTGACCAATATAGTCTTTCAACTGCTGTGGTCTTAAACTTGTTTCAATCTTCAGATCCTCTTCCTGGATCTGGGTTGAGATCACCCGTCTCTCCATGTTCTCCCTCTTTACTTACAATTCCTTATAATGCCATATGTTTCAATGCCGCTTTTAATACGTCTTCCACGCCCATCTCATCTGTGATCTCTACCGCAGAAACTGCCTTTAAACTTTCTGTAGAAGAATATCCAAGTGCAGTCAGCGCAAGCACTGCATCGTTTTTGGTCTGATTTCCTTCGGAGTTTTTCTGCATCTGGACATGTTCTGTCTTCTTTTCAAATGCATCTTCCAGACTCATCTTATCCTTCAATTCCAGAATTACTCTCTGTGCCGTCTTCGCACCAATGCCAGGTGCTTTTGCAATAGCCTTTGCATCTCCTGCAAGAACCGCAAAACGCAGATCATCCGAAGACAATGAGGAAAGAATACCAAGTGCTCCCTTCGGTCCGATTCCACTCACTCCGATCAGCAGCTTAAATACTTCAAGGTCATCCTTATCCAGGAATCCGTAAAGAATCATTGCATCTTCCCTGAGATACAGATAGGTATATACTTTTATTTCATTTCCGGTATCCGGAAGGTAATCAAATGCCTGTCCCGGAATAAATATCATATATCCGATTCCTCCGGCTTCGATCACAATATGATCCGGATTGATTTCTGCAAGTTCACCTTTTATGTATGAATACATTCGATGATGATTCCTTTCTTTTTCAACTGTTATTTTATGTTTCTTTCAATTCGAGGGATGATCTCATTTGCAAGAATCCCGATCAGAAATCCGGTAACTGCACCGGACACAAGAAGCACCGGGACATAATACATAATGTGAATATTATTCACAAGTATGGCCGCAAAGATCATCTGACCAATATTATGGAAAATTCCTCCCAGGACACTGACCGACAGAACATGAAGTTTGAACAATCTCATCGCACATAGCATGACAAAGAAACTTAAAATGCCTCCTGCAAAGGAATAGACAATGCTGAATGCATTGCCAAACATAAATCCGGAAAGAAGGATTCGTAGCATAGATACGCAAAAAGCCTCTTTTGCTCCTACCAGATATAACATTAATAATACAACAATATTTGTCAGTCCCAGTTTAATTCCCGGGATTCCAAAATTAATCGGAATCAATGTTTCCACATAACTGCAGATCAGTGCTGCCGCAAGAAACATTCCCATCTGTGCTGTTTTTTGCTTCATATTTTTATCCTATCAGTTTGCGACTGCGTCCATATCACTTTTCTCACTGCTTACCACCGTAACAACCACTTTATTAGGCAGACATACAATCGTTTCTCCATCTTTTGAAATCGCTTTCTGATGTACACACAAAAGATCCGGGCAGTCTGCATCTGTCATATCTGCTTTATGGTCTGCAATCGTAAGCGTATTTGTCACTTTTCCATCTTTTTGGATCTCAACAACCTGATCTTCATCCAGCTGATATTCACCATATACTTCCCCGTCCACAGTGACAACAGCAATTGCGCCCTTATCACCATGTCCAAGATAGTAATATCCAAGCAAAACCATACAGACTACAGCTGTCACAAGCAGAAAAAACATGTCCCGTTTCCGGATCTTTCTATGCATGATCTGCGACCTTTCCAAGATAATAAAATCCCTTACATTCCTCAAGTGTAACCTGATAAATATTTCCGATCATATCCTCTGTTCCCGGGAAATGTACAACCGAATTATTTTCCAGACGGCCTGTGATCAGTGAACTGTCATGTTCATTTACTTCTTCTGCAAGTACCGGAACCGTTTTTTCTTCTAAAAGCTGGGATTTACGGCTTGAAATATCCTGCACTTCTTTCAGCAGGCGGTCAAAACGATCCTTAATTATCTCTTCCGGAATCTGATCTTCCATTGTTGCAGCAGGTGTTCCTGTACGTTTTGAATAAATGAAGGTAAATGCACTGTCATACTGTACACGTTTTACCACATCCATAGTCTCTTCAAAGTCCTCTTCCGTCTCTCCTGGGAATCCCACAATAATATCCGTTGTAAGTGCAATATCTGGAATTGCTTTGCGTATCTTGTCCACTAATGTCAGATACTGCTCTTTATCGTAATGACGGTTCATCTTTTTTAAGATTCTTGAACTTCCGGACTGTAACGGAAGGTGCAGATGTCCGCAGACTTTTTCACAGTCTTTCATCGCTTCAATCAGCTCATCCGACAGATCTTTCGGATGTGAAGTCATAAAACGGATACGCTTTAATCCCTCAATCTTATCCACTTCGCGTAAAAGCTGTGCAAATGTAACCGGATTCTCAAGATTCTTTCCATATGAATTTACATTCTGGCCAAGGAGCATCACTTCACATACTCCGTCTTTTACAAGACCTTCGATTTCACGGATAATATCCTTCGGCTCCCTGCTTCTTTCTCTTCCGCGCACATATGGAACGATACAGTAACTACAGAAATTATTGCAGCCAAACATGATATTTACTCCGGATTTGAAAGAGAATTTACGTTTTACCGGGAGATCCTCAACAATTTTATCTGTATCCTTCCATACATCAATGATCTGTGAGTCTGACTCCAGACACCGGCACACAAGTTCTGCAAATTTATAGATATTATGCGTTCCAAATACCAGATTCACAAAACGATAGCTTTTGCGGATCTTCTCAACAACTGTAGGCTCCTGCATCATGCAGCCACACAATGCAATCACCATATCTGGATTCTTCTTTTTGTAATTGGACAGATATCCAAGTCTTCCATATACCTTGTTATTGGCATTTTCTCTGACCGTGCAGGTGTTGTAGATCACAAAATCTGCATGTTCGTCTTCTGCTTCTGTATAGCCAATTGTTTCAAGTATGCCAACAAGCTTTTCCGAATCCCTTGCATTCATCTGGCACCCAAACGTATTTACGCAGAAAGTCAAAGGTCTTCCTTTCTCCTTTGCCCTTGCAGCAACATATGCCTTTGCCTTCTCCATATATTCATACTGGAGTTTTGCCTCTTCTTCACTTGTTGTATGATTTATTGTTTCTAAATCTCTCATATGATCCTCTCAAATTTTACTTTCTTATCTGACCGTTACCATAGATAATATATTTGGTACTTGTCAATGCGTCAAGTCCCATCGGACCTCTTGCATGAAGTTTTTGTGTGCTGATTCCGATTTCAGCTCCAAATCCAAATTCATTTCCATCTGTAAATCTGGTAGACGCATTCACATATACACATGCGGCATCCACTTCATTCAGGAATTTCTGTGCTTCATCATAATCCTTTGTAATAATGGCTTCTGAATGTCCGGTATTGTAACGGTTAATATGCCCGATTGCCTCATCAATGGAATCCACAATCTTAACAGACATAATGTAATCTAAATATTCTTTTCCCCAGTCTTCCTCTGTTGCCGGTTTTACCAGTTCTTTTGCGGCTCCCAGATACTGTAGTGCACGTTCATCTCCACGGAGTTCTACATGGCTTTCTTTTAATTTTGTATACAGTTTTGGAAGAAATTCTGCTGCAATTGCCGAATGAACGATCAGGGATTCTGCTGCATTGCATACACCGATCCTCTGTGTCTTTGCATTGTTGATAATATTGATTGCCATATCAAAATCTGCTGTTTCGTCCACATAGATATGACAATTACCGGTTCCTGTCTCGATAACCGGAATGGTTGCCTGATTGACAACAGCCTGGATCAGGCCTTTTCCACCTCTTGGAATTAAAACGTCCACATAACGGTTCATCTTCATGAACTCCGCTGCGGTCTCTCTGGACGTATCCTCGATCAGGTTCAAAGCAGTCTCCGGAACACCTTCCATTGTCAGAGCAGCTTTTAAGGCTTTGACAATCGCAATATTTGAATGAATTGCGTCACTTCCACCCTTTAAGATCACGCAGTTTCCTGTTTTAAAACATAATCCAAACGCATCCGAGGTCACATTTGGACGTGCCTCGAAAATAATTCCGATCACACCGATTGGAACTCTTCTTTTTCCAATGATCAGACCGTTTGGGCGTTTTTTCATGGATAATACTTCTCCGATTGGATCATCCAGCGCCGCCACCTGTTTTAACCCATCTGCCATAGACTGGATCCGGTCATGATTCAGTGTAAGACGATCTAAAAGTCCCTCTGGCATCTGGTTCTTTTTTCCATTTTCAACATCGATCGCATTGGCTTCAAGTATCTCTTTTTCCTGCTTTAACAGCATATCTGCAGCACTCATTAATACCCGGTTCTTGCTGTCACATCCAAGCATCCCAATCTGATTTTTCACTTCACATGCATTCTTACACAATTCTTCCAGATTCACCATTGCACTCTACCTTCCTTTTCTCCGTAATCACGATATCCATTTTTCTGTCAAACCTATCACTTTTCCATCTATCGTTTTCTAACTGCATCTCATATGAGGCACCGATCAGATAGATCTTTCCGGGATAATGATTCAGATATCTGTCATAATATCCTTTTCCATATCCAATCCTTTCTCCAAAAATGGAAAAAGCCACTCCCGGCACAACCATCACGGCCTCCGGCACTGGCTTATATGCAGGACAGCTTTTTACCGGTTCCATGATATGAAAACTTCCCATTTCAAGTTCTGCTTTCCCATTCACCTGATAAAACTCCATATTTGTTCTGTGTACTCTTGGCAAAAAAACTTTCTTTCCGTCTTTCCATGCCTTTTCCATCAGCCACTCCAAAGATACTTCATTGTTCACAGACACGTATAATAACAGATTTTCTGTTTTCTGATACCAGGATTCTTTTTCGATTGTCTCACAGATTATCCGGCTGCAAATCCTGCACTGTTCTGATGTCAGCCGGCTTCTTTCTATCTTTTTCCTTTGCCGGATCTGCGCTTTCTCATGATCCGGGCTTTCACTATGAATTTCTTTTTTTATTTCCATACTTTTCGCCAAGATTTTCAATTGTTCCGTCTTCGTTCACCATATCTATATTATTCAGCTGGTTTACCAGATTTCCACGCACACTTGCAATAAATTCCTTACGCAGAAGATCCTGCTCTTTTTTCTCCTCGCTTGTCAGTCCTTCTGCCTTGGACTTTTTATATAATTCGTTAATTCGATCGATCTTCTCTTTTGTCATTCTACTATCCTATACTTTCCATAATAAAATCTGCCAGTCTGAAATTCGGATTGTTATTTGCATGAAACAGTGTTCCCGTATAATCTTCTCCTTCAAAGATCTGATGGAGAACACTCACATCATTTCCGTTTGCAATGATCATATCAGCTCCGGAAAATGTCGCAATCTTCGCTGCAGTCAGTTTTGTTGCCATTCCACCGGTTCCGACATTACTTCCCGTGCTTCCCTTTGCCATCTCATATATCTTCTCATCAATGGTCGATACTTCACGGATCAACTGCGCTTTGGGATTTTTATGTGGATCATCTGTATAAAGTCCGTCGATATCAGAAAGAAGGATCAGCATATCTGCACCGATCAAAGACGCAACAAGTGCTGAAAGCGTATCATTATCACCAAACTGCATCTCATATGTACTAACCGTATCGTTTTCATTTACGATTGGGATTACGCCAAGATGAAACAATTCATCAAATGTGTTTTTGGCATTTTTTCGGGAAACAGGGTTGATCATTGTGTTTTTTGTGATCAATACCTGGCCTGCCGCATGATTATATTCTCCGAACAGCTTCTGATATGTCATCATAAGCTTCGCCTGCCCGACTGCTGCACAGGCCTGCTTTGTAGAAATGTCTGATGGTCTTTCTTTCATGCCGATTGATTGTCTTCCAACTGCAATTGCTCCGGAACTTACCAGGCAGACGTCCATTCCCTGATTCTGAAGATCACAAAGCTCTCTGACCATTTTTTCCATCTTTGTAAAATTCAGTCCACCCGTCTGTTCGTGTGTCAAAGATGAAGAACCAATCTTAATTACAATCCTTCTGCAGCGTTTTTTTGTATTCTCGCTCATCTTTCCATCCTCTATGTTCATTCTATCCAAATTCATGTCACTCGTTTCATTATAATGAAAACATGAAGGAAAGGCAAGATTAGGTTTTATTCTACAAATCTTTTTTTAAATTCCTGTGCAGAATATGGCTTTCCAAACAGATATCCCTGAATATAATCAGCACCCAGATTTCTAAGATCCATAAGTTCCTCAGATTTCTCAATTCCTTCAATGCAGATGGTCAGATTCAGGCTGTGTGCCATGTCGATAATCTGATTCATCAGTTTATGTTCATATTGATTCTGAATCGCTTTCAGTGTAAATGAACGGTCTATTTTGATATAATCCGGGCGAAGGTCTCCAAGGCAGTGCAGATTGGAGTAACCGGTACCAAAATCATCCAGCACAACCTTGATTCCATTATTTTTCAGTCCATTCCATAATTTCTGGAAGTGTGGTCCGGAATCCAGATAGCCACTCTCCGTCACCTCTATTCCCACACTCGATGGTTTGATTCCATACATTCTGACGGTATCAAGGATTTCATCTAATGCATTGCTCTTGATTACCTGTACATAGGAAAGATTGACATTGATCCGAAAATCAGGAATTGCTTCCTGCCACTTTTTGCATGTTGCAACAGCCTCTCTGAGAATCCATTTTCCAGCCGGAATAATCAGCCCAGTCTGTTCTAAGATCGGAATAAATTCTACCGGTGAAACCGGCTCCATTCTGTCGTCCCCATCCTCCGATGGCATGGAAAAACGCATCAGTGCCTCTGCTCCAACAAGCCGGTATGTCTTAGCATCTACGATTGGCTGGAAATATATTTCAAACCCCTGAAATTCATGGTTGACCGCATGATGAAGATGACGCGTGATCCGTCTTTTCCGGCGAAATCTGTCATACGTTTCCTGTTCAAAAATATAATAACTGTTTCTTCCAAGATTTTTTGCTTCATTCAACGTAAATTCGCTTAATTTCAATGTTGCATCATACCCGCCATACAAGCCTCTCGTATCTAAAATACCAGCTGAAATTGTAAAAACCGCCTGATACTTATTCTGCTCGATAAAGCGGTCAATACTTCTTCGGATCTGCTTATATAAAACGACTGCATCGCTTGTCTCAGTCCCCGTGAAATCAACAATCATAAATTCATCCGCCACAATTCGAAACAGCCTCTGTTTTTCACTCAGATTGTTCTGAATGCATTCTGCGACCTGGCGCAAAATAAAATCTCCATATTTCATTCCCAGATTACCATTGATATCCCCCAGATTATCAATGCCAATTCTCATAAAATATCCTTCCGGGAAATTATCATCATAATCTTTGATCATATCATAAAAACTGGATTCTCCCAAAAGTCCACTGATATTATCCGCTTTCTGCCGTTCACCGATCTCATTGATACATCCGATCAAAAAATGCGGATTTCCGTTTTCGTCATCGATCACCCGTCCTCTGCAGTTGATCCAGATCGACTGGTGTTTCCTGTCCAGCCACCTGTAATACAGATCATGGAATTTTTTCTTTCCACTTTTTATTTCATTAATTTCTTTTATCAGCATCTCAATATCATTTGCATCTACAAATTGTCTGTGTTTCGCAGCTGCATCTTCAAAAGAATCACCCGGAAGACAGAACCGCTCTGTCGCATGCTCTGAAATACGATAATAGTCATTCTGCAGATCATATACATATAAATAATCATCCATACACGGATTATATAGCTGAATCATTTTTTCAAATTGTTCTTTTGAAATCTCCGAATACGCATCCTGCATGATTGTTCCCCTCCAATTTCTGTTATTCACCTTCAGTATCTTTATTATGATAGTACTTCTCTCACTCTTCAAAGTCAACAATCTGTTCCATACAACTTTTCTCTTTTGAATATAGATATTTCCTTTTCATTGTGATATGGTATGAAGTAAGAGAAACACGATACGGTTATGGGGAGCAAATATATGGACAACTATACGTTTGAAGAAATCAAAAACGAAATTACTATTTTAAAAAAATCTTTTTTTCAGGTGCGGCTGGTAGATCCGAATGCCTGCCAGATTATGGAACCTGCAAAAGTAAACGGAAAATTCACACTGATCCCATCTGGTGTCTGCTATGACACCTGGTTTCACCCAGATCAGTGTATCAACTGTACATCATCCAGAGCACTTCGTACGGATCAGATCCACTCCAAATGTGAAACCTGCAATGACAAGTTATTCTATATTACCGCACGACCGGTGCGGATTGAAAATCATCCGCTTGTACTTGAGATTGTTCAGCCCATGTCCTACCCGGATATCTGTCCGGGCAATTCCGAAGAGAATACTCTGCTGTCACAGTTTCGTTCCCTGAACCGCAAAATTCTTCTGGATCCTGAGACTTCCGCCTACAACCGTGAATATCTAGCTGAACATCTTCCGAATATTTTTTCTGAGGTCCAGGAACATCGTACGGTGAATGCTGCCCTTATTCACTTAACATCCTACGATAACATTCAGGAAACATATGGACCTGTTGCAGCTTCTGGTGTAATCTGCCGTTTATACAAGATTCTCCAGACAACCCTGTCCCTTTCGGATTGTCCTGACACGATACTGGCACGCTATGAAAATGACACATTCTTTGTTCTTGATAAAAGCCATACTTATACGCAGCTTTGTTCCTGCATCCATTTGATCCAGGAACAGTCTGTCGTACAGCATATCCTGTATCAGAGTCAGCTTCTGCCTTTTGAACTCGAATCTTCAACAGTTTCTTTAAACACCGAGCAGATTTATGATTCAAAGCAGCTTTTCTCCCTGCTTCAGGAACGTCTGATTTCATAAACCACATCTGCCACATTCATTGTGGATACTCTGTGGGATACGAGGACAATGGTTTTTTTCTCGGCCGATTCTTTCAATGATTTTAAGATGATTCCCTCGTTTAAAGAATCCAGATTGCTGGTTGGTTCGTCCATAAGAATCATCGGTGCATCATGTAAAAACGCTCTTGCGATTCCAATTCTCTGTTTTTCGCCACCAGACAATGTATCCCCCAGTTCTCCGACTTCTGTATCATATCCTTTCGGAAGTGTCATAATGAAATCGTGGATCGATGCTTTCTTCGCCGCTTCCATAATCTCTTCTCTGGATGCTCCCGGCTTTGCTACCTCGATATTGTTTGCAATCGAATCATGGAACAGGTGCGTTTCCTGTGTGACATAACTTTCCATATCTCTCAGATGCCTGGTCGGAATCTTGCGGACATCTGTACCGTCTACCGACACATTTCCATCCTGTACATCCCAGAACCGCATCAGAAGTTTTAAGAGTGTAGATTTTCCGGAACCACTTGCACCATGAATACCTGTGATCTTACCCGGCTGTAATTTCAGCGAATAGTGATCTAAAATAACCTCTTCACCGTAAGCAAATGTCACATTCTCTGCCTCTGCTCCTGTAAATTCATGTTCCTTGCTCTCTGCATCGGAGGTTTCCACATCACCCGGAATTTCTTCCACAAGCGGTGTCTCTTCCAGAAGAGAAAGAACACGCTCACCACTTGCCAGTGTCTGGTTCAGATTGTTAGACAGGCTTGATAATGCTACTACCGGTCCAAACGACCCCATCATTGCGATGGTACAGGTTAAGATTCCCTCGAATCCAATCGCTCCTTTTTCATATAGCCAGATCGTGAGTGCAAGCATTCCAAAGGATGCAAGCAGGATCACCATATTCGTAAATGAACGCTGTGAGCCTTCCATCTTACTTAATGACTCCTGCATTCCTGCAAGGTTTTTGGAACGCATGCTCATCTGCTCTTTTCTTTTTTCACCCTGTCCGTACTGGATGGTCTCATCCAGTCCACGCAAGGAATCCAGCACAAAGCTGTTCAATTCTCCAAATTCTGTGCGGAATTCCATCCCCTTCTGACTGCCACGTCTTCCATTCCACATCGGGATAGCTGCTCCGACAATCAGATAAGCTGCCATTGCAAGCACGCCTGCCAGCCAGTGATATCTTCCAATAAAAATCACCATAATCATCGAGGTCAGTGTGGCAATGGCAATCGGGGAAATGGTATGTGCATAGAACACTTCCAGCAATTCGATATCGGTTGTAATGATCGAGATCAGATTCCCCTTATCCCGTCCTTCCAGTTTTGCTGGGCAGAGCTTTCTCAATGCTGCAAACACTTTATGACGGATGATTGCCAGCAGTTTAAATGCAATAAAATGATTACAATACTGTTCCACATAATGCAGGATTCCGCGAAGCACTGCAATGACGATCATGACGGTGAGAATCGTTTTTACAGGGGTAGATACCAGCCACATATTGTCCACTGGGACAATCATTCCGGCTGCTCCTGTCAGAAGTCCATGCACGATGACCTGTCCTGCCAGTATTGTCAGGAAGATTGCACACAGATACCCCAATGTTCCAAGGATAATAGCTGCCAGCATGATATGGAGCAGGGGTTTTACTAACCCGATCAGGCTTCCCATAATTTGAAAGGCATTTCTGCGTCTGGGAGATACAGCCACATTGTTCTGAGTTGTATGATTGATTTCTGCATTCATTACTCAACGCCCTCCTTTCCATAGTTTTCCAGTGCCATCTGGCTTTCATACAGATGTCTGTATGCGCCATTGCCGCTCATCAGTTCATCATGCTTTCCGCTTTCTTTGATTTCCCCATCTTTTAAGAAATAAATCATGTCGGACTTCACAACATTTGCCAGTCTGTGGGAAATCAGAAGCACCGTCTTTGTCTTTGCCAGTTCGTGGATCACATTCATGATCAATTCTTCACTCTCCACATCGATATTAGATGCCGCTTCATCGAAAATATAAACCTCACTTTCAGGTTTCAGCAATGCTCTGGCAATCACGAGTCTCTGGCACTGGCCGCCGGACAGGTTGCCTGCTTTTTCCTGAAGCTTTGTCTGTAAACCATCCTGTGTCTGTAAGAACCCTAAGAGATTGACTTTCAAAAGGACAGCTTCCATCTCTTCTTTCGTTGCATCCGGTTTTGCCATCTTCAGATTTTCTTCTACGGTACCTTTGAACAGATAGCTGTTATGGCGAACCAGAACAACCCTCTGCATCAGATTTGTTTCATTCACTTCATTAAGCGGTACACCACCGATGGTGATTTCTCCGTTATATCCCCGGTTCTTTGCTGCAAGGATTCCGGCAATCGTACTCTTACCACATCCGGATTCACCAACCAATGATACAAAACTTCCTGCCGGAAGATTTAAGCCTATTCCTTTTAAAATCTCTCTGTCCTCTTCATAAGAAAAATGCAC
>CAKRMH010000020.1 GCA_934364805.1 uncultured Lachnospiraceae bacterium
GCGATAGACGGGGCTCGAACCCGCGGTCTCGACCTTGGCAAGGTCGCGCGTTACCAACTACGCCACTATCGCATGTGTACTGCGTTCTCAACAGTGCTTAGTTATAATAACAAAGGAATTGTATATTGTCAATATACTTTTTGAAAAAATTTGAAAATTCTATTTTGCAGGGAAAATGCACTTCGTGTCGGTCACGAAAGCATGCAGGTTAGTTGTTCATTCCGAGTACACGCCGGATTGCCTGCTGGATATTGGCGTCCTGGTCGCGGTAGACGTCAATGAGTTCCTTTTCGTCATCGGACAGTGCAATATCGGAAGCCTCCTGTCCCTGAAATGCTCTTAAGATATCCTTGATCTGGTAGATCTCGCAGAGGACAAGAAATTTATCGGAAGAGGGATGCGACTGATTGCTTTCCCATCCGTAAATCGTTTTTTCAGAAACATTCATATGGTAGTCTTTTTTAAAAATGACAGAGACATCGCTGACTGTCATGGAACGTCGTTTACGATATTCTTTTAAAACCTGTCCAATTCTGTCATTCCGCATGCTTTGCCTCTACTCCAATTACCCCATATAGTATCTTATGTTTCCTATCTTATTATTCAGAAAAATGGTCGTCAACGAATTTTGGATTACTAAGAAAATACGAAAAAGTATTCTTAAAATTCAAGAAAAACTAAAGAAAAAAAGTTATCGTCCGATAAAGATAATAACAAACTTCATCAGGAGGATGGAGAAAGGAGATGCTGTTATGCGTATAGATGCATATAATCAGATCGCGCAGATCTATGGAACACAGAAGATATCAAGAACACAGAAAGTACAGGGAAGCCATTCCGTACGCGATGAAGTGTCCATTTCACAGACTGGCCGTGACTATCAGATTGCAAAAAGTGCAGTATCAGAATCTTCAGATGTCAGGGAAGATAAAGTCGCACAGTTAAAGGCACAGGTCGACTCCGGAACATATCATGTTGAGTCAGGCGATTTTGCAGCCAGACTGATTGAGAAGTATCAGGCGAATATGATGTGAAAGTAACAGGAAATGAGGATAACAGGTGGCAAGTTTAGTAGAAGAACTCGTAAGCGTATTAGAACAAGAACTTCATATTTATAAACAACTGGCAGAGTTAGGAGAGCAGAAGCGCCAGATACTCATCCAGTCGGACGTTCCGTCTCTGGAGAAGCTTACAGTTCTTGAGCAGGAAGCAAGTACAGAACTTCTGGCCTTCAGCAACAAACAGACCGAGCTTCTGAATGATATCGCAACAGTGCTGGGGAAGAATCCACAGGAGATCACAGTTACCAGACTGATCGGTTTTTTAGAGGAACAGCCAGAGATCCGGCAGAAGCTCAGTGAGGCGAGAGATCAGCTGATCGAGACGGCAGAACTTGTAAACCGGCAGAATGAACTGAATGGCATCCTCATTCATCAGGCTATGGAATTATTGGAGTTTGACATTACCTTATTCAAGAGTATGCGGCAGGCACCAGAAACGGCGAATTACGACCGCAATGCCTATAATACAGGAATGCTTTTGGGCAACAGCGGTTTTGATGCCAAACAGTAGAAACATCAGGAGGACAAAGGTATGGCAAACGGATTCGGAAGCTTATATGTTGGATCGTCCGGACTGCAGAGCGCACAGAATGCGCTAAATGTTACGGCCAACAACCTGGCTAACGTAGATACAAAAGGATATGTACGTCAGCAGGTACGTTTTGCGGATAAGAATTATTCCAATCTCAAGCTGGCAACACCGAAGACTGCGATGCAGCAGTCGGGACTTGGTGTCTCGATCGGAGATGTTGTGCATGCGAGAGATATTTTTTTGGATAAAGCATTCCGGACAGAGACCGGAAGATATGGATTTTACAGCACAATGTATGAGAACGTATCCAATGTAGAGGATATGTTCCAGGAACTGCATGGAGAGGAATTTAAAGAGAGCATCGATGATCTGTGGTCGGCATTTCAGGAGCTGGCAAAAGACAGCATGAATTCGACCAATCAGAACCTGGTTGTGCAGAAATCAGAGCTTTTTATCAGCCGGTGCAATTCCCTGTATTCGGATCTGAAAAGCTATCAGAATAATCTGAATGATCAGATCTATGATGATATCCAGACGGTCAACGATATTGGAAAACAGATTTACCAGCTGAATAACGACATTATTAAGGTAGAATCGGGCGGACAGGAAACAGCAATGACACTCAGAGACCAAAGGGATGCTCTTTTGGATCAGCTTGCCGGCTATGGCAATGTTACTGCGAGTGAAGATCAGTTTGGAGCAGTGACCGTAACCTTTGAAAATATTGATTTTGTGGATGATAACCGCTGCTATGAGATCCAGATGAAAGCGGATAAGACGACTGGGTTTTATACACCATACTGGGGACAGCTTTCCGATGTCGATTCCGGTGAATATGTGCCGGTATTTCGTATGGACCGGGATATTTCATCCGAATTTAATACCGATGTCGGCAAGATCAAAGCTCTTATGGTGTCCAGAGGAACAACCTATGGTAAATATTCGGATCTCGATGATGAGACGAGTTACAAAACAATTGAAAATAATACGGTTATGGAGGCACAGGCGCAGATTGATAAACTGTTCCACAGCATTGCAACAGGGATTAACGATATCCTCTGCCCGAATACAGAACTGCAGACAGCGATCACAACCACAGATGGACAGACTTATGCAGCGGGAACCAGGATCCTTGATGTAGACAACTGTACACTTGGTGAAGATAAACAGCTTCCGCCACAGGAACTTTTTTCCAGGATCGGATGTGACCGTTATACGACCGTTACCGGAACAGATGGTAAAACATATTACATCTATAATGAGGAAGATATGTCAGATACCTCCAAACAGTATATGATCGGCAGTACAAAGATCAATCCTGAGATACAGGCACAGATCACCAAGCTTCCGGTTTATACGCAGAATGGAGCGGTAGACTATGAACTCGGAAAGAAACTGACTGCACTCTGGGAAGCAAAGGACATGACGATCAATCCATATGACAATACACCTTGTACCTTCCAGAATTATTACAATAAAGTTGTGGATATGCTTGGCAATGCCGGTAATGTATATTCATCAGCAACAGATACGTTGTCGAACACCGTTGAGTCGGTAGATAATCAGCGTTCACAGGTAACTGGTGTAGCTTCGGATGAGGAACTGACACATATGGTAAAATTCCAGTCCGCATACAATGCAGCGAGCCGTTTCATTACCGTGATCAGTGAAATGACCGAACTGATCGTAACCGGATTAATATAATCGCAGCCAGACAATAGGATAACAGAAGGAGGAGCAGTATGGCTTCCACTTTTTTCGGATTAAATATCGGATCATCTGCGCTTAGTTCTTTTCAGGCGGCAGTGAATACGACATCAAATAATATCGCAAACTTAAAAACAACCGGATATTGCAGACAGACAGCCAATCTGCAGTCTACGGCAGCTCTTCGTGTGGCAGCACGCTACGGAAGCATGGGTACTGGAGTCCAGGTGGTCTCGATCAAGCAGGAGAGAGATCTTTATTATGATTCCAAATACTGGGAAGCAAACTCCAGCAAAGGTCTGTATGAACAGAAGCTGTATTATCTGAATCAGATCGAGGATTATTTTAAGGATGATACCACACAGAAGGGATTTACGACCATTTTCAACAAAATGTTCAATGGTCTGGATACCCTGAAGACCAAAGCAGGAGATGAAACAGTACGTAACCAGTTTATCAACCAGTCACAGCAGCTTTGCACGTACTTTAATGCGTTATCCACAAGCCTTACGGAAATGCAGGAAGATGTCAACGAAGAGATCAAGAGCACTACAGAGAATATCAATGCGATCGGCCAAAAGATTGCAACGTTAAACCGTGAGATCAATAATATTGAGATCCGTGGTGCGTATGCCAATGAGCTGAGGGATCAAAGAGCCAATCTTCTGGATGAACTTTCCAAGATCGTGGATGTACAGACCGTTGAGACCGAGATCCAGAATAAGAACGGAGACAATCTCGGAGGAACGAACTTTAAAGTACTTATTAATGATCAGACACTTGTGGATGGCAATGATTACCGTACGATCACCTATACTGCACGCACTCAGGCAGTGAATAAAACAGATGCCAATGGTCTTTATGATCTGGTGTGGGCGGATACGGGAATGAGTTTTGCACAGGCAAACAGCAATTCAAGCGGAAGCCTGAAAGCATTATTTGAGATCCGCGATGGCAATAACAACGATAACCTGAAAGGAACGGTTGCGGATACATCCACAAACAATAAATTAATACTGAAAAATACATCCGTCCAGAATCTGAATGCACTCAATGTTCCGGAGAGTGGACAACTGACCTTAAACGGGAAGAAATACAGCTATGACGGATGGAGTGCAACACTTGATGCAGATGGTAAAATTACAGAAATGGAATTTAACCTGACTACGGAGAGTACACTGACCGATGACCAGCTTGCCAATGCGATCGGCAATACCGCATCGGATGGCGTAAGCTATGACAGCAAAGGAATCGTTTATTATCAGCAGCAGATGAACGAATTTTTACGAAACTTTGCAGAAATGTTCAACAGCATCGAGAAAGACGGACAGACACTTGACGGAGAACAGATGGGAACGTTTTTCCAGGGTGAGACAACGACAGGCACACTTTATAATTTTAACGGTGCTTATGTGGACAGCGAAGGAAAATACGTATCGGCAACCACGAATGCGGATGGTTCCATCACCAAGAATCCCGTTACAAAAGTAACTTCGGATATGGACAGCTATTACAAGCTCACCACGGCAAACATCCGTGTAAACAACAAATCGCTGACGGACCCGAAATATTTTGCCACGACGACAGATATCACAAAGGGAACGGATGCATACGATCTGGTGGAGAAGTTAAAATCCCTGCAGTCCGACGTAACAATGTTCCGCGGAGATAAGGCATCTTCTTTCCTGGAAACACTGCTTTCCGATGTGACTGTCGATGTTGATAAAACCAAAACATTTTACAATAATTACAATAATCTCGCATCTTCTGTCGATACACACAGAACATCAATTTCCGGTGTAGACGAAGATGAGGAGGCTATGAACCTGATCAAATTCCAGAATGCATATAACCTTGCAGCGAAGACGATCTCTGTCATGGCTGAGATGTATGACAAGCTCATTAATGAGACAGGTGTTGTATAAAGGAGGAGCACATGAGAATCACGAATAACATGATCGTTGCGAACACCAAAAACAACGTCAATTCGAACAAGATCAATGTTGATAAATACAATACACAGATGACGACCCAGAAGAAGATATCCAGAGCTTCCGAAGATCCGGTTGTAGCGATGCGGGCACTTCGTCTGGCAACGAATCTGACACATGTAGATCAGTATGTGGACAATAATATCCCGGATGCACTTTCCTGGCTGGATGTCACAGAAACAGCACTTACAAATACGAAGTCCATTCTTACCGACATCCGTACCCAGTGCGTAAAAGGCTCATCCGATACGCTGACCGCAGATGACCGCAAGACCATTTTGAATGCACTGACACAGCTGTCCGACCAGATCTATACAGAAGGCAATGCTGATTATGCAGGAAGAACTGTATTCACGGGATACCGCACAAACAGCAAACTGACATTTGGAACGGATGAGGCAACAACGGAATATGATATCAAACAGCAGTTCTCCTACAATGATATTTCGGAGAAACGCTACTATTCCGGAAGTGTGGATGTCCCTGCAAAGCTGGATGCGACCGTCGGCGACTGTACAACAAAGATCTCCGAGCAGGCGTATGACAGACTCCGCCTTGGTTATGATCAGGTGTCAAAGGATAATCTGAAGGTATCCTATACCGTCACAGATCAGTCTACCGGAGTAAAAACAACAACGGATATCACACCGACCGTTTATGAGAGTGAGGATGCATGGGAAGCTGCGTGTGGCGGCACAAAGACCGTAGGCGACAATGAGACCGTATTTATCGCAAGCACCGGAGAGCTGGTGATTGGAAAAAATGTCAGTGCATCCCTGAAAACAGATCATGCAGATATTAATGTAGAATACCAGAAGACCGGATTTAACAAAGGGGATGTCCGGCCGGAGTATTTCTATGACTGTACCGACATTACAGATCCTGCCAATCCGGTCGAGTATAAGCAGGATGAAGATGGAGATGGAATCAAAGATCCACAGCAGATCGAATATACGATCTCAACCGGAATCAATATCCCGGTCAACACACTTGCGAGTGATGCGTTTGACCCATCGGTCGCACAGGACGTCAATGAACTCCTGAACTGCGTGAACGCAGCCATCAATGCGAACGACAAGGTGGACAAGATCAAAGAGATGATGAAGAAGGAAGAGTATTCCGATGCCACATCCCAGGCTACGTTAAAGACCTATCTGGATGCAGCACAGAAGGAAGCCGACTATGCGGATGACAACCTTCAGAAGACCTTCGGCTCCGGCATCACCAGATTTGACGAACATCTGAAACAGGTCAACAAGGCGATTACCAATGTGGGAAGTATCGAAGACCGCGTGAAACTGACACAGAACCGTGTTGAGAATCAGCAGGAGACCTTAAAAGAGCTGAAATCCAACAACGAAGACAGGGATCTTTCAGATATCATCATCGATTTTTACGCTGCATACAATGCATACCAGTCATCACTGACTGCAGCAAGCCAGGTTGGATCAACCTCGCTGCTTGACTATCTCAGATAAATGCAGAATGGGACGGGATCGTTGGGGACACAGACCCTTCGATGTCAGTGTATGATAAGAAAATATACCCCGTCGGAGACGGGAAAGGAGAGAAGACCATGAGGGCAGATACAAGATTATTTGGAACAATTGACATTGCAGATGATAAATTGATCACGATGGAGAAGGGGATGATCGGATTCCCGGATCTTCAGCACTTTGCATTGATTTTTGACGAGGAGCGTGGACTGGATAAAAGCAACATCATGTGGCTTCAGTCTATGGATGAGCCGGTTGTTGCTTTCCCGGTCATGATGCCATCAAAGATAAAACCGGATTATAATCCGAAAGTCAGCGAAGAAATGATCGCACCGCTTGGAGATCTTACCCCGGACAATACATTTCTTCTGGTCACCGTAACCGTTCCGAAAGAGATCGAACAGATGGCAGTCAATCTGAAGGCTCCGATCATTGTCAATACAGACAATGAGAAGGCGGTACAGCTGATCGTAGAAGACGATTATCCGGTAAAATACAAAATCTATGACCTTCTTAAGGCAGAAAAAGAAGGGAAGGTGGAGTAAAAGATGCTGGCACTTACCAGAAAAAAGGGTGAATCCCTTGTTGTCAATAATAACGTTGAGATCACAGTGCTTGACATCCGCGGAGATCAGGTGAAGATCGGTATTTCAGCACCGAAAGATGTACCAATCTATCGTAAGGAAGTATATTTACAGATCCAGAAGGAGAATGAGGCAGCATCCAATGTGGACAACGTGGCTGCGATTAATAATCTTTTGAAATAATGATTATGGGGTTTTACGGCTGAAAAATGTGGGGTATAATATATGGAGAGGGAACGGAAGATAGTAAAAAAACTTCGTCCGATTGATGATATATTATTTCAGAAGATGGCGGAGGATAAAGATTTCTGTTCAGAACTGATTAGTACGATTCTGGATGAAAAAATTCAAGTGATAGAGAATTTGCCACAGAATTCGATCAGAAATCTACAGGGGCGATCTGTTATTCTGGATGCTGTATGCAGGACGGAGAATGGCAGGAACTTTAATGTTGAAGTTCAGAAGCAGAACAATGACAATCACCAGAAAAGAGTACGATATAATGCATCTTGCATTACGGCAAATGTAACAGAACCAGGAAGCAGATTTGAGAATGTTCCGGATGTCTGCGTGATTTATATTTCTGAATTTGATATCTTTCAGAAAGGCATGTCAGTGTATCATATTGACAGAAGACTTCGTGAAACAGGAGAAGTACTTGATAATGGATTTAGCGAGATATATGTATATGCGAAAGCGACGGATGGAACGGAAGTATCTGAACTGATGAAACTGTTTATAGATGCAGATGCTTATGATTATCAGAGATTTCCGTGTACTTCATCTCGCAAAAATCAGTTTAAAAATTCGGAGGAAGGAGAGAGACGTATGTGTAAGGAATTGCAGGAATATCTGGAAGAAGGAAAAAGAGAAGCTGTGGAGAAGAATATAAGGGAAACAGCGCGTGAAACAGCACGTGAATTGTTTAGAAACAATATTGCTTATCAGATCATAAAAAAATGCGCCTCTGCTTTAACGGATGAGGAACTTCGTGAGATTGAGAAGGAAGTAAAAGGCTAAAAAGGATAGGATCTCTGGAAGAAAAGCTCTGCATTGGCAGGGCTTTTTCCAGAAGAAACACTAAATTATTATGTAAAACGACCGATATAACATTTAGAGATTTTAGATATTGCAGATGAAGTATCACACGGAGGTGTTATAGAATGGCAATTGAAGCAATAAAAACGGGCGTAACGTATCAGGGAAGTACAGCCCAGACAGAGAGTAAAAGCAGTGTTTCCAATACTGCGGCTGTATCAGCAGCAGAACAGACGGAGCAGAATGGTACAGGCAGCAGCCCGGCGGTGGCAGATGAGACCGCAAAGCATGACGGGAAAGTGGAACAGGAAGAGAAACAGACCACAGGCTCCAAGCAGATCCGCAAAGCAATTGATGAGATCAATAAGAAAGCAGTGAATTCGGAAGCAATCTTCGGGATCCATGATAAGACGAATCGTGTTATGATCAAGATCATCGACAAAGATACAAAGAAAGTGATCAGGGAATATCCACCGGAGAAGACACTTGACATGATCGCCAAAGTATGGGAGATGGCAGGTCTTATGGTGGATGAGAAGATGTAGGATGTTATTTGCACAGCATATAATTTAGATAGAATACATGATATCGTGATATATCAGGAATGGAGGAACATATGGCAATCAGATTGACAGGGCTCAGCTCAGGACTTGATACCGAATCAATTATCTCTGCGCTGGTGTCCTCATATAGCTATAAGACAGACAAGTATAAAAAGGCACAGACCAAGCTCTCCTGGAAACAGGATGCATGGAAGTCTCTGAATACGAAAGTATACAGTCTTTATACCAGTCTGGATTCTATGAGGTTTTCAAAAAATTATAACCTGAAATCAACAAGCGTTTCGGACACAACGAAGGCAAAGGTTACTGCTTCCGGTGATGCACCAAATGGAACACAGAAATTAAATGTACTTCAGATTGCACAGGCATGCTATATTACAGGTGACAAACTGGATGATACAGTTAAGAATGGTTCTACAATGGCAGAACTGGGATATACCGGAACTGATGGAAAGATTAAAATAACTCAGGCGGATGGAACTGAGAAAGAAGTAACATTTAGCGGAACAACAACGGTAAAAGAACTGATCGGTTCTTTGAAAGAAGCAGGAATCAATGCCAATTTCGATACAAATAATAAAAGAATTTATTTGAGTTCCAAAGAGACGGGGAAAGATAATGACTTCTCAATCACTGGTGGCGATCAAGCTGCAACAGAGATCTTGACAAAGCTTGGACTTGGTTCCAATGCTACTAAGGTAGATGCTTCCAATGCTAAGATTAAGCTGAATGGCATTGAGTATGAAGGTAATTCAAATTCATTCTCTATTAATGGACTGAACATTGATGCACAGGCAGTTACTGGTGACGGTGATTCCAATGCGCTTTTGATCACGACCAAGACAGATACACAGGGAATTTACGATAAAGTCAAAGACTTCCTCTCACAGTATAACTCCCTGATCAATGAGATCACATCACTTTATAATGCGGATTCGTCCAAAGGATATGAGCCGCTGACAGATGAGGAAAAGGATCAGATGTCGGATACGGAAGTGGAGAAATGGGAAGAGAAGATAAAAAACTCGCTTCTGCGACGGGACGATACGTTAGAAGGACTTATGAGTGCAATGACAACAGCGATGGGCAAGAGTTATGAGGTGAATGGCAAGTCATACAGCCTGTCAAGCTTTGGAATCAGTACATTAGGCTATCTGAATGCTCCGAAGAACGAACAGAACGCATATCATATTGATGGAGACGAGGATGATTCGGTAGTGGCAAGTAACAGTGATAAGCTGATGACTGCAATTACAAATGACCCGGATTCTGTGATGTCATATATGCAGCAGCTTGCTTCTGGCTTGTATACAGCAATTGGTGACAAGATGAAATCTTCAGCGGTAAGCAGTGTTTATACGGTGTATAATGATAAGGAAATGGCATCGGAGTATAGTGATTATACTGACACGATTAAGAAGTGGGAAGAAAAGCTGTCAGATAAACAGGACTACTATTACAAGAAGTTTTCCAGCATGGAGACAGCATTGTCTAAGCTTAACAGTCAGACATCATCGCTGACCAATTTATTCAGTTAATCAATATAAGGAATATTCCACAAAGAATGTGCCTTATATCACCAAGGAGTATTATATATGTTACCAAATCAGGTATATGCAGCTTATGCAAACAGCAAGATCATGACAGCGACACCAGCAGAATTAACATTAATGCTATATGATGGAGCAATCAAATTCTGCAACATCGCAATTACAGCAGTAGAGAATAAGGATATTGAGAAAGCACATAATAACATTGTAAAGGTTCGGAATATTATTGAAGAATTTCAGGCAACCTTAGATCATAAATATGCCACGGCAAAGGATTTTGACGAGGTATACCAATATTTATTGATCCGGCTTAGAGAAGCTAATGTCAAAAAAGATAAAGATATCCTTGAAGAAGTATTAGGACATTTACGCACAATGAGAGACACCTGGAAAGAGGTTATGAAGTCAGCCAATACAAAATAGAGGTAAATCGTGGAAAACAAAGCAAGTGGTTACATAGGAATATTGGAACAGAGCCTTGATAAGAAAATCAGGGTACTGGAACAGATTATTGAACAGGATAATATTCAGGAACAGCAGTTAAATGACCCGAATCTTGAACCGGAGGCATTCGACCGGACAGTAGAGGAAAAGTCAAGGCTGATCGATGAACTGAATCTGTTAGATGATGGATTTGAACAGGTCTATGACCGTGTCAGGGATGAAGTTCAGGAACATAAAGCGGAATACAAAGAGGAAATCCGTCGGATGCAGCAGAAGATCCGCCAGATCACAGATAAGAGCATGCAGATTCAGACACAGGAAGCAAGAAATAAGATGCTCATGGAGACAAAATTTAATTCCATCCATAAGCAGGTGAAAGAGATCCGCCAGAGTCAGAAGATGGTAAACCAGTATTACCGTAATATGGTGAAGGCGAATTACATCGATCCACAGTTTGTGGACAACAAAAAATAGTATAAGAAATCATAAAAAATTTCTTTTTACTATAAAGTATCGAGACGATTGTCCGATATATATAGCAAGTGAGCAGGAATGCTCCTTATGTGAATACTCTGACGGAGCGTACGGCCGGAAAGAGAAGACACGAACATATTAAAGTACATATGCAGCATGGAAGCTGCATTATATTCAAGGAGGAAAATAACATGGTAGTACAGCACAATATGCAGGCAGCTAATGCCAACAGACAGTTAGGAGTAGTAACAAACGCACAGGCTAAATCAACAGAGAAATTATCTTCTGGTTACAGAATCAACCGCGCAGGTGATGACGCAGCCGGATTAAAGATTTCTGAGAAGATGAGAAGCCAGATTAATGGTCTGAACAAAGCTTCTTCTAACGCTGAGGATGGCGTATCTTTAATCCAGACAGCAGAGGGTGCTTTAAATGAAGCACATTCTATCTTACAGAGAATGAATGAGCTGGCTGTTCAGGGTGCAAATGATACCAATCAGGATATCGACCGCGACGCAATTAATCAGGAGTTAACAGCGTTAACAACAGAACTGGATCGTATCGCTTCTACAACACAGTTCAATAAACAGAACTTATTAGATGGAACATTTAAGAATAAGAATCTTCAGGTCGGAGCAAATACCAATCAGAATATTGGAATTTCTATTTCGGCTATGAATGCTACAGGTATTGGATTAAATGATGCGGTATTAGTATCTGCAAGCGTAAACAGATATACAGTATCAACAGCAGCAAATACGGTTAAATCCTTTACGACAAAGGCATCTGCTTTAAGCGCATACAGAGGCGTTGTAAGTAAAGCCGCAGGTGCAAATGCTACGGCTGATGCAAAATCTATTGCAGGAGTTAAGGCAGCACAGTCTACAAAGATTGTATCTTTAGGCGGCAAGTTCTATATCGGTGGAACCTTTGATAAAAATTATTCTACTGTAGAACTGGCATTAGATGCATTGACAGCTCGCACAGCTGAATCAAAAATTAATACAGTTGAATTTACTGGTAATGTTACAATAACATCTCCTACTGTAAGCACATATGCAAAAGCAAATGCAACATTAAGCAAAATTCAGAATGCAATCAACAATGTTTCTAGTCAGCGTTCAGCACTTGGTGCTTTGCAGAACAGATTAGAGCATACAATTGCTAATCTGGATAATGTGGCAGAAAATACACAGTCTGCAGAATCTCGTATTCGTGATACAGATATGGCAGATGAAATGGTTACCTACAGCAAAAATAATATTCTTGCTCAGGCAGGACAGTCTATGCTTGCACAGGCTAACCAGAGTACACAGGGTGTATTATCATTATTACAGTAAGAAAACAAATATGTATAAAAGGGTGACTTATGTCACCCTTTTTTAAAAGGGAAATAATGGAAGAAATCGTAAAAAGAATAGCAAAAATAAGCCAGGAAATTAAGAAAAATAAAGTAGATAGTATTCAATTACTGATTGCAGATTTGACAGAGAAACTTCCGGAATTAATGTATGCTAATCAAAATAATATGGAATTTCAGAATCAATGCATAGAAGTGTTGAATGATATGACTTCAGCAATACAGAATGAGGATCTTTTTTTACTATATGATATTTTGACAAATGCATTAGTTAAGGCTTTTCAAGGAGAGGTACTAGCTCAACAACAGAAACAAGAGCCAGATAAAAATTATTTTATCGAAAATATAAAAAAGATTAGGGAATTTAATTGTTCATGGGAAGAAATAATTATAAGTACAAATGATTTTGAAGACGAAGAAATGCGGGTAAGAGCAAAAACTGCAAGAACAGGGGAAACAATTTTTTCTGTAGAAACAAAAAACAGAGAATTATATTTGAATGGAAAATATAATCCGGAGAAAGCATCTTTGGATTTTTTGACTGAGATAGATAAAAAAACAAAAATAGTATTTTTGATTGGACTTGGAAATTTAAGCGTATTAAGAAATATAATTAAGAAGTATAAGGATGTGTTTGTGGTTGTATATGAGCCATCTTTAAACATCTTTATAAACCTTATAAAAAATACAGATATTACGGATTTGATTACAAACAAGCGGGTTGGATTTGTTGTTAATGGAATTAACAAGGAGGAATTTACAAATATATTAAATTCTGTGATTGTTGTGGAAAATTATACTCTGATACAAGTTTTGATTTCACCCAATTATGAAAATGTGTGTGAAGAAGAGACCAAATGGGCAATAGAACAGATTAAAGGTCGCATTAATCAGATTACAGTATGGTGGAATACAACAAGGTATTTTCAGGACATTAATGAAATAAATGTGATACAGAATATAAAATATTTAAAATCAGACTATACATTAAATCGTTTAGATGGTATTTGCAATGAAAATATACCATGCATAGTAGTGGCGGCGGGACCATCCTTAAATAAAAATATAGCTGAGTTAAAGGCGGCAGAGGGACACGCATGTATTATTGCATGTGATACGGCGTTAAAACCGTTGAAACAAGCTGGAATTAAGCCGGATTTTTTCTTGATTGTAGATCCTCGAAAACCAGAATCCTTATTTGATTTTGATTTTATTCAAGATATTCCGGCTGTTATTCCGTTCGGTGTTCCTAATTACATTTTAAAAAAGCATAAAGGAAAGAAATTTTTATATTGGGATGGGGATGACTTTATATATAATGCTTTTGTATATGCGAAAGATATAGAACATAAATCGATATCATTTGAACAATCTCTAGGAATACTACCAACTGGAGGATCGGTTGCTACATCAGCATTTGCCTTTGCATGTGGATTGGGAGCAAAGACGATTATTTTAGTTGGACAGGATTTAGCATATACAAATGATAGAACGCATGCAGATGGAACATTTAATAAAAAAATGGAGCAAGTGGATACATCTGGAGATGGATATATTGAGGTTGAGTCAATTTCAGGAGGTAAAGTTAAAACCATATATAATCTAAAAATGTATTTAGAGTGGTTTGAAAAGCAGATTAAGGCTAATCCCGAAATTGAAGTGATTGATGCAACAGAAGGTGGGGCTTTGATTCATGGGTCGCATATCATGACTTTAAAACAGGCGATTGAGGAAAGGTGTATTTCTGACTGGAAGTGTCAAGGCGTGTTGGATGAGCTGCCTAAATTGTTTAATGATGAAGAATGCCGTCGCTTAGATGAATATTTGATGCAAATTTATAATAGCATTGAAACTGTGCAGCAAAGAATAAAAGAAGGGTTATTGTATTATAATAAGCTATTATCATTAAGTGAAAAACATGATATTGGAACACAAAAAGCAAAAAAAATATTAAAAAAAATAAAGAAAATTAATAATTATCTAGATACTAATGAAGTTGCGCTCTTGGCAACGGGATGTCTGCAGGATATAGAGTATTGCATAAGGACAGGCATGGCTTCTTATCAAGATACGATTCAAGAAGAACTTCATGAAGTTGCGCAAAGTGGAATTTCATATTTGCATAAGTTACAGGGGATGGTCAACCTATTAAAGCCAGTATTAGAGGAGAATTTTAAAATCTAATTTAAAAAAATAAAGGATTGCAGGAAGCAATTGCAGATGCAGGAGGCAAAAATGTTAAACGGAAAAACGATTCTTGTAACCGGTGGAACCGGATCTTTTGGTAATGCTTTTACACAATATGTATTGGAGCATTACGAACCAAAAAAAATCATTATTTATTCCAGAGATGAATTTAAACAATTTAATATGGCAAATAAATTTCGCAACTATAAGAATAAGCTTCGTTTCTTTATTGGGGATGTACGAGATAAAGAGCGACTTTATAGGGCATTTGATGGTGTAGATTATGTGGTACATGCAGCTGCTTTAAAGCAGGTGCCTGCATGTGAGTACAACCCGATGGAAGCAGTTAAGACTAACATTGATGGAGCGATGAATATTGTTGATGCAGCGCTTGACTGTGGAGTAAAACGTGTTGTTGCGCTTTCTACAGACAAGGCTGTGAATCCGATTAATCTTTATGGTGGAACAAAGCTTGTATCTGACAAACTTTTTATTGCAGCAAATGCATATTCAGGACAGAAGGATGTATGTTTTTCCATTGTGCGATATGGAAATGTTGCAGGAAGCCGGGGATCAGTAATTCCATTTTTTAGAGAGATTGTTGCAAACGGTGGCAAGGAATTGCCAATTACGGATTACAGAATGACAAGATTCTGGATTAGTCTGGATGAAGGGGTTCAGCTTGTGATTAAAGCTTTATCTGAAGCAAAGGGAGGTGAGACCTTTATCTCTAAGATCCCATCATTTAAAATTACGGATCTTGCGCAGGCAATTCTTCCAGGATGTGAAATGCCAGAAGTCGGAATTCGTGAAGGGGAGAAACTTCATGAAGTTATGGTAACGAAAGAAGATTCTATGCTTACTTATGAATATGAGAAGCACTTTATTGTGTATCCTCATTTTGACTGGTGGAATACTGATAAGATCCAGGCTGGCGGCAAAAAAGTAGAGCCTGGTTTTGAATATAGTTCTGGAAATAATTCACAATGGTTATCGGTTGATGATCTTACGGAATTATTAAAAAATGTGGAGGAACATTAAGCAGGAATGAATATTGCGATTATTACTGCAAGAGGTGGAAGTAAGAGAATTCCACATAAAAATATAAGAGAATTTTGTGGAAAGCCAATTATCGAATATTCTATTAAGGCGGCATTGGATGCGCAGGTCTTTGATACGGTTATGGTATCTACAGATGATGAGAATATAGCGCAAATAGCAAGGAATGTAGGCGCTGAGGTGCCATTTATGAGAAGCGAAGAGACATCTAACGATTATGCAACTACTACGGATGTTTTATTAGAAGTTATAGATCAATATAGTAGGATGGGCGTTATGTTCGAAAATGCATGTTGTATTTATCCGACGGCACCGTTTGTGACTGCAGAGAAGATTAGGGATGCAATGACCATACTTCAAAAAGATAACCGGCATAGTGTTATGCCGGTTACTGCCTTTTCTTTTCCACCATTAAGAGGAATGACGATAAAAGATGATAAGCTTGAGTACAAGTGGCCAGAGCATGCAATGACCAGGTCACAGGATCTGGAGGAAATATATCATGATTGTGGACAGTTTTATGCATTTCAAGTCGCAAATTTTATTAGAGAACGTAAATTGGTAACAGAAAACACTGCAGGTATAGTGGTTTCAGAATTAGAGGTTCAGGATATTGATAATGAAACAGACTGGGAACTCGCAGAAGCAAAATATCGTTTACTGAAGGAGAAAGGCAAAATATAATATGAAAATAGGAAAGCGTGAGATTGGAAACGGTTATCCGACATATATTATTGCTGAAATGTCGGCCAATCATGCAGGTGATATTAAGCGTGCAAAAGAGATTATACATGCAGCAAAAGAATCAGGAGCCGATTGTATAAAGATACAGACATATACACCGGATACAATAACAATTGATTGTGATTTGCCGTATTTTCATATATCGGATGGAACATGGAATGGCGAAAACCTGTATCAGTTATATCAGAAAGCATATACTCCATGGGAATGGCAGAAAGAATTGAAAGAGGAGGCAGATAATGTCGGAATCGATTTTTTTTCTTCTCCGTTTGATAATACTGCAGTTGATTTCCTGGAAGAGATTGGGGTGGAATTCTATAAGATTGCATCTTTTGAATTAGTTGATATTCCATTAATTGAATATGTGGCTTCTAAAGGGAAGCCTGTTATTATGTCAACGGGAATGGCAACGCTTGCAGAAATTGATGAGGCTGTGTCTGCTGTACGGAGGCAGGGAAATGAAAATCTTGCACTGTTGCGCTGCGCAAGTGCATATCCAGCAATCACAGATGAGATGAATTTACGTACGATGAAGAATATGCAGGAAACATTTGGAGTTCCTGTGGGACTATCGGATCATTCTATGGGATCGGTTGGGGCGGTTACTGCAGTGGCAATGGGAGCAAGTATCATTGAAAAGCATTTTTGCATGGATCGTGCAATTGAAAATCCAGACTCCACATTTTCTATGAATCCTGAGGAGTTTGGCCAGATGGTACATGACATTCGCCAGGCAGAGACAGCAATTGGATGTGTAAAGTATGGACCGACAGAACAGGAAAAGGAAAATCTTCAATTTCGTCGGTCTATTTTCTGTGTAAAAGATATAAAAAAGGGAGAAAGTATAACAAAGGAAAATATTCGGATTATTCGACCAGGATATGGACTTGCACCAAAGCATTACAACGAAATAATGGGGCAAAGGGCATTACAGGATATAAAAAGAGGAACGCCATTACAGTTTGGTATGATTGGTAACTGATATAGGGAATCATGGCATTATGGAAGAAAAATATTTGAGATTAGCGGAAATGGAAGATATGGATTTGCTCTTTATGTGGGCGAATGAAGAAATGGTAAGAAAAAATTCATTTTCAACCAGACAGATTACATATGAAGAACATGTAAATTGGTATCAGAATCTATTGAAAGATAATCAACGTAAGCAATATATTTTCATGTGTGGAAATCAACCAGTAGGACAAGCGAGGATTACGCTGCAGGGAAATGTCGCTGAGATTGGGTATAGTATATGTGTGACAGAACGTGCAAAAGGTTATGGAAAAGAATTGCTGGATAGGATTAGCAGGCAGGCCTGGAACGATTTTCCCAATATCAGCAGAGTGATTGGAAGAATAAAGCCGGACAATGTTGCATCACAGAAAGCTTTTTCTGCTGCAGGATATAAAGAGACTTATAGAGTTTATGAGATTGAGAAGGAGAATATATAATGATATATATTCGAACTGACATGAATGATCAGATTGCAACCGGGCATATCATGAGATGTCTTTCTATTGCGGATGCATTACATCAAATTGGAGAATCTGTAAAATTTATAGTTGCAGATAAGAATGCGGTTGCCCTTATAGAAAAACGAGGATATACAAGCATTATCCTAGGAACAGATTGGAATAATAAAGAAGAAGAACTTCCGTTACTTAAGGATGTAATTTATAAGTTTAATATATCAAAATTGTTGATTGACAGTTATCAGGTGACACAAAATTATTTACAGCAGTTAAGCAATTATGTGAAAATTATGTACATTGATGATTTGAACATGTTTGAATATCCAGTGGATACGATTGTTTGTTATGCAAACTATTGGAGCAAATTTCATTATGAGAAGAATAAATCCAGTAGAAAATATTTGGTGGGAACTGAGTATGTACCACTTCGTAAAGCGTTTTGGAATTGTAAAGAGAAAGCTATCAAAAAAGATGTAGATACACTTTTACTCTTGTCGGGAGGAACTGATACATACAATTTTCTTGGGAATATGCTGCAACGAGTAAATTTAAAGAATTTAAAAAAAATAGATGTGATATGTGGTCGATATAATGAGAACTATGAAAATCTTTGCGCTCGGTATAAGGAACACTTGAATGTTGTGATTCATAAAGATGTTTCTGATATTGAGAAATATATGGAAGAAGCAGATTTGGCTATATCGGCAGGAGGAACAACGCTTTATGAATTGTGTGCAATTGGAACTCCGACTATTTCATATTCGTTTGTAGATAATCAACTGGACAATGTAAGACAATTTGAGCAGGATAAACTGATCAATTATGCAGGGGATCTTAGAATGGATGATGTAGTTGACAATGTGGTAAATTTGATAGAAAAGTATCAAATGGATTATGAATTACGAAGGAAGTGTTCCAAAAGAATGCAGAATCTTGTAGATGGTAAAGGCTCAGAACGACTAGCACAAGCATTAGTGAACATGTAGTAATTATGAAGGAGGAGTTTTTATGATACCATACGGAAGACAGACAATAGAAGAAGATGATATACAGGCTGTTGTAGATGTATTAAGATCAGACTATCTGACAACAGGTCCGAAGATTGCAGAATTTGAAAAAATGGTTGCGGATTATGTTGGAGCAAAATATGCTGTAGCAATCTCCAATGGAACATCGGCACTTCATGCGGCGTGTTATGCAGCAGGAATAAAACCAGGAGATGAAGTAATTACAACTCCATTAACCTTTGCTGCATCAGCAAATTGTGTGTTATATTGTGGTGGAACTCCGGTATTTGCAGATGTTGATCCGAAGACTTATAATATTGATCCGAAAGATATTCGTAGAAAAATTACAGACAAAACAAAAGCGATTATTGCAGTTCATCTTGCAGGACAGCCTTGTGATATGGATGAGATACATAAGATTGCAGAGGAACATCATTTAATTGTTATTGAAGATGGTGCGCATGCACTTGGCTCGGTATATAAAGGAAAGAAAGTCGGCAGTTTATCTGATATGACAACTTTTAGTTTTCATCCTGTTAAACCTATTACGACAGGCGAGGGCGGTATGATTGTAACGGATAATGAAGAGTTTTATCAGAAAATGATGCTGTTTCGCAGTCATGGAATTACAAGAGATGAAAATCTTATGACGAGAAATGATGGTCCGTGGTTTTATCAGCAATTGGATTTAGGATTTAATTATCGTATTACAGATATTCAGTGTGCACTTGGATGCAGTCAGATGAAGAAACTTGACCGATTCTTAGCACGCAGAAAAGAAATTGTAAACAGATATAATGAAGCGTTTGCAGATTGTGAGAATATTGTAACACCATATCAGCTTCCGGATACGGAAAGTGGATGGCATCTATATATTATACAGGTCAAAAACTGTGATAGAAGAAAAGTTTTTGAGCAATTAAGAGAATGTGGAATTGCGGTAAATGTACATTACATTCCGGTATATCTGCATCCATATTATCAGGAACATGGATACGCAGACGTACATTGTACCAATGCAGAAGAAGTGTATTCGCACATTATCAGTCTTCCCCTGTATCCGACTTTGACGGTGGAAGAACAGAGATATGTTATTAAAATGGTAAAAGAACTAAGTAAAATATAATGGAAACAGTACTCCTTCGGGGGTACTATTTTCTTATAAAAATAAAATTACATTTTATCATGGATCAAACAAATAATATGAACATATCATGCAAATAAATTTTCCCATTGCCGAATCGATTCTGTCATGTTATATTGAAGTTACATTAATCGGGTGTTTTCTTACACTCACAGTTTTTATGGCTGATTCAGCCGAAGATTCCAATGATACTGTAACTGAATAACATGGGAGAATTTTTATTGTGGAATTCTCTTTTGTGCAAAAAGGAGAAGGGGTTATGATTTACAGAAAAGCAGGCACGTATCTGGCTCAGACGTTGGATGAGGTGGAACGGGGAAAGGCAATGTGTGATGATTATGCAAAATGTATTTTGGCGGATCCACAGATTCTGGCTAATATTATTAAAACGATCATTCCACAGTTTGGAGATATGTCGATCGACGAGATTATACCATGTATTGGGGAGACGGTGGTAACGCTCCGGGTTCCGGAACTTTTGTTTCGTAAAGTGGAAAATACTGGAACAGAGGATATTGATGAAGAGGATGGAAAAATTATTTACGATATTAAGTTCCCGTTGTATTATAAGAACAAAGAGATGAAGATTATCGTAAACGTTGAGGCACAGAAAAGTACACAACCATCGAAATTGGGATATCATCTTGAAAATCGAATTACGTATTATATGTGCCGTATGATTTCTTCACAAAAAAATATTGAATTTTTTCATTCAAATTATGATGATATTAAGAATGTTTATAGCATCTGGATCTGCATGGATACGAATATCAAGGAAGATTCTATCTTGAAATTTTCGATGAATACAGAGCAGATATTTGGAGAGACTACATGGAATCCACCGATGGATCTGTTGAATGGCGCAGTGATCAGGATACGGTCTGGAAATTCCAAAGAGGAATCTAGGAACAAGTTGATTGCCATGTTGGAACTTTTGTTTTCAAAGACAGAAACAAAAAAGAAGAAACAGGAGCTGGAACAGAATTTTAACTTAAAAATGAGTACACAATTAGAAGGGTGTGTGGAGACAATGTGTAATATCAGTGATTATTTTGAAGAAGTTGCCATGGAAAGAGGATGGCAAAAGGGTATGGAAAAGGGAATGCAAAAAGGTGAATGCATGCAGCTGATCAGGCTGGTGATTGCGAAGCTGCGTAAACATATGACTGTGGAAGAAACTGCAGAGATGTTAGAGCAATCGGAGGATACAATTCGGCGGATATATGAGATCGCAGAGAAGATGGCGCCGGATTATGATGCAGACCAGATCCTGGAGCAGTTATTACCGTCTTTTGAATGCACTGCGGAAGAAATTACATACAGATAATATACGTTCTGCATAAATACTTTTAGCTTCCATTATTTATTTCTCACAAAGTTATGTGGCAGAGACTGATTTTTGTTGCTTTTATCGGAAGGCTCGTTGTACATTGGAGACATGACCGGCGGTTCATACCGATAGCAGGTCAGCACTCGCGGGGAATGATCATAACAAGAGTTAGAGATAAGGAGCTGTTTATGACAAAAACAAAAAGAATTTGTTCCTACGCGCTGATGCTGGCCGCATTAGGGCTTGTTAGTAGTCCGCTTCGGACTGAGGCGAAAGAGTGTGCGGTTGACCGGAGTGACGTGGAAATGGATGTGTTTTCCGGGGGAGATTCCCTGAAGATTGGGTATGCGGTTACAAACGACAAAATGCAGGAGATTCTGGAGCAGATTCCACAGGAGACAAAGCTTGAAGAACTGACATTTTACGTGGAGCCACTGGAAGATATCCACATTACGCGTGGAACATTTGATGAGATCGTGCTGCAATATGTGTCCACAGAGGAAGATTCGGAGTATGGACCGGCTGTCTGCGTGGAACAAGATGCACAAATAGATCAGGTCCGGGTTATTGGCGGCAATGTAAGGATTGGAGTTGATGTGCAAAGTCTTTCCGTACTTCATAAGACGATCGATTCGGATTATATTTATGGAACAGAAAGCGTAAGAGGTGCACAGGATTACAGTAGTTATGCAGGAAACTGTATATTGGAGCCGGGGTACTCGGTTGGAAATATTGACCTGTATGAATATTATTATGACGGTGTTATGGAAAAGGATGTACTGCTGTGCAAGGAATCTGCACCAGAGGATCAAATGCCGTATTGCATGCAGGATGCGGAGTCGGTATTATTCCGGAAGGGGGAATGGAATCCGGAACTTTTCCCGCTTGAGAAAAGGGCTGACTGGCAGCAGAACTATGAGAAGGAGCAGGGATATGTATTTTCTTATCAGGGGCGTTTTACAGAGGGGAGAATGCACTGGAAACGGGTTGCAGAAAAAGACGGCACATATTTATCGTCATGTGAGCTTGATGAGGCGTTTTCAGAGGATAGGATCCCTGCGGACAGCAGGCTTATCATAGAAGGTGATCTGACCACACCGGTAAAACTGAACGGAAATTATGATAAACTGACGCTTCGCACGGGATTCATTGAGGTTGCGGGCAATGTGAAGGAACTTGTGATTCAGGACAGGATGCGTTTTTCCCCGGAGGCAGGTGGATTAAAGGTTCTTGTTAACGGGGATGTTTCAAGCCTGGTACTTCTTGGAGATTGTGTGGATACACAGCTGATCATTAACGGAAGTATCGGAGTGGGAAGGAAAAGTTTCTGTGTGCGTGGACCGGATGAACTGGGCTATGTTTATTTTTCGGCTGCAAAAGGGGAAAGTGGATTGATATGGTCGGAAGGAATGCCGGCTGACGGCATTTATTTCTATGAAGATGAGACCTGCAGCGGAGCTGGATATCGGATCAGTGGCAGCCCTCGGCAGAATGCGGCACGATTTGGAATGGATCACAGAGAACAGCGGAATTACTATAATCGTATTGCATTTGATAATCTGGGAATGGATTTTTCGATGGCTGTACTGACGGAGGCAGAGCAAAAGAATATACTGGCTCAGATTAGCGGGAAAACGGATGAATATTTGGATTATGCAGGGCTGGCGTTTGCGCTTTCACCGATGAGTTATTATGAGACGGAAGATGGCTTATACATGACAGAGGGGGATGGAGCATGCCCTGGGATGGTATCGGAGCCGGTGGAGTTTCAGATACGGCTTCCCGATGAGTGGATGCAGAAGGAAAGGCTTTTCGTGGAGGAGTCTGCGCCGGTACAATATTATATTGTACGGATGCATCAGGATCCGCAGACGGACGAGGTGGAATACACCCTTTTGGATTGTGAAAAGGAAGGTGCTTTGCTGCGGTTTATGACCGATCGGTTCTCAACGTTTGCTGTGGTACGTGGAATTATGACAGTTCCGGAAGCTGTACCGGAGAAGAAACCTGAAGAAATACCTGAGAAATTATCGGAACAGGAACCCGAGGGAATACCTGAGAAATTACCAGAACAGGAAGTTGAGACAATACCGGAGACAATGCCGGTGACAGAATCAGAAGAAACGCCAGTTTCAGGGAAAAATATGACCGCATTAGCGCCAGAGAGAACGGAAAAGGAAAAAACACCATCGATGACACACATTCATGCACCGGACACAGGGGATAACACACCGGATATATGTGGATTCTTTCCGTTATTTTTAACTGGTATGTTCATAATCTGTTGGATTTATGCAATTTGCTGGCCCCAAAATAAAAAACTCCCTTTTGACACGCTGATTTTTATGGTAGAATAAGAACTGAGAATACGGAATATGTATCCGGATATGATGTTGAAAAGTGTTTTGGAGAGGGACAAGTTGAGCAAAACAATGATATTTTTTCAGGGTGTCTATGACACCCTTGATTTATTTACGGACAGTCTGATCGAGGCATTTTCGCAGATGGGCATGGAAACATTCGTTTATCATGCTTCGCATCAGGAGAAAAGCAAAGAAGAACTGTTGAAGCTGTTGGAGAGGTCTGATGATACAGCTGTCGTTACGTTTAATAATCTGGGCTACAATCTCGATCTTGCGGATGGACGCAATATCTGGGATGTATACAATGTGCCATATGTCGATATTCTGATGGATCATCCGTTTCATTATGGCAGACCGCTGTCTCATATGCCAGAGACGGCGGTGATTCTGTGCACCGATAAGAATCATGTGGCATATATCAGACGGTTTTTCCCGAATATCCGAAAATGCGGTTTCCTTCCGCACGCCGGAGTGGAATATGTTCCTCATGGCGGAGCACTGGATACAAGAAAAATATCTGTGCTTTATGCTGGTGCGCTTCCGATCTATACCGTGTCAAAAATGATTCCGGATCTGCGCTCGATCCCGGAAGTGGATGGGGAAGACATGGCACAGACAGTGCTTGCAGAGCTGGTGCATCATCCATATAAGACAACAGAACAGGCGATTGAGGAGTATGTCCGGTCCGCAAGAGGTGACGTATCTGACGAACGGCTGCATGAGTTAATTGTGACGATGCGGTTTCTGGATTCCTATGCAACATCCTTCTTCCGGGAACAGGCAGTGCGAAGTCTGGTGGAAAATGGAATTTCTGTCACGGCATATGGTGTCGGCTGGAACCAGTGTGAGTGGAGTGATCATCCGAACCTGATCTATGGTGGAAAAGTGCTGGCACCTCAGATCCTTCCGCTTATGAATGATTCAAAGATCGTGCTTAACACATTGACATGGTTCAAGGCGGGCGCACATGACCGCATTTTTAATGGAATGCTGGCGCAGGCAGCAGTTGTGACAGACGATTCTACATACTTAAATGATATCTTTACAGATGGACAGCAGCTGTCGATGTTTTGTCTGGAACAGATACGAGAGCTTCCTGAAAAAGTCCATGAACTGCTGTCACATCCAAAACAACTGCAGGAACTTGCTGACCGCGGCTATGAGGCAGCACGCACTGCCCATACATGGAAGAACCGGGCGCAGGAGATCTGTACAATGATGGAATGAGGAGAATGCAATGAGAATTTTGATGTACCGCTGGAAAGCATACAATTACCGTGACATCGAGCAGACCTTTCGTATGATGGGGCATTCGGTCGACAACATCGAGCAGCCGCTTGGCAACTATGATATCGACCCGGAGTTTGAGAAAAAGATTGAACAGTTGCTGCTTTGCGGCGGTTACGATATGGTATTTACGGTGAATTATTTTGCACTGATTTCCAATGTATGCGAGAAACTCGGTGTGAAATACGTATCCTGGACCTGTGACAATCCGCTGATCAGCATGTATCATGAGTCGGTTTTCCACGACTGTAATTATATATTTACATTTGATAAGACCAATTATTATGAATTCCGCAACATGGGGGTAAAACATATCTGGTATCTGCCGCTTGCAGTCGATGCAAAAAGACTGGATCTTGTCTGCTCCAACTGCGAACATCCTGGAAAATACCGTGGGGATGTTGCTTTTGTGGGAAGTCTGTATGAAAGGAATTCCTATGATAAGATCAAACCGACGCTGCCGGAGTATCTGAAAGGTTATTTTGATGCGGCAATGGAGGCTCAGCTGAACATCAGCGGCGCGAATATGATAGAGCCTATGCTGACACCGGATATTTTAGAACAGCTGCAGGAATATTTTAAACTGGACAAATCCGAAGGTTCTTTTTCGGATCTGGGACTGATTTTCCAGACTACAGTTCTTGGGTTTAAGGTGGCAGAGATCCAGAGAAGGCGTGCACTGATCGAGCTTTCCAAGTATTTTTCGGTGAATGTATACAGCAACAGCAATGTGAGTGATCTGATCCGTGTACATTATTGCGGATCGGTGGATTATTGGAGTGAAATGCCGCAGGTGTTCCGTGAATCAAAGATCAATCTGAATCTCACGATCCCGAACATCAAAAGCGGAATCCCGCTGCGCATGTGGGATGTTCTTGGCTCAGGCGGTTTTCTTATGACGAATTACCAGGCGGAGATTCCACTTTATTTTAAAGAGGGAGAGGATCTTGTCTGCTTTGACGGGGTTGAGGATCTCCGGGAGAAAACGGCTTATTATCTTACACATGAGGAAGAGCGGAGACAGATCGCAGAAAATGGATACCGCAAGGTTTGTGAGCATCATACCTATCAGAACCGGATTGAGACGATGCTTGAGACTATTTATGGATAAGCTGCACTTTTTTTGCATACACTGATCATTGGTGGTGATAGAAAGACCAACAGTGTTGCGAAAGGAGTGACAAAGTATGTGCCACAGAACAAAAAAGGCAATGAATACAGACACGGTGGAACTTTTACGGGAGTGCGAGGCAGGAAGTAAAATGGCCACAAACAGCATGGAACAGATGATGGCGTACATTGGGAATGAAGACCTGAAGAAGCTGCTGGAGGAAAAAAATAGTGAACACATCAAACTCGGGGAGGAATGTCATCATATCCTCTGTGAAGTGGGGGTGGAAGATAAAGATCCGGATCCGATGGCATCTTTTTGGGCAAAAGCGCAGACCGGAGTAAAAATGACATTGAATGGAGATACGCACCAGGCAGCAAAACTTTTGATGGATGGATGCAGTATGGGGATTCAGTCGATCAGTGAATACATGAACAAGTATACCGGAGCAGACCACCGGGCGCTTGCGATTGCGGAGAAGCTGCGAAATATTGAAAAAGACATGCTGGAAGAACTGGAAGCATATGTATAAGAGAAAGCAGCACATGGAAACCGAAATTTCTGTGTGCTGCTTTTATGCGTAACTGTCTAGCATCATACCAGCGTAGATCGATGTAATGTATGGTGTGGCAAAGTTATGACCCGGGTTCTTGTAAGCCACGATCACTTTGTCGACATACCGCATAGGATTGATGGATGCATTCTCTGCTTTGACATTCATGGAATCCCTTAATTGCGACAAAGCCTGGAATGTACTGTCTGCATTTTCCGGAGCAATGGCAGGTTCAAGCACATCCTTGTTGATCGAAAGTTCTCCGTGATCATCGACCATAATACCGACCGCTTCAAGCTCACTCTTGTGATGAAGCGAGATCCCGCTGATGTCATGGAACAGCAGATTATTGGTCTGGATGCCGGAGCCGGAATGCTTTTCCGCAATGGAGAGCATCTGGTTATATGCATCGATCAGAGTTCCGATATTGTGTGCGACCGCATCGACATTTGGCTTAAAGCCGATATCGACCGGCTCACCCTCTTTGGAAGGCTCATTTAAAGTCAGCTCAAACGCCTGATTGATCGTGAATGTATTGGACAGGGAACTCTGTTCTACATTATTTAATAAAAAAGAAGAATTGGAAGCCGGAGAAGAGATCCTGTTTAAGCCAAGAACTTCCATGGCATGGATCGATTCGGCATTTGCACTCGGTGTAATCTGAAACAACGAGTCCTCATCCGATGCAAGTCCCGTCTGTCTGGAAGTGATCTGCAATGCGCTTCGGCCTTCTTCGTTGGTAATGATCCGGGCATCAAGGCCGAGACCGGAATTGTTGATCAGATTCTCAATCTTGGTCTGGACATCGAGGTTATTCTCCTTCAGGTTTACATTATATTGAAATTCATATGCGCCGGACGAAGTATTCAGATCAAAAGAATAGCTTCCGGGCATAATGGAAAAAGCATGGTTATCAATATAGTTGCCAGTGTTGACCTGGGGCTCGGCAAGCTTCTGAACCTCGATCTGGAAATGATCTGCGGATTCATCCTCAGAGCCATCGCCGATATAGCGGGCTGATACGGAATCTTCATCCGAGGAAACGGCAACTTTTTTTAAAAAAGCACTCTCAATCGAAGTGTCGGCAACATCCGATAAGGAGGAAACCACATTCTGGATCGATTTGGCACTTTCCTTGATGTCTATGGCATAAACCTTGGCATCATCCGGGTTATTCAGTTTAAAGAGCGGGGAATCGGTGTTTGCCTTAACCATACGGTTATAGATGCTGCGAAGTTCGCTCTTTTTATGGGAATCATAGCGTGAAGTCGCTTTATTACCGTACGTCATGAGATAATATGCGTACGCAGAGTCAATCTTAGACAATCTATTCCCCTCCTTTCTTCCTTGAAATATACAAAAACAATGCAAAAAACCGTTCCTGGTCTCATGATACAGCATTGGATCTGTGGGGATGAACCTGTTAATAAATCCATTTATACAGATTCATTATATATCACAAAATTGCACTATGCAACTACAAATATAGAAAAAGAAGAAAAAGTGTTGACATAGGGTAAGGATTGTGATACAGTGAACAGGCTTGGAAGTAGGTCTTTTTTTTATGCCTTTTTTTAGGCACAAAAGAAACAAACAACACAAAGAAATTAAACGGAGGTGGAAGTTGTGCGCACAAAAATTACATTAGCATGCACAGAGTGTCAGCGTCGTAATTACAACATGACAAAGGACAAGAAAGCTCATCCGGACAGAATGGAAACCAAAAAGTATTGTAGATTCTGCAAGACTCATACAATGCATAAGGAAACAAAATAGTCTGAGGATTGAGTGAAGGAGTGAGAACATGGGAGAAACCGAAAAAGTAGAAAAAGCTCCGAAACAGAGCTGGTTTACCGGTCTCAAGGCTGAGTTCAAAAAGATCATCTGGCCTGAACAGAAATCACTTGTTAGACAGACTGTTGCGGTAGTAGCTGTTTCTGTTATCGTTGGTCTTATTATCGCACTGATGGATACACTGATCCAGTACGGTGTGAATTTCCTTGTAGGTTTTACATTATAACGGAGGCAAAGTGATTTATGGCAGAGGCAAACTGGTATGTAGTCCATACTTATTCAGGTTATGAGAACAAAGTCAAAGCGAACATTGATAAAACAATTGAGAACAGACATCTTGAAGATCAGATCTTAGAAGTACGTGTTCCGCTGGAAGACGTTACGGAAGTTAAGAACGGAGTTAAGAAACAGGTTTCCAAGAAAATGTTTCCTGGCTATGTGCTGATTCATATGGTTATGAATGACGATACCTGGTATGTCGTAAGAAATACCAGAGGTGTTACCGGTTTCGTTGGACCAGGAAGCAAGCCAGTACCACTCACTGATGCCGAGATGAGACCTTTGGGTATCAAGGCTGAGAACGTTGTGGTTGATTTCGAAGAAGGGGATATGATCGTTGTTATCGGAGGTGTCTGGAAGGATACCTGCGGCGTGATCACTTCTATGAATGAACACAAACAGACAGTTACGATCAATGTAGAGCTGTTCGGTCGCGAAACACCGGTAGAAGTAAGTTTCGCAGATGTTAAGAAAATGAATTAAGGAGGCAAATTCCAAATGGCAAAAAAAGTTGAAGGATATATTAAATTGCAGATTCCTGCTGGTAAGGCAACTCCAGCTCCACCAGTTGGACCAGCTCTTGGACAGCATGGTGTAAATATCGTAGAATTTACAAAGCAGTTTAATGCAAAGACAGCCGATCAGGGCGACTTAATCATCCCTGTAGTTATTACTGTATATGCAGATAGAAGTTTTAGCTTCATTACAAAAACACCACCTGCTCCAGTACTGATCAAAAAAGCTTGCAACATCAAATCTGGTTCTGGTGAACCAAACAAAACAAAGGTTGCAAAGATCACAAAAGCTCAGGTTCAGGAAATCGCAGAGCTTAAGATGAAAGACTTAAACGCAGCTTCTATCGAAGCAGCAATGAGCATGATCGCTGGTACAGCAAGATCTATGGGTGTTGAAGTAGTAGACTAACAGACATTCAGAAATCCACGCTGTAAGCGGGATGATGTAACTATAGAAAGTGGGAGGGTCCTCTCCCGATAATACCACCAGGAGGTTATTTTCAATGAAAAGAGGAAAGAAATATCAAGACGCTGTAAAAGCATTCGATAAGGCAAATCTTTATGATGTTGCAGATGCTATCAGCATTGTTAAGAAGAATGCTACAGCAAAATTTGACGAAACAATCGAACTTCATCTTAGAACCGGTTGTGATGGACGTCATGCAGAGCAGCAGATCCGTGGTGCAGTAGTATTACCACACGGAACAGGTAAAACAGTAAAAGTTTTAGTATTCGCTAAAGGAACAAAAGTAGATGAAGCACAGGCAGCTGGAGCTGACTACGTTGGTGGCGAGGAATTAATTCCTAAGATCCAGAACGAAGGATGGTTAGACTTCGATGTTGTTGTTGCTACACCTGACATGATGGGTGTTGTAGGTCGTTTAGGACGTGTCCTTGGACCTAAGGGCTTAATGCCAAACCCAAAAGCTGGAACTGTTACAATGGACGTTACCAAAGCTGTTAACGACATCAAAGCTGGTAAGATTGAGTACAGATTAGATAAAACAAATATTATCCATGTGCCAGTTGGAAAAGCTTCTTTCACAGAAGAACAATTAAGCGACAACTTCCAGTCTCTTATGGGTGCAATTAACAAAGCAAAACCTGCTAGCTTAAAAGGTCAGTACATTAAGAGTGCTGTATTAACCTCTACAATGGGACCTGGCGTTAAGTTAAACGTAGTTAAAATCTCTCAGTAATATCTGGGAACAGATCCGGTCAGGGAACTGACCGAATAAGACCTATGAAAAGCAAGCAAAGTTTTTGCGGAAAAGTTATTGACATCCGTAATATAACGTATTATAATAGCAAAGCATATTGCCGAAGACAGTAGGTGCCGAAAGGCGTAACCGAGTGGCCTACCGAGGAATTTTTAGATGGTAACATCTTGAGATGAACTTGTACCTCTCTGTCGTCAGGCAGGGAGGTTTCTTTGATTATACCTCACGTCTTTTATGCAAAATAAAATAAGGAGGTGCACGATTCGTGGCAAAAGTAGAACTTAAACAGCCTATCGTACAGGAAATTTCAGAAAGTATCAAAGATGCAGCTTCCGTAGTAGTTGTTGACTACCGTGGACTTACCGTTGCAGAAGATACAGAGTTACGTAAACAGTTAAGAGAAGCAGGCGTTTCTTACAAAGTATACAAAAATACTTTAGTATCACGTGCTGTAGACGGAACTGAATTCGAAAGCCTGAGAGAAGTACTTGAAGGACCAAACGCTTTCGCTATCTCTACAGATGATGCAACAGCACCAGCAAGAGTTTTAGCAGCATTCGCTAAGAAAGCTCCTAACTTAGAGATTAAAGCCGGCGTTGTAGAAGGAACATACTATGATGAGAAAGCTATGCAGACAATCGCTTCTATCCCATCAAGAGAAGTTCTTCTTTCCAAATTACTTGGAAGCTTACAGTCCCCAGTTACAAATCTTGCTCGCGTTCTTAACCAGATCGCTGAGAAAGGCGGCGCAGCAGATGCAGCAGTAGAAGCAGCACCAGCTGAGGAAGCAACAGCAGAAGCAGAAGCTCCAGCTGAGACTCCAGCAGAATAATATATTCACTGGAACCAAATGAAATGCACTGTGGAAGATGACCACAGACGAATTTATTTTTATAATGGAGGAAAATAAAATGGCAAAATTAACAACAGCAGAATTTATTGATGCTATCAAAGAGTTAAGCGTATTAGAATTAAATGATTTAGTAAAAGCTTGTGAAGAAGAGTTCGGCGTATCTGCAGCAGCAGGCGTTGTAGTTGCAGCAGCAGGCGGAGACGCAGCAGCAGCTGAAGAGAAAACAGAGTTCGACGTTGAGTTAACAGAAGTTGGACCAAACAAAGTTAAGGTTATCAAAGTTGTTCGTGAGATCACTGGTCTTGGATTAAAAGAAGCTAAAGACGCAGTTGACGGAGCTCCAAAGGTAATCAAAGAGGGAGCTGACAAAGCTTCTGCAGAAGATGCTAAGGCTAAACTTGAGGCTGAAGGCGCTAAAGTAACTTTAAAATAATTTCGATTATTTAAGATAAAGTGAAGCGATAGAGTCACACCGGATTCCGGTGTGGCTCTTTTTTGCATGAGTGCGCCAAAATATGTGTTCAATTCGTCCTTTTATTTTATATATTGAAATGGTATAATGACCAAGGCGGTTAAGACCGCTGCAATAAAGAATTTTACGATAAGAAATGAGGTGAGACCATGACGGATGACAGTTATGGGCAAAGTAGCATGGTTGTCTGTGTAAAACAGAAGTATGGATTTTCAGCCCGCGGTGTATTCCGTCCGGGTCTCTTTTTGATGATAAAAGCGTGACCGGCATTTTACGCCGGGCCGGAAATCTTGTTCTCCGTTCGCAGACAACCGGGTTGTTAGACGGGAGCTTTACCTGCTCTTTGGAATGTGGAGGTAGAATAAGATGGAAGAAAAGAAATTTGAAGGAATGACGGTCGGAGAAATGGCTGTTCAGAAACCGGATTATGAGAAAGAGATCGCAGGTGTGATCCGGAGCAATCTGTCGCCAAAGGCTATGAAAGACCGGCTGATGGATTACCATGAAAACGATATTGCGGCTGCTCTTGAAGAAATGAGTGTTTCAGAAAGACAGCGGCTTTACCGGATTCTGGATATTGAGGATCTCTCTACAATTTTTGAATATGTAGATGAAGATGATGTTGCAGGTTATCTGGAAGAGATGGACATCCGGAAAAAGGCTGCAATTGTTTCGGAAATGGATGCAGACAAGGCAGTGCATCTGCTCAGACAGCTTGACAAAAAAGAACGTGAAATGTTGATCGAACTGATCGACAATGAAACCAAAAAGGATGTGGCGCTGATCGCATCCTTTGATGAGGACCAGATTGGAAGCCGGATGACAACGAATTTTATTTCGATCACATCCAATCTGACAGTAAAGCAGGCGATGAAAGAATTGATTCGTCAGGCGGCAGATAATGATAATATTTCTACTTTATATATTGTAGATGAACAGAATGTTTTCTGTGGCGCGATCAGTCTGAATGATCTGATCATTGCCAGGCAGGACAAAAATCTGGATGATCTGATCGTTACATCTTATCCGTTCGTATATGCGAAGGAAGAGATTGACGACTGTATCGAATGGATCAAAGATTATTCGGAGGATTCCATCCCGGCGCTGGATGAAGACAATAAACTTCTTGGGGTCATTACGGCGCAGGACATCATCAAGGTTGTAGATGATGAGATGGGCGAAGATTACGCAATGTTTGCAGGTCTGACTGCAGAAGAGGATCTGGAGGAATCTTTACATGACAGTGTGAAAAAACGGCTTCCGTGGCTGGTTATTCTTCTTGGACTCGGACTGGTTGTATCTTCGGTGGTAGGCCTGTTTGAAAATGTTGTATCGGAACTTACGATTGTGATCTGTTTTCAGTCATTGATCCTTGATATGGCGGGAAATGTCGGAACACAGTCACTGGCCGTAACCATCCGTGTGCTGATGGATGAAACATTGACAACAAAACAGAAATTTGGTCTGGTATTTAAAGAGGGACGTGTTGGACTTGTGAACGGATTGATCCTTGGATCGTTTTCTCTGGCTCTGATCGGATTATATATTCATTTGTTTAAAGGATATGCGTGGGGATTTGCATTTGCGGTATCACTTTGCATCGGCGCATCGTTGCTTTTGGCAATGCTGATCTCAAGTCTGATCGGTACGCTCGTTCCGATGTTCTTTAAAAAGATCCATATTGATCCGGCGGTTGCGTCGGGACCGTTAATCACGACGATCAATGATCTGGTTGCTGTTGTGACCTATTATGGACTTGCGTGGATATTCCTTTTGGATATCATGCATTTTTAAAAAAGTTCTTGCAATTCAATATCTCTTGTTGTATACTATACGTTGCACTATTATGGTGCAGTAGGCTTAATTATGTCCTTTTTTCGAGGAAAAAGCCTTGAAAAGTGGGTTTTAAAATAAAAACGAGAGGTGAAACGTCAATGGAGAAAAACAGAATACGTCCAGTCCAGGCTGGAAAAGGCATGCGTATGAGTTACTCAAGACAAAAAGAGGTTTTGGAAATGCCAAACCTGATCGAAGTCCAGAAGGATTCATATCAGTGGTTCTTAGACGAAGGTCTGAAAGAAGCATTTGCAGATATCTCTCCGATCGCTGATTACAGCGGTCATCTTAGCTTGGAATTCGTTGATTTTACATTATGCGAAGATGATGTGAAATACACAATTCCGGAATGCAAAGAAAGAGATGCAACATACGCCGCACCTTTAAAGGTTAAGGTAAGACTTCATAACAAAGAGACAGATGAAATCAACGAACATGAAATTTTCATGGGTGATCTTCCTCTTATGACAGAAACCGGAACATTTGTGATCAACGGTGCTGAGCGAGTTATCGTAAGCCAGTTGGTCCGTTCTCCTGGTATCTATTACGGAATTGCTCACGATAAAGTGGGAAAAACTCTGTATTCCTGTACGGTAATCCCTAACCGTGGTGCATGGTTAGAGTACGAGACAGACTCCAATGACGTTTTCAGTGTAAGAGTAGATAGAACACGTAAAGTGCCGATTACGGTATTGTTACGTGCTCTTGGTGTGGGCACAAACCAGGCGATCCTTGATATGTTTGGCGAGGAACCAAAGATTCTTGCTTCTTTTGCAAAGGATCCGACAATCACCGAGAGAGATCCACAGGGCAGCTACGAAGCTGGTCTGTTAGAGTTATATAAGAAGATCCGTCCGGGCGAACCGCTTTCTGTAGAAAGTGCGGAAAGCCTTATTACAGCAATGTTCTTCGATCCGAGAAGATATGACCTTGCAAAAGTCGGACGTTATAAATTCAATAAGAAATTAGCGCTGAGAAACCGTATTAACGGTCAGATCCTTGCTGAGGATGTTTTAGATCCATCTACAGGTGAAGTGCTTGCAGAAGCTGGTACAACAGTAACAAGAGAGATGGCTGATCAGATCCAGAACGCAGCGGTTCCATATGTATGGATCCAGACAGAAACAAGAAATACCAAAGTGCTTTCTTCTATGATGGTTGATATCAGAACATGGATTCCGGAGATTGAAGATCCGGAGAGCCTTGGCATCCATGAGCTTGTTTATTATCCAGTGCTTGCCCAGATCATGGAAGAGAACGAGACTCTTGAAGAACGTATCGAAGCGATCAAGAGAGATATTGCAGATCTGATTCCAAAGCATATTACAAAAGAGGATATCTTCGCATCCATTAACTATAATATGCATCTGGAGTGGGGATGTGGTTCCGAAGATGATATCGACCACTTAGGAAACAGACGTATCCGTGCGGTAGGTGAACTGTTACAGAACCAGTATCGTATCGGTCTGTCCAGATTAGAGAGAGTTGTCCGTGAGAGAATGACAACACAGGATCTTGAAGGAATTTCTCCTCAGTCCTTAATTAATATCAAACCAGTAACAGCTGCTGTAAAAGAATTCTTTGGTTCTTCCCAGCTGTCACAGTTCATGGATCAGAACAACCCACTTGGTGAGCTGACCCATAAGAGACGTTTATCAGCATTAGGACCTGGTGGTCTTTCCAGAGACCGTGCCGGATTCGAGGTTCGAGATGTACATTACTCCCATTATGGACGTATGTGTCCAATCGAGACACCTGAAGGTCCTAACATCGGTCTGATCAACTCTCTTGCATGTTATGCAAGAATCAATGAGTATGGTTTCGTTGAGGCACCATACCGTAAAATCGATAAAACAGATCCTAAGAATCCACGTGTAACAGATGAAGTTGTTTACATGACAGCGGATGAAGAGGATAACTATCATGTAGCACAGGCGAACGAAAAACTTGACGAAAATGGTCATTTCGTACGTAATTCGGTATCTGGTCGTTACAGAGAAGAAACACAGGAATACGATAAGTCAGCATTTGACTACATGGACGTATCTCCTAAGATGGTATTCTCAGTTGCTACAGCTTTGATCCCATTCCTTCAGAACGACGATGCAAACCGTGCTCTGATGGGATCCAACATGCAGCGTCAGGCCGTTCCGCTTCTGACAACAGAAGCTCCTGTAGTAGGTACAGGTATGGAAGCAAAAGCTGCCGTTGACTCTGGTGTCTGTGTCGTTGCAAAAGCAGCTGGTACGGTAGAAAGCTCTGAGTCAAACCGCATTGTAATTAAAGAAGATGACGGAAATAAGAGAGAATATATCCTTACAAAATTCTCACGTAGTAACCAGTCAAACTGCTACAACCAGAGACCGATCGTATTTAAAGGCCAGCATGTGGAAGCAGGCGAAGTGATCGCAGACGGTCCTTCTACATCAAACGGAGAGCTTGCTCTTGGTAAGAACCCACTGATCGGTTTTATGACATGGGAAGGATACAACTACGAGGATGCTGTTCTTTTAAGTGAGCGCCTTGTACAGAATGATGTATATACATCCATCCATATCGAGGAATATGAAGCAGAATCACGTGATACCAAATTAGGACCGGAAGAAATTACCCGCGATGTTCCTGGTGTCGGTGATGAAGCGTTAAAAGACCTTGATGAGAGAGGTATTATCCGTATCGGTGCTGAGGTGCGTGCGGGAGATATCCTTGTCGGCAAGGTTACTCCGAAGGGAGAAACAGAGCTGACAGCGGAAGAGAGACTGCTTCGTGCGATCTTCGGTGAAAAAGCAAGAGAGGTTCGTGATACTTCCTTAAAAGTACCACACGGTGAATATGGTATCGTTGTAGATGCCAAGGTATTTACAAGAGAAAACGGAGACGAGTTATCTCCGGGTGTTAATCAGGCAGTCCGTATTTACATTGCACAGAAGAGAAAGATCTCTGTCGGCGATAAGATGGCTGGTCGTCATGGTAACAAGGGTGTCGTTTCCCGTGTATTACCAGTAGAAGATATGCCATTCCTGCCAAACGGACGTCCGCTTGACATCGTACTGAATCCATTAGGTGTACCTTCCCGAATGAATATCGGTCAGGTCCTTGAGATTCATTTAAGTCTTGCAGCTAAGGCTTTGGGATTCAACATCTCAACTCCTGTATTCGATGGGGCGAAGGAGATTGATATTCAGGATACTCTGGAACTTGCTAATGATTATGTAAACCTTCCGTTCAACAAAGAGGAAGCAGAGGCAGACGGCAATCCGGATTCTGATACATTTGAAGATAAATACAAAGACATCCTGCGCGAGGATGTAATGCAGTATCTGTATGACAACAGAGAACACAGAAAGCTCTGGAAAGGTGTTCCGCTTTCCCGCGATGGAAAAGTACAGCTCCGTGACGGACGTACTGGTGAATTTTTCGACGGTAAAGTAACAATCGGACACATGCATTACCTGAAACTGCATCATCTGGTAGATGATAAGATCCACGCACGTTCAACAGGTCCTTACTCTCTGGTTACACAGCAGCCTCTGGGTGGTAAAGCCCAGTTCGGTGGACAGCGATTCGGAGAGATGGAGGTTTGGGCACTGGAAGCTTACGGTGCTGCATATACTCTGCAGGAGATCCTGACAGTAAAATCCGACGACGTTGTAGGTCGTGTGAAAACATACGAAGCAATCATTAAAGGTGATAATATTCCTGAACCGGGAATTCCAGAATCCTTTAAGGTTCTCTTAAAAGAGCTTCAGTCATTAGGTCTGGATGTCAAAGTACTTGACGAGGATCGTAATGAGGTAGAACTTATTGAAACCAGCGAATATGGTAATACTGATATCAATGCGATCATCGGTAACGATAAAGACTTCGCATTTGAAGATAGCGAGTCCTTTGAAAAGCATGGATTTACAAAACAGGAATTCGATGCTGAAAATGAAGAACTGGTAAATGTGGAAGAAGAAGCAGAACCTGAGTTTGATGATGATTCTGAGTTCTACAGTGATTCAGAAGCTCTTGACGAAGAATAGAAGGAAGGGAGTGTCGTAAATGCCAGAAACAAACGTTAAAGATATGAACCAGGCGGTTCAGTTCGATGCAATTCAGATTGGTTTAGCATCTCCGGAGAAGATCAGAGAATGGTCTCACGGAGAGGTTAAAAAGCCTGAAACAATCAACTACAGAACCTTAAAACCAGAGAAAGATGGTTTATTCTGTGAGAAGATCTTCGGACCGACCAAAGACTGGGAATGTCATTGTGGTAAATATAAAAAGATCCGTTACAAGGGTGTTGTCTGTGACCGTTGTGGCGTAGAGATCACAAAATCAAGTGTACGTAGAGAGCGTATGGGACACATCGAGCTGGCAGCTCCTGTTTCCCATATCTGGTACTTCAAGGGTATCCCATCCCGTATGGGACTTATCCTTGATCTGTCTCCACGTGTATTAGAGAGAGTACTTTATTTTGCATCATACATCGTACTGGACGCTGGTGATACAGGACTTGGATACAAACAGGTTCTTTCTGAGGCAGAATATCAGGAAGCCAGAGAGCAGTATGGAAGTGCATTTCGTGTTGGAATGGGTGCAGAAGCAATCCGTGAACTGTTAGAGAGCATTGATCTTGAGAAAGATTCTGCGGAATTAAAAGCAGAACTTGAGAATGCAACCGGACAGAAGAGAGCACGTATCATCAAAAGACTGGAAGTGGTAGAAGCCTTCCGCGAGTCTGGAAATAAACCTGAGTGGATGATCATGACAGTTATCCCTGTTATCCCACCGGATTTACGTCCTATGGTTCAGCTGGATGGTGGACGTTTTGCAACATCCGATCTGAATGATTTATATAGACGAATCATCAACCGTAACAACCGTCTGAGAAGACTGCTGGATCTTGGCGCACCGGATATCATTGTCCGCAATGAGAAACGTATGCTTCAGGAAGCAGTTGATGCCCTGATCGATAACGGCCGTCGTGGACGTCCGGTTACAGGTCCTGGTAACAGAGCGCTGAAATCCTTATCAGACATGTTAAAAGGTAAAGGTGGACGTTTCCGTCAGAACTTACTTGGAAAACGAGTTGACTACTCAGGACGTTCCGTTATCTGTGTAGAGCCAAAACTTAAGATTTTCCAGTGTGGTCTTCCGAAAGAGATGGCAATCGAATTATTCAAACCATTCGTTATGAAAGAACTCGTTGCAAACGGAACTGCACATAATATTAAGAGTGCAAAGAAGATGGTCGAAAGACTTCAGACAGAGGTCTGGGATGTGCTTGAAGAAGTAATCAAAGAGCATCCGGTTATGTTAAACCGTGCTCCTACACTGCATAGATTAGGTATCCAGGCATTCGAACCAATCCTGGTAGAAGGTAAAGCAATCAAACTTCACCCATTGGTATGTACCGCATTCAATGCCGATTTCGACGGTGACCAGATGGCTGTTCACCTTCCATTGTCTGTTGAGGCACAGGCTGAGTGTAGATTTATGCTTTTATCTCCGAACAACTTACTGAAACCATCCGATGGTGGTCCGGTAGCCGTTCCTTCCCAGGATATGGTCCTTGGTATCTATTACCTGACTATGAGAAAACTTGCAGATCACAAAGACGATAAAGATGCTCATGCAGTATCGGATACCGTATACAATGATCTGGAAGAACTGAAAAAGCTTACAACTCCTGGCACAGATGGAAAAGCTGAACTCGGATTATACGACATGATCTGGTTCGAAGACGTGACAGACAATAACCGCCGCGTGCTTTGTACACCGATGGATCTTTTCGGATATCATTACAGCAGCATGAATCAGGCACTGCTTGCTTATGAAAACGGAGAGATCACGCTTCACCAGAAAATTTATGTTTTCCGTAAAGCGAAAAATGCAGACGGAGAAGAAGTGACCGGATTTGTTGAAACTACACTTGGACTTCTGATCTTTAATGAGATCATTCCACAGGATCTTGGATTTGTTGACAGAACAAAGCCTGAGAATCTCCTGAAAATGGAAGTTGATTTCCACGTAGGTAAGAAACAGATCAAACAGATCCTTGAAAAAGTAATCAACATTCATGGAGCAACAACAACTGCGGAAGTACTGGATGATGTAAAGGCAATGGGTTATAAATACTCTACAAGAGCTGCTATGACCGTATCCATTTCCGATATGACCGTACCACCTCAGAAACCACAGATGATCGAGGACGCTCAGAATACGGTTGATAAGATCACAAAACAGTACAAACGTGGTCTGATCACAGAAGAAGAGCGTTACAAAGAAGTTGTTGAGACATGGAAAGAGACCGATGATGAGCTTACCAAAGCACTTCTGACAGGTCTTGATAAATATAACAATATCTTCATGATGGCTGATTCCGGAGCCCGTGGTTCCGATAAACAGATCAAACAGTTAGCAGGTATGCGTGGATTGATGGCAGATACAACAGGTAGAACCATCGAGCTGCCAATTAAGTCAAACTTCCGTGAAGGTCTTGACGTATTGGAGTACTTCATGTCCGCACATGGTGCCCGTAAAGGTCTGTCCGATACAGCTCTTCGTACAGCCGATTCCGGATATCTGACAAGACGTCTGGTTGACGTTTCACAGCACATGATCGTACGTGAGTCCGATTGCTGCGCAGGAACCGGCCGTGAGATCCCAGGAATGGTTGTTAAGGCATTCATGGATGGAAAAGAAGAGATCGAGAGCTTACAGGAACGTATTACAGGTCGTTTCTCCTGCAATACAATCTGTGATAAAGATGGCAATGTTATCGTAAAAGCCAACCATATGATCACACCAAAGCGTGCAGCTGAGGTTATGAGCAAAGGTGTGGATGAGAACGGTGATCCAATCACTCAGGTGAAGATCCGTACGATTCTGACATGTAGATCACATATGGGTGTTTGTGCAAAATGTTATGGCGCCAACATGGCAACCGGTCAGGCAGTACAGGTTGGTGAGGCAATTGGTATCATCGCAGCACAGTCCATTGGTGAGCCAGGTACACAGCTTACCATGAGAACATTCCATACCGGTGGTGTAGCTGGTAACGATATTACACAGGGTCTTCCTCGTGTCGAAGAAATTTTTGAGGCACGTAAGCCTAAGGGACTTGCAATCATCACAGAATTCGGTGGTGTTGCTACCATTAAAGATACAAAGAAAAAACGTGAAGTTATCGTAACAAATAAAGAAACAGGCGAATCCAAGACATACCTGATCCCTTACGGATCCAGAATCAAGATCATGGATGGTGCAGTACTCGAAGCCGGTGATGAACTGACCGAAGGTTCTGTAAACCCGCATGATATCTTAAAGATCAAAGGTGTTCGTGCTGTTCAGGATTACATGCTCCGAGAGGTTCAGCGTGTATACCGTTTACAGGGTGTAGAAATCAACGATAAACATATCGAGGTTATTGTTCGCCAGATGTTACAGAAGATCCGTATCGAAGAGAACGGAGATTCCGATCTGCTTCCAGGAAGCATGGTTGACTCTCTTGACTTCCTTGAACTGAATGAGAAACTGGAAGAAGAAGGTAAGGAACAGGCAGTTGGATCCCAGGTATTACTTGGTATTACAAAAGCTTCCCTTGCAACGAACTCCTTCTTATCAGCAGCATCATTCCAGGAAACAACCAAGGTTCTTACCGAGGCTGCAATCAAAGGAAAGATCGATCCACTGATCGGTATGAAAGAGAACGTAATCATCGGTAAACTGATTCCGGCTGGTACTGGAATGAAGAGATATCGCGATATCAAACTTGACAGTGATATCAATGAGGATGACGAATTAGCATTCGATGATATGGACGATCTTGATTTTGAAATCGAAGAAAATGCAGAAGCGATGACTGATATCGCAGACGAAGCAGAAACAACCGAAGAATAAAATACAAAGGAACTCCATGCAGACAAAACTGTATGGGGTTCTTTTTTATGAGATAGAATGTAAGATTGCCGGAAGTTTATAAGCAGAAGAATTCATGAAATTTTTCTTGACAACAGTGAAAAACGTTTATATAATCAGATAGTGTGCATACATTCGCACACATTTAGATAAACTACAGGAGGTGAAAATAATGCCAACATTCAACCAGTTAGTAAGAAAAGGACGTCAGACATCTGTTAAGAAGTCTACAGCACCTGCACTTCAGAAGAGCTACAACTCTTTACAGAAGAGACCAATCGATAATGCGTCTCCACAGAAGAGAGGTGTATGTACAGCTGTTAAGACAGCAACTCCTAAGAAACCTAACTCAGCTCTTAGAAAGATCGCCAGAGTTCGTCTTTCAAATGGAATCGAAGTAACATCTTATATTCCAGGAGAAGGTCACAACTTACAGGAGCATAGTGTTGTTCTGATTCGTGGTGGTAGAGTAAAAGACTTACCAGGTACAAGATACCATATCATCCGTGGAACACTTGATACAGCAGGTGTTGCAAACAGAAAACAGGCTCGTTCTAAATATGGTGCTAAGAAACCAAAGGCCGCTAAATAATTTTAGCAGACAATAGTATCACAAACAGAACTAAATAGGTTAGTGTTGGGATTGCCCTGAAATGCCGGGGATTTCACTTATTGGAATATAAATTCCGCACGAACACATTAGAAAGACACATGTGAGTACCGTTGAATTAATCGACAATCAAAAATCATGATTAAGGAGGGAAGTACCGTGCCACGTAAAGGACATACTCAAAAAAGAGACGTTTTAGCAGATCCAATGTATAACAGCAAAGTAGTTACAAAGCTTGTCAATAACATCATGTTAGATGGTAAGAAAGGTGTAGCTCAGAAAATTGTATACGGAGCTTTCGCTAAAGTAGAAGAGAAAACAGGAAAACCAGCTCTTGAAGTATTCGAAGAGGCAATGAACAATGTAATGCCAGTTCTCGAAGTAAAAGCAAGACGTATTGGTGGTGCAACATACCAGGTACCAATCGAGGTTCGTCCTGATCGTCGTCAGGCTTTAGGTCTTCGTTGGTTAACAACATTCTCCCGTGCAAGAGGAGAGAAGACCCAGGAAGAAAGACTGGCTAACGAGATTATGGATGCAGCAAACAATACTGGTGCATCTGTAAAGAGAAAAGAAGATATGCACAAAATGGCAGAGGCAAACAAAGCTTTTGCTCATTATCGTTTCTAATTTTCGCACAATCATAGGAGGAAAAAATCTTGGCTGGAAGAGAATATCCACTTGAGAGAACCAGAAATATCGGAATTATGGCTCATATTGATGCTGGTAAAACAACATTAACAGAGCGTATTCTTTATTATACTGGTGTAAACTATAAAATCGGTGATACTCATGAAGGTACTGCTACCATGGACTGGATGGAGCAGGAGCAGGAAAGAGGTATCACAATTACTTCAGCCGCTACAACATGTCACTGGACAATCGAAGAGAATGGTAAACCGAAGCCAGGTGCTCCGGAGAACCGTATCAACATCATCGATACTCCTGGACACGTAGACTTTACAGTTGAAGTAGAGCGTTCCCTTCGTGTATTAGACGGCGCCGTTGGTGTCTTCTGTGCAAAGGGTGGTGTTGAGCCACAGTCTGAGAACGTATGGCGTCAGGCTGATACCTATAATGTACCTCGTATGGCATTCATCAATAAGATGGATATCTTAGGTGCAAACTTCTACGGTGCTGTTGATCAGATCCGTGAGAGATTAGGAAAAAACGCAATCGTTATCTACTTACCAATCGGTAAAGAAGATGACTTCAAAGGAATCATTGACTTATTCGAGATGAGAGCTTACATCTACAATGATGACAAGGGTGATGATATCTCCATCATTGATATCCCAGAGGATATGAAAGATGAGGCAGAACTTTATCATACAGAGTTGATCGAGAAAATCTGCGAATTAGATGATGATTTAATGATGCAGTATCTGGAAGGCGAAGAGCCATCTATCCCAGAACTGAAAGCAGCATTAAGAAAAGGAACCTGTGAGTGTACAGCAGTTCCAGTATGCTGTGGTTCTGCATACAGAAATAAAGGTGTTCAGAAGTTACTGGATGCAATTATCGAATATATGCCAGCACCAACAGACATCCCTGCTATCAAGGGTGTTGACCTGGATGGTAACGAAGTTGAGAGACATTCTTCAGACGACGAACCATTCTCAGCATTAGCATTCAAGATCATGGCTGACCCATTCGTAGGTAAGCTTGCATTCTTCCGTGTTTACTCCGGAACAATGAAATCTGGATCTTATGTATTAAATGCAACAAAAGATAAAAAAGAGCGTGTTGGACGTATCCTTCAGATGCATGCCAACAAGAGACAGGAACTTGACGTTGTTTACTCCGGAGATATCGCAGCTGCTGTAGGTTTCAAATTTACAACAACAGGTGATACAATCTGTGATGAGCAGCATCCAGTAATCCTTGAGTCTATGGAATTCCCTGAACCAGTTATCGAGCTCGCTATCGAGCCTAAGACAAAAGCTGCACAGGGTAAAATGGGTGAGGCTCTTGCAAAACTTGCAGAAGAAGATCCTACATTCCGTGCTCATACAGATCAGGAAACTGGTCAGACCATCATCGCTGGTATGGGTGAGTTACATCTTGAGATCATCGTTGACCGTCTGCTTCGTGAATTCAAGGTAGAGGCTAACGTTGGTGCACCTCAGGTTGCATACAAAGAGACATTCACCAAAGCGGTTGATCAGGAATACAAATATGCAAAACAGTCTGGTGGACGTGGACAGTACGGACACTGTAAAGTTAAATTCGAGCCAATGGATGCCAACGGAGAAGAATTATTCAAATTCGACTCTACTGTTGTCGGTGGTGCTATTCCGAAGGAATACATCCCAGCAATCGGCGAAGGTATCGAAGAAGCTACACAGGCTGGTCTGCTTGGTGGATTCCCTGTAGTAGGTATCCACGCTACTGTATACGATGGATCTTACCATGAAGTCGATTCTTCTGAAATGGCATTCCACATCGCTGGTTCAATGTGTTTCAAGGAGGCTATGCAGAAAGCAGCTCCTGTATTACTTGAGCCGATCATGAAAGTAGAAGTTACTATGCCAGAAGAGTACATGGGTGATGTTATCGGTGATATCAACTCACGTCGTGGACGTATTGAAGGTATGGATGATCTCGGCGGTGGAAAGATCGTTCGTGGATTCGTACCTCTGGCAGAAATGTTCGGATATGCTACTGACCTTCGTTCTAAGACCCAGGGTCGTGGTAACTACTCTATGTTCTTCGAGAAATATGAGCCAGTACCAAAGAATGTACAGGAGAAAGTACTTTCCGGTATTCAGAAATAGTAATACAGTAATATTGTAATTCCCCGAAAAAACGGGGAGTTACATTATAAAATAGCTTGAAAAAGCGTGAATTATTTTATATAATCTAATCAAAACCCAGCCCATAAGGGGCACAAAATTAAGGAGGACGTTCAAAAATGGCAAAAGCTAAGTTTGAAAGAACAAAACCACATTGTAATATTGGTACAATCGGACACGTAGACCACGGTAAAACTACTTTAACAGCAGCTATCTCTAAAGTATTAGCAGCTAGAGTTGCTGGTAACGAAGCTACTGATTTCGAGAACATCGATAAAGCTCCAGAAGAAAGAGAAAGAGGTATCACAATCTCTACAGCTCATATCGAGTACGAGACAGAGAGAAGACATTACGCACACGTTGACTGTCCAGGACATGCTGACTACGTTAAGAACATGATCACTGGTGCAGCTCAGATGGACGGAGCTATCTTAGTAGTAGCTGCTACTGACGGTGTTATGGCTCAGACAAAAGAGCATATCTTATTATCCCGTCAGGTAGGTGTACCTTACATCGTTGTTTTCTTAAACAAATGCGATATGGTAGACGATCCAGAACTTATCGAGTTAGTAGAGATGGAAGTTACAGAGCAGCTTGAAGAGTACGGCTTCAATGATTGCCCAATCATCAAAGGTTCTGCATTAAAAGCTCTTGAAGATCCAATGGGAGAATGGGGCGACAAAGTTATGGAACTTATGGATACTGTTGATGAGTACATCCCAGATCCAATCCGTGACACAGATAAACCATTCTTAATGCCAGTAGAGGACGTATTCACAATCACAGGTCGTGGTACTGTTGCTACAGGTAGAGTAGAAAGAGGAACATTACACCTTAACGACGAACTTGAGATCTTAGGTGTTAAAGAAGAAGTTCAGAAAACAGTTGTAACTGGTATCGAGATGTTCCGTAAACAGTTAGACGAGGCTCAGGCTGGTGATAACATCGGTGCATTACTTCGTGGTATCAACCGTGATCAGATCGTTCGTGGACAGGTTCTTGCTAAACCAGGAACAGTTACATGCCACAGAAAATTCACAGCTCAGGTTTACGTATTAACAAAAGACGAAGGTGGACGTCATACTCCATTCTTCAACAACTATCGTCCACAGTTCTACTTCAGAACAACAGACGT
>CAKRMH010000021.1 GCA_934364805.1 uncultured Lachnospiraceae bacterium
TGGGCGAAGGAGATTGTGGAAAAGAAGATCTCCACGGTCAACATGCTCGGCTGTCACGATGGCATCCCGCTTCTGGACTTAAAGGGGCTGCTTCCGGAAGAGGAAATCCAGTCGTTAATTGAACGGATCGTATCCCGCGGAGGCATGGTCAAAAATTTACATGGCCAAAAGAATCTGTATTATCAGGTAAATGCCACATATTACAGTGCATTGGGTGCGTCGGACGAAAAAATGCTTCTGGCGCGTGCTATACAGATGTTTATGCCGGGCAAACCGCAGGTCTGGTATCTGGATCTGTTTGCCGGAAAAAATGACCATGAAGCGGTGCGGCGCGCGGGAGAATCCGGACATAAGGAAATCAACCGGACAAATCTTTCCACGGATCAGATCACGGAAGGGTTGAAAAAAGATGTGGTTCAAAAACAGCTTGCGTTAATCCGCATGCGAAATACCCATAAGGCATTTTCGGAAGGCGCAGAGGTAGCAATCTCCGGAGGGGAGAGGTCTCTGGAAATCCGCTGGGAATATAATAGTGCATTTGCAGCATTATATGTAAATTTTGAATCAGGAACATATACAATAGAAGAAAGCAGATAGTTAAGTTGGGCTGTCGATTGTACATGAAACCTATGCGACATATCTACATTTTCACCTTTTTTTGTAGTTAGGGAAGCCGAATAAAATATATGTGTATGAGTTGTTGAAGGCAGATAACTCTAATTGGCTGCCAAAGCAATTTAAGCACAGAAAGAGGCAGACAAATGAGAAAGAAATATTATGATGATGCAAAAGAGAATGCTTCGGGTGGGGAGTTTACGGAAAATATTGATAAAGCGGGCGGCAAAGGAACTGCGGTATTTGCAGCGAAGGCAATTGAAATTTATTGTAAATAATACGGAAGAGACTTCATTCATAATGAGTGAGGTCTCTTTTTACAATGAGTTGACACGGTGTCAGAAAAAGGAGATATGTAATCGTTGTGGGCGCAATGGTAAATGGAAAACCAACCTGGACACTTGTAGCGCATGCAGGAACTGTAGCACATAGTCATCTTATGGTGTCTTTGGTGCATGCACATTACATCAATCAGGGCATCATTGAAAATAAAAAATTATCGATCAATGTTGTGGATGAATCCTGGTTAAAAGAAGCAGATGAATCTGTATTAAATGAGCAGGGAAAGATAGATTATCATGTATTTAAGCCTGTACTTTTTGAGTTCCCTACATATGAATATTTTAAAGTGGGTGAAAAAGCGGGTGACTGCGCAAAAATATGAAAAATAGTTTTGCGAAAATTTATCAATAAATAGTTAGATACTTGAAATGAAAGTTAGTATGCACTAATATGTAGCTGCTGGCCTTATGGGAAGTCTTTTACCTACAAGACTTCCCATTTTCTGATTTATGAGGAAATTATGCGGGAAGCAGAAAACATAATACCAGAGGACGTCAGATATCCAACGGTACAAAGGGAAGATATCTGTTGCATTTTATTTTCTTCGGGCAGTACGGATTATCCGAAAGGTGTAGTACTGAAACAAAAGACCATGGTGGCGTCTATTCTGGGTGCATTAGATATTATAGATTATACAGAAAATGAAAATTCTTTAAGCTGGCTGCCTATGACACATGCATTTGGATTTATCGGATTTCATCTGATTCCTATCTGTTGTGGGGCAAATCAGGGAATTATGCTGCCAAGCATGTTTGTAAAAAATCCAAAGGAATTTTTGAATAAAGTAAGTCAATATAAGATTACCGTTTTTGGTGCTATGAATTTTGCGTTAAAAATATTAAGTGCATCAATTACAGATGTAAAGGAGATTTTAAATGTTAATTAATATAGAAAACCTGAAAAAAGGTTATGGTGAAAAAGATAATAGAAATGAGGTATTGCGAGGAGTTTCCCTGCAAGTGGAAAAAAGAGAAATTTGCGTAATTTTCGGACCCTCTGGTTCTGGTAAATCCACACTTTTAAATATGATTGGCGCACTGGATGTTGCAGATGACGGAAAGATTGAAGTGTGTGGACAGGAGTTAAATAAAATGAACCGGAATGAACTGGCAAAATATCGCCGTGAATCCTTAGGCTTTGTTTTCCAGTTTTATAATTTAATCCCGGATTTGACGGTAATAGAGAATATTCAGGTTTGCGAAAATCTTTCAGAAACACCGTTGGATACAGAGAAACTTATAAAAACGCTTGGCTTAGAGGAACATAAATATAAGTTCCCATCTCAGCTTTCAGGAGGACAGCAGCAAAGATGCGCCATCGCAAGAGCACTTGTGAAAAATCCGGCTGTACTTTTGTGTGATGAGCCGACTGGAGCACTTGATTATTCGATTTCGAAGGAAATGCTTTCTTTGTTAAAAGAGGTAAATGATGAGTATGGTACAACCATTGTCATTGTTACGCATAACAGGGCAATCGGAGACATGGCAGACCATGTTATTGAAATCCGTGATGGAAAGATTTCAAAGGAAGAGCATCATGAGACGCCTCTTTCCGTAGAAAAGTTAAGTTGGTAGCCTTGTAAGGAGATAAGGAGAAATGTTAAAAAAACGAATTTGGAGACAGTTGAAAAATAACTTTGCAGCGTATAGTGCGTTGTTTTTACTGATTGCTTTGGGTATGTTTTATGTGGTTTCGACAATTGCATCTGCTGATACGATTATATCCGGTGTGAAGGATTATGCCGGAAAAACAAATGTGGAAGACGGTGAATTTACCGTTTTTACGGCGATTGATGACAGTGTAATCCAAACATTGACAGACAAAGGAATTTCCCTGGAACAGCAAAATTATACAGATTATGATGTTGATAACAGTACGATCAGAATCTTTAAAAACAGGGAGCAGATCAATCTTCTGGAATGCGTTAGTGGAAGAATCGCAAAAGACAAAAATGAGATTGCTCTGGAACAGCATTATGCAAAAGAAAATGGATTAAACATAGGAGATACAATTTCCGTAGGAGATGTGGAATTCAAAATTTGTGGACTTGTATGTACACCGGATTACGAAACCTGTTTAAAGGATTTAACAGATCCAAGTGTTGACAGCAAAGCCTTCGGAACAGGATTCCTGACGGAAGAGGAATATGAAAATTTAGCTGAAAAAGGTATGGCTACTGTGGCAGAAACGGTACAGTATGCATATGTGCTGCATAATAAAATGACGGACAGTCAGTTAAAAAACGAGCTGGAAGATAATCAGGTAACTGTTTTATCAATGTATATAGCGGATCAGAATGGACGAATTGGTGAAGCCGAAGAAGACGTGGCGATGAATGAAGTGTCTGGTATTGTCGGTGGATTTATTATATTTTTACTGATCGGATATGTTATTTCTATTTTTCAGGCACATAAAATTGACCGGGAAAGTACTGTGATCGGAACGATGTATGCATTGGGGCTGACAAAACGTGAAATGCTGCTGCATTATCTTGCTCCTGTATTTGCGGTAACCTTTTTAGGAGGCATCGTTGGAACATGCATCGGCTTTCAAAAATATGCATTAGCAATACAGATGGATTCTGTAGTGAATTACTACTCGATTCCGAAATTAGACACGGTGTATCCGCTGTATTTAATTGTATATGGAATTGTGGTGCCGTCGATAATGGTAATTCTGGTAAATTACATTGTACTGAATAAAAAGCTGGGACAGCAGCCGTTGGCACTTTTACGCCATCAGAAAACAAACATGAAACATACTCGCCACACCTTTTCGGGCATGAAATTTAAGAAAAGTTTTATGTTAAGACAGCTTATTCGAGAATATAAATGCCGTGTTGCCATGGTATTCGGTGTGTTTTTATCGATGCTTTTGATTATGATGGCTATGAACATACATGTCTGCATAAGCAATCTGACAGAGCAGAATAAGAAGGATTGCACCTTCGAATATATGTATTATCTGAAAGCAATGCCTGAAAATATTCCAGATGGTGCACATGCAGCCTATGTGAAAAAATACAGCTGTGATGCAGCAGATGGAGCAAACATTGTGGTTTCAATTCTTGGCATTGATGAAGATAATCCTTATTTTAAAAATATTCATCCGACGGGAAAACAACTGGTATTATCTTCTTCTACTGCGATAAAAATGGATATGAGCGGTGGGGAAACGATTCAGCTGGATGATATTGTCGAGGAAGAGCACGAAAAATTTAAAGTATCAGGTGTTGCGCAATATTCCTATGGAACCTTTGCATTCATGGATCTGGATGAAATGAGAAATTATTTTCAGGTGGATGACGGGTATTATAATGTGTTGTTTTCTGACAAAAAGCTGGATATTGATGCAAATCTGGTATATTCCGTAACGACAAAGGCAGATATTGAAAAATTTGCAGCAGTGTTAAGTGATAATATGGCAGCACTGACCTATGAATCTGCAGGAGTGGCACTGCTTATCTTCATCGTTGTTGTCTTTCTGATGATGAAATTTATCATGGATCGATCAGAATTCTCTATTTCCTTAATGAGAACCTTCGGCTATACACATGGAGAATTATACCGATTGTACATGGCTTCTGATATTTGGATTTTCCTTGTTGTTCTGCTTGTGTCGGTATTTTCCGGAAAAGCCATTATGGATGCCATCTGGCCTAATTTTGTGGCACATGTTTCTGTCGGACTGGATCTTAGCTATACATGGAAAAATTATGGATTCGTTATCATATTTGCATTGATTATCTATGCGGTCATTTCTCTGTTTTTATCTCTGCATTTAAAGCGAATGGAGAGACATGCGGTAGAGGTGTTAAAGGAGAGAGAATAAATGGACAGGCTGATTTGCTTCCCGCATGCTGGTGGAAGTGCGCACCATTGCTTCCGAATTAAGAGAAAAAACAGGTGCAAATTCCGGCAAATTTTATTTGATGGGACACAGTATGGGAACATATATAGCATTGGGAGTTGCTGAGTTTATGTCTGAAAATTATAAAATGATCCCGGAGGCGGTTTTTGTATCCGGGCAAAGCTCTCCCATGCATGTTTTAAAGGAGTATGGAAAACTAGATAATGATATGCTTCTGGAATATCTGAAAAGCCTTGGTGGAATGGATGATGAAATTTTGGAAAATCCGAAATACCGAGATTTTTTTCTTGCTCCTGTAAGGGCAGATATGCATGTGCTGGATACATATACATATTCGGGCAACAAATGCCAGTGCAGGCTATATGTGGCATATGGTGATTGTGATCCGGAGATTGAAGAAGAACGACTGTCAGAATGGAAGCTTGCAGCAAAGAATCCGGATGTGATTACAAAGTTCCATGGAGGACATTTTTTTCTGCTGGAAACCCCTCAGTTATACGTTGAGTATCTTATGAAAAGGATGTGAATAAATGTACGAAAAAAAGCTGTATTGGAATAGAAATTTTACATATGAAAATTCAGATGAAGGAATACAGATTGGCAATACCATTTTCCCAAAGGAATATGCTGACTTATTCCCAAAATTATGGATACAATTATGCAACGGAATATCAGACGAAGCAGTTGCAGAAAATTTAAGGTAAATGAAAAAGTAACAAAAGAAAGTTTTATGGAACTGCTGGCCATATTGCTTCGATATTCCGGCTGGGAATTTGAGCATGGAACCTTTCCGAGCGCTGGAGGGCTGTATCCCATCGATGCTTATGTACAGGTAAAAGCAAATCGTGTGGAAGGCGTGCAAGGCGGAATTTATTTTGTCAATCCGTCTAAAAGAAAATTGGAACAGATAAACAGTGAAGAACAAGTGTCTGAGGATCAATATTTTTTCCTGAATAAAGATATTTTTAGAACCTCAGCATTTTCTGTGTTTTTGGTCTTTAAAGGAGAAATCAGTATGCTCAAGTATAAAGACCGGGGATATTTTTATGGAATCATAGATTGCGGAATTGTACTTGGATATTTGAATTTAAAGGCAGCGGAAATCGGTCTGGGCAGCTGTTGTATAGGTGAATTAAAAAATTCTGATATAAGAGATATATTAAAATTAGGATCGGACGAGATTTTCTTACAGTCTGCGGAGTTTGGAATTCCGGAATAACCAATGCGGCGGTGTTGGGTTTCAAAAACAGAAAAATTAATAGAGATTTTTACACCTTAATGTATGGAAATACAAGGGTGATAACGATTTCACAAAGATGGTTAAATCATGGATTTACCATCTTTTTTGTGCAAAAAACATGAAAAAACTGATGAAACGTGAAACGAACAGCACAAACGTGAAATGGTTTTCAGAAACGACAATTTATTTTTCAACAGCCGACCGTTATGATAGCAATAACAAAAACAACACAGGAGGAGAAGAATGGCTGATTTAGATAAAACAATTATTAAAAATCTCGTATCAATTAACCGGAATTCTACCAACAGGGAAATTGATGAAGTGACTTGCGATGGCAGGAAGATAGCAACAACTGCTGTTGAGTACCTGCTGGATATGGGACACAATGATATCGGATATGTAGGTGAATGCCACGGAGAGTCCCGTTATAAAGGATATGTAGATACATTGATGCGCCATGATCTGGAACTCAATCCGTCCTATATTTTTGAAACCAAGCAAACTGAAATGGCCGGATATGAGATTATGGAAAAAATCTTAAAGGCGGAAGACATACCTACAGCAATTTACTGTGCCAATGATATTACCGCAATTGGAATGCTTAAAGCACTTGAAAAGTCGAAGAAAAAATATTTTAGTCTGTCTATAATTTCAAGTGATGATATCGAGCAGGCGCAGTTTACAAAACCTATGCTTACCACGGTTGCCCTGCCTAAAGTGGAGATGGGAAGATTCGCGGTATATTTGCTGATCGATAGAATCAATGGGAAACATGACTCTGTGACAACCATGGAACTGGAAGGTCATCTGGTTGTCAGAGAAAGCTGCGTGGATGCAGAATACAGCAGCTGGAATTATACCATTTAGACATAATCAATACATATTATTGTTCCTCACCGGATTTGACAGTCCGGTGAGTTTTTTGATTAAAAACAGAACAAATGTTCGAAAAACTATTTGCGATAGACAATTGTTGCCGTATAATAAGGATACAGATTACTGCAACAAATGGAGGATTATAATGGAAAGTATATACGAAAAATGCCCACAATATGAGGATGAATCCTATGTTTTAAGACAGGTCAGGAAAGAAGATAAAAAGGATCTTTTGAAGGTATATTCCGACAAAAAGGCACTTCCCTTCTTCAACAGCGACAATTGCGGAGGAGATGATTTTTATTACACAACAGAAGAACGAATGGAACAGGCAATCAATTATTGGCTGTATGAATATGACAGAGAAGGATTTGTAAGATGGGCGATTGTATCCAAAGAAATGGATGAAGTAATCGGAACGATCGAGCTTTTCCATAGAGATGCAGAAGATTACTTTACGGACTGTGGTCTGCTCAGACTGGACCTTCGGAGTGACTATGAGACATCCGATGCAATACGCAAGATATTAATTCTTATCATTGAACCAACATATGATATGTTTCACTGTGACAAGATCGCAACAAAAGCAATCGAGTCTGCAACAGAGCGGATTCAGGCATTGAAGAGCCTGGGATTCGTGGCATCATCAGAGAAACTGATAGGTCATGATGGAACAGAGTATGGGGCGTATTATGTCCTTAGGGACACTTGGTTTACAACATAACCTATGATTAAAGAATACTTACTATTTGGAAATTTTTGCTGGGAAAGTTGAGTTGATAATTAAAAAACAGTGTAGTATAGTCAATTTATAGGGCATTGAAGAAAGCGAAAGTATGGTTGAAAAAGGAGAAGGTTCATGATTTTATACCATGGAAGTAAACAAATAGTAGAATATCCTGAAATTCGAAAAGCGCAATACAACAAGGATTTTTATTTCGGGTTCTATTGTACTAGATTACCCGAACAAGCAAAACGATGGGCAAGTCGTTATGGCGGGAAAGGATATCTGAATTGTTACGAATATACAGAAAATGATTCTTTAAACTATTTGCATTTTGAAGAGATGACCGATGAATGGTTAGACTTTATTGTACAATGTCGGAATGGAAAGTCGCATAATTACGATATTGTGGAAGGCCCAATGGCAGATGATACGATCTATAATTATATTCAGAATTATATAGATGGTAAGATATCCAGAGCAGCATTTTGGGAACTGGCTAAATTTAATCATCCAACTCATCAGATTAGTTTTCATACACTGGCAGCATTGGATACTTTGAAATATGTAGGAAATGAGGTTGTATATGGGAACAAAAAATAATAATGCGCTGTTTTACACCTGCAGTTTGATTGAATATATTGGACGTGAAAAAAAGAGATCCAGACAGGATGTGACGGACATCCTAGGGAAAAATACAATTCAGAGAATCTATGAATATGCAGATGTGTTTCATTGTGAACCAATTGAAAAGGTTGCCAATGAATTTATTACTGAATTTCATATACAGAATGGTAATTTTGATAATGTTGGAGATTGCAGGTATCGGATACCGGATTATTGGGATATAGGTGAAGTGTATGAAAGACTGGTTGAAGACTGTTATAGCGATGAACAGATTTTAGTGGGAATATGGGAGGTATATCATTCGTGGATGGATGAGCAGATTTCCAACTATAATACAGATTTTTATTATCAACCGCGAGATTATATAGCAGCGTGTTATAAGAAAGGAGAGGTATTATAAAATGGCAATGGATGTACTATAATCTTTTCAGGCAAACCGAGTTTTTTCTAATATCTCTGGGGTGAAATGATCAACAGACCACTCTCCTTATGGAGAGAGAGGTCTGTTTTTCAATGCATATGCCGTGATAAAAGATACGAATGGAACCGTCAGGATCACACCAAGTGTTGCGGAAATTCCCTGGATGATTTCGATACCGACGGAATACATGTTCAGTATCTGATAATACTGATAATTATAGCTGTATATGTAGACAAAGGTGTTAATGGAACCTCCGGCAAAAGCAAGAATCAGGGTATTGGACATAGTTCCCATCATATCTTTTCCGACATGGATTCCAGAATGAAAAAGTTCTTTCCCGTCGAGGTGGGGATTTTTTGCGTGAATTTCACATATCGTGCTTGCAACGGACATGGCAACATCCATAACAGCACCTAATGCGGAGATCAGAATTCCCGCAAACATTAATTCTCCGACACGGATATTGGTCATCTGACCGATGTAGATCAGGCTTTCCACATCATCCACATTGTAGCCGGATATGTGAGATATTTTTCCAAAAATCCAGGCAAAAAGCGCAGCAATGACTACACCGAGGATCGTACCAATCATTGCGCATTTTGATTTGGTGGTCATCCCATCGATCAGATACATTACAACAACAGTGGTCAGAATTACAATAAATGCGGCTGCCAGAATCGGAGACACACCACGGTAGATAAGGGGCAGGAAGAGAAAAATAATGCAGCAGAATGTGAAGACAAGTCCGATGGCAGATTTCCAGCCTTTCAAGCCGCCGATCAGGACGAGTACCAGAAGGAAAAATCCTATGATAGCATAAAGCTGCATACCTCTGTCATAATTGTATACGCTCACGGTTGTCAGTTCATCAGATTCGCTGATAATGACGATTACTTTTAATCCGATCGTGCAGTTGGCCCCGTATAAATAAGAGGAAGAACTGGTGGCATCCAGAATTTCTCCCTTATGCGAACCAGTTCTGATCAGTACTTTAACCTGCTGGGCACCGGCTCTGGTGCCATCAGCAGATAAATTATCATTTACGATTTCAACCACACGCGCTTTTTCAAATGTTCTTCCATTGTTGGACAAAAGTTCGGTTTTATCCACACGGTTGAGCAAAAAAACCAAAATTATGGTAAGTACCAGAATAAGGACTGCGATGCAGATCCTTTTTTTATTTGATGCGTGTATCATAAAATTAATAGTCTCTTTTCTTATTGTTTTTTCTGCGGGAGAAAACGCTTGCTCCAAGTACAGCCATTCCTGCAATGCATACGATTGTCCAGATCGCTGCGTCCTGATTGTCGCCAGTCTGGACAGAAGGTGTTTTCCCATTTGCAGCAGTAGTTACTTTTGCAAAAGCAAAGGTACTGAAGTGATCTGTTTCAAAAACAAGTTTCTGGTCTTTCACGGAAGCCGTACATTCTACCAGATTGTTATTGTCAACACGATATACTTTAACAGTTTCGTTATTTCCAAGGCTAAAAGGAAGATCCATAGTGATCTGAACGGTTCCATCCAGCTGATGAAGTTCTGTTGTTTTGTCTGTCAGGTTTAGTTCGTATAAAACAACATCAGTCACACCGGAAATTTTAGAGGTGACCAGTGATCTGACCTGTGCAATTTTGGATGTATCTGAGATTTTAGATGAGGAAAATACAACATTTTCCGGTAAAATCCCATTGATATCTTTCAAAGTGATTTTGGCATCTGAGCTGCTTGTGACAGATGTTCCGGCAGCAAGTTTTTTTGTGGAAACTACGGTAGCGTCAGAGTTTCCGGATGTATCAGAAGTTTTTGCAGAGCCTGATGCTCCAGTCGTGTCCGTCGTTTCAGAACCATCAGTTGTGCCAGCTCCGGAAGTTTTGCCATCGGTGCTGTCTTTCTTTGAGTCAGAAGGTTTTTTCTGCAATCCGCTTCTTGCACTGCTTAATTTCTCAAGTGCAAGATTGATTTCAGCCTGTGTAGATTTTTCATTTAAGGCTTCGGCTTTTTTCAGTGCATCAAGAAGTGCATTCCAGCTGTCTGAGGTATAATCTTTCTCCGTAATGGTTCCGTTTGCAATTTCGTCCTGAATAGCGGTTACTTTTGCGTCCAGTTCGGATCGGTCTGCAGTTTTTACGATAGTAAGTGTATGGTCGATCTTGCTGTCGTTGTCTGTGCGGTAAGTATTGATGGTCATGGAAGTTTCGGTAACATTGATCAGAGAATAAGTAGGTACATCTTCCTGCCATCTGTTTGCAATATAAGACTGCTGACGTGGTACAAGGTCATAATATTTACTACCGGATGAACTGCCTGCAGTCAGGTAAAGAATACCGGAAGGATTGATTGCATACGAAGTACTGTCATCGGTGATGTTATCTTTATCCATAATGGAATTCAGATATTCCAGATATGCATGTTCGGATGAGTCCGTCGTATCATCCTTAATGTTCTGTGGGGCTGTATAAATAGTTCCTTCGCCATTGTAATCGACATCTTTTCCAAGCATTGCCTTAAAATCTTTCTTGTTGTAAGTTACTTCTTTGACCTCAGAATCAGCTTTTAAAAATTTACTTCTGGAGTATGCATGATCGTGACCGGTCAGAACAACATCGACACCATACTTTTCAAAAGTTGGAGTGAGAGCATAACGCAGGTTTACGATTTCCGGTTCATTGGAATGTTCAGCAGAACCATAGATATCCTGATGCAGTGTTACAACTTTCCATTTGCAGTCTGGATTTTTTGAAATTGTATTCTGAATGAATTCGATGTGCTCTGCAGAGTTGGTATCCTGTGTGTTCAGCATCATGAATAAGACATCGCCGTAGGTGAAATAGTAATCACCGCCAACCGTTCCATTATCACCTAAATTGCTAAGGTTCGGAACGTTAAAGTGGTATTGGTAGTTGGCGTTATCGGCATCATGATTTCCGACTGTTGTAGCGACTGGAAGTGCAGTCAGTGCTTCCGGAGAAAGGTATCCGGCGTATTCAATCTCACTGGTTGTTGTGCTTTTTCCAGGTGCTTTTTTGGCAGTGGTCTGAATCTGATCGCCGGCAGATACAACAAAATCAGATCCCCCCTGCTGAATTTTATTGAGTGTCTGTGACCAGTTGTAGCTGTCACTGGCAACGGCATTGCTTTGGGCATTATAGAATTCTTCGGTGTCAGATCCTTTTAATTCATTGGAAGAACCGATCTGTGGATCGCCAACAAATGCAAAAGTGAATTTATCCGATGTCCCGGTCTGGAATGAATGGACAGGTTTTCCGGCTACCTGGTAATAGTAGGTTGTTCCAGGTTGAAGGCCTGTGAGCACAGCCTTATTACTTGTATAGGAAGTACCATTTTTGTCGGTCTGCTTTGTGTCAACAGACGTAATTTCAACGTTTTTTCCATCGCTGAGGTCAGAATTCTGTCCGTAAACGAGAGAGGTTTCTTCATTGGTTTTAGAATACCATGCAAAATCCATGGATGTTTCATCAGATCCAGGTGTCATGGAAACCTGTGTCCAGTCCGTACTAAGCCCATTTTCCCAGTTATTTGTTTTCCAGTTGGTAAATGCTTCTCCATATGCCTTTGCTGCATCTGTGCTTCCATCTGGTGCAGCATCGGCAAATGCAAGAGCACTTGGTGCGATAATCAATGTTGCTGCGAGAAAAGCAGTGAAAATTCTGTTTCTCTTTTTCATACTCATTTTCCTCCGTGTTGTAATGATTTGTAGAAACAGGAGAGATTATAACGCACGTTTGTAAAATCCACGTCATGGTACTGTTAATTGTGGATAAAATTTAAGTGTTGTCATATTTGAGTTGAAAAAAGAGCAGAATCAATATGTCCACTTGAATTGTTTACTATGATGAAAAACAAACTGAAAAACAGCATATCCAACCAGCAACCATCCAAAACATATGAGAAGTAAGACGGTGAAATCGGAAATGGTTACCTGATGATTCATAATGAGAGTTATGTAATTTACACCACATGACAAAGGATTGGTATAAGTCAGAAAGTGAGGGATTGGAACAATACTTCCAGACAGGAATAAAAACAGATATCCGATCACGCTTACGAAAGATGCTACTTTGGTAAATATCAGTGTAAGGGCTGTCAGGATAAACGATAATCCCATGACTCCGATACATACCATAATAATTACATAAAAATATTCAATTTGGAACAAATGATCAATGTTCAGGAAAAAAGAAGCAACCGCTGCTGTAATCATCGCTTTGGCAAAATTGATGATAAACCATATCAATGTCTTGGCGCAGACGATAGAGGCAATGGAACATGGTTTGATCATCAGATTTTGTAAAGTACCCAATTGTTTTTCTGTGGATATGCAGATGGAGGCTTCCGATAATACTCCGCTTACCAGTATCCATAAGATATATCCGATGACTTTCTCTGACTTATCTCCATTGGTATTCATGATTACCAAAAGCAGTAGAATATCAGTAATCAAACCGACAATATAATCTGGGTAATAACTGATTGCTTCTGTAATTGTCTTTTTAAATTCTGCTTTAATCAGTTTCATTTAGTACCTCCAAAATAACTTCATCGATATCTTTTTCTTCTTGTTCAAAATCCGCAAGATCGAACCCGCTTACCATTCCATTTTTCAGAATCAGAATGCGGCTGTTTAATTTCTGAACAACTTCCATTTGATGGGTGGTCAGAATGACAGACATCTGTTCTTCTTTGACAACATTGTTTAAAATATCAATTACGGAAAGTTTACTTTCGATATCAAGTCCCAATGTTGGTTCATCCAGTAATAACAGTTTCGGGGAAGCCATCAGCGCAATGATTAAGGCTAATTTTTGCTGCATGCCTCTCGAATAATCACCGGCCGGATTGTGAATTGCTGAACGCAATTTAAATTCATCGATATACCGGTCTGCTTTTTTCAGGGAGCTTGTATCAAGGTTCATCAATCCAGCAAAATATTCGATATTCTGCATTCCGGTTAAGTAATCGTAGATATTGCTGCTTGTCTCCAGGAGGGCTCCAACCTGGCTGAAGTAGGCGCGGTTTTTGTAATCGAAAATGTTTTTTCCATCCAATTCGATTATGCCGCTATCCGGTTTTATCATTTTTAATATGCAATTGATAAGGGTTGTCTTTCCGGCACCATTATTTCCCAACAGGCAGACAATTTCACCAGGGTTTACCGAAAAATTAACTCCCCGTAACACTTCTTTCTTCTTAAATGATTTCTTTAAATTTTTAATTTCCAGCATTTGCTATCATCCTTATAATGTCAATTTCGTTTTCGTAAAATATTTTTTTATGCATTTTAATAATATACTACCACATAATAAATAATTGAATATAAGTAAATAGAATTTTTAAAGTTTCCATTTATGTATATATAATGCAAGCATAACGACTTGCAACTATAATTCATATCTCGGCAGCCGGTTTGGAAACATTATATATTGAAAGCCGTCATTCAGTCGAATATAATGATACCGTAATTATGAAATGCAATAGGAAATGGTAATATGAAAAAATTGATGTTATTTATAAAAAGGGAGATCGTGCTTTCAATTGCGATCGTGCTGGCAGCAGTTTCTGCAATTTGGGTTCATCCGGATGCGCAGTATCCTGGGTATATAGATTGTCGGACGCTTGCAGTCTTATTCTGCCTGATGACAGTTGTGGCAGGTTTTCGGAAACTGGGATTTTTTGATCTGCTGGCAGAAAAACTGCTGGCACGGACTAAGACAGTGGCGGGGGTTGCGTTTGTTCTTGTTTTTCTCTGCTTCTTTTTGTCCATGGTGATTACGAATGATGTTGCGCTGATTACGTTTGTCCCATTCACAATCACGATCATGCATAAAATGGAAGAAAAATTGAGAAGAAAATGGATGCTTCGTGTGATCATTATGCAGACGCTGGCAGCGAATCTGGGTAGTATGTTCACACCAATTGGAAATCCACAGAATCTGTATCTTTTCGGAATGTCGGATGATACAGTGTTTGTGTTCTTAAGGCTGATGTTTCCATACACGCTGGTTTCAGGAATCCTTCTTGCGGGATGGATCATTTTATGTGCTACTGGTAGTGGAAAAAATCACGAAAAAACTGAGATTAAGATCACTGAGAAAACAGATCGGAAACGACACTTCAACATGGGAAAATATGCAGTCTGCGCAACGTTGCTTTTCATCAGCCTTCTGGCTGTGGGAAGAATCCTGCCTTATGAGATTCCGCTTGGCTGTGTACTGATCTACACGTTGTTATGCGAACGGAGTCTGCTGAAAGAGGTGGATTATTCTTTGCTGGGTACATTTGCTGCATTATTTATATTTATCGGAAATCTCGGACGAATGCAGGGAGTGCATGATCTTTTGCAGCAGATGGTGAACGGACGCGAAGTACTGACCGCAATTGTGGCAAGTCAGTTCATGAGCAATGTGCCGGCTGCAATCCTGCTATCTGGGTTTACGGATCAGATCAAAGCGCTCATAATCGGAACGGATCTTGGGGGACTTGGCACATTGATTGCATCCATGGCGAGTCTGATCAGTTTTAAATATGCAGCACGAGAAAAGGAGATAAAAACAGGCAGATATATAGTTGTGTTTACAATCGCAAATATTGTATTTTTGCTGGTTTTATTCGGATTATATTGGGCAATCAGCCAGACCGCGTGAAATTTACAGGGTTATTCAGCAATCACAAGGTCGATTCTGGTAAATAGCTCCGCCATGTGTTTTGGTCAGGAGCTTTTCTTTATCCATCTGGTTCAGATCGGTGCGTATGGTGGTTGCCGACACTCCAAGCAGTTCGCTCAGTTCGTTCGTTGTAGCCTTTCTGTTCTTCTCCAGGTAGTTTAAAATCTGTTGTTGGCGTTCTAATTGCAGCATATCTCCAGACTCCATTCTATAAAATGCATTTACTTATATACTCATGTTGTAAAGCATATCTGTAATTTAATCCAGCAAAAAATAAGGAAGAAAAACAAATGGACTTTTATTTGCTTTCGAATACTTTTATTTGCTTTTGAAATATCTTACATATGGTTTTGATAAGTGTTATATTGTGATTATAGAATAAAGGAAAATAAATAAACGGAGGTATATGAAATGAAATTTTTTGTGGATACAGCAAATGTTGAGGACATTAAGAAAGCAAATGACATGGGAGTAATTTGTGGCGTGACAACCAATCCATCCCTGATTGCCAAAGAAGGCAGAGACTTCACAGAGGTTATTAAAGAGATTGCATCGATCGTAGATGGACCGATCAGTGGTGAGGTAAAGGCAACAACTGTGGATGCAGAGGGAATGATCAAAGAGGGACGTGAGATTGCAGCAATTCATCCGAATATGGTTGTAAAAATCCCTATGACCGTGGAAGGGCTGAAAGCAGTTAAAGTTCTTTCCGCAGAAGGAATCAAAACAAACGTTACATTGATCTTCAGTGCAAACCAGGCAATTCTTGCAGCAAATGCAGGTGCAACTTATGTATCACCATTTCTTGGAAGATTAGATGACATCAGCCAGCCTGGAATTGAACTTATCCGTCAGATTGCAGACATTTTTGATATTTATGGATATGAGACAGAGATTATAGCTGCATCTATCCGTAATCCAATCCATGTAACCGATTGCGCTCTTGCAGGTGCTGATATTGCAACAATTCCTTATAAAGTCATTGAGCAGATGACCAAACATCCGTTAACAGATCAGGGAATTGAGAAATTCCAGGCAGATTATAAAGCTGTTTTTGGAGAATAATTTTATAAATTGACAACATTAACGCAATAAAGTGTTTGAATTCGAGGCAGGTTGTGCTACAATGATGAACAAAGCTGTTGAGGAGGAAATACATATGAATATTGTATGCTTAGACTTAGAAGGCGTTCTTGTTCCGGAGATCTGGATCGCGTTTGCCGAAGAGAGTGGAATTCCGGAGTTAAAGAGAACTACAAGAGATGAGCCGGATTATGATAAGCTGATGAAATGGAGACTTGGCATTTTAAAAGAGCACGGCCTTGGATTAAAGGAGATTCAGGAGACAATTGCAAAAATTGATCCGATTCCTGGAGCAAAGGAATTTTTAGATGAACTCCGTAGTATGACACAGGTAATCATTATCAGCGATACATTCACCCAGTTTGCAGGACCGCTGATGAAGAAACTCGGCTGGCCGACAATCTTCTGTAATACACTGGAGGTTGCTCCGGATGGAGAGATTACTGGATTTAAAATGCGTATTGAGAACTCCAAACTCACAACCGTGAAAGCATTACAGTCGATCGGATATGAGACAATTGCAAGTGGAGACAGCCATAATGATCTTGGAATGATCCGCGCAAGCAAGGCAGGTTTCCTGTTTAAGAGCACTGGTCAGATCAAGAAGGATAACCCGGATCTGCCTGCATATGAGACTTATGATGAACTGATGGCAGCAATTAAGGCTGCACTGTAATTTCATAATATGAGAAAACCCCGGAAATGTGTTCGCATATCTGATATGCCAGCGCAGTTCCGGGGTTTTATTTAGGCAGTTAAAAACTCGATATTTTGAAAGTCTTTTTTTAAACAAGTTTTTATCAGATCAGCATTTTCCGGACATTCGCAGAGCTGAAAGAGTGAAATGGCATAATGTGCTTTTTCCTTTGCTTGTTTATGTTGTCTGGATAAACCAAGAGCCTGACAGTGACATCCAATACACAAACCTAAAAAAAACGGAGAGTGATATAATGTGGAATGATAATAGTTTATTTCAAGTATTTCTTTTATATGCTTTTGCGCAAGTAAGGACCGCATAAAAAATGCTAATGTAACCGGATAAATAGAGTTCTGAAATATAATATCAGTTTGTTTTTTCTTGAAATAATCAAGAATGTAGGAAAAATGCAATGCGTTATAATAGGATTTTTGCGAGTCATCCATTGTCATTGTAATTAGGTTGAGTAATGTCAGTTCGTTCCAGGATAAACGTTTGGATTGAATAATTTCAAAACAAAAGTCTGGATTGGTTAGATGTAGTGCTTTATAGGCTGTTTCAATAGCTTTATCATTATCTTTGATAAAGACAAGTGAGCGCAGGAGAAAATATTGTTTCTGTAAATTGTTTTTGGGATTAAGGGTATGCTTTAGCTGAGACAAATAATCGGAATATATTTGTAATTCATCCCTCCTTAAATGCTGTAAACGTAATTTTAGGTGATGAAACTGCGTCTCATCTTCACTTCCCCAGAACGTAAAAACACGTTCTGAAATACCTAATCTTTGTAATAATGCCTCTGCCAGAGCAATATCTGGCTGTAAATAGTTATTTTCGATTTTTGACAGTTTTGATTTACTGCAAAGTCCCTGACAGACAATTTGCTGGGAAAGCTTCTGTTCCTGTCTTAATTCACGAATCAGATCCCCGAAATACATAATTGAATTTGAATCAGCATTAAAGATCCCGTCATGCAGATGAACGGTATCTTTTGTTTTGGGCATTGGATATTGCTGATAAGGAATATCAGGAAAGGCTTCCATATCGGTATTTAAAGTTACACCAAGTACAGAGCGGACATAATCTCTGACTGTTGTTGCGTAGCAGCTGTTTAAGGCATGACTGGAGTAGAATACAGTCTGAAAGAGAGTAAAGAACTGTTCTTTATCATTGGTGTAAAAATAACCAAGCGCAGTTAAAAATGTAAGCTCAAAAAGCAGAGAATTTTCATTATTTAACACCATCTGATGCCTGTAATGGTCAGCTTTTTTTAGAGCAGTAGCATAATCTTTGACTGCAAGAAGATATTTTGTATATACAATTGCATTTTGCGCAAGCAGGCGTTCCTTTTCCAGAGAAGTAAGTTGGCTGTTTGTAAGATAGTTTTCAATCTGAGCACACAGATAACCACTTTGTTCCGGATGGTTTAAATACAGGTTTTCCTGAGCAATTGCAATCAGAAGTTCAAGTTCTAAGGTGGATAGAAGCAGCTTTGTGATATGATCAATATCAAAATTCGGGCAGGAGATCATAATTGCTTCTTTTAGCAGGTCATATAATTCTACATGAGAGATACTTTGATTATGAAACAGAATCTGGTATTGCAAAAGAAGCCACTCCTGATAATAGAAGCGGTTGTCCGCCCAATTCATAGTTTGAACAGAACTGAGTTGGTCATATGCATTCTGAAATTGCCATGCTTCGAGATAAAATCTGGCACGTTTTAATGTGTAGAAACAGTCAAAATCAGTACGATCTGCAAATACAGGATATGTCTCACATTCAACACCAGCACGCGACATCAGAGCGCGGAAAGTGGATGGACTTACTCCGGCAGAACAGTTTTCAATTCTTGAAAGGGATAGCACAGAACAGATACCATCGGAGAGCTGTTCCTGTGTCAGACCGCCCTTTTTCCTTGCTTCTTGTATGGCTTTTCCAGCATTACGTACACTCATTTGAATACTTACCTCTTTTAATATCAATATAAAGATAATATTACAGCCATTTGTGTGCAAAAGCAACTTTGAGGTATACATAAATGGAAACTTTGAGATTTCCGTTTACTTATATGGTCTTTAATTGCAAACACTTCTATATTTGTATTAGAGAAATATGGAGGAATCACAATATGAAAATGGAAACACAAAATGAGAAAATCAGCTACAAAGACATTTTAAGACAGAAGGAATATATGAAACTGATCGGTGCAAATCTGATTAACCGGTTTGGAGATTCCATTGATGCGATTGCATTTACATGGCTTGTTTATGCGGTAACTGGGAGTGCAGCATGGACAACTTTGATTTTTGCATTAAATCAGCTTCCAACGGTATTATTACAACCGTTTGCAGGAACGCTTGTTGAAGGAATGCATAAAAAAAGAGTTATGGTTGTATCGGATCTGATTCGTGGAGGCATCGTTGCACTTCTTGCCGTACTTTATGTTGAAAATAGGGTGAATCCGCTGATCCTGGCAGTATTTACACTGATTATTTCTTCGGTGGAAGCGTTCTGTCTTCCGGCAAGTACCGCCTTTATTCCAAAAGTGCTGGATAAAAAGTATTATGCATTTGGAACATCTCTAAATTCTACTGCCTGCCGAGCACTGGAACTGGTTGGAGTTGCACTTGGAGGAATCTTGATAGCAGAACTTGGAGTACAGACTGCAATGGCAATCGACAGTGCAACATTTATTGGTTCTGGAATCATAATCGCCTGTATTCGTGCAAGGGAAGAAAGGCCGGAAAAGGCAGCAGTTGATCTGAATTCTTATTTTACAAGTATGAAAGAAGGTTTTTCTTATGTGAAAAATAAAAAGGTTGTTTTAAATTTCTGTATACTGGCAGCCTTTGCTAATATTATGTTTGTTCCGTTTAATTCCCTGCAATCAGCAATGGTTGTTGAAATCTATGGAGTAGGAAGTGAGCTCCTGAGTGTGTTTGGATTTGTGTGGGTCGCAGGAATGGGACTTGGGGCAATTGTTTTTCCGTACATTTTTGATAAACTTCATCCGAGGATAATGATTGGTATTTTTGGAACAATACTTGGAATTTTTTATGCGATGCTTACATTAGGAAGGTTTACTTACGGAGATTTGCTGACATCTTCCATACTTTGTGGCAGCGTTACGTTTGGATTCGCAATTTGTTCCAGTCTGGTTATTGAGACGATTCATGTCCAGTTTATGAAAAATGTGGAAGAAGAATACCTGGCAAGAGCATCGGCTATTATGGGCTCTGTTGGTGCTGCTGCAACACCGGTTATGTCATTTGTGATTAGTGCAGTGTTAGTGAAATTGTCAGTTTCTTCTATATTTATTATATTTGGAATTGGATGTACTGCAGTTTTTGCATTAACCTATATTCTTAGGGTACAGCTTACGGAGGAGAAGTGCGTAAGCTGTGATCATGACAGCACCTGTGATGACCCAGGAAATTGGGTAGATCAGAATCAGAACCCAGAATTTATGGATCGTGCGGCAGACTGTTGAGATCCAGATCAGGCGCAGTACACAGGAACCGAATACTGTAATCAGTGCAGGAGACAAAGAATGCCCAAGACCACGCATAGCACCGGCGCTGATCTCATAGGTTGAGGTCAGCAGCTCTAAAGTGGTGGCGATGAAGAGTCTCTGTCTGGCAAATTCTAAAACAGCAGGATCTGTCGAGTATAATTGCAGGAAAAAGCCATTACCGAGAACAAAGACGGCAGACAGCATTCCGCAGAATACCAATGAAAAGATCATAGCGGTACGATATATTTTTTTACAGCGGTCATATTTACCGGCACCAAAATTCTGGCTGGTGAATGTGACCGTTGTTTGTGCAAATGCATTTACAACAAAATATGCAAAAAATTCATAGTTTAATGCAGCAGCAGATCCTGCAACGGCATCGGAACCAAAGCTGTTGATCGAACTTTGAATGCAGACATTTGCAATGGAGAACACCATTCCCTGAAGCCCGGCAGGAACACCGATCTGTAAGATCTTTTTCAGCTCAGGCAGATGAATGGAAAGCTTATGAAAACTCAGGCGGATCGGCGGTTCTTCGTGCATAAGGATGTAGAGAATAATCCCGGAGCTTACCATATTGGAAACGACCGTAGCGATTGCAACACCGGATACACCAAGATGAAAAACGATAACAAGAATCAGATTCAGCAGGGTATTGATGATGCCGGCAGCAATCAGTGCATAAAGAGGTCGTTTGCTGTCTCCTGTGCTGCGGAGAATAGAAGAACCGAAATCATAGAGCATGATAAAAGGCATTCCAAGAAAATAAATCCGCAGGTATAAGACGGCAAGATCGATCACGTCCTCAGGAGTTCCCATCAAAGTCAGGACGGGACGGGCGATAAACTGTCCGAGTACAAGTACGAAGAGTCCGCTTGCAATTGCAACGAGAATTGCAGTATGGATGGCAGCGTGGATACTGTCCTCTTTTTTCTGACCAATATAATGTGCAATGACGACGTTGGAACCGAGTGAGATTCCAACGAACAGATTGATCATCAATGAGATAAGGGAACTGTTGCTTCCAACGGCTGCGAGCGCCTGGCTGCTTGCAAAACGGCCGACAACGGCAGTATCGACGGAATTAAACAGCTGTTGCAGAATACTGCTGGCTGCGAGTGGCAGTGCAAAGATCAATATTTTATTCCAAAGAGAACCATGGAGCATGTCCATGGAATTTTTTTTATTTGTAATCATATGAAAGACTTCTTTCTATATAAGATGTGGTCTGATTATTTGCCTGAACTATTATAAGCGCTTTCGAAGGATTTTTCTATGATTTTTTCTATGGAATTTGGGTATATCGGGAATTTTTGATTCATGGTATGATAAAAATAACTTTTTTTGAAAAAAGGATTGACTTTCCACCTTGTGGAAGCTGTATAAATGGGTCAGACACGAAGGAAGGAGCAGAAAAAATGAAGATCAAGCAGGTAGAAGAGCTGGTTGGCATTACAAGAAAAAATATCCGTTTTTACGAAGAACAGGGACTGCTTCAGGTAGAACGGGCAGAAAATGGATATCGTGAATACGGACTGAAAGATGTGGACCGGCTTTTGGAGATCCGTCTTTTGCGTAAACTTTCAATTCCAATCGAAGATATGAGACAGATGTTTGATGGAAAGAAAAGCCTGAGAGACTGTCTGGAATATCAGTTGGAGGAATTGGAACGCGAGAAGAAGAATCTGACACAGGTGCAGAATTTTTGTCAGGAGATGCTGGATCAGGGAACCTCGCTGGAACATTTGGATGCGGAAGCGTGTCTGGAACGAATGGAACAGTTGGAAAAGGAGGGAACCAGTTTTATGGATATCAAAAGAATGGACATTCACAAGAAAAAAATTCTGGGCGCTGTGCTTGGCGGCGGTATTATGATCGTAATTATGATTTTTACGATCGCAATTCTGCTATGGGCAAACTCAGAAGAACCGCTTCCAATCGGCTGGCTATTATTTATGGTTGCAATTCCTGTCGCAATTGGAATTGGAGTAGTTGTTGCATTGGTAAAACGAGTAAAAGAAATCGAAGGAGGAGAAGAAGATGAAGCTTCTAAGTATTGAAACAATCCCAGGAACAGAGTATGAGGCACTGGGTATGGTAAAGGGAACCGTTGTACAGTCCAAGAATTTTGGAAAGGATTTTATGGCAGCCATGAAAACACTGGTTGGTGGCGAGATTGTCGGATATACCGAGATGTTAAATGAGGCACGCCAGATCGCAGTCAAAAGAATGGTGGATGAAGCCAAGGAACTTGGTGCAGATGCAGTTGTCGGAGTCCGCTACGGTTCTTCGCAGGTCATGAGTGGCGCGGCAGAAGTGATCGCTTATGGAACTGCTGTGAAATATATTACAAAATAAAGAACAGGATTGTGTTATATGAAAAAGTTTGAGCACTATAGCAGACATTTACAGGTGCTTTGCCGTGCGGAGCGGCAAGATATTACCAACGAATTTATTGTAAGTGGGATTATTTATAAATTTTATATTCAGTTTGAGTTCGGTTGGAAAGTGTTAAAAGAATTATTGCGCTATGAGGGTGCAAATCAAGCTGCAACAGGATCTCCGAGAGAAATTATTAAGACGGCATATGCGTATTTTGATTTTATAGAAGAGAATATATGGCTGGAGATGTTGCGCGATCGAAATGATACAACACACATTTACAATGAAGAAGCAGCACAGAAACTGGTCGAAAAAATTCTGCATCGGTATATTGCGGTATTTGTCACGTTGGAACAACATATTCGAGAACGGTATGAGAATGAAGTTCTGGAAAAACTGTGAGAAAGAGTCTTTCGCTATATGTGATAGTCTTGGAACTGCTTTTGGAATGATCTCAGGTAAAAGAAAACAGCAGGGAATTTATGACGGAAAGTCATGGGTTCCCTGCTGTTTTTGCGTAAAAGATGTTGATACATCACATGTTGAGGTTTATTGAAAGAAATAAAAGGGATGGTGGAATTAATCTTTGCAATTTTCAGAACGAACTTCCACTAATATAGGGATGTTACAAATTCCATTTTCATGATATGATAAAACCAATAATCAAAAAAGAAACAGGTTTATTAAAGAACAGGAAGGGAGACCGGGAGTTATCGAAATTTTATATAATCTGATATTTGCAATTGCAGGATACTTTATGGGAAGTATTCTGTTTGCTCCGCTCTGGGGTCATATATTCTGCCACAAAGACATTTTGGCAGACACGAAAGACCACAATCCGGGAACGGCAAATGCATTTATGCAGGGCGGCTTTTGGTGTGGGATATTGACACTGTCAGGCGATATGGGAAAGGGATTTTTGCCGGTTTTTGCCTGCATTCATTTAAGGGAGTTTTTTCATGTAAATATGGGAGAAAGTCTGTTTTCCAAAGTAATGTTTGCACTTGTGCTTGCAGCACCTGTGTGTGGCCATGTATTTTCTGTGTATGCAGGATTCCGTGGAGGAAAAGGCATTGCGGTAACCTTTGGCTGTCTGCTTGGATTTTGCCCGGATCTTAGGCCGGCACTTTTGCTGGCAGTGTTTTTTCTGGCATTTTCGCTGCTCGTCCGGATATCACCGCATTATTACCGGACACTGGCGACTTATTTATGTGGAGCCATATGCTTTTTACTGTGTGGGGAAACGTTGGAACAGAAGCTTGGGTTTATTCTGATCACGTTGATCGTGTGTATCCGGATGCATTTGAGTCCGGAGGAACGCGGAGAATGTAAAGTGAGGTTATTATGGATGCATTGATTTTATCCTGTAGCACCGGAGGCGGGCATAATGCGGCAGGAGCTGCTTTAAAAGGTGAACTGGAGAGACGCGGACATCATGTTACGATGATGGATCCTTACGAACTTGTCAGTCACAGGTTGGCGGTTGAAATTGGCAGTCTTTATGTCAAAATGGTTCAGCATTCACCCCGGCTGTTTGGTGTTGTATATTCTCTTGGGAGTGTTGTACGCAAAGTCCCGGGGAAATCACCGGTTTATTATGCAAACATTGCTGTGGCGAAAAAGCTGAGGGAATATTTGAAGGAACATCCCGCAGATGTAATCTTGATGCCGCATTTATATCCGGCCGAGATTATTACATATCTGAAAAAGTGCCATGAGAAGCTTCCGATTTGTGTATTTATTGCAACGGATTATACCTGTATTCCTTTTACGGAAGAAACAGAATGCGATTATTATGTTGTTCCTGGACCGGCGCAGGTTCGGGAATTTGTAAAAAGAGGAATTCCAAAGGAAAAGATCTTACCGTTTGGAATCCCGGTTTCAGGTGCGTTTGATGAGCAGATTGAGAAAGCAAAGGCAAAGGAGATTCTTGGTCTGAGGGAGGATACTCATTATGTTCTTCTGACTGGAGGAAGCATTGGAGCGGGGAATATCGAAAAGACGATTCAGAGTCTGCTTGCCTCTTTCCGTAAAAAGAAACAAAATAGACATCTGATCGTGATCTGTGGCAACAATGAGAGGTTGTATCGTAGATTGGAAAGAAATTATTCCGGGCAGCTCACATTGCTTCGTAAAACAAAGCGCATGGCGCTTTATATGTGTGCATGTGATATTTTTATTTCGAAACCCGGAGGATTGTCGTCAACGGAGGCTGCTGTTGTACAGATTCCGTATATTCATATCCGACCGATTCCGGGGTGTGAAACAAAGAATATGCGCTATTTTTCCGGAAATGGCATGAGTGTGGTGGTACGACATCCCAAACTGTCACTTACGCATGCGGTGAACCGGCTTATGCAGCAGGATAATGCAGAACAGATGAAAGGAAAACAGAAATCAATTATTCCACAGGATGCGAGAAGCAGAATCTGTGACTGGATAGAAAACGCCATTATTGACATATGTCAATAATGGCGTTATACTGTTCCTGAAAATCATTGAGAAAAATCATCAGATGGTCATAGGATCATATACAGAAGAAAGAAGGGGTGGAATGATTAGAAGAGCAGAGGAAGCAGCACAGAAGAAACAGTCGGGCTGTTATAACTGCGCACAGGCGGTTGCATGTACCTATTGTGATCTCATTGGTGTAGATGAGGAGACGATGCGCAATCTGACACAGGCTTTTGCAGTGGGCATGGGTACGATGGAAGGCAGTTGTGGAGCACTGACCGGGGCAGCAATGATCCTTGGAATGAAGAACAAGAACCCTGGTAAGACAATGCAGGATATCCGAGCTATGACGACAGAATTTAAGAATCAGAACGGATCTGTGATCTGCAAGGAATTAAAAGGAATCGGAACCGGCAAAGTCCTGCGGGAATGCAATGACTGTGTCCGTGATGCAGCACTTTTGCTGGAAAAGGCGCTGGAACAGTAGAAGACAGGAGGAAACATGGCGAGACCGGCGAAGAAACGGCGTGTCTGCGAGGAACCTTTATGTCGCAGGTTTGTACCGCAGACTGCATGGAGCAATGAAGGCAGGGTAATCCTTACTGTGGACGAGTATGAGAGTATCCGTCTGATCGATTATGAAGGACTGACACAGGAAGAATGTGCAGAGCAGATGAATCTTGTCAGAACAAGCATTACTGCGATCTATGCAAGCGCCAGAAAGAAAGTGGCAGACAGCATTGTAAACGGCAGGGAACTTTGCATCCAGGGCGGTAATTATGAGCTGTGTAATGGCAATCTGAACTGTTGCAGACAACGATTAAAAAGCGGCAACAGATGCCTTGGAAAAATGAAAGATGAGTGGAGGAAAAGAAGAATGGTAATAGCAGTAACCTATGAGAATGGACAGGTGTTTCAGCATTTTGGACATAGTGAGTATTTTAAAATCTATCAGGTGGAGGATGGAAAAATCCTAAAGTCAGAAGTGTATGATACGAATGGACAGGGACATGGAGCACTGGCTGGATTTCTGCATGAATATTCAGTTGATGTTCTGATCTGTGGTGGAATTGGCGGTGGCGCAAGAAATGCGCTGGCTCAGATGGGAATTGAACTATTCCCTGGAGTGACAGGAGCCGCAGATGATGCAGTAAAAGCATTGATCGAAGGCAATTTATCTTATGATCCGGATACAATGTGCTCTCATCACAGTGGAGAACACAACTGCGGTGAGCATGATCATTCCTGCGGAGAACATGGGCACAACTGTGGCGGACATACCTGCGGTTAATGGAATGATGCTGGCCTGGAAAGAAGAGTGGCCGGCTTATAAAAATGCATGGCAAACAGAACGGTGTATAAATATGTTCTGTGAGCCATGCATTTTATTGTCTGCAGTTTAGTAAGGTGTGCGGCAATGTCTGTTCGAGCCATCGGAGCAGAAATCATTGAGAACCTTATTGATACAGATATGGCAGACATCACCATCACGGTCTTTTACACGGATGACGTGTGTAGATACCCACTGATAATGGTCACCCTGTCCCTTCTGGTAAAGCTTGACATATACTTCTTTTCGCCCCTGGGCAAACTGGCGCATTAACCGTTCTCTTGAAAAGTTCTCCATAAATGCCTTCTGATAATTTGGGTGGATATTTTCCACACCAAGATCGATCAGATCATCGTATGTTCCAGTCATCGGAAGATTATTTGCAAGAAAGCCGTCCTGTTTGATCATGGTATATCTGTTTTTTGTCAGATTGACAGATACGATCATTGGAAAAGCTTCGGATACGGCTTCAAAAACGGACAATACTTCGTCAATTGTAATGCCGTTCAGCGATTCAAATTCCTGAGCTGATGCTGTATTTTTCATCTCATGTACCTCCCATAGGTATACCTCTCCCCGTTCCCTTATACTACAATTATAGTTTTTTTGACAAAATATAACAATAGACAGAAGTAGAGTTTTGTTAATAAAATGCAGAATGGATTAATAAAAATGCAAAAACGATCAAATAGAATAAAAAAGATACAAAAAAGGACAACTCCGGTGTGAGGAGTTGTCCTTTTGTACATGACTGGCAATCCAGCCAGAATCATTGGAATTAAGCCTGTGGTCCAGCTGAAACTAAAGCTTTACCAGCAGCGTTTCCTTCGTATTTTGCGAAGTTCTTAACGAAACGATCAGCAAGGTCTTTTGCTTTTACTTCCCACTCAGAAGCATCTTTGTATGTATCGCGTGGGTCAAGGATTGCTGGATCAACTCCTGGAAGCTCTGTAGGAACTTCGAAGTTGAAGTATGGGATCTTCTTAGTAGGAGCATTCTTGATGTCTCCGTTTAAGATTGCATCGATGATTCCACGTGTATCTTTGATCGAGATACGTTTTCCGGTTCCGTTCCATCCTGTGTTAACCAGGTATGCTTTCGCACCGCTCTTCTGCATTTTCTTAACGAGCTCTTCTGCATATTTTGTAGGATGAAGCTCTAAGAAAGCCTGTCCGAAACAAGCAGAGAATGTAGGTGTTGGCTCAGTGATTCCACGCTCAGTACCAGCAAGTTTTGCTGTGAATCCTGACAGGAAATAGTACTGTGTCTGCTCTGGTGTCAGAATAGATACTGGAGGAAGTACTCCGAATGCATCTGCAGATAAGAAGATAACGTTCTTAGCAGCTGGTGCAGATGAGATTGGACGTACGATATTTTTGATGTGATCGATTGGGTAAGATACACGGGTATTCTCGGTTACACTCTTATCAGCAAAATCGATCTTGCCATCAGCATCAAGTGTTACGTTCTCAAGAAGAGCGTTACGTTTGATTGCATTGTAGATATCCGGCTCGGATTCTTTGTCAAGGTTGATAACCTTTGCGTAGCATCCACCTTCGAAGTTGAATACACCGTTGTCATCCCAGCCGTGCTCATCATCACCGATTAAGAGACGTTTTGGATCAGTAGAAAGTGTTGTCTTACCTGTTCCAGAAAGACCGAAGAAGATAGCTGTATTCTCTCCGTTTAAATCTGTGTTGGCAGAGCAGTGCATAGAAGCCATTCCTTTTAATGGGAGGAAGTAGTTCATCATAGAGAACATACCTTTCTTCATCTCTCCGCCGTACCATGTATTGATGATAACCTGCTCTTTGCTTGTAATGTTGAACATTACAGCTGTCTCAGAGTTTAATCCTAATTCTTTGTAGTTTGTAACTTTTGCTTTGGATGCATTGTAAACAACGAAATCTGGTTCGAAGTTCTCTAATTCCTCAGCGGTTGGTTTGATGAACATGTTTGTTACAAAGTGAGCCTGCCAAGCAACCTCAACGATGAAACGGATTGCCATACGTGTGTCTTTATTGGCACCACAGAATGCATCTACAACAAAAAGTCTTTTATTTGAAAGCTCCCTGATTGCAAGATCTTTTACAGCTGCCCATGCTTCCTGAGTTGCTGGATGGTTATCGTTTTTGTATTCATCGGATGTCCACCATACAGTATCTTTGGAATTCTCATCTACAACAATGTATTTGTCTTTTGGAGAACGACCTGTGTAGATACCAGTCATAACGTTAACTGCGCCAAGCTCGCTGACCTGACCTTTTTCATAGCCTTCCAGTGCTGGATTTGTCTCTTCCTCGAATAACATTTCGTAAGAAGGATTGTGAATTACCTCAGTAGCTCCGGAAATGCCATACTTGCTTAAATTGATTTCTGCCATTTTAATTACCTCGTTCCTTTCGTTGTGTAATAGAGTAATCACTTGCGAATGCAGACGTGAGATCTCTTTATCAAGAAGTGGAAATTTTAACTTCCCTATCATGATTATACATGTATTCCATTTAAAATCAATAAAAAATCAATAAAAATTTTAATGTAGTAATGCGGAAAAGTATCAAAAAGCATTGAGTTCATGCAATCTGTGCAATATAATGATAGAAAATATGGATTGGATACAGAGGAAAGATTTTATGGAGAACCACAACAGACAGAAAAAGATTGCTTTAATCAATGATTTTACCGGATTTGGACGATGCTCCATTGCAGTGCAGCTGCCGATTATTTCGGCAATGAAAGTACAGTGTTGTGCTGTTCCGACCTCGATTTTTTCGAATCATTCCGGATATGATCATTATTTTTATACGGATTACACTACGGATATGCCGGCATATGCTGCGGAGTGGAAAAGACTTGGTCTTCAGTTTGAAGGTATCTGCAGCGGTTTTTTAGGTTCTGCGGAGCAGATTGAGATTGTCAGCCGGTTTATTCAGGAGTTTCGAACGGAAAAGACGGTTGTGCTGATTGACCCGGTCATGGGAGACAACGGAAAAGCATACGCAACCTATACTGGGGAAATGTGCAGGAAAATGGCACATCTTGTAAGTCTTGCGGACATTGTTATGCCAAATGTGACAGAGGCCTGTATTCTGACTGGAACGGATTACCGGGAGAAGTGGAGCGAAAAAGAACTCCTTTTACTCGCAGAAAAAATCGCACAGATGGGACCGGAGCGTGTGGTGATCACAGGAATCCAGCAGAAGAGCTATGTAGCGAATTTCTGCTATGAACAGGGAAAGGATTATGAATTGATCCGGACAAAAAAGATTGGCAGTGCAAGACCGGGAACCGGAGACATTTTCTCTGCGATTATTGCAGCAGATGCCGTCAATCAGGTGGAATTTACACAGTCGGTGCGAAAAGCATCACGTTTTATCAGACGTTGCATTGAAAAGTCGATCGAGATGGGACTTCCAATTGAGGATGGGGTATGTTTTGAGGAATTGCTGCATACCTTATAGAGTTTTACAGATCAATTGTAAGTTCAATCGGGCAGTGATCCGAACCGGGGATATCGGTGTGGATGGCTGCTCCTTTTAATTTGTCGTCCAGCCGTCTGGAAGTGATGAAATAGTCAATGCGCCATCCGGCGTTCTTTTCACGCGCTTTGAAGCGGTATGACCACCAGGAATAAATTCCTTCTTTATCCGGGTAAAAATAGCGGAATGTATCTGTGAAACCGGAATCCAGAAGTATTGTCATTTTTGCGCGTTCTTCATCGGAAAATCCGGCATTTTTACGATTCGTTTTTGGATTTTTCAAGTCGATCTCCGTGTGCGCAACATTCAGATCACCGCATAGAATCACCGGTTTTTTGGAATCTAACTGCTTTAGATAGGTAAGAAAGTCATCCTCCCACTGCATACGATATGGAAGTCTTGCAAGTTCATTCTGTGAGTTTGGCGTATAGCAGGTGACGAGATAAAAATTCTCATATTCCAATGTGATGATGCGTCCTTCTTTATCGTGTTCTTCGATTCCGAGTCCGTAGGAGACGTGAAGAGGTTCTCTTCTGGCAAAAACTGCAGTTCCAGAATATCCTTTTTTCTGGGCATAATTCCAGTACTGGTGGTAACCAGGAAGATCAAGGTCGATCTGCCCCTCCTGCAGCTTGGATTCCTGGATACAGAAAAAGTCAGCGTCCGTTTCTTTAAAATAATCAAGAAATCCTTTCTGGACACAGGCACGCAGTCCGTTTACATTCCATGAGATCAGTTTCATATTGGTCCCTCCCAAAAGTTGTTCATTTACGTGAAGTTTAGTAAAATTATATCCACTTTATGAGAGAAGTACAATCTTTTTATAAATTGCTTCGGCAAGTGCAGCGTGACCGGCTTCATCCAGATGTTCGCGGTCTGTGACGCTGGGTAGGGCGTATGCGGAAGCATCAAGAAATTCCGCCTGATGTTTTCTGGCGATTTTTTCATATTCTGCAGCAAGTTCTCTTGAAACGATCTCGGAGGAAGTATTGAATTCCGGGTCAAATCCGGACTCGCCTACGCCATGTCCCAGATGAATTGGTGAAATAAGAAGAAGACGAAATGGCTGGGACGCATTCTTTTTGGCCTTCTCAATAACCTGATCCAGTCCTCTTGCAATCGTACCTGCGGATGCACCGTAACGGGATTTGCAGTCGTTGGTACCAAGCATGATGACCAGAAGATCGACCGGATTATGCATCTCGACGGTAATTCCAATCGTATCGAGACCGCGGCGGCCTTCACGCAGCTCATCCTGAAATACCGTTGTTCTGCCACACAGCCCTTCCGTAATGACCGGATGTTTGTGACCGAGTTTCTTTTGAAGAATGCCGGTCCAGCGGGTATCTGCATCAAATCTGCCGGAGCCGTCCGGCTTATATCCATATGTATTTGAATCCCCAAAGCATAAAATATTCATGTCCTGTCACCCTTCTTTCATTTAATTCCTATTAATCAGATATGATATGTGTGATAATAACGGACAGGGGAACGATTGTCAATGTTTTTTTGCATCGGATAAAATACAGAAAAGCTGTTGTATTCAAAAATAGAAGCAGTATAATAGCCTTGAATTCAGAATAAAAGTCAGGGAGGAAACGAATATGAAGAACTTGATTGTATATTTTTCGAGAGCAGATGAGAATTATTTTGGGGGACAATTGAAATACATCCAGAAAGGAAATACACAGATTGCAGCTGAGAAGTTAAGGGACTTAACGGGTGCTGACCTTTTTGAAATAAAAATGAAGGAGCCGTATGCGGCTGGATATAAGGAATGTGTAGCACAGGCAAAAAGAGATAAAGAAGAGGATGCGCGTCCGCAGCTGGTAGATTTCCCGGAGTCGATGGAACCATACGATGTCATTTACCTGGGCTATCCAAATTATTGTGGAACGATTCCGATGCCGGTATTTACTTTTCTGGAACATTTTGATTTTACGGGAAAGAAGATCTGTCCATTTTGTACAAATGAAGGAAGTGGAATGGGAATGAGTGAAAAAGATATTCAGAAGCTTTGTCCGGGAGCAGTTCTTGAAAAGGGACTTTCCATCCGTGGAAGCCATGTAAATGAGTGTGAAAGCAGTCTGAGAGAATGGATACAGAAATAGGGCTTCTTTCGGTTGATTTGATAATCAAATTATGGCTTATGACGGACGAAATAGAAACGTCAAATGAATGTATTGTAATAAATACACAAAAAAGTGATAAAAAATATTGTTTTTTAGAACAAAAGCGCTATAATGAATTTATGAAATATAAAAACTAATGTTTATGCATTGGAGGTGTTGTTATGATTAGTTTTTTTATTTGTCTGGCATTATTGATCGGTGGCTATTTTGTTTATGGTAAGGTTGTGGAGAATACCTTTGCACCAGATGACAGAGAGACACCGGCAGTAAGGATTAACGATGGCATTGACTATGTAGTTATGCCGGAATGGAAACTTTTCCTTGTACAGCTCTTAAATATCGCTGGACTTGGACCAATCTTTGGCGCTATGCAGGGCGCACTTTGGGGACCGGTTGTATTCCTCTGGATCACATTCGGTACAATTTTTGCAGGTGGTGTACATGATTATTTCTCAGGTATGCTTTCCGAACGTAATGATGGTGCTTCTATTTCTGAGGTATGTGGAATTTACCTTGGCAATACCATGAAGAACGTTATGCGTATATTCAGTGTTGTTCTTCTTGTAATGGTAGGTACTGTATTTGCAGTCGGACCGGCAGGCCTGATCGTAACACTGTTTAAGAATGGCGGCGTTACTGGAATTCTTGCAAATGCTGAATTCTGGCTCTGGATCATTCTCCTGTATTACTTTATTGCAACATTTATTTCAATTGATAAGATCATCGGAAGGATTTACCCGATCTTCGGTATCTGCCTGATCATTATGGCTGTCGGAGTTATCATTGGTATTTTCACACATTCCGAATATTCAATTCCGGAGATCTGGAGCAACTTCCATAATATGCATCCGGAAGGCAAACCAATCTGGAGCTTCATGTTTATTACGGTAGCATGTGGCGCAATTTCCGGATTCCATTCTACACAGTCACCGCTGATGGCTCGTTGTATGAAATCTGAGAAACAGGGACATTTCGTATTCTATGGTGCAATGGTTGCAGAAGGTGTGATCGCTCTGATCTGGGCTGCAGCAGGATGTGCTATTTACAAAGTTACCGGAGGACTCAGCACCGGACTTAGCGAAGTTCTTGCAGGTGGACAGTCTGCAGCAATCTACGATGTATGTATTAAGACAATGGGCAGTGTTGGTGTAGCACTTGCGATGATCGGTGTTATCGTATGTCCGATCACATCCGGAGATACCGCATTCCGTAGTGCACGTCTGGTTCTGGCAGACTGGTTTAAGATTGATCAGGATAAAATGCAGAAACGTCTGATCCTGTGCGTTCCGCTTCTTGCAGTTGGCGCATTTGTCGGACATCTGGATTACGCAGTCGTATGGAGATACTTCAGCTGGACAAACCAGACACTTGCAATGATCGTTCTCTGGACAGCAAGTATGTATCTGTATCGCGAGAAGAAGAATTACTGGATCACAGCAGTTCCTGCAACATTCATGAGTGCTGTATCTATGACATATTTCTTCTGTGCAGGAGAGTGTCTTGGACTTTCTACAACAATTGCATACCCGGTAGGAATCGTGCTTGCAGCATTGTTCCTTGGAATTTTTATCCATGCAACAAAGAAACCGGCAAAGAATGCATAAACTGACCAATGCCATCACAGACGGGAGTACCTGCCTGTGGTGGCATTGCCATTTAAAGACAGAGTAAAGACAGCAGGAGGGATAGCATATGATCTTTAAACCACAGAGGCTGGGAAATGTTTCCCTGCCAGATGACGAATTAAAAATGGACAAAAAGAACTGTAAGAAGTTCGGACCTTGCGGAATCGGGGAAAAGGCAATTTATCTGAACAGCTTTTATGTTGACCGCTGTTATTACATTCCGATGAAGAATGTAAAACGCATTTTCAAAAGGATTGCCATGAGCAAGGGTGGATTTACTGGCAAGGGTTCTTTTGGAACACTTCCCTATCTTGTGGTGGAATATGACAATGGCAAGGAGAAACAGTGCAATTTTAAACATGAGGAAGACGTCGACAGACTGCTTGCACATGTTGAAAAAAAATATCCTGACATTCCACTTCATAGTAAAGAGGCGGAACGCAAACTTGCAGAAAAAGCCAGAAAGCAGGAAGAAAAATATCGCAATGTCATACTTACGGAGGAAGCAGAGCATAGCATCCATACATTGGAGAATGCAGAAAAATACCTGCATAACAACTCAGAACTTTATCTGGATCTGAGTCAGTCGGCAAAGAAAAAAAGAGTGTATGACAGAAGCAATCCGGCATACAAATGGGTTGCGCTTGCAATTACAATTATGGGAGCAGGAGCTCTTATATATGGTATTTATGCACTGACAACACACGCCGGATTTGGAATTTATTTCCTGTTATTTGGACTTGCTGCAATCTTTCTGTTTTCCGGAGCGAGTGTACTTCCGACGGCACGTAATAACCGGAAGGCTGTGGAGAAGCATCTGCTGGAATCGATAGATGCCATGGAAAGCTATATCAGGACGTATCCGGATTTCCCGGTGCCGGCATGTTATGCACATCCGATTGTTTTGAAACGCATGCAGGACATAGTAAAAGAAGGACGTGCGCAGACAATCCCGGAGGCACTTGGAAGCCTGAAGGATGATCTGAAAGCATTAAATTCGAGTGTGGTTGTTGAACAGGAGGAGTATGATGAGGTCGTGGCGATCAAACCAATGTTTTTAGTAATGGATTATAAGTAATGAATCCACCTTGACTTTTTGGACAAATTGTGGTAGCTTTTTCTCAAACGTTGAACAGAAAAAGTACGTATCGGAAGCATTCAGAGAGAAGCCGGATGGTGAGAGGCTTTTGTGGACAGATAGGGAACCAGTCTGGGAGTCGTGGGATGAAGACAGAATCGGATTCTGGAGAAATCCTGCCGGAGGCCACCGTTATCAGAGGCAGTGTAAGTGATAGCTTACAGTTGAGAGCAGGCTAAGACCTGAAGTTAGGTGGTAACACGGATTGTATATTCGCCCTAAGCAGACAAGGAGAGATCCTTGCAGCTTAGGGCTTTTTTAATGGAGGTCATGATGAAAGTATCAAAATTAGTAGGACAAAGATTTAAGGAAAAACCAGCAGACTGTGTGATAGACAGCCATGCACTGATGATTCGTGGTGGTTACATGAAATATGTAGGAAACGGAATTTATTCTGAGTTTCCGACATTAAAGAGAATCACAGCGAAGATCGAAGCAATCATCCGCAAGGAAATGAACATGATCGATGGACAGGAAGTATTATTCCCTGTCGTAATGCCGGCAGAACTCTGGGAAGAGTCAGGACGTTACGAAAGTGTTGGAAGCGAACTTGTTCGTTTAAGAGACCGTAATGATGCAAAACTTGTACTCGGAATGACACATGAGGAAGCAGCAGTACAGCTGGTGCGTGAATATGGACAGTCATATAACAAATATCCGTTTATGATCTATCAGTTCCAGAGAAAATTCCGTGATGAGGCAAGACCAAGAGCCGGAATGATCCGTGTGCGTGAGTTCACAATGAAGGATGCATATTCCTTCCATACATCACAGGAAGATCTTGAGAAATACTATGATGTCTGCTATCAGGCATATCATCGTATTTTCCAGAAAGCGGGAATTCCAGAAGTTATTTCAGTTGCTTCAGATTCCGGTATGATGGGAGGAAGTGTATCCCATGAATACATGCTGTTAACACCGGTTGGGGAGGATTCCATCGTGATCTGTAATGAATGTGATTACAGAGCGAACATGGAAGCAGCAGAGAATATCGTAAAGAACGAGAGCAAGGGTGAACTGGAAGAATTACAATGCATTGAGACACCAGACTGCAAGACGATTGATGATGTATGCTGTTTCTTACATGCCGATGTAAAAAAATCCTGCAAAGCAGTTGTTTACCAGAAAAATGCAGATGACAGCTATGTAGTTGCATTTGTACGTGGTGATTATGAAATCAATGAAACAAAACTGCGTAATCTTGTAGGTGAGGATATTCATCCGGCAGAGATTACAGAAGATGCACCGCTTGTAGCCGGATATATCGGACCTTACAACATTTCCGATAAAGTTACTTTCTATTGTGACACAACCTTAAAAGGACTGGATGCCATTGTAGCAGGTGCAAATAAAGAGGGATATCATTATACAGGACTGAATCTGGAACGTGACCTCGGAAATGTTGAGTATGTCGATATTGCCAAGGTTAAAGAAGGCAGTGTGTGCCCATGTTGTGGAAAACCTGCAATTACGATTCAAAGAGGTATCGAGGTTGGTAATATCTTCCAGCTTGGAACAAAATATACAAAAGCAATGAATATGCAGTACAGCGATGAAAACGGAGAACTGAAATACCCGATTATGGGATGCTACGGTATTGGTGTAGGACGTATGGCTGCGTCTATCTGTGAGGCACATCATGATGAGTATGGTCCGATCTGGCCAATCTCAATTGCACCATGGGAAGTTGAAATCTGCTGTCTGCGTGTAGACGATGAAGAAACCAAAACAACTGCAGACAAGTTGTATAAGGATCTGCAGAATGCCGGTGTGGAAGTTATCTACGATGATCGTGATATCCGTCCGGGTGCAATGTTCTCAGAGGCAGATCTGATCGCTGCTCCGATTCGTGTTGTTGTAAGTCCGCGTAACCTCAAAGAATCTGCAGTGGAAATTGTGACAAGGGATAAGCGTGTAAAAGAAATGGTTCCGGTGAATGAAGCATTTGATTTTGTGACAAACTTAAAAGAGAAGCTCTTTGCAGAGATTGAGGCCAAAGTAGAACCTTATAAATAAGAACTTCAGATCAAGAATTTTCGAAGGGGGAACAACTATGGTAAACAAAATTGTAAACAATGATTTTCAGGCTGTGAAAGCAAGTAAACTTGCTGTTGTCGATTTTTCTGCTGTATGGTGTGGCCCTTGTCAGATGCTGGCTCCTGTTTTGGAGAAGCTATCTGACGAGATGGCAGGAGAAGCTGATTTCTTCAATGCGGATGCGGATGCAAACATGGAACTGGTAAGAGAATACCGTGTAACGAATATCCCGGCACTATTCATTTTCAAAAACGGAGAAAAGGCTGCACAGCAGGTTGGCTTTCTGTCAAAGGATAAACTGAAAAAATGGATCGAAGAAAATAAATAAAACAAAAACTTTCTCAGTAGTATTTTGTCACAGAATGTTGACTTTTTAACAATCTTTCGATATACTCAAATACTGTGACAAAATATAGGAAAGAGAGAGAAGAATTATGGTTTATTTAATTCCTGCTATCGGTATCCTTGCTGTAGTAATCGCAGCTGCCCTTGCAGTCTGGGTTGGAAAACAGGATGAGGGAACTGATAAGATGAAAGAAATTGCCGCTGCTATTCATGAGGGTGCACAGGCATTTCTTATGGCTGAGTACAAAATTCTCGTAATCTTTATCGTGGTATTATTCCTTGCGATCGGATTCGGAATTGGCTGGACTACAGCTATTTGTTTTGTAATCGGAGCAATTTTTTCTACAATTGCCGGATATGCTGGAATGCAGGTTGCTACACGTGCTAACGTACGTACTGCAAACGCTGCAAAAGAAGGCGGAATGACAAAGGCACTTCCAATCGCTTACCGCGGTGGTGCAGTTATGGGTCTTTGTGTAGTTGGACTTGGTCTGTTTGGTGTCAGCATGATCTATTTTGTAACAGGTAATGCAGACATTTTATTCGGATTCAGCCTTGGTGCTTCTTCAATCGCACTGTTCGCCCGTGTTGGTGGTGGTATTTATACAAAAGCTGCTGACGTAGGAGCTGACCTTGTTGGTAAAGTAGAAGCTGGTATCCCGGAAGATGATCCTCGTAACCCAGCTGTTATCGCTGATAACGTTGGTGATAACGTTGGTGACGTTGCCGGAATGGGAGCTGACTTATTCGAGTCTTATGTTGGATCTATCGTATCTGCAGTAACATTAGGTATTCTGTATCATGATGGAGCAGCTGGAGCTTTATATCCACTTGTTCTTGCAGCAGTTGGTATCGCAGCATCCATCCTTGGAGTATTCTGTGTACGTGGTAAAGAAGGCACAGATCCTCATAAAGCATTAAAACTTGGAACCAATATCGCAAACATCATTACAATCGTTGTTGCAATCGTATTAAGTAATACAATCCTTGGTTCTTTCAAACCAGCAGGAGCAATCATCGCTGGTCTGATTGTTGGAACATTGATCGGATCTATCACAGAGTGGTATACATCTGATAAATATCGTCATGTACGTAAAATCGCTGAGCAGTCTGAGACTGGTGCAGCAACAAACATCATCAGTGGTCTTGCAGTTGGTATGCATTCATGTACAATTCCGATCATTCTGATCGCAGTTGGTATTTTTGCAGCATATGCATTCGCTGGTGTATACGGAATCGCACTTGCAGCAGTTGGTATGCTTGCTACAACAGGAAGCACTGTAGCAGTTGATGCTTACGGACCAATCGCAGATAATGCAGGTGGTATCGCTGAGATGTCTGGATTAGATGAGAGCGTTCGTGATATTACAGATACACTGGATTCTGTAGGTAACACTACAGCAGCTGTTGGTAAGGGATTCGCAATCGGATCTGCAGCTTTAACAGCATTATCCTTATTCGTATCTTACTCAGAAGCTGTACAGTTAAAGAGCATCTCCATCTTAAATCCATATGTAATCATTGGATTATTCATCGGAGCTATGCTTCCATTCTTATTCTCTGCTATCACAATGGAGTCTGTTTCCAAAGCAGCTTACAAGATGATCGAAGAAGTTCGTCGTCAGTTCCATGCTGATAAGGGAATCCTTGAAGGAACAAGCAAACCTGATTACAAATCATGTGTTGCTATTTCTACAAGCGCAGCATTAAAACAGATGTTACTTCCAGGTATCATCGCTATCGTTGCTCCAATCGCAGTAGGTCTTCTTTTCGGTGCTGAAGCATTAGGTGGACTTCTTGCTGGTGCATTAGTAACTGGTGTTATGATGGCTATCTTCATGGCAAATGCCGGTGGAGCTTGGGATAACGCTAAGAAATACATCGAGTCCGGAGCACACGGTGGAAAAGGAAGCGACCCTCATAAAGCAGCAGTTGTAGGAGATACTGTAGGTGATCCATTCAAAGATACATCAGGTCCTTCTATCAACATTCTGATCAAACTTATGACAGTTGTTGCATTAGTATTCGCACCATTATTCTTAGCAGTTGGTGGAATCCTGTAATTAAAAACAGAATCGGACAGTAGTCTGTATAAAATAAGACGCCAGTTCTCACATGGTCACGTGTGGGAGCTGGCGTTTTTGTGTAGCTGAAATTTCCCAAAAAACATATATGATTTTTTCATAGAACCGATTTATAAAATGCTTATTTTTTGTTCCGTTGTCCGAGAATAAGAATTTCTAAATACATCTTTTGATGTGAAATGAATATATTGCGCAACCATCCTAAACGAGCCGTCCGTGGCTCGTTAGGATTTGTTCTGCCATCCTTGGCAGAACATTGCTTGTAAGTGGCAGATGTATTAAGAAAGTCCCTATTTATATTTGTGTGTCTGATGTATCAACAGTATAATTATACATTTCACGAATTGCGTATGCAATTAGAAAATTAAGTGGTTCAAATTCCATAAAATGAAATTTTAGGGCAAATTACAGACATTAGCTTGGCTGTAGTATTTTTAAACAACATGTGTTAGACTACTATTATACAAATCGTTAAGGAAAGAATCGAAGGTGGTGCAAACGAAAAAGCAGTATTGAGACTTTTCATTAACTGCCCT
>CAKRMH010000022.1 GCA_934364805.1 uncultured Lachnospiraceae bacterium
TGGGATATTAGCTCAGTTGGTAGAGCACTTGACTTTTAATCAAGTTGTCCGGGGTTCGAATCCCCGATGTCTCATTGATAATGAAAGAAGTCGTTCGTTAGAACGGCTTTTTTCTATTTCAGATAACAAAGTTATAAGCTTTTCTATTGCTCTGTCTGATTGAGAATGGACATTCGCCAAAGGGTTACTGTCTGAAAAGGCATTTTATAATTTTAAACAGTATTTTGTTTTATCATTCTAACATTTAAGAAAAAATTTACTTCCTAAAAGAATGCTTTTTGATTATAAGCAGTAAATATTCAAGCCATCCAGCAATTTGAAGAAATTTTACTGTCTAAAAGAATATTTTTGGATTTTAAGCAGTATTTGTTATTGAAAAGGTACTACTTCGACCAGTGCGGAACCACAATCTGCTGATAAACTACATATCGGTAGCAAGAATATCCATGTATGAAACAGAATAGATACTTAATGACAAGGAGATAAACAATGAGTCAGTTATTACTTTTGGTGCAATATACAATGAAACCTGGAACAAGACAAGCTTTTGTTGACGAGATGAATGCATCTGGAATTTTACAAAAGATCCGCGAAGAAGAGGGGTATGTGTCTTACAACTATTATTTTGATGTGGCAGAAGTGGATAAACTGCTTTTAGTCGAAGAGTGGGCGTCAGAAGACAAACAGCAGAATCATCTAAAAACAGCGCATATGAACGCATTTAAACAAATCAAAGAAAAATATGTATTAAGTACTTCTGTGGAAAAACTTACAAAATAATAGACAGTACTTGAATTCTACAAAACGGAACAGAGGAGAAGAAAATGAATTTACCAATAAAAAAGAAAGCAAAGATTCAAACAGAAAAATGAGAGCAATTGTACAGGCAGAGGAAAAAGACAAAGAGGAGATCTTGAGATTATATAAGACACAGCTGGGGCGGGAATTCTGTCCCTGGGATGAGACTTATCCGGGAGAAAAAGAAATTGAATTTGATCTGTCCCGGGATGCCTTGTTTGTCATGAAGGATGAAAAAGGAAAAATTATTGCATCCATATCCATTGATGAGGATGAAGCTGTGGAAAAACTGGAATGCTGGACACCGGAGCTTCAGCCGGGAAAGGAACTATCCCGGCTTGCAGTGGACCCTGATTATCAGAACCATGGTCTCGCAAGAGAGATGTTACAGTACGGAATGCAGGTTGTATACAGCCAGGGATATAAAAGCGTACATTTTCTAGTGAACAGGCATAATAAGAAGGCGCTTCGTTCCTATGCGGCATTGAATTTCCAGACGGTGGGTGAATGTGAGTTGTATGATCAGCCGTTCTTATGTTACGAAAAAGCACTTATCCAGGCACTGTGAGCGCCGAAGAGGGTGGATTTTTCAATGTAAAAATGTTTTGACATGCAGAAAAAACGGGATGTCAAGGCATGTTGATAGACAAAAAACACGAATTTGGTTAATGTGAGCAGGGAAGGGAGGCAGAGAATATGGAGCTTGGAAAACAGATACGGAAATACCGGAAGGAACAGTCTTTATCTCAGGATGAACTGGCAGAAAAGGTATATGTTTCGAGACAGACAATTTCGAATTGGGAAAATGATAAAAGTTACCCGGATGTGAACAGTCTTATTCTTTTAAGCAAAGTATTTCATACCTCGATTGACAATTTGATCAAAGGAGATGTTGAAGTCATGAAAGAGCAGGTAAAGAATGAAGATCGAAAAGGATTTGAGAAGATCAGCAGGATATTCAGCGTATTGTTTTTGGCAATGATGATCACGCCGATCCCGCTTATCCATTATCTGAAATATGCGGGGATTGCGATTTGGGCGCTGCTTGCTGTCGTTACGTTGTATTTTTCATTCATCGTAGAAAAAAAGAAGAAACAATTTGATATCCAGACCTATCGCGAGATCATTGCATTTATGGAAGGGGAAAAGCTTGATGAGATTGCAAAGGCAAGAGAAGAAGGGAAGACCACATATCAGAAGATCCTGCTTTCAGTTGGAGCTGCAGTTGTGACATTGGTGATTGCAATTATTTTTACGATGCTGCTCGGATAAAAGTAAAAAGTGCACATCGAGAGCGTTTGAAAGAACCGAAACAGACCGGAGAGACCTGGTCTGTTTCGGTTCTTTCGAACGTGGCTTCATTATAGGAGGATTACTTCCGAGAGGAAAGATATTAGTTGATTTATAAGTCACTTATAAATTACATAGTTACTTGCAAAAGAACAGTATGATTTTTATAATATAGAATTGATGAAAAATGTTATAGAGGTCGGAAGTTTTTTATAAGGATGATAGCGAAAATACAATGATCCAGTGCAGAAAGTGCGATTACCATTGACATGCAGATGCACGACAGCATGAAAGGAACTATAATGAATATACAGTATACACAAGAGAAAAAATTTACAAAGGAACAGGTATGGAGGGCGGAACGGCAATGAATATCTGCAATTTTTCAAATAAATATGAAAAAGGAAGGAAAACAGCATGAAATTATATATTATACGCCATGGAGAGACTTCATGGAACAAAGAAAAGAAATTACAGGGACAACGCGATATCATGTTAAATGAAAATGGACTTCGTCTGGCAGAACTCACCGGAGAAGGCATGAAAGATATTGAATTTGATCTTGTCATCTCCAGTCCGCTGATCCGCGCAAAGCAGACAGCAGAGCTTGTGATGGCTGGCAGACAGCTTCCGATGATCACGGATAAAAGAATCATAGAAATGTCTTTCGGCAAGTGGGAGGGAGAATGTGTAAATAACAGCGAAGTTCTTCCACCGGATTATAAGGATAAATTTTACAATGATCCGCTTCACTGCCCAAAGGCACCGGGCGGAGAATCTTTTCAGGATGTGTTAAAAAGAACAGCAGATTTCTATCAGTCATTAGTGAATAACAAAGCATATGAGAATGCGACAATACTGATCTCCACACATGGAGCTGCAAGCCGTTGCCTGCTTGCGAACTTCTATGAGGATAAAGAAGATATCTGGCGTGGAGGCGTGCCAAAGAACTGTTCCGTCTGCATTGTTGATGTTAAGGATGGCGTCGGAACCGTTCTTGAAAAGGACAAGGTTTATTATCCAAAAGAAGCATAGGATGACGGACTTGCAGGGTTACTGCGTTTTTTCACGGTTATGGAAGCGATATACGATAAGTCCGACAACGTATAACACAATGATCACAGCGAATGCGGCAACCGCGATCTCGTATCTGGCGGTTCCAAGAGCACTTCCGCTCAGCGCAGACAGGAAGATCGCCGGAAAACGTCCGACAAACGTGATAAAAATCCAGTGGGACAGGGAAATGTCCGTCAGACCAACTACATAGGAAAGCAGATCTTTCGGAGTTCCCGGAATCAGAAAAAGCAGAAAAATAATGCTTTCTGATTTGCGGGAACTTTTTAAAAATTTGACGGATTCGATCTTTTCTTTTTTTACAAATAATTCTACAAAATCCATGCCGAACCTGCGGACAAAAAGGAAGACGATGACGCTTCCAATCGTGGTAGCAATATCGCAAAGCAGTGCACCTTTCCAGATGCCAAAAGCGTATCCGGCGCAGATTTCAAAAGGCCCGCCCGGGATAACGGCCATGAATACCTGAAAGATCACCATTCCCATAAAAGCAAGAATGCCGGGAAAGCCCTTTTCATTTACCCACAGACGGAATTTATCCGGGTCAGAAGCAAAATGGACCATTGGTTTTCCAACGAAATACGTAATGACACATAGAAAAACAATCACAAGGACAGCAATCAGAATGCGGATTCCTTTTTTGGATTTCTCAGGACTGCTCATATAACAACCTCCTATTCGCACATGCTGGGATGAGTGAAATGCGTCTGGCATATGCCAGATCCAATTTGAAGCGTTTTACAAATGTCAATATAGTATGTGCATATCTTGTGGAAGATTATGTCACGATAGAACATAATTGTAAATATGATGCGGATGAATTTAAGAAAACTTTAATCAGAAGACAAGGTTTTCTACAAAATGAGGAAAGTAGTGCTATAGTTTCCGGGTGGAATATATGATATGATACAAGGAGCAACTCGTGTATCATGATGTGATACAACAACACGAAATAAGCGGGATGAGACGGGAGATGGAACATGTATCGGATATTTATGGTAGAAGACGATGAAATGATTGCGAGAACGGTCAGAAGGCATTTGGAAAAATGGGATTATGAAGTACATATTGTTTCGGATTTCAGTAATGTGATGGCTGAATTTGCAGCATTTGATCCACAACTGGTGCTTATGGACATACGGCTTCCGTTTTACAACGGTTATCACTGGTGTACGGAGATCCGCAGGCTCTCCAAAGTTCCGGTTATGTTTCTGTCCTCGACAGCAGACAACATGAACATCGTCATGGCGGTCAACATGGGAGCAGATGATTTTATTGCCAAACCATTTGACCTGGAGGTTTTGACGGTAAAAATCCAGGCACTGATCCGCAGAAGCTATGATTTTGCAGGAAACAGCAGTGTTTTGGAGCATAAAGGAGCACTTTTAAATCTTGCGGACGCATCGGTCAGTTATCAGGATCAGAGACTTGAGCTTACGAAGAACGAACTGAAGATTCTGCAGACACTGTTTGAGAACAAGGAGAAGATTGTAAGCAGGGACACGCTTATGACCAGACTCTGGGAAAGTGATGCATACGTGGATGAGAACACACTGTCTGTCAATGTGAATCGTCTGAGAAAGAAATTATCTACAATTGGACTCGACGACTTTATTTTGACAAAGAAAGGGATCGGGTACCGGATCAGATGAAATTGCTGCAGTCATTTATAAAAAGAAATTTATTCTGGATCATTGTAGTGCTGGCTTTGTGTGGAAGTCATTTGTTTTATCTGTATCTGGTCAATATCCCGCTTCATGATATCGGTTATTCTGCACTTTTAGATCTGTGTCTGATCGGAGTTTTCGGCACCGTGAATTACATTCGTTACCGCAGAAAAACAGCACGGATGGAAGAACTCTTAAATGAGCCGGTGAGCAGTCAGATTGAACTTCCAGAGCCGGAGGATGAGATCGAACATATTTACAGCCAGCTGTTTGAAAATGCGAATATCAGCAGACAGATGGCAGTGAATACGGCTGGAAGGCAGCAGTCGGAGATGAAAGAATATTATTCCAGATGGGTACATCAGGTAAAAACTCCGATCGCAGCATTGCAGCTGCTGCTTCAGGTGCATCGGAACGAACTGGAGGAACTGGCAGAAAAGCCTCCGTTTTCAGAGGAGGCTGGGAAGCATGATCCGTGCAATCTTCAGAATGTATCGGATATGGAAGAGGAGCTTTTTTGCATTGAACAGTATGTAAATATGGCGCTTCAATATCAGAGGGTCAATGGAACGGGCAATGATTTTGTGCTTGAGGAGATCTCTTTGGATGCTGCCATACGTGAAGTGATCCGGAAATATGCCAGAACCATGATCCGGAAAAAGCTTTGTATACAATATGAGGGAACACAGCAGATGGTGTTATCCGATGAAAAATGGATCACATTTGTTGTGGGACAGGTGCTATCTAACGCCATAAAATACTCTGCTTCCGGTACGATCCATATGGAAGTTACAAAGGAAGCGAACTGGTGTTACATAAAGATCACAGATCAGGGAATCGGGATCCGCCAGGAAGATATTCCGAGAGTATTTGAGCAGGGATTTACCGGATACAATGGACATGCAGACAAAAAATCCACAGGGATCGGATTGTATCTGTGTAAACAGGTGTTAAATAAGCTGGGGCATACGATCCGTATTGAATCGGAAGTCGGAAAAGGGACAACCGTATGGATCGGTTTTTCCACAATAAAGCGTGAGGCAATGGACTGATATCCACAAAACAGAAAGCAGCATAAGAAAATGTGCATAAAAGAAATAGAAAAAGAAAGAATTAGAAAAAGAAAGAAGTAACGAAAATGAATAAGGATTTAACAGAGGGTAATGTCAGAAAGGTATTATGGTTTTACACGATACCGCTTTTGGGAAGTGTGGTTTTCCAGCAACTCTACAACCTTGCAGACAGCCTGGTAGCCGGGAAATTTATTGGTGAAAATGCGCTTGCAGCAGTTGGAAATGCGAGTGAGATGACGCTTATTTACACGGCATTTGCATTTGGATGTAACATTGGATGCTCGGTCGTGGTATCACAGCTCTTTGGCTCCAGACAGTGGAACCGGCTGAAAACATCGGTGAGCACATCGTTTATTGCCTTTGGTGTACTTTGTGCAGCACTGATGATCTTCGGTTTCACATGTACACGTCTGGTATTGATGAAAATGAATACACCGGCAGACATTCTGGAGGAATCTTTTATATATCTGAAAATCTATACCGCCGGAATGCCGTTTGTCTTCTTTTATAACGTAGCGACCGGTATTTTCTCTGCAATGGGGGATTCGAAAACACCATTGTATTTTCTGGCATTTTCCTCCATATCCAACATTCTTGTGGATATTTTATTTGTAAGCGCATTTCATATGGGAATCCCGGGTGTGGCATGGGCAACATTTCTGTGCCAGGGAATCAGCTGTGTGCTGGCTGTGATCGCTTTATATAAGCGTGTGAAAGGCATTCCAGCGGAGGGAGAATTTGAGATTTTTTCATGGGGACTGCTTGGAAAGATTGTAAAAGTCGCAGTGCCGAGCATTTTGCAGCAGTCGTTCATTTCTGTAGGAAATATTATCGTACAGAGTATTATCAATAACTTTGGTGCAAGTGTGATCGCTGGATATACGGCGGCGATCAAGCTGAATAATATCGCAATTTCCATGTTTACTTCTGCTGGAAATGGAATTTCTACATTTGCCGCACAGAATTTTGGCGCAGGCAGACTGGATCGTATCAAAAAGGGATTTCGTGCTGGAATTCTGTTAGATGTGGTTCAGGTAGTACCATTTACACTGGCGTTTGTCTTTATCGGACGGCCTCTGATCGGAATTTTTATGCAGGACGTTACCGGAGACGCAATGGCGACCGGAATGCAGTTTCTCAGGATCGTCGCACCGTTTTATATGGTAGTCGCAGCGAAAACCATGAGCGACGGGATCTTAAGAGGATCCGGTGCAGTTAAACTGTTTATGATCACGACATTTGCGGATCTGTTTTTAAGAGTAGGACTTGCCGCAGTACTTGCACCGATCTTCGGAAGCACCGGAGTATGGATGTCCTGGCCGATCGGCTGGAGCGTTGGTGCCATTCTCTCAGTCTGCCTGTACTGCAGCGGTATCTGGAAAAATGCAAAGTTATAATTAACGTGCTAAAAGTCCGTGATGCTCTTCCATAAAGCCACCGAAAACGACGTTTTTGTAGCCGAGTTTCTTGAACTTGCGCATGGCATCGTTTGGTTTGTAACCATAGTTTCCAATGATGTAAAGTCTGGTTGTTTTGTCAGGAAGTCTTCTTGTGATGCGGTCTTCCGTGATTTTATCGAGTGGAATGTTGATGGCGCCGGTTACATGTCCGTGGTTGAATTCATCCTTCGGGCGACAGTCGATCAGCATGGCATTGTCCGTGGTGTGAGCTTCATTGATCGCCTGATTGACGGTTAATTTTTTCATAAAAATACTCATGTCGTAAAACCTCTTTCTTTGTGCATTATATAGTTCTAATTATAACTATTTTTCGGACTCTTGCAACTTTTTGCAGAAATTCCTTGACCCTGAACCTGGTTCATGCCTTATATTTGGGGCATCAAACAGGAAAAGGGGCAGAAAATGAGTTTTGGAACAAGGAAATATGTACGACAAAAATTAAGAGACCGGTATGGGAAAAATCCAGCAGACTGGCAGCCACAGGGATATCTTGACCAGAAGATGGAGGACATCCGGACCTATCATGAGATCGAACAGGAATCGACAGAACATCAGGTGGACGACGTTACGTGGAATGATCTGGAAATGGATGCGGTTTTTGAACGGATCAATCATACCAGATCGTATCTCGGGGAACAGATTTTATATCATAAACTGCACACGCTGGAGTGCTCATCGGATGAAGAGTCTACTGCATTTGAGAAGCGCATCCGTTATTATGACGCAAACGAAGACAAAAGGCTTGTGCTTGAAGAAAAACTATATCAGATTGGAAAAAGAAAAACAGATTATACGCTTCCTTATTTTCTGAAAAACACGCAGATCTGGAGAATCGGCAATCAGGCATTGTTTCTTTTTCTTCAGATTGCACTGATTTTTCTGCTGGTTGCAAGTATTATCACGGATAGTCCGGTGGCAGTTGCAGGACTGATCGGTATTGTGGCTGTGAATATCGGGATTTACTCCATCACCAGACAGCGGTATGAGGTGTATCTTTTTTCGCTTGGAAGTCTGAAGGGAATTCTTGATTTCGCAAAATGGATGATGAAGGATGAAACCTGCAAAAACCTATATCCACTGCAACAGACAAAAGAGGCACTCGCACATCTGCATAAGCTTTCGAAAATGATTTCTGTGTGGCAGACAAGAAAATACCAGAGTATGTCGGGGGATGTCGCATCCATATTTCAGGATTATCTTATGGGCATTACATTATATGATCTTGTGGCTTTCAACCGAATCATGAAGCTGATCGAAGATAAAAGAGAAGATGTCATGACGCTTTACTGTTTTGCGGGGACTGTGGATATGGAGATCGCCGTAGCATCTTATCGGAGAAGTCTGGAATACTGGTGTGTTCCGGAGTTTACAAAAGAGCATGTGATTCGAGGTCACAGAATCAGCCATCCGCTTGTGAACCATCCGGTGTCGAATGATTTTACCATGTCTGACCGGGCGATCATCACAGGTGCGAATGCCTCCGGGAAATCCACATTTATGAAAGCAGTGGCGGTAAATGTCATATTGGCGCAGAATATCCACACCTGTATTGCAGATGATTTTTGCATTTTACCAATGGAGGTGATGACTTCCATGGCTCTGCGGGATGATGTCATAACCGGAGAAAGCTATTATATGAGGGAAATCCGTTATCTGAAACGCATGCTTGGGCGTTTTGAGAAGAAAGAGCCGGTTCTGTTCGTGATCGATGAGATCTTGAAAGGAACGAATACAGCAGAACGGATTGCGGCATCGGAGGCCATACTGGATTATTTTGCAAAAGGTAATCAGTTTGTTCTGATTGCAACGCACGATATGGAGCTTGTGTATGCGATGCAGGGAAAATATGACAACTATTATTTTGACAGCGTGATCCAGGGAAAGGACGTCTGCTTTCCATATATGATCCAAGGGGGAATCGGCGGAAAAACGAATGCAATTGAACTTCTGGATGTGCTATCCTATCCGGAGGAGATCATTACGAGAGCAAGGAAGAATCTTGAGAGGAGTAAGGTATGAGAATCGGAGAAGTGGCGGAACTTACAGGGCTAAGCATCAGTAATATCCGTTTTTATGAGAGAAAGGGATTGATTGACCCCGGACGACAGAAGGAAAGTCAGTACCGTGATTACACAAAGGAAGATGTAGAACGGCTGAAGATGATTATTTTATACCGGAAAATGGATTTTTCCATTGAGAAGATCGCTTTGCTTGTAGGGGGACAGTGTTCAGCGGATGAATTGATCGGGCAGCAGATTCTGGAGTTAAACGAAAAACAGAAAGCCATTCAGGGTGCGATCGATCTTTGCCGGAAATTTGCAGAGGACGAGGCTGACGGCAAAAAAGACATCGATTATTACCTGAATTATGTAAAGGAAGAGGAAGCACAGGGACGAAGATTCGGCGATGTGGAAGAATTCTTAAGCGACTTCTCAAAATTTACACAGTTTGACCGGCTGATCGCAGATCCGTACCTAGGATGGATACTGTTGCGGTTTCCATGGGCACAAAAGCTGATCCGTGGACTGTGGCTCGGACTCTGGATCGGTTTACCGGTATTTGGAATCATCCTGTTTGCAGTCGATGCAGACGGCGTAAATGTCGGAGGAATCCTGTTCTGGATTGGGTGGATGATTTTTGCAGGCATATCATTTTTACGTTTCCGGATGAATCGTGCTTGACAGATAAAATAGAAATGTATATATTTATAACAGTGTTATATAACACTGTTATAAAAACGATAAGGGCTGCTTGCCCTGCATACGCAGGATGGGCAGCCTTACATAAGGCCCTATGGTTAGACGATTCTAATTACAGTGAGCCACTACTACTTCCGGTGTTATATGCAAAATTAGGCAAATACCTAATGAAAACAGTATAAAGGAGAACAGATATGAAAAATGATGCAAAATTAAAAGGAAAAGACCTGATCAATATCGGTATTTACGCAGCAATTTACTGCGTGATCATGACAGCCATCGCGATGCTTGGATTCATCCCGATCATGATGCCGCTGTTATGTGTGATCGTACCGTTGCTTGGGGGAACACCAATGATGTTATTTATGACCAAGGTAAACAAATTTGGAATGATCTGGATCTATTCGATGATTGTAGGTCTGTTTCTGTGGATCACAGGAATGGGTTACTGGCCGTTTCTTTTTAGCATAGTCTGTGGCCTGATCGCAGATCTTATTTCTAAAAGTGGAAATTACAAGAGCAGCAAAAAAGCATTTCTCAGTTGTGCAGTATTCAGTATCACGATTTTGGGAAATTTTGTTCCGATCGTTTTAAATGCAGAGGCATATTTTAGTACACGCCAGAGCTTTGGGGAAGAGTACATCAATACATTAAGTGACATCATGAGCCATAACTGGCTGCTTCCGCTGCTATTGGTATCCTGCTTTGTATGCGGATTTATCGGGGGAATGATCGGTAAGGCACTTCTGAAAAAACACTTTGTAAAGGCAGGAATTGCATAATGCAGGGACAGATGTTACAGGCAGATGTGGAAAACAGGGGCGTGGTGCTTGATCCGCGAACCAAGCTGCTGATGCTGATTACAATGGCAATTTTTGTGATTGGAGGAACCGGAGGAGACAGACTCGACCGGTTCATGCCATGTTTTTGCGCAGTACCGTTAATTCTGCTTCTGCTTTCGAAAAAATGGAAGGATGCGCTGGTGTACGTGGTTGTGTATACAGCGGCGTATGCAAGCTTTTCCTATCTGGGACCGAGAACTACAGGGTTTGCAAACTTCCTGATACTTGGAATCTGTGGAATTCTTATCCGTTTTTATCCGAGCATCATGATGGGGGCATATCTGCTTGGAACCACGACAGTCAGTGAATTTAACGCCGCAATGTCAAAGATGCACATCACGGATAAGATCACGATTCCACTGTCCGTAATGTTTCGGTTTTTCCCTACTGTGTTTGACGAATTTGCATCGATCAATTCAGCGATGCGTATGAGGGACATTCGTTTTGGCGGGAAAAATGTTGGGAAAATGGTTGAATATCGTCTCGTGCCGCTTATGGTCTGCTCCGCAAAAATCGGAGAAGAACTGAATGCAGCAGCACTGACAAGAGGTCTTGGAGGAGAAGTAAGAAGAACCAATGTCTGCAACATTGGATTTCATATTCAGGATTTTATTTTTATTTTGCTTTGTCTCATTCCATATGTGGTATGGATTGCAGGAATGTTCATCAGATAAGGAGGAAATCATGATACAGCTTTCAAATGTAGACTTTCAATACGCCAATTCAGAAAAAGGTGCTCTGCATAATATTTCGTTATCGGTAAAACCTGGTGAATGCATTCTGCTGTGTGGAGAATCTGGCTGCGGAAAGACAACGATCACACGTCTGTTGAATGGACTGATTCCACATTTTTATGAGGGAGAACTGAGCGGCGATGTTGAAGTGGATGGGATGAAGATTCCGAATGAAGAACTTTATACGATCGCACAGAAGGTTGGAAGTGTTTTCCAGAACCCGAGAAGTCAGTTTTTCTGCCTGGATACGACAAGTGAGGTCGCATTTGGCTGTGAGAATCTTGGGCTTCCGGAACCGGAAATCTTAGGGCGTGTGGATCGTGTGACAAGGGAATTAAAGATGGAAAGACTGATGGGACGCAATATTTTTCAGCTTTCTGGTGGGGAAAAACAGAAGGTTGCGTGTGCTTCGGTGTCTGCAATGTGCCCGGATATTATGGTTTTGGATGAGCCGACATCGAATCTGGATCTTGATGCGATCGAAGAACTGAAACAGACCTTAAAGCTTTGGAAGAGTCAGGGAAAGACGATCATTATCGCAGAACATCGTCTGTACTGGCTGAAAGAAGTCTGTGATCGTGTGTTATATCTGGAAGATGGACAGATCCGTTTTGATGTTTCAATGAAGCGGTTTACGGAGTTCCCGGAGGAAGAACTGAGAGCGCTTGGACTTCGGAGTTTGTCCATGGGGGATGTAAAACTGCCGGAGCAGCAGGAAGAATCCGGAGAGGTCATCGAGCTGAAAAATTACCGTTTTACCTATGAAAAGAAACCGGTTCTTCAGATGTCCGATGTGACTCTGCCGGCAGGAAGTGTCATCGCCGTAACCGGACATAATGGCGCTGGAAAATCGACATTTCTCAAATGTATGTGCGGCCTGGAAAAGAAATTTAAAGGTCATACGGTGTTTCGTGGTGAGGAAAAGAACCGGAAACAGATGTTAAAGGAAAGCTATATGGTCATGCAGGATGTGAATCACCAGCTTTTCTGTGAGACCGTAGAAGATGAAATCCAGCTTGGAATGGACGAGGCAAACACGAATCAGGTTCCAAAGCTTCTCAAGGATCTGGATCTTGAGCGTTTTACGGAACGGCATCCAATGTCTTTATCCGGCGGACAGAAGCAGAGGGTTGCAATCGCATCAGCAATTCTTGCAGACAAATCGGTACTTATTTTTGATGAACCAACCAGCGGGCTTGATTACCGGCATATGAAACAGACTGCGGATATGTTTGGTAGACTTCGACAGAAGGGAAATACCACTTTTATCATCACGCACGATCCGGAACTTATCGCAATGTGCTGTACACATATACTTCACATAGAAAAGGGCGAGGTGAAGGAATTTTATCCTCTTACAAAAGCGCATAAAGAACAGTTTATGGATCAGTTTGCATTTGCGTAGCCGAAAAAATGTAAATTATGGTATAATGTACATAAAGCGAAAACGGAGTTTTTTTGCTTTTAGCTGAGGCGGCTAAGCAGCCACAGGCATCACGCACGGATGAAAGAGAGGACGGGATTATGAAAAAGTTAGCAGTAGCATTGCTGTCAGCAGCAATGGTTTTATCGCTTATGGGATGTACCGGCAAGAGCACTGGAGAGAAAAAGGACAACACCGATAAAACAGTCCAGACAGAGACGACAGATACGGAGAAGGAGTCCGAAACAGATTCCAGCGCTGTGACTGAAGTGACAGAAACAACAGAGCAGTCAGGCACAGACAGCAAGACACAGGGGCTTGATTATGCTGCAGTTTATGAGCCGGTATTGGAAAATTACCGGGAACAGTATGGGGATGATATCCTGTATACAATGTACGACCTCGATGAGGACGGAGCTAAGGAACTGATCGTATCTTACGGAACCTGCATGGCAGACTGGGAGAATACCGTATATACATATGAAGCTTCCGGAGCAGAAGAGATCGGATCTTTCTACTCCCAGGTGCTTTTATATCAGGCAGAAGATGGAAACGGTCTGTATGCAGTTGCCGGTCAGATGGATGAACCGCGGGTCTGGCAGATTACGATGCAGGACGGAACTTTACAGAAACAGAACGTAGAGAATGCACAGACAGAAGAAGGCGAAGACTATTATAAGAATGATCATCCGGTAGAATTTGTAAAGATTACCGATCCGTCATTGCTCGGGCAGAAATAGACATTTGAATATCCAATCTTACAGGAATGTAAGAAACGAGGCCGGATTGTAAGCTAAATCGATAGCTTGCATTCCGGCCTTTTGCTATACTGACATCATGAACGGCGGCAATAAGTTCAGCCAACGGAATCTGACAAAGAAAAGGAGTTTCAACATATGTCTATTTTAGAAGTAAACAATTTAAAGAAAATATACACGACGCGTTTTGGCGGAAATCAGGTACAGGCGCTCCGCAACATCTGCTTTTCCGTAGAAGAAGGCGAGTATGTGGCTGTGATGGGAGAATCCGGATCCGGAAAAACAACTCTGTTAAATATTCTTGCAGCACTGGATAAACCGACTTCGGGTGAGGTGCTTTTAAATGGAAAGAATCTGGTATCGGTAAAAGAGAAAGAGATCTCCGCATTCCGGAGGGACCATCTTGGATTTGTATTCCAGGACTTCAATCTGCTTGACAACTTTTCGTTAAAAGACAACATTTTTCTTCCACTGGTGCTTTCCGGGGTGAAACCAAAGGAAATGGAGCTTCGTTTAAAACCGATCGCACAGAAGCTTGGAATTGAGCAGTTACTGGAAAAATATCCATATGAAGTATCTGGTGGACAGAAGCAGAGAGCAGCAGTTGCAAGAGCACTGATCACAAAACCGGAGCTGATTCTTGCAGATGAGCCGACAGGGGCACTTGATTCGAAAGCAACCGACAGCCTGTTAACACTGTTTAATCAGATCAATGAAGATGGTCAGACAATCGTCATGGTTACCCATAGTACAAAGGCTGCAAGTCATGCGAACCGCGTGCTGTTTATCAAGGACGGAGAAGTGTTCCATCAGCTTTATCGCGGCAATCTGACGAATGAACAGATGTATGCCAAAATTTCGGATACATTGACGGTATTAACGACAGGTGGTGAAAAACATGAATAATATCTATGCAAAACTGGCGGGTACGAACATCCGGAACAACAGGCAGCTGTATCTTCCGTATATTTTATCCGGAATCATGACCGTAGCGATGTTCTATCTGATGATGTTTATCAATAACAATCCGGGAATCGATAAGATACCTGGTGCTAGAAATCTGAAGATGATCATGGAACTTGGTGTCGGTGTAATTGCAATTTTCTCTTATATTTTTATTTTTTATACAAACAGTTTTATCAGCAAGAGGAGAAAAAAAGAAATTGGAATCTATAATATTCTTGGCATGGAAAAACGGCATATCGGGAGAGTTCTCGCACTTGAGACTGTTTTTGTGGCTGTTATTACAATTCTTGGCGGTCTTGCGGCTGGTATTGTTTTTTCGAAGCTTGTTTTAATGCTGTTATACCGCATTCTTGGATTCGATGAAACGGTTATGTTTTACATCACCGGAAGCGGTATCCGGACAACATTGGTTGTATTTGGAATTTTATATGTTCTCACACTGATCTACAATCTGATGCAGATTACGTTTGCAAAACCGGTCGAACTGCTCCGGGGCGGTAATGTGGGAGAAAAGGAGCCGAAAACCAAGTGGCTTATGGCAATTGCAGGAGCTGCATGTATTGCGACCGCATATTATATTGCGATCACAACAGAAAATCCGATCAAGGTACTGACTTTATTTTTTGTAGCGGTACTTCTGGTTATCGCAGGAACGTATTTCCTTTTTACCGCCGGAAGCATTGCTGTATTAAAAATGCTTCGCAATAACAAAAATTTCTATTACAACAAAAAACATTTCGCAGCAGTTTCCGGAATGCTTTACCGCATGAAACAGAATGCAGCAGGTCTTGCGAGCATCTGTGTACTTTCTACCATGGTGCTTGTCATGGTTTCAACGACCGTCAGCATGTTTGCAGGAGTGCAGGACGAACTTGCTGCGAGATATCCGCAGGAAATTACACTATATTCGACATATGATAATGTGTTTGAAGGAAAAGACGATGTGACGGATCTTGTAAAACAGACCATTGCAGATCAGGGAAGAACGATCGAGAATGAGTGTTCCTACCGTTATCTGCTGCTTCTGCTGAAACAAAACGATACCTCGTTTGAAGCCGCTTCCCAGGACACATGGAACAGTGATCTTGCCATGGTGAATGTCGTCACAAGAGATGACCTCATTGCACTGGATAACCGATTTACAGAGGAGAATACTTCACTGCCACAGAGTGGAACGGTCAGCGTATATGGCAGTAAAGCATATGATGCAGATACCATTACAATTCTTGGTAAGGAATTTCAGGTTGGAGAAAGCCGTGTTTTCACGATAGATAAGGATATGTATGCGAGCCTTGGCTTCAATGATGATTATTATGTTGTTGTGGATAGTCTGGACACATTAAAAGACATTTTTGCACTCGCAAATACAGATAACAGAATTACATCATACCGTGGTGTATCCGGTTATGATATTGATGGAACAACGGCAGAAAAAACAGCCTGCGCAGATGCAGTAAACGAGGCCATTCAGGCCGCAAACGAGAAAGCTGGTCTGAATAAGGAGGGTACAGTGACAAATGGATTGACCAGCCGTTATATGGAAAGCCGGTCTGCCAACGAGAATGAATTCTATTCGCTTTATGGAGGACTATTTTTCCTTGGAGTATTTCTTGGAATCATGTTCCTGATGGTTACGGTGATGATCATTTTCTACAAACAGATTTCCGAAGGCTATGATGATAAGCAGCGCTACGAAATCATGGAAAAAGTCGGAATGAGCAATGAAGAGGTGAAAACATCGATCCAGAGTCAGATCCGTATGGTATTTTTCCTTCCGATCGTAACCGCAGCAATCCATGTTGCCGCAGCATTCCCGATGATAAACAGACTGCTTATGCTCTTAAATCTGACCAACACCAGATTATTTGTGATCTGTCTGATCATCACGATCCTGATCTTTACAGTCATCTATTATATTGTATTTAAACTTACTTCCAGATCTTATTATAAGATCGTGGGCAATCAGGTAAGATAAGTTGTTTCAAAAGCATAAAGTTGACGTGCATGCGGATTCGTGGGATAATTCATATAAGAAAGTTGCGAAAGGGAGGCACAATATGGAGGCAAAAGAGACGATTCGCTTATATGATCAGAATGCCTATGAGACAGAATTTGAGGCAGAGGTAGTTGCCTGCGAAGAAATCAACGGAAAAGACAAAAAAAGCTATGAGGTCATTTTGGATCAGACCTTATTTTTCCCGGAGGAGGGCGGTCAGAGCCCGGATATGGGAACGATAAATGATATGGAAGTGTGCGATGTACAGATCAGGGATCAGGTAATCCGTCATACGATGGACGAGCCAATTGCTGTCGGCACAAAAGTGAAAGGAAAAGTCGACTGGCAGCATCGGTTTTATAACATGCAGCAGCATACGGGAGAGCATATCTTTTCCGGAATTGTACATAACCGTTTCGGATATGACAACGTAGGATTCCATCTGAGTGATTCTGTTGTGACCATGGATTTTAACGGTGTGATTCCGGCAGAGGAACTGAATGATATTGAGGATGAAGTCAATCTTGCCATTGCGAAGAATCTTCCGGTTGAGGTAACCTACCCATCCAAAGAAGAGTTAAAGGATCTCGATTACCGCAGTAAGATCGAGATTGAAGGACAGGTACGTATCGTAACAATTCCGGGATATGATGTCTGTGCCTGCTGTGCTCCGCACGTAAAACACACCGGTGAGATCGGAATGTTAAAAGTTATGAGCATGCAAAACTATAAAGGTGGTGTGCGTATCAGCATTTTATGCGGGTTCCGTGCACTCGAAGCCTTCCGTCAGAAATCTGAGATCATCACAGAACTCATGACACAGTTTAGTACCAATCAGGAAGCGCTTGTTGATAACGTTGTGAAATTAAAGAATAACAGCCAGAACTATAAGACACAGCTTGCAGAGGCAAAGCAGGAGCTTATGGATTATAAGATCGCTGCACTTCCGACAGATATCGATAATGCCGTATTGTTTGAACAGGATCTGGATACTCCGATCATGCGTGCTGTTGTAAATAAACTTGTGGAAAAATACAAAAGAGTAAGTGCTCTTTTCGTTGGAGATGATGAAAGCGGATACAATTTCATTATCGGAAGCCAGAATGCAGACTGCCGTCTGATTGCAGCTGCGCTGAAGAATAAACTTGAAGCACGTGGCGGCGGAAGCAACGTTATGGTGCAAGGCTCCGTAAAAGCTGATAAAGCTGCGATACAGAGAGTTTTAGATGATATACTTGAAGTGTAAAGAAAAAGCTGTGGCCGATGCCACAGCTTTTTTATGCCTGAAAATCAATATTGGAACCGGAACCGGTGAGTGCTGCATACAGTGAGTCGGAAGATTTGGATTCCATTTTGTGCGCATACTGTTCCGTCTTTTTTGTAAAATCCGCTTCTTTTCCGAAAACTTTACCAACATCGGAAGCACTGGATTTGCCAAGCAGGTTCTTGTTGGCGGTCATGGTCCCGTCGGTGTTCACCGTAATTCCAAGTGAGGAAAGATCATCGGAATACTTGTGTGAGAGCTGTTTCAGCTGGCGTGCATACCGATTGACATCCGAAGAGGAAGATGCACCTCCGGACTTTAATGTATTGTTATAGGTATCGATAAAAGCAAGGATACTGTTACAGATATTCTCTCCGTTATCGTTTTTTGAATATTCAAAGGACTGAAGATTGCGCGCTGCACGACGGAGTGCAAGTCCGTCCTCGTAAGAAAGACGGGAATTGGAAGTCTCTTTACGGGTGGAAGCCTTAAACATTTTCTGGTCGTTCTGGTAATAGCTGCGCAGATAATAATTCTGCGAAAGACTCATTCCCGTTGATGCAACTGTACTCATGCGGATACCTCTTTTCTTATATTCTGTTTCATATATCGGCAAAAAACGAATTTTATTTACTTATATTTGGAAAAGAAGTAGAATAATAAGGAATGAGAGCATGCAAAATGTATGCGGGGGCTTATTAGGAGGATCAATATGAGAAAAACCAGTTTTGGTACAACGAAGAGCGGATGCGCTGCATCTACATATGAGATCGGCAATGGCAGAGGGGTCCGGCTGATCGCAACAGATTTTGGCGCAACCGTTGTCTCCATATTTGTGAAGGACAAAAATGGAACAGAGCGTGATGTTATTTTAGGATATGATGATCTGGCAAGCTATGAGCGCGCAGAATGTTATTTTGGCGCTACGGTCGGAAGAAATGCCAATCGTATTGCAAATGCAAAGGTTACCATTGACGGTGTGGAATATGAACTGGAGAAGAATGACAATGAAAATAGTCTTCACAGCGGTTCGAACGGAGTCAGTGTGAAAATGTGGGATGTGGAAGAATATACCGATACAAAGATCACATTTGGATACACCAGCAAAGATATGGAACAGGGTTTCCCGGGAAACTGCCAGATGCATGTGACCTATGAGGTGACAGAGCAGAATGAATTTAAGATTACGTATCATATTGTTTCCGATAAAAAGACGGTGATCAATATGACCAATCACAGTTATTTCAACCTTGCCGGACAGGAAAATGGCAATGTGCTGGATCAGACACTTCAGATTGCAGCTTCCCATTATACACCGATGAAGGATTCCAAATCTATTCCGACAGGAGAGATTGCTTCCGTAGAAGGCACACCATTTGACTTCCGCAAAGAAAAACCGATCGGACAGGATATAAAGGCGTCCCATGAGCAGCTGATTTTTGCAAACGGATACGATCATAACTTTGCAATCGACAAAACAAAGGATGGCGTTGAAAAGATTGCGTCTGCATATTGCAGCGAAAGTGGAATCCGCATGGATGTATACACGGATCTTCCAGGTGTGCAGTTATACACGGCTAATTTTGTTGGTGGACAGCATGGCAAAAAAGGCGCTATATATGTACAGAATTCTGCATTCTGTTTAGAGACACAGTACTATCCGAATGCAGTCAATGAGCCGAATTTTGCATCACCGGTATTTGATGCTGGACAGCCGTATGATTCCACAACCGTATATGCATTTTCTGTTGATGCATAACAACACAGGGAGGATGATGAAGGGATGAAAATTGTTTTTCTGGATGCAAAATCGATCGGGGAAGACATCGATCTGTCAATCTTTGAAGAACTTGGTGAAGTTGTAAAATATGATTATACTTCAGCAAAAGAGGCACCGGAACGTGCAAAAGATGCAGATGTTCTGATCATTAATAAGGTAGAGATCAATGAGCAGTCTGTTGGTCAGGCAAAGCATCTGAAGCTTGTCTGTGTGACTGCCACAGGTACAAACAATCTGGACAAAGCATATCTGGACAAAAGAGGAATCGCATGGAGAAATGTTGCGGGATATTCCACAGAATCTGTGGCACAGCATACGTTTGCGATGCTGTTTTATCTGTTGGAGAAACTTCCTTATTATGATGCGTATGTGAAAGATGAGCATTATATGGGAGATACGAGTTTTACTCATTTTGCAAAGCATTTTCACCAGATTGCGGATATGACGTGGGGAATTATCGGTCTTGGCAATATCGGAAGAAAAGTAGCGGACATTGCAAAAGCCTTTGGATGCCATGTGATCTACTATTCCACATCCGGAAGAAATGCACAGCCTGGATATGAGCAGGTCTCATTTGATGAACTGCTTTCACAGTCGGATATTGTATCCGTACATGCCCCGTTAGATGAAAATACAAAGGATCTGATGAACGCCGAAGCATTTTCGAAGATGAAACCGAATGCGATTTTCTTAAATGTCGGAAGAGGACCGATCGTATGTGAAGATGCACTTGCAGATGCATTAAATCATGGTACGATCGCAGCGGCAGGGCTGGATGTACTGAGAGAAGAGCCAATGAGCCCGGACAATCCGCTCCGGAATATCAAAGACAGTGAGAAACTTCTGATCACGCCGCATATTGGCTGGGCAAGTGTTGAGGCCAGAACCAATCTGATGAGGATTATATACGGTCAGATCAAAGAATATTTTCAATAACAGCGAAAATTAAAAAAGGGCAGCATATCATGCGAAGAGAGCACGATATGCCGCCTTTTTCAGTTGACCAGAGACAGACCGCTCAGGAAAGAACGGTTGCCGTATTCATGGCAGAATCTGCGGCGGTCTTCACGGGTAAAGCCGCGGTTTATCATTTTTTGGTAGCGGCAGATACGGCGGTCATAAAGCTGACCGGCCTGGGCATAGAGATCCGGGAAGGAAGAGTTCGAAATCTCTTTGGTCCATGGATGTGTCCATGTCTTATGGCTGAGATTCATTGGATCTGCAACAAAATGGTGATGGTCGCTTGGAATCATCGGAGAAAGGAATGCATGTCCGATGAAGATCCGTTCTATAAAACGTGCCAGAACCTTTTTCTGTCCGTAAGGATCGCGGATCAGCCGTGTTCCGGTGCTCATCCAGAAGAAGGCTCCATACATCATCCATTCGTGGATGCTAAGATCCGGATACGTATTGCGGTAAGCATACGTAAGCATTCTTGCGATGACGCTCTTTTGCAGTGCATTCAGATGGATCGTGGCATTCTGGTGGAAGCGCGATGGCTGTTTATGCTTTTTTAACTGAAGCAGTGTGCCGTCGAGTTCTGTTTCAAGATAGGCATGCTGCCCGAAGTAATTGATCTCCTTCGGCGGATTGGCCGGAGTATAGCGGGTCAGTGCATAAATATAAGGATGCGCAGTGCAATCCAGTGTGTAGTGTCCAAGAAAACCGATCAGATAGGCGTCTGCAATTGCCAGCAAACGTTTGTGACCGGTAAACATTGTGCGGCTCTCCAGAAGATTGGAAAAGAAAAGTCCGGTTCTCTGGCTGTGTGCGATCGCTCCGAGGTTATCCCGGTGCAGCAGATAGGACGGCAGATAATAGAAGAAGACATCCGGTCCCTGCAGTCCAAGTCCAAACGCACCGTGATTCTTATATAAGTTCTGGCGTACTGTGCGATCGGAAATTCGTTTGTACGCATCTGCTCCAAATAGATAATGTGTAGTAAAACCTGGCATGTTATAGCCTCCAATAGACATATTACTTGTTTTTTTTCCTATATCCTATTATAGTGGCTGTTCCGAAAATTTCCAGTCATTCCGATGAGAATTTCTATACTGTAACTGAGAAAAGTTTGTTGACATCAATGAGTATAGTGATATAATGTGACGTAGTAATAAAAACTACATAGCACCTCTTACGCAGGAGGTTTTCGTAGACAAATTCGGGAAAATGTATATTTGAGTCATACATGAAATTGGGTTTGGATATGTAAAAACAGGAAGGTTTACAATATACTTCTACGTAGAGTCGAAAATGTTATGAAAACGGAGGATTAAGTCATATGGCAGGATTAAAAGATGCCGCAGAAAGAAAAGCATTTAGTGTGGCAATTGACGCAGTATTAAAGAGTTTAAATAAAGATCCGGATAAAGCATTATTAAATATTGTAGAACTCACCAAAAAGTTTATGGGTGACAACTTCAGAGCAGATGCTTATGAAGGCGCAAAGAAGATGATCCAGAACCCGGATGCAAAATGGATGAAATATGTGAAGAGATTATTAACAGAGACGGATCCTCATGTAGCAAAAATGACAGCATTGAATCTTGGTTATCAGGCAGCTTTTGCAGGAACCAAGCAGATCCGTAAAATGAGAGTTCAGGAACAGTGCAATATTCCATGGCTGATTCTGATGGATCCTACTTCAGCATGTAACTTACATTGTAAAGGATGCTGGGCAGCTGAGTACGGTAACCGTTTAAACCTTTCATTCGAAGAATTAGATAGTATCGTTACACAGGGAAAAGAGCTCGGTGTATATTTCTATATGATGACAGGTGGAGAACCACTTGTACGTAAAGCAGATATCATCAAACTTTGCGAGAAACATAATGATTGTGCATTCCATTGCTACACCAATGGTACACTGGTTGACCAGAAGCTTTGCGATGATATGAAACGTGTTGGTAACTTATCATTATCCATTTCACTCGAGGGATTCGAAGATGCAAATGATTTCCGTCGTGGTGAAGGTGTATACGGCAAAGTACTTCACGCAATGGATCTTCTTCATGAGAATGGACTGATCTTCGGTAACAGTGTATGCTACACAAGCAAGAACATGGATTCGGTTACATCCGATGAATTCTTTGATCTTCTGATCGAGCACGGAAGCCGTTTCGCATGGTACTTCCATCTGATGCCAGTTGGCATGAAAGCTACACCAGAGCTGATGCCGACAAAGGAGCAGCGTGAGTATATTTACCACAGAATCAGAGAAGTCCGTGCAATGGAAGGTGGAAAAGAGATCTTCGTTATGGACTTCCAGAATGATGGTGAGTTCGTTGGAGGATGTATCGCTGGAGGACGTAACTACTGCCACATCAATCCAAAGGGAGATGTTGAGCCTTGCGTATTTATTCATTACTCAGGCGCAAATATCCGCGAGAAATCATTATTAGAATGTCTGAAACAGCCATTATTCATGGCATACAGAGATAATCAGCCATTCAATGACAATATGTTAAGACCATGTCCAATGCTTGAGAATCCGGAGATTCTTCAGAAGATGGTTCATGAGACAGGCGCACATTCTACAGACGTAGAGGAAGCAGAGCCAGTAGAACATCTTTGTGGCAAATGCGTGGACTACGCAAATGAGTGGAAAGAGACTGCAGACAAATTATGGGCAGAGCATCCACATGCTGCAAAGGGATACCAGAACTTCAAGAAATATCAGCAGCAGTAATTTACAGATGCGTGCTGGATACGGGGGGACGTACATCGAAGGGTGTACGTCTCTTTTGTTTTATAAAAATCTCTTGTAATTGGAATGCGTTTGGGTGTATTGTTACCTTATGTTTTGTGTAAAGGATGAGTAAAGAATGAAAATCAGATTACAATATGATAAAAAAAATAACATTCGTCTGCTTGCAGCCCTATGCTTTGCGGCAGCAATGTATTTTATGGCAGGAATTGCGCTGTGGATCATTCCGGTATTTGGCGCTGCTTATTATCTTTTAAAAAGTCTGGACATCGAACTTTCTCCAAAGCTTCCGTGGCTGTGGTCTGTGATCCTGATCGGTGGATCAAGTACCGTGACAATGTTTATGATCCAGTATGTGATCTTAGAGCCGGATGTATTTATGCGGACCTCCGATGAAAAATTATTTTTAAATGTACTTTGCATTGCGATTTTTTATCTGGTGATCCAGTTGTTTACAAACAACACGGGACTGACCTGTATCATCGCACATATTTCGATGTTAAGCTTCGGTTTTGTGGATTATTTTGTATATCTGTTCCGGCAGAATGAGTTTACGTTCAGCGACATCCGTTCGATCGGAACCGGTCTTAGCGTTGCCGGCAATTATCAGTTCCGGATTCATGACAGAGGTGCGTATGCGATCTTGGGATCGATCCTTCTGATCGCACTCATACGAAAATGTCATGTGTCATTCCGTTCACGGATCGGGATGTCAGTAATCAGCGTACTGCTTGGTGCGGTTATGACCGTGTGTGTTGCGACAAGCAGCATGTATGTCAATACGGAAACATGGGAACAGAAGGGAACCTATCGGAACGGTTATATTTTAAACTTTGTGCTGGGCGTCCGTGACAGCTTTGTGTCCGCACCAGACGGATATTCTGAGGATGCTGTGGCAGAACTGGAGAAAGAGTATTCTGGAAACGGCAGTTCATATTCCGGAGATTACGGTCTTACGAAAAAGCCGACGATCATTGCGATCATGAATGAATCTTTCGCAGACCTAAGTGTGCTGGGCGATTTGAAAACCAATGAAGAGCTGACACCATTTATGGATTCCATGCAGGAGAATACGGTGAAGGGCTATGCGTTATCCTCTGTTTTTGGTGCGAAGACACCGAACTCGGAGTGGGAATTTATGACGGGCAATTCCATGGCATTTTTGCCAAGCGGATCGGTGGTATATCAGCAGTATATCAATCAGACACCGGCATCTATCGTAACGACTTTAAAGGATATCGGCTATACCTGCGTTGCAATGCATCCATATTATGAGACCGGGTGGAGCAGGAATCAGGTTTATCCGAAGCTGGGATTTGATGAGACACATTTTATCGACGATTTTGATCAGAATAACATCATCCGTGAGTATATTACCGATCAGGAAATGTACAATAAGATCATAGACCGTTATGAGAGCAAGGCTTCCAATGAGAATCTTTTTATCATGGGAATCACAATGCAGAATCATGGCGGTTATACAGATACTTACAGCAATTTCCCAGAGGAGATCTATAAGACAGGGCGTTCCTACACGGATGTGAACCAGTATCTGTCACTGGTGCATGAAAGTGACAAGGCAATCCAGAATCTGATCACATACTTTGAACATGTGGATGATCCGGTGGAAATCGTATTTTTTGGAGATCATCAGCCAAGCCTGAATTCCGCATTTTATGAGATGATGAATGGAAAAGGTCTGTCCAATCTGACGATGGAAGAACTTGAGGATCTGTATAAAGTACCGTTTTTTATCTGGACCAACTATGATTCAACGGAAAAAACAGTGGATATCACGAGTCTGGACTTCCTGTCCACCATGGCACTGGAGCAGGCCGGCATCGATCTTCCTGCATATAATCAGTTCCTGGCAGATATGATGGAAGAAGTACCTGCAATCAATTCCAGAGGCTACTATTCCAAATCGGAGGGAGCATTCCTGCATCTGGATGAGGCCGAGGGTGAGGAAGCAGAATGGATCCAAAATTATAACATTCTGCAATATAACTCGATGTTTGACAAGAAGAACCGGAGTGATCAGTTCTTCCCGTATTACAAATGATTCGGATGCGAAAATACAAAGTGATTATCAGGAGAAAAACAAATGGTCAAAGCAGTTATTTTTGATTTAGACGGAACACTTTTAGATACGCTGGAGGATCTGGCAAATGCCGTGAATGCGGCTCTTAGACATGCAAATATGCCGGTTCACAGTATCGATGATGTGCGTATGTTTGTTGGAAACGGTGTGAAAAAACTGATGGAACGTGCAATTCCAGGAGGAGAACATAATCCGGAATTTGACAGTACCTACCAGTATTTCCGCAAATATTACGCGGCGCATTGTAAAGAGAATACCAAGCTCTATCCTGGAATCTGGGAGCTTTTAGGGGATTTAAAGAAATGCGGCATCAAGATTGCAATCGTATCCAATAAAATGGACCCGGCGGTGAAAATTCTGAATAACGATTATTTTTCCGGAATGATGGATGCTGCACTTGGAGAGAGTGAGGCTGTTCCGAAGAAACCGGCGCCGGATATGGTGCTTAAAGCGATGGAAGAACTGGGCGTCACAAAAGATGAGGCGGTCTATGTCGGAGATTCTGATGTGGACATAAAGACCGCCGAAAACTGCGGGCTTCCTTGCATTTCGGTTACCTGGGGCTTCCGCAATACGGAATTTTTGATGGAGCACGGTGCAACACATCTGGTCAATACACCGGCAGAGATTTTGAAGCTTGTGAGTGAATAAATCAAAGAAATATGCCACATCCTATGAGAGACATGTGAAATTCAGAAAGAATGGCAATTCGAGTATGAAAAAGATTAAGAAGATACCAGGAGGATGGCATATGGATGAGAAGATCATTGCACAGAACGAACAGATCAAAGCAGACCCGACAGACGGCATGAACAAGCTGGATGAGATGGATCTGGAAATGCCGGAGGGACTCGCATTATCCATGGCAATGAACGGAAAAGCGATGAGTAACTTTAGCAATATGACGGTGGAACAGCGCAAAAAGATCATAGATGAAAGCCGCACTGTTGCAGAAAAAGAAGAAATGACACAGCTGATCGACCGTATCGCATCAAACAGCTTTCAGGGATAAGTACAACTGAATAAATCGGTAAAAGAAGTGGTTTCTATGGAGACCGCTTCTTTTTTTGATGGTGTATTTAATAATTATATTGTGTTTACGGAGAATCCGGATTACGAAATTTTTACAGTCATTTTACCGGAACAGGATTGTGACCTTTACATTTGGTCCCTAAAATCTTGAACTAGATGTTGTGCAGAACGAAAGCGCAACAGGTTCACAGAGGCAGGACAGTGTGGATTTGCCGATGTGACAAGTAAGGAGGATGCGTAAATGTCGCAGATAAGACTGAACCATATTTGTAAATCCTATCAGGAAACAGACCTGGCAGTAAAGGATTTCAATCTGGATATCGGTGAAAAAGAATTTATTGTTTTTGTAGGACCTTCGGGATGTGGAAAATCCACGGTGCTTCGTATGATCGCCGGTTTGGAAGAGATCACGAGCGGGGAATTATGGATGAACGGAAAACTGATGAATTATGAAGAACCGGGAAAACGAAATGTTTCCATGGTATTTCAGAATTATGCATTATATCCGCATATGTCGATTTACGATAACCTGGCATTTTCACTTGCAATCCGTAAGGTGCCGAAAAAGGAGATCAAAAAACGGGTTACCGAGACGGCACGTATGCTGGGACTCGAGCAGCTGTTAGACCGCAGACCGGCGCAGCTGTCCGGTGGACAGAAACAGCGTGTGGCGATCGGAAGTGCAATCTTAAGAGAGCCAAATGCATTTTTGATGGATGAACCGTTATCGAATCTGGATGCAAAAATGCGTACACAGATGCGGGTAGAGATCGCAGGATTATATAACAGACTGAATACAACATTTATTTATGTTACACATGATCAGACCGAGGCAATGACACTTGGAACAAGGATTGTTGTACTGAAAGAGGGCGTTATTCAGCAGGTGGATACGCCACAGAATCTGTATGATCATCCGGCAAGCAGGTTTGTCGCAGGCTTCATTGGTTCCCCTTCCATGAATTTTGTAGATGCCAACGTACTTTCGGATGCTTCGGGAATTGCTATTGAGAGCACAGGAGAAGGCGTGGAAGCATCGAATTCTTCCAATGTGCTGGAACTGAAACTGAATGACAATCAGACTGTTATACTGAAACGCCTTCATTATGAAGGACAGGAAGTTACACTTGGTATCCGGCCTGGAGATTTTATCTTAAAGAAAAATGCAGGCGGACAGAAAGAAAATGTAAGCCAGGCATTCCCGGTGAAGGTACTTTCCTGCGAGCTGCTTGGTTCCGACAGGCTGGTTTATTTTATGTGGGAAGGCGTCAAATGCGTGGCAGATATTTCTGCAGATGATGAAGTCGCAAGAGGCGATGTGATCAAGATTTGCATGAAACTAGATAAAATCCATCTTTTTAATAAAAATACAGAAGCCAGCATTTTCGCACATGGGGAAAAACTGGCACAAAAAGGAGTAAGTGATTATGAAGAAGTATAAAATATCGGTTCGCAGTATCAGTCCGTATGCATATCTGATTCCAAGTCTTCTGGTTTTCGGATTATTTCTGTTTTATCCGTTTTTTAAGACCATCTATCTGAGTCTGTATAAAACCAATAAGATGGGACAGGCAAAGCTTTTTGTCGGACTTGGAAATTATAAGGATCTGCTTACATCTCCGTCGTTTTACAACAGTCTGTTTGTTACGGTTGAATTCGTTGTGATCGTTGTAGTTGGCAGCATGCTGCTTGGATTGCTCGGAGCGCTGCTGTGTAACAAAGCATTTCCGGGAATCCGCGTTTTTTCCACTGCTTATGCGCTTCCGATGGCTATCGCATCCAGTTCTGCAGCGATGATCTTCCGTATTATGCTTGATCCGACCATCGGAATCGTCAACAAGCTGCTTAAACTGGACATCAACTGGATTCAGGATCCGAAATATGCCCTGATCAGTGTAGCAGTGCTGACAGCATGGCTGAATAGTGGAATCAATTTCCTGTATTTTTCGGCAGGACTCAGTAATATTGATGAAACAATTTACGAAAGGGCTGCCGTAGATGGAGCAAACAGCTTTCAGATGTTTTATAAGCTGACACTTCCGGGGCTTAGTCCGATCCTGTTTTATACAGTAGTTGTAAATATTATCCAGGCATTCCAGTCTTTTGGACAGGTGAAGATCCTGACACAGGGCGGACCTGGAGAGAGCACAAACCTGATCGTGTATTCCATCTATCGTGATGCATTTTTCAATTACCGGTTCGGAAGTGCAGCCGCACAGTCTGTTGTCCTGTTTGCAATCATTATGGTTTTGACACTGATCATGTTTAAGCTGGAAAAGAAGGGAGTATCGTATTCATGAGTGACATAGTAATTGATGTGAGAGAAAAAAACGGGCTCGAGATGAGCGCTGAGGAATTAAAAAGACTTCACGCGGTGATGAGTGCACCGGGAAAGCGCAAAAAGACGGCAAAGAAAATCCTTCTGGTGGCAGTCAATACGGTAGTAGCACTTTTTATTCTGCTTCCACTTTTATATGCCGTAAGTATCGCATTTATGCCTTCCTCTGATCTGTATACGATGAGTATGAATCTGATCCCGACACATCCGACACTTGACAATTTCCGTGAAGCACTGACCAAAGTGCCGCTGGTTCGTTTCGTATTAAATTCATTTCTGGTTGCAGGGCTCATCACTTTCGGACAGGTGATCTCCTGTTCCCTTGCGGCATTTTCCTTTTCATTCCTTGAATTTAAGGGAAAAAATGTCCTGTTTATGATTGTCATGGCGACCATGATGATCCCGGGAGAGGCAACGATCATATCCAATTATCTGACCGTGAGCAGCTGGGGATGGCTGAATTCTTACCGTGTACTGATCATTCCTTATCTGACTTCGGCGATGGGAATCTTTTTGTTCCGTCAGTTTTATATGAGTTTTCCCAAAGCGTTATATGAGGCAGCGATGCTGGATGGATGCTCCAACCTTCGTTTCATTCTAACGATCCTGATGCCTCTGACCAAATCCGGCATTGGAGCCATGGTTGTATACACCTTTATCAATGCATGGAATATGTATATGTGGCCGCTTCTGGTTAACGGTTCCAATGAAATGCGTACCGTACAGATCGGTATCAGTATGTTAAACAGCATTGATGCGCAGTCCATCACAATGATGATCGCAGGTGTTGTAATGATCATTATTCCATCTATATCCATTTTTATTATCGGACAAAAACAGTTGATCCGTGGTATGTTCTCCGGAGCTGTCAAAGGTTAGACGACAGACGGAGTTTACATATATTACATCTCAGCAGGGCAATCGGCCCTTGACAAAATTAGAAAAGAGGAGATAAAAAGAGATGAAAAAGAGATTTGTTTCTGTATTATTGACCGCAGTAATGGCTGCAACCATGTTCGCAGGATGCGGAAGTTCTGGAAATTCCCAGGATGGAACAACCACTTCAGACAGTGGAAGCAGTGAAGCAAGTGCAATCGCTTCCGTAGACGATTCCAAACTGGATGGAACAACGATCACATTCTGGCATTCCATGGGTGGTGTCAATGGAGAAGCATTACAGGCTTTAGTCGACAAATTTAATAAAGAAAATGAATACGGAATTACAGTAGACGCACAGTATCAGGGTGAATATGACGATACGATCAATAAATTAAAAAGTGCACAGATCGGTAACATGGGCGCAGATCTGGTACAGATCTATGATATCGGAACACGTTTTATGATCGATTCCGGCTGGGTAGTTCCAATGCAGGATCTGATCGATGCAGATGGCTATGACATCAGCAAGATTGAGCCAAACATTGCAGCTTACTATACCGTAGATGATACCTTATATTCTATGCCGTTTAACTCATCTACACCAATTCTTTACTACAATAAGGATATGTTTGATAAAGCTGGCATTTCAGAGGTTCCAACATCGTTAGAGGGCATGAAGAATGTTGCAGATGACCTTGTCAATAAAGGCGGCGCAGGAGAAGCAATCTCACTTGGAATGTACGGTTGGTTCTTTGAACAGTTCACATGCAAACAGGGTGCAGCATATGTAAACAACGGAAACGGACGTGAAGATGTTGCAACTGCAGTTGATTTCGACAAAAACGGATCAGCACTGCAGACTCTGACTGTATGGAAAGAGTTAAACGATGCAGGAATTGCTCCAAATGTCGGACGTGGAAGTGATTCCGGATTATCTGACTTTACAGCCGGTAAATCAGCTATGACACTTGGTTCTACTGCATCTTTGAAACAGATCTTACAGGATGTAAATGGAAGCTTCGAAGTTGGTACGGCATATTTCCCAAGCGTACATGACGGGGACAAAGGTGGTGTATCCATCGGTGGAGCATCTCTGTGGGCTTTGAATAACAACGATGAAGTAAAAGAAGCAGCTACATGGAAATTCGTACAGTTTTTAGTATCTGCTGAATCCCAGGCATACTGGAATGCACAGACTGGATACTTCCCGGTTACAACAGATGCTGCAAACGAAGATGTTTATAAAGAAAACATGCAGAAATATCCACAGTTTCAGACTGCAATCGATCAGCTTCATGATTCTGCACCGGAATATGCAGGAGCACTTCTTTCTGTATTCCCTGAGGCAAGACAGATCGTAGAGACAGAGATCGAGAACATGATCAACGGAAAACAGGATCCACAGGCAGCGGTAGATGCGATGGCAGATCAGATCAATGCTGCAATCAAAGATTACAACGATCTGAACCAGTAAAAGATTTTAGAATCAATAATAAAAATAAAAACGGATAGAGGCAGTGAACGCTTCTATCCGTTTTTACTTGTAAAAAGGCAGGAGATTAAGCTTCTGCTTTTTCTTCTTCCATAATGATCTCAGCAGCATCCATGATCAGCTGGGAAGCTTTCATGTGAAGAAGATCCGGTTTTAACTGTGCTTTTGGAAGCACCTGTTTTACCACATCGATCGGCTGACCGTAATTCTGAGCAATCAGTTCATACTGTGCATCGATTTCTTCATCGGATACGGTAAGTTTTTCTGCTTTGATGATCTCATCGAGAATCGCCTCAAGCTTTGCCTGTTTTGCCGCATGAGGTTTTACTTCTTCGCGGAAAGACTCTTTGGTCTTACCCATCATCTGAAGATACTGCTCGAAAGGAATTCCCTGCTGCGCAAGCTGTGCAGCCATCTGTTTCATCTGCATATCGATTGCAGCCTCGATTGCAGCCGGAGCAAGAAGGCAGGAACAGTTTGCAAGAACCTGATCGTAGATCTGTTCGCGTGCAGCATCGTCTTTTTTCATCTGAACCTGATAATCGAGGTATTCTTTGATATGATTTTTTAATCCGTCTATGGTATTTACTTCCGGAATGTTTAAGGAAACAACGAACTCATCATTGAGTTCAGCTGGTTTCTCATTGTAGATCTGGTGAAGTTTGACTTTGAACACAACGGCTTTTCCAGCAAGATCCGGAGCATGATACTGCTCTGGGAAGGAAAGGTTGATGTCGCGGCTTTCACCGACCTTCATTCCGACGATCTGCTCTTCAAAGCCTGGAATAAATGAACCGGAACCAATTCCAAGAGGGTATTTCTCGGCTTTCCCACCTTCAAATGGAACATCATCCTTGAAACCTTCGTAGTCGATGACCGCGGTGTCACCCATTTCTACAGAGCCGTCTTTCTCCACGCGTGCAGGGTTGCCTGCAAGCAGGGAAGCAATCTGTGAATTTACATCATCCTCTGTGTATGAAATAAAAGGGATGGTTGCTTTCAGTCCTTTATACTGACCTAATAAAATATCCATAATCTGTCCTCATTTCCTGAATTATTTCGATTCCGTTGAACGGGATCGTCTATAGAAAGATATGGGTGTAGTATACAGGAAAAATGGGACCGGTGCAAGGATTTCGAATCACATAGAATAATAAAAAATCCCCGGCATACAATGTAAAAACAAGTATTGCAGGGGTTTTTTTGTGAAATCATATATTGAAGAACGTGCGGTAGAAATTGCAACCTATATCATTGAAAACAATGCGACCGTACGGCAGGCCGCAAAACACTATGGAATCAGCAAGAGCACGGTACATAAGGACGTAACAGAACGTCTGGACCACATCAATGCGAATCTGGCACATGAGGTCCGAAAAGTTCTGGATCTGAATAAAGCCGAGCGGCATATTCGTGGGGGTCTTGCGACAAAAGAAAAATATGCGCATATGCACATAATATAATGAGCGTAACTCCATATATTGTGAATGGACAGGAGTATGCGGTAAAAATTCCGTTGAACATCGTAGAATCATCCAAGGAGAAAAGAGATAAGGAAAAAAGTGCGTGTGAAAACGAAATTGTTTTCACACGCACTTTTTTGCCTGGATTTATATTTCAGAAGCAGTGGATGCTTCAGCTTCCTGAGCAAGTTCAAGTTTGCGGATATTGCGGAACTCACCGAATACCATGGCAAGTCCGACTGCAAAGGAGAGAAGATCTGCGATCGGACCCGCATATAACACACCCATAATGCCAAAGAAATGTGGAAGAATCAGTACAAGCGGAAGCAGGAACAGGATCTGTCTGGTCAGAGACAGGAAAGTTCCTTTATAGGCTTTTCCAATCGAACTGAAAAATGTTGCTGAAATCGGCTGCAGGAAGTTCAGCCAGGTAAACAGTAGGAAAATACGGAAGCATTTGATGCCGAATTCAAAATATTCAGCGCTTCCCGTTCCAAACATTGCAAGAATCTGTCTTGGGAACAGCTGGAACAAGAGGAAAGCGATAATCGACACGGTAGCGCCGACTGTGATGGCGAGCCGGTAAGCGTCTTTTACACGTTTATACTGTCTGGCACCATAGTTAAAACTCTGGATTGGCTGTCCCCCCTGGGAAAGACCGATGATAATGGAAAAATACAGCTGATTTACTTTCATTACAATTCCAGAACACGCAATTGGAATGGATTCTCCGTAAGGCGAAGCTGCTCCGTAGAATTTTAACAGGTTGTTCATGGAAATCTGCACGATCATCATCGCAATCTGGTTAATTCCGGAGGACATTCCAAGGGAACAGATCTCTTTTAAATAGAGGGCATTCGGTTTTAAATGGCATTTGCCAAGGGACACCGTGCGATAGTGACGGAGGTAGCAGAGTGCGATCAGTGCCGAAATGATCTGTCCGATGACAGTTGCGGCAGCAGCACCATACATACCCCAGCGGAAAATGAGGACAAATACTGCATCCAGAACAATATTGATGATCGCACCGGACAGGTTCATGATCATCGCCATTTTTGGGCTGCCGTCCGCACGGATCAGGTGCCCGCTTCCGATGGTAAGGATCAGAAAAGGAAAACCAATGGCGGTGATGCTGACATATTGTCTGGCGAGTGGAAGCACATCTGCCGGGGAACCAAAAGCAATAAGAAGCGGCGACAGGAAAAGTTCTGTTACAAGAAAAAGGACTGTTCCTGTTGCAATCAGCATGGTAATGGAATTGCCGATAAAATTCGGGGCAATCTTATGATCCCCTGCGCCCATGTGAAGATTAAAGCTGGCGGCACCACCGATTCCGAAGAGCAGCGCCAGGGAAGTGCAGAGCATAGAAAGCGGAAATGCGATATTAGTTGCTGCATTTCCAAGTGTTCCAACAGCATTTCCAATAAACAGCTGATCCGCAATGTTGTATACTGCACTCACCAGCATCGCTATGATACTTGGAATCGCAAAGCGTGCGACCAGAGTGGAGATTTTATCTGTGCCAAGCGGGTTTGTTTGTTGCGTCTGTGTCATATATTACAGTTCCTTTCTTTCGTTTATCGTTCGTCTTCATGATCTAATTCAAGAATTCCGAATGATTATAGGAGTATTTAAAGCGAATGTCAAGTTGAATATGCATAATAAATAGCAGAAAAAATATGTGAAATTCGTACAAATCCAACTATTATGAAACAGAACCCTCTGTGTTATAATAGTCTCACGACGTGCAGCAGGAACAGCGATCGCAATAAGATCACTGATCCTGCTTTTTTCGTTAAAAGGAAAATAAAAGGAGATTTTATCAATGCCAAAAAACAAATTTCAGGATGTGATTTTTACAATCATTATGGTCTTTTTCATGGTGTATGCAATGATCTGCTACAACATTGCATTAAACAGGGGAGGAATGACAAACGAAGTATTTTTACTTGCATTCCATGAGCTTGTGATCATGGGACCGGTCGCTTTTGTACTCGACTTTTTCCTATATGGAGGTCTGGCAAAAAAGATTGCATTTGGAATCGTAGATCCTCAAAATGCAAAACAGTACGAGATCGTTCTTGCCATCTCATCCGTTACGGTATGTCTTATGTGTCCGACCATGAGCCTGGTTGCCACCATTCTTTTCAGTCATCCGGGAGCAGAACTGATCGCAGTCTGGTTTCAGAAAACTGCTTTGAATTTTCCAATGGCATTTTTCTGGCAGATCTTTTTTGCAGGACCTGTAGTGCGAAAAATTTTTGCCTGCATATTTGACAGAAAATAAATGCTATCCTGTAAAAGCCCAGATCGTGCAGTAATATGAGATCTGCAAGGAAAACATACGGTTAGGGGTTGTCAATGTCAGAATCCTTCTTTATAATAGGAATAATAGTAATGTACATAAAATAGGAGGAAAACTATCAATGGATCAGGAAAAAGTAATCGTCATTGACTTTGGCGGTCAGTATAACCAGCTGGTTGCGCGACGTGTCAGAGAATGCAATGTTTACTGTGAAATCTATTCCTACAGAACGGATATCGAGCAGATCAAAGCCATGAATCCAAAAGGAATCATTCTGACCGGCGGACCGAACAGCTGCTATGAGCCGGATTCACCGACTTATACCAAAGAATTATTCGAGCTTGGAATCCCGGTATTAGGTCTCTGCTACGGTGCACAGTTAATGATGCACGTGTTAGGCGGTAAAGTAGAAAAGGCGCCGGTTCGTGAGTATGGTAAAACAGAAGTCATGGTAGACACTACATCCCCATTATTCGGAAATGTCAAACCAACTACAATCTGCTGGATGAGCCATTTTGATTATATTTCAAAAGCCGCTCCGGGATTTGAGATTTCTGCACATACTGCAGACTGCCCGGTTGCAGCAGCTGAGAATAGAGACAAAAAGCTTTTTGCAATCCAGTTCCATCCGGAAGTACTTCACACAGAAGAGGGAAGTAAAATGCTTCACAATTTCGTAAGAGGTGTATGCGGATGTGCTGGAACATGGAGAATGGATTCCTTTGTCGAGAATACGATCAAAGAGATCCGCAAGAAGGTTGGAGATGGAAAGGTACTGTTAGCTTTATCAGGTGGTGTAGATTCCTCTGTTGCAGCAGGACTTTTATCCAAAGCAATCGGAAAACAGCTTACCTGTGTATTCGTAGATCACGGACTTCTTCGCAAGAACGAAGGCGATGAGGTAGAAAGCGTATTCGGTCCAGATGGCCAGTTTGACTTAAACTTCATTCGTGTTAACGCACAGGAGAGATATTATGGCAAACTTGCCGGTGTAACCGAGCCGGAAGCAAAACGTAAGATCATCGGAGAAGAATTCATCCGTGTCTTCGAAGAAGAAGCCAAAAAGATTGGAGCAGTTGATTTCCTTGCTCAGGGAACCATCTATCCAGATGTTGTAGAAAGTGGTCTCGGCGGAGAATCCGCAGTGATCAAATCTCACCACAACGTAGGTGGACTTCCAGATTACGTTGATTTCAAGGAGATCATCGAGCCGCTTCGCAATCTCTTCAAGGATGAGGTCCGCAAAGCAGGACTTGAACTTGGAATTCCGGAGAACCTCGTATTCCGTCAGCCTTTCCCAGGTCCTGGACTTGGAATCCGTATTATCGGAGAAGTTACTGCGGACAAGGTACGCATCGTACAGGACGCAGATGCCATCTATCGCGAAGAGGTAGACAAAGCAGTTGCAGCATATACAAAAGAGCATGGAAAGGCACCAGCCTGGATGCCAAACCAGTATTTTGCAGCACTGACTAACATGCGTTCCGTAGGTGTCATGGGCGATGAGAGAACCTATGACTATGCCGTTGCACTTCGTGCAGTTACAACCGTAGACTTCATGACAGCTGAAGCAGCTGAGATCCCGTTTGAAGTTCTTCAAACCGTTATGAGCCGCATCATCAACGAAGTCAAAGGGGTTAACCGTGTATTCTATGACCTCACGAGTAAACCACCAGGAACGATTGAGTT
>CAKRMH010000023.1 GCA_934364805.1 uncultured Lachnospiraceae bacterium
TGATGGAGATTTCAATAGATTTGATGGAGATAGATTCTCCATATGCACAATAAATATACTCATTTGGATATAGAATTTATTACTTCATCGGCAACAGTATTATTATTTTCCTGCTGTACATGCATCTGTGGATCCAGATTCTTTTTCTCATAAAATGCTTCTTCAAAAAGCTCTGCATTTTTTCTGAAATTAAGTAAAGAAAAAGAGCATATGGAAGTTGGAACCCATACACTCTATAATTTCAGAAACTGAAAGTTGTCGGGGAAAGCCCTGCAAGGGCCTTCATTTCTTTCGCAAATGCGAAGTTATTGAGTTAAACAATAAACCATAATTGCTTGCTGAACATTAAGTAAATGCTGTTTAAACTTGTATCCAACAAAATAATCCGAATCAATTACATCAGCTGAAACTTCTTCGCCACGATAAAATGGTGGGCAAGGATTTAATATAGCTCCTTTATTGGCTTTTTTCATAGCTTCTAATGTAACCATACACTCTTTAAAGTCATTTAGAATAGTAGCTGGCAACGAATCGGTACATACAATGTCTTTACCTACAATTGCTTCATAAATATTACTATACGATACCAAACCCTCAATTTCATAACCTTTTCCACAACACTGCTCCAAACTAAAGCCCATAACAGTTGCTGCTTCTTTCCACGCCAAACCAATATTGCCTTTACTACCACAAAATAAAAACTTGTCATTTACAAAATTCTTTCTGATTTTCGAAAGTGCATACATATCTGTAAGCACTTCACAAGGATGGTTTATATCTGTCATCGCATTAATTATAGGCACAGATAAATATTGTGACATTTTCTCAATCACACTTATATCCCTATGTCTAACAATCACCATATCCGCCCAGTTATTCAAATAGCCACAAACATCCTTCAAATCTTCCTTTTTATCAAGTGCTTCCGTTGGAAATAAAATAGGATGTCCGCCTAACAAATATATTCCCTTTTCAAAAGTAACTCGTGTTCGAATACTGGAATTTGGAAAAAACAAAACTACACTTTTACCTTTTAAAATATCCCTGTAATTTTCCAGTTCAACTTCATCTGCTATGTTAAAAATATCAGCAATATCCTTTGTATGATAATCCGGCAATCTTATAAGATTTTTCAATTTTATTCTCCTCCACAATTCCGATTTCTATTTTTGTTTCCATAGCATGGTGTACTCTTTTTCACCAGTAGCTTCATCCAAACCTTCACATTGAATAATGAACCCTTCTCTTTGGTAAAAAGAAATTGCTCTGGTATTCTTCTGGTATACATTTAATTGTAATCTAACTTTTTTATCCTTAATATAATCTAATAAAAGCTTACCTATGCCACATGACTGCATTTCATCAGAGACAAAAATACCTTCGATATATTCATCATTTAGTCCTACAAATCCTTGTATCATTTTATCCGCTTCAAACACATAGACTTCGGATTGTGACATCATTTTTTTCACTAATTCATAATTACTTTTCCAGTATTGCTTGGAAATAAAATAATGTGCTTTCAGATTTGTCTTCAACCATATGTCAGCAACTCTATCGATATCTCCGTTCAGCAACTTTCTAATCATAACAAATATTCTCCCCAACTACATCCTTTATGCTTTTCTCTTTTTCCCATTCTATCACAAGCTCACCATTAATCATCAATTTTTTGACATTTTTTCTTTTCCCCCACTGTAAAACAGCCTCTGAGCGTTTCGTTATATAGAGGGGTACCAATAAGAGTAAGATCCACCCATGTTTAACGGTATTGCCATTTGGCTTCCCGTCATCCTATGGTTTTTATCTTGATGAGGATCTCCCCATACCCTCTTCATAACAGACATTTTTCCTCCTTTTCCCTGAACACACTCGCGATTCTCGCTCGTTGTCGCGGCATTCGCCTCCTTTTGTGGTAAAAAAACAGCACCTTAACCTTTTGGCTAAAGTGCTGTGTAAAATGATTATTAAATTGTTTGTGAAACAGACAAACTTGAATTCTGATATGACATAATCCATAGCATTTATTAAGGACTGCTGTAATACTGCTGAAAACGACCTTACATAGTCAATGGAATATCCCTTTGATACAAAATCACCGACAGTGCCTCCAAATGAGAGCAAATCCATAAACTCCTGCAGGTGTACTGAAGTCACTGTTTTCAGCTTTCTTTTACTGATAGGGTGCTGTTTGATTCTTCCCACTGCCTGAAGATAATTGCCGACAGTTCCATTACTCAGTGTGCCTGTCTTTAATTCTTCCTCAGCCCATGTGTCAAGTGGGAAGAAGACTTCGGAGAAAAAGCCACTCCAAAAGCTGAATCCATGCATGAGAAGTTACAAAGGTATAAAGAAAAGGCTGACAGACAGAACGCCAACCGACCTTGCCAAAGCAGAGATAAAGGGGCGAGATAATCGCCTCTACAATCTCAAAAATAGCCCTATCCACACACTTAGTGGATAAGGCTATTTTAAAAATTCATAGTATGCGTAGAACTGGAAGCTTCGTGCGTTATGTAGATACAGAATTTATCTGTGAATATACATTCTCGTCATTTCTTCTTCGCCTTCTCCCTGCACCATACACAAAAATTTCCAACCATATTGTTCATAAAAGCTTGTATGGTCTGTTATTAAATATATCGGTATTATTCCTTTTGACTTCATGTCTTTTACAACTATATTCAATAAATTTCCTGCAATACCTTTACCACGATAGATTGCTTCTGTATATACAGCACAAACATTTGGTGCAAGATCTTTTCTATCATGAAAATCATTTTCAATAACACCCATACCGCCAATAATTTTTTCATTATCCAAGCATAAGTACCATCCATACTCTGTTTCGTTATTCAAATATGAATCCATGCATTCCAGATATGCTTCTTTTGGAACACCCCATTTGCTATGAAACCATTCCGCTGCCAATTCCTTTATCTCAGGTTTTTCCCTAAGTGTGATATATTGATAACTATTCATCACATTGTCCTCCTTAAACAACAGTGAGTCGAACAGATACTATTCGACTCACCATCTTAACTAAACTCAGCATTATTTCTTTTCAAAAAATCTATATCATTCCCATATTTTAAAGCCAATTCATAATCATTCTCCAGAAAAAGTTCATAATCGTCTTGTTTGATTTTTGAAGGTTTCATTCTCTCGTATATTGTCAAATTCCAAGAATGTTTGCACCTTTTACATCTGTATATGAGCCAAACATCTACTCGATTACCATTGGCATTCACTCTGAACTTTCCTGAATTTATAAATGCCTGCTTCTTTCCGCATCCCCCACAACGATGATATACTTTTATCGAATCTAAACTCATTGAATAAAATCATCCATCTCGCAAGTTGTTCTAATGATTCTTTGTATACTCTTTTCTGATAGGGAATATATTGTTGCAAGCATATTTACCGAAACCCCATTTTTATGCTTTGCACATATTTCACGATTTCGTATTTTGTAATACTGCTTTGTTTTAGTCTGGCTTCCCCAGACTTTTTTCTCTTTACATGGAATATATATACTTTTTCCACTAACATACTGCTGAATAGTTTCTATCACTTCTTTTGGCAGAACATCTTCTGCACTGATATAGCTCATTTTAATCCTCCTATTACTATGTGGGGATTCATCCGAGCTTAACTATTCATATTATTTTAAGCTCAGACTACTGAGCAATTACATATCTTATGCACATAAAATTTTTCTCCTTTCAATACTGCTATTTAAATTATATGAATTTCAAAGAATGATTGCAACCTCATCCTTAGTTATAACCAAACTTGTTCTGCGTGAATTAATCTCATATCTTATCTGTCCTTTCCTTGATTCCCCAAATTTTGAAAGCACTTCAATCTGTTCTTCTTGCCATTTTCATTTCATGCACTACAATCTATAATCAATACCTCTTTTGAAAGTCTCACCATACTGTCCTTGTGTCTCAACCAAAGTCTTCTCAATAGATTCTCTAGTAATTCCATCTAATGCTCCTTTGGGGATATCCTTTCCTGGCTTCCATGTTGGATCTGCCGCTTTTACAGCATCAGCAAAAGCCTGATTGTATTGTCTTTCATACTGCTCCAACGTCCATGAACCTTTTAATCTATCTTGCTTTTTTGCTTCTTTTTGATAATTGTAAAATACATCTGATCGTTTTGTTGTATCACCATTTGCTACACCATTTTCTTCCAAGAACTCACGCTTTGCATTATCAAACATTTCCTGTCTACTTTTCTCTGGTATATTAATAAGTACATGTCTCTGCGAGATAGGAATGTTGGTTGCATCCATGCCTGACAATCCGGAAACAGGTGAAATAAGATCACCATCACTGTCATAGTTTTGCATTAAATTCTTAATTCCCTGAATATTTGTCATAGCCATCGGATGCTTTGCCATTTCGGACATAACACGCTTATACTGTTTACTATTTGTATCAATTCCAGCAGCACGTAGCTGGGATTGAACAGACTTACTATTTGCATTATTTACACGAAAGCGGCCAAAAGAATCCACACCACCTTTAGAATCACTTCCAAACATAGCATCCAGTAGATATCTATAATCTGTTACATTTATTCCCATACGAATCACCTTCCTTAGTGTATAATTGAAATCCGTTTCATATAGACGCACTTGTCTTTATTCATATTATCGGCATATCACTAAAAACTTTAATCAGCAGGAAGATAGCAATTCAATCATTCTAAACTACTCAACAAATTCAAATTCATCTAACACTTTGCATTCTTATATGAAATCAATATATGCGTAGGTGCAAATAATATGGACGCAAAAATCAACAAAACAGACCTACTCATAATTCCACTAAACAAGAAAATTATGGATGGGATAACAGATAATGTCAATGCCCTAAAAACTGTATTTTTCCTAAAGCAAATAATCCATATCAGACAATAAAGTAAAATCAGCATGATATTTACTATAAGATATATCGCAAATACTTCATCTGACCACCATCCAAACCATGTTCCAGGAATGTTAATAATCATAAATCCAAAACATCCAACTCTTCCAATTTGCTCTATTATCTCAACCAACTTGTTATTCCATTTATTTTCAAAACCATCCTTGATTTTTAACGCATATATAATATTCGGTATCATAATTATCAGTATAAATATCACACCAAATATGTTAATCCATTCCATTGTCATCTCTCCTACAGATTTAAATTCTTCTTTGCAAATATACCATATCAACCAACTGAACACCACACTCAAATATCGGATGGTCATAATTGTCTGTAAAGAAATTCGGTATGCTGTGTGTACGAACAAAACCGCATTTCTCATAAAACGGTATTGTCATCGGACTATCACCCGTGCCCACCTGTAAAATAGAATACTTACCACCATACTCTTTTACCAAGAAATCAATCAAGGATTTTGCATAGTCTTTTCCTTGGTATTCTGGAACTGTTGCAATGTTCTTGATTTCAAGCACACCATTTGCTTCATCGGTTATAACACACTCACATTTAATACCGTTATCATCAAGTACATACATCCTACCATTGTCAAGATAACGGTTTATCATATCTTCTTGTTCATCCGCCAATAATAGTAAGTCAATATACTGTTTTTTGTTTTCTGTGACCTCAATAATTTTCATCAATCGCACCTACAAATTCAAATTTTCTGTTGCTTTCAATCTCTATGTAAGACTGAAATTAATCTATTTGCTCCAAGTCATAATTAACTCTTTTTCATTTGTATTATCATCAATATTCTCGGATTGAATTTGAAATTCTTCCCGTTGATAAAAATGTACCGCACGTATATTCTCTTGGCAAACACTTAAACTCATGTTGAATTTTATGCTTTTCACATGGTCTAATAATTGTTTTCCAATTCCTTTCGACTGGGCAGTTTCCTTCACGAAAAGTCCTACAATATAACTATCCGTTAATCCAATAAATCCGTTAATTAGATTTGTAGCATAGTCTTCATACACATATATTTCTGCCTTGGGTAAAATTTCTTTTACCATCTCGTAATTACTTGTCCAATATTCTTTAGAAATAAAGTTATGTGCCTTGATATTTGTGTCAAGCCATATCTTCATAACAGCAGACAAATCACTTTCTCTAAATGTTCTAATCATAAGATTACCTCTGTAAATTCAAATAAACGCGTGTTTTCAATCCGTCTGTTAGACTGAAATTTGTTACTTAGGAACCGACCGTTAATATCCCCAAGTCATTAATTTCCATGTTCCGCCTTCGCTACGCGCCAACCACCATGACCATGTGTATTCTTCATTAGCGTTCCACGCTCCACCTCCATTTTTAGGTGACCTGAAACTACTATCAAACGAAATACATTGTGTAAAACTCTCTTTATTGTCGTTTGCTTCCTCCAATTCATTCATCCAGGCAATATTATCCTCATTATTGCACGCATCATCAGATGTATAAGATAGGCTGTGCAATTCACACCCCTCAAAAGAACTAAATTGTTTCTTTATAACATCAATAGCTTCATCCATGTCATCTTTTGTGTATATAGATGATGTCCCATAATCAATAACTAAATTTTTTGTATTTCCTTTTCCACAACCAGCTAAAGATATAACAAATAAAAGACAAAGAATCATTGCTATCAATCTTTTCATAATCACTACCTCCACAAATTCAAATTTTCATTGTGTTTATCATATCATTCCCGCCTTAAGAACACAATTACGAAGTAGAATCCCTGTATGAGATTCTACTTGTTCACAATACACTTCCATGCAATAAATCCCCATAGCACAGTTACTCCAAAGCAGACTGCCATAATCGTATACATTCTTGCATCAGAATCATATCCAATAAAAACAGGCCCTAGTAGAGATGCCACTACACCTGCAAATATCGTATATATGATACGGATTACTTTTACAAAATGCTGCAGTGTCATGGATATTCCAAAGATTACAAGCACAGCAACGATATATACCCATGCTTCCCATCCATTCTTGTATGTAAGCACATAAAATAACAATGATAAAAGAGACGAACATAAAATGTCAAATCGCCCTATCAGGAATAGGATTCCTGACAAAAATAATGCCACGCCTCCTATACCCAGTCCTATCCCAAGACCAAGTGCCTCTCCAGATGCATCTGAACCGGCCGAACTTGGTTCATCGTAATAAAAAGATTCTTCGTAATCATCATACATAATCTGTTCCTGCCTTTCCCGCTCTACTTCTCCCATACCTATTTCCATTATGTCATTTGCTACTGTACCGTTCTACTGCTTCACAGCATACTGAGGCATGTCATGATTTACCTCTGCCTGATAATATCCGCTGATTGTACTTGGAGCATTGAACAGAATTGCAAGCAGATATTTTTTGATATTATGTACCTTGGTCGTATTGGTCTTCATACAATCAAGGGCATACTCGATATGCTGGCTGTTCAATTTCAGGAATTTGCCCTTCACCAGTTCCTTTCCCTGAACGCACTCGCGATACTCGCTCGTTGTCGCGGCATTCGCCAAAGTCTCGAACAAGTTCAGACCTTGGCTCAAAGCTCACGCAAAAAAAGCCCGCCCAGATTAGATTTATTTTTCTCTAATCTGAACGGACCTTACCGTCAGGCTTGAAAATTTCCAAGCAAGAATATATTGTAACAGTTCATCCATAATCGTTATCATGTGCGAATCATGCTTGCATGTTTGAGCACATAATGACGGTTATGGAATGAACGCCCGGTTATGAGCAATCCGCTTGTGAAACAAGCTTTGAAGCACGAAGTGCGAGATTGCGAATGGGCGTGGGATGAACTGTTGTTATCATTTTCTTCCCATCTTATCTCTGATTTACAACCCAAATCTCTTCCTACACTGTAGTTGATTCCCCTGGATGCCGGTTACAAAAATAGCGACAGGTGGCAAACTCTTGTTTTCGGTGGCAGATTTCTCACTTTACAGCAAAATCGGGTGGCAAATTGCCACCCAAAATCATCCATAAAAACAAATTTGCAGCAATGATTTTGGTCAATCATTACTGCAAAAAATGGCTGTTCCCTGCGGGAATCGAACCCACAACTAGCGCTTAGGAGGCGCTTGTTATATCCATTTAACTAAGAGAACCTGATATTTATGCACTTTCGCACACGATATAATCGCTCCGCTAATTATATCGTGTATCCCGCAAAACTGCAATCCTTTTTAAACATTAATTTTGCCCTGCATCCAGATATTTCCCTTGAATCTTCGTCCAATCGCAGGTTCTCCTGTAAGATCCCGTGAATGAATGCACACATCAAAGATCAGATCATTACAATTTAATTTCATGTAATACATTTCTTCGTTCGTAAGGCTGTTTTTTTCTTTTGTACAGTCCAATATGTCACCCAAGATACTGTACTCGTCACTTTCAATACCATATGGCATAAAATAAGATGTAACAATTGACAGGATATCTTCTTTTGCAATTCTTTTTGAAAGAAGCGAATACATATCCATATCTTCTATCGTAAGATTCTCAATTGCTTCTTCGTCGCCTTCTCTTGCCTTGGCAATTAATTTATTCCGCTCTGTGTATCTCTGATCGGAATTTTTAATCTTGTGTTCGGTCTTCTCTACTGGCAGAATAATCATTCCCTCACAGGACAATGCCGCTAAAGATGCTCCGTTAAAGCTGCCGATCGTCTGCTTCAGATTCTTTTCTGAGAGATATTCCGCTGTATTCTGTAAATAAAAAATCAGTGTAACTCCAAGACGTGCGTCATCACACACACCTGCATAGGCTTCTTTCTCAGAATGCTTCTCAATATCGATGCACTCCTGAGTTGTAAGTGATGTTCCATTTAAAAATGGATAATAATAATCCATTACAAAATTATCGTCCTCATCATAAGTTCCACAAACTGTAATTCCGGCATTCGGAGCGAATTCTTTGGTAAGCTCCGCAAATTCATTGCCCTCGGAATCTTTTGTGATATTCATGGTATCCGGTTCTTTTATTATATCTTTGGTGATCATTTCCAAATCTCGTCTTCTGATATCAGAAAACCCAATACTTCTTAGGAATTTATGCACTTATTTTTCCTCCCTAAGCTCCATTATATCATGTGCTTCGCATTTCAGACAACCTGCTGGATCGAAACATTTTTTTCTTTCTCGAGATTTAACTGTTTTTCACCATCTTTACAACACATATCGGCATCCAGAAACATAATGATTGGATGATCCGGATCATCTGTCTGGGATATTACAACCCCATTTTCTTCTTCACTTGTCTTTACTGTAGTGCCAACCGGATATTTTGCAATCAGTGAAATAAATTCTCCCACCATTTCTCCATCAAACATAATTCCGGTCTGTGATTTAATTTTTTCCAGTGCTTCCTGTATCGAGATTCTCCTACATTCCACTCCGGAAATATAACTATCAAATGCATCACAAAGTTGTACGATTCTGCATGAAACTTCAAAACTGTTCTGTTTTAATGGAAAACCAGATCCATCCATTCTTTCATGATGATACAGAATGATATTTCTTGAAACATCAGGAATCCATTTTTCTTCTTCTATTGCTGTATATCCTAAAATCGGATGCTTTTTAAATTCAAAGATTTCATTCGGAGTAAGTTCATCCCAATTGCAATCCTCATAAGGTGCTGTAATATACCGGATTCCAAGATCATGCAAAAGTCCTCCGATTGCAATTGGAAGTAACAGTTCTTCCGATATCTTCATTCTTTTTGCAAGTAAAAGAGACAGCAGCGTTACCATAATTGTATGTTCATAAAGATCTGCTGTTCTCTCACATACGTCAATCACCGTATGATCCGTCATCTGTTCCATGTCTTTTACAATATCATTTGCAAGAGGCTGGATCAGACGAAGTGATGTTGTCTGTCTGTAAATATGGCCTTCCAACAGCTTTCTGATTTTTTCCACATATCCACGATATTGATCCGGATGTAAAATCAGATGCGGATTCTCATAATGTACGTATGGGTCTTCAATCATCAGAGTTTCAATTCCCAGGGACTGTATCAAAGGAATATAATCCTCACGAATTGTGGTTCCCCCTGGTATCAGTACTTCTTTTTCTTCTGTAACTACCGGTTCTGAAAGAATTTCCCCGCCTTTCAGCTCTTTTACTGATCTAATCCTCATACGCATCCTGCTCCATCGTTATTATTTTGTCGGTTTTGCCTCCTTGGCCATATTTAAAGCTTCCTGCTCTTCTTCTGCCAAAACAATGATGGAATTACCAGCAACGATTTCTTTGATGTACGTATAGCACCCCTCTCTGCTATGTACAGCATTCAATACGAAACCATCGTCTGTCTCATTCAACAAAGCAAGGGAAAAACTGAGTTTTCCACCCATTTCGTTAAATGCATCATATTTTACGAGTCCGACTTTCTGGAAAGTAAATTTCATATTATTGAATAGTTGCTGAATATTTCTCTGATTAGTTTTGTTTGCAGTAATCAGTTCATCAACCTGATCCAGTCTCTTTACAAGAGTTTCCTCAAGGGATTTTGCATCTTTTCCCTCCATGAATATCCGATAGTTCTTCTTCAGCTTAGACATCTGAACGATGTTCACAATGTATAAAATAAAAAGAAGAATGGTTACCGCAGCTAATCCTATAATAATATAATCAGAATCAAATCCTAATAATTGTGAAATCATTTTTTATCTCCTATTGTGTATTTCGGTTAATATTTATAAATAATCATAGTATATTCTTACTATATTAATAATTAGAAATAATGAATTACTATCTATTAATATTTTTAATTTTACATTATATACTATCTGTGTATTGAACGGAACATATCTACAATACGATCCAACTCATCCTGGGAATAGTATTCAATCTCTACTTTTCCTTCTTTTTCATTCTTTTGTTTTATGTAAACTTTTGTACCAAAAATCTGTTTAATCTGCTCCTCTAGATCACGATATATTGCTTCAAGCTTCTCATCTTTCTGATCTGATCCATCTTTTTTCTCCTTCTGAAGCTTTTTTACCAGCTTTTCTGTATCACGTACACTTAGTTTTTCATCAAATATCTTCTGTGCAACAAGGAACTGTTTCTCCTGATCGTCAATACCGAGAAGAGCTCTTGCATGTCCTGTTGTCAGCATTTCATCAATAACCATCTGCTGTACTTTTTCATTTAATTTTAAGAGGCGCATTGAATTTGTAACTGCTGTTCTACTTTTGGAAACACGCTCTGCTACTTCATCCTGTTTCAAATTAAATTCATTTAATAATCTCTTATATGCAAGTGCTTCTTCAATCGGATTCAAATTTTCCCTTTGAATATTCTCAATCAAGGAAATCTCCATGATTTCCTGATCTGACAGCTGTTTGATAATGACCGGCACTTCTTTGATTCCGACCATCTTTGCTGCTCTCCATCTTCTTTCCCCTGCAACGATCTGATAATAATCATCTTTTTTTTGTACAAGAAGTGGCTGAAGTATTCCAAACTGTTTGATGGATTCTGCAAGCTCTAACAATGCATCTTCATCAAAATTCTTTCTTGGCTGATCTCTATTAGGCTCTACTTTATTAATATTCAGCATTACGCCATCGGTTGCTTCTTTTTCCTCAGTTTTTACTTTTACAGTTGTATTTTTCCCTACTTTATCTGTAATTAAAGAATCCAATCCTTTTCCTAAGCCGCTTTTTTTCGTTGCCATATCTTATATATCCTTTCTCTCAATCACTTCTTTTGCAAGATTACGATAACTCTCTGCTCCTGCTGATTTCGTATCATACATATTGATTGGTATTCCATAAGATGGTGCTTCTGCAAGTCTGATATTTCTTGGAATCATTGTCTGATAGATTTTTGCATCCAGATTTTCTTTTACGTTTGCAACAACCTGATTAGACAGATTTGTTCTCACATCGTACATCGTAAATACGATACCTTCAATATCAAGTTCTGGATTCAGTCTCTCCTGCACAAGATTAATTGTATGAATCAACTGGCTTAACCCTTCCAGTGCATAATATTCACACTGGATTGGAACCAATACGGTATTGGCTGTTGTCATTGCATTTACTGTCAGCATATTTAATGATGGTGGACAATCAATGATAATAAAATCATAATCTTCTTTGATATAATCCACAGCATTCTTCAGTATATATTCCTTATCTGCAATTCCTAATAATTCAATTTCCGCACCAGCAAGATTTACATTTGATGCGATCAATTTCAGATTATCAACTACCGTATGCACCATACTTTCTTTTATCGTACATTCGTCTAACATAAGCTGATAAACTGTATTTTCTACTTCGTTTTTATCAACGCCCAACCCGCTCGTCATATTTCCCTGTGGATCCAGGTCAATGGCAAGGATTTTCTTACCTGCTTCTGCTAAGCATGCTGCAAGATTAATCGCTGTCGTAGTCTTTCCTACTCCACCCTTCTGGTTTGCTATCGCAATGATTCTTCCCATTTTTTCACCTTTCTCATTCGGTTTTGCTTTGTTATGTGTTTCAATTATATCACTTCTGATATGCCTTTTCCACAAATTTCACTCATATCGGAACTTTGCATTTAAAAATATTCTTTTTCTTTAAAATTTTGTTAGTTTTTTTATTAAAATGTTTCACGTGAAACATTTTTGTGTCCATTTCTATAAATAAAAAAAACGATAATGTTTCACGTGAAACATTATCGCATTACGATTATATTAAATGTTTTAAAAGATTTCAATCAGGTTATTGCGGATTGCAAAAACTGCAGCCTGTGTACGGTCTGTAACATCAATCTTCTTGAAGATATTGGAAACATGATTTTTTACAGTTCTTTCGCTGATATCTAATTCTTCAGCTATTTCTTTATTGTATTTGCCAACTGCAAGAAGCTTTAATACTTCTAATTCTCTTCTTGTAAGATTGTCTATCTTAGCTCCATCCTTATCCTTTTCAATTCTCTTGGAATTTAACTGTGGAATAAGACTTGGTTGAATATATGTTTCACCTTCCGCAATCGTAAAGATTGCTTTCTTCAGTTCTGATGATTCTGAATCTTTTAACACATATCCATCGATACCAATATCTACTGCTTTCATCAGATATTCAATCTCATTATGTACGGTAAGAACCAATACTTTTACATTAGAACGGTTATCTTTTAATTTCTTAAGTACATCCAGTCCATTCATTACAGGCATATTGATATCAAGTAATAAAACGTCCGGAGATACAGTTTCAAGTTTTGATAAACAATCAGCACCATCTACTGCTTCAGCAATTACTTTGATATCACCTTCAAGTTCTAATAGGCTTTTTAATCCTTCTCTTACCAATGAATGGTCATCAGCAATCATAATATTTACTGCCATAATTCGTTCTCCTTACAATCAAAAACTCTTATTATAATTTTACAACCATTTCCTACGGAAGAAATTATCTTGAGTTCGCCAGACATAAGATAAATTCGTTCTTTCATCATTGATAATCCAAAGCCCGAATTATCATTTCTCGTAGTTTCCGGTATTGTTTCCATATCAAATCCGCATCCATCATCTTCAATGATGAGCTCCAATTGATCATTTGCATATTTCAATGTGACACAGATATGTGATGCATTACCATGTGAAACAGAATTTGAGCATGCCTCCTGAATGACCCGTAACAACGTAATCCCTACAACAGGATTAATATCAAACGGTTCTCCATCCACTTTAAAATCATACTTCACATTTGAATATGCTCTCATTTTGTCCAAAAAACGCTCTACTGTGATATCAAATCCGATATCATCAAAGGACATTGGCCGAAGATTATAAATCATTTTTCTGGTATCTTCTATTACATCACGCAAAATCTTTGACATTGAAGACAATTCAAGCTTGCAACGTAATGGATCAATATCAACAAGCTTTTTGCAGAGTTCAGATTTATGTACAAGAGAGGTCAAAGACTGTACTGTCGTGTCGTGCAGATCCCTGGCAATTCGCTGACGCTCACTTTCCTGCGTCTGAAGTATTGTTATTTTATATTTGGGATTGGCATCGTTGTCTCTGATCGTGTTCTCATGAGCTATCTTTTCTGATTCCACTTTAATAACACTGTCAATCTCATATATATCAACATTCAGATCATACAATTCCTTGCGGACTTCATTTAATTGTTCTGTAAGGATCTTCTGTTCACCCTTCAGTTCAACAATCTTATTCTGATTATAAGAATGAACCTTACGAGGCGAAAAGGATTCATAATTAGGATCCGATTCTTCCTCCAGCATACGGATAAACTCTATGTTTTCACGAATATGAAGGTGTAATTCTCTCTCCTTCTCTGTGAGTGCTGCTTTTTTATCAACAAACTTCTGTCTGGTTTTTTCCAGGTATTCTTTGACCATGACGACCTCATCGAACATATGTTTGTGCTAGTTATAAAATTACAACATAATTATAGTCTATTTTGATTTCAATGAAAAGTGTTTGCATAAAAAATAATAAATTAATTTATATAATTGCTTTAAAATGTCTATAATACTATAATATAAATAGAAAAAATTAATTTATAATCTCGAACAAGCAATACCAAGGAGGCCAACATGAAAAAGAATACCAGACGTTTTCTTCTTTTAACAACTGCAGCGGTTGGATCAATTTATGCTTTTAACCGTTTTATCGCAGAGACCTCAGCTTCTAAAAAGCTGCTTACAGATGGAAATGGTTCCTACTATAATTGGAAATTCGGAAAAGTATTTTATACAAAGAAAGGAAATGGAACACCGCTTCTTCTGATTCATGATACCGATGTTTCTTCTTCTTCCTTTGAGTGGTATAAACTCATCAAAAAATTAGAGAAAAATCACACGGTATACACCATCGACCTGATTGGATGCGGCAGATCGGATAAACCAGCGCTTACCTATACCAATTATCTTTATGTCCAGCTGATCATTTCCTTTGTTCATGATGTAATTGGTACTTCCACAGATGTAATTGCATCCCAGTATTCATCCACATTTACTCTGATGGCAAACCAGCTTGATGCAGAACTGTTTGATCACATTATTCTGATCAATCCACCAAGTATCAAAAATGTTCAGGGTACAATTACAACAGCCAATAAGATCATGAAGGATATTATGGAACTCCCACTGATTGGAACATTTGTATACAATCTGACACACAAACGATCCGATATTGATACTGCTTTCCGTCAAAGATATTACAACAAACCTCAATTAATTTTAGGAAAACTCGAAGATATCTATTATGAAGCAGCTCATAGTAATAATGGAAATGGGAAGTATCTGTATGCAAGCCAGATCAGTAATTATATGAATGTTCATATGGATCATGTAATCCGTAAATTAGAGAAACCGGTTCATATGGTTGCCAGCCAGGATCTGAAATCGAATATCAGTACAATGGATTCATACCGTCATCTCAATTCATCCATTGAAATTCATTACTTATCCGGCTGTAAATTACTTCCACAGTTAGAAATTCCTGAGAAGTTACTTTCAGCCGTAAACGCAATTCTTGATAAATAAAATGTTCAATGCAAGGTATGTATGAGAAAGACCGCTCTATTTTCTATAGAGCGGTCTTTCTATGCTTATTTATAAAATTCTTTATAATGGATTTCTGGATGGAGTTCCAGCCTTGCGTGGATATTTCTTCGGAGTTCCCTTTACCTTATCGATTACAACAAAGGATCTTCCATTCTCTCCAATCTGGAATTTATCCACTTTACGCAGTTTTCCTCCCAGAAGAAATACTGCGCTCTTTGCCTGTTCAATTTCCTCATCACAATTTCCAGACTTATAAGAGATAAATGCACCTCCAATGTGGACAAAAGGCAGGCAATATTCAGAAAGCGTGGACAGGTTTGCCACTGCTCTTGAAACACAATAATCGTACTGCTCTCTCATATCCTTCTGATTGGCTAAATCTTCCGCTCTACCATGAACAGAGCGGATATTTTGTAATTTTAACACATCAATGACTTCATTTAAGAACGATACTCTCTTATTCAAGGAATCTGCAAGTGTGATATCAAGATTCGGAAATGCGATCTTTAATGGAATTCCCGGAAAACCAGCCCCAGTTCCCATATCGATCACCGACGCTTCCTTATTTAAGTCTATCATCTTAATCAAAGACAGACTGTCAATAAAATGCTTTTCGATCACTTCATGGAATTCTGTAATTGCAGTCAGATTCATGACCTTGTTTTTTTCCACAAGAAGTTCATAATACTGGACAAACTGGTTCAGCTGTTCATCCGTAAGTGTCATATTCAGTTTCTCAAGTTCCTTCACAAAAAAATCTAGGTTTTCGTTCATATATTCCTCGCTTAGTTTTCGCTGCTGTTCAACTGATAAAATAAATCCGGATTGGAATATTTTAACTGTTCCAGATATACCAGGATGACGGATACATCTGCCGGGGTAACTCCTGATATACGGGAAGCCTGTCCGATATTCAGTGGCTGATAGAGATTCAGCTTCTGCGTTGCTTCAATTCTTAAACCACTGATCTCATGATAATCAAAATTCTCAGGCAGCTTTTTCTTTTCTAACTTTTTAAAATGCTCGACCTGTTTGACCTGACGTTTGATATATCCATCATATTTTATATTAATGTTAACCTGCTCAGTAACTTCCTGTGGAAGCTGCGGCCTTTCTTTATCGATCGGCGCCAGTTTCTCATAGTCAAGCTCCGGACGACGGATCAGTTCAGTTAACGTTGTGCCTGTATTAAGTGGAATACTTCCATAGGATTCCAGAAGACTTTGAACTTCTTTCGATGCTCCAATTTTAACCTGATCCACACGTTCGATTTCTTCAGCGATCAGTTCTTCTTTTTTACATACCCAGTCATATCGTTCTTTCGAGATCAGACCAATCTCATATCCTTTTTTTGTAAGTCTGAGATCCGCATTATCCTGTCGGAGCAGTAAACGATATTCCGCTCTTGAAGTCATCATTCGATATGGCTCATGTGTTTCTTTTGTAACAAGGTCATCGATCAGAACTCCAATATAAGCCTCCGACCGGTCTAAAATACATGGTTTCTTTCCAAGGATCTTCATGGAAGCGTTGATTCCGGCAATCAATCCCTGACAGGCGGCCTCTTCATATCCCGAACTTCCATTAAACTGTCCACCACTGAAAAGTCCAGGTATTTTCTTAAATTCAAGTGAAGCATATAACTGATTTGGATTAATGCAGTCATATTCAATTGCATATGCATTACGAACAATTTTTACATGCTCTAATCCAGGAAGCGTGCGGTACATTTCGTGCTGAACATCTTCCGGAAGTGAGGATGACATACCACCCACATACATCTCGTTTGTATTTAGTCCTTCTGGTTCAATAAAGATCTGATGTCTTTCTTTATCTGCAAATTTTACAACCTTGTCCTCGATAGACGGACAGTATCTCGGACCGGTTCCCTCAATAATACCAGCATAAATTGGAGATCGATCCAGATTGTTACGGATGATCTCATGCGTCTTTGGATTGGTGTAAGTCAGCCAGCACGAAACCTGATCGATCTGAACATCATCCGGGTTCGTGGTAAATGAAAATGGAACTACCTTTTCATCTCCAAACTGTTCCTGCATTTTGCTGAAGTCCAGACTTCTCTTATCCACACGCGCAGGAGTTCCTGTTTTAAAACGATACATTTCAATGCCGTGTGCAACCAGTGAATCAGTAAGATGCATTGCCGGCTGCAAGCCATTTGGTCCGGTATGCGTGATCATTTCACCGGTCAGGCATCTCGCACGAAGATAAGTTCCAGTACATAAAACAGCAGCTTTACAATTATATTTTGCACCGGATACTGTTTTCACACCACAGATATGATTCTCATCATCGGTCAGAATCTCAGATACTTCTGCCTGTCGTATGGTAAGATGATCTGTGTTCTGAAGGGTTTTTCTCATTTCCATACTATAAGCCGCTTTATCTGCCTGTGCCCGGAGAGAATGTACCGCAGGTCCTTTGGATTTATTTAACATCTTAGACTGAATAAATGTCTTATCAATGTTCTTACCCATTTCTCCACCAAGTGCATCAATCTCTCTGACCAGATGTCCCTTGGAACTTCCTCCGATATTTGGATTACATGGCATCATTGCAATGCTGTCCACACTGACTGTAAATATAATTGTCTCTAATCCTAAACGTGCGCATGCGAGTGCCGCTTCGCAGCCTGCATGTCCTGCACCGACTACGCACACATCGTATGTTTCTTCAATTGCTGGCATTTTTATCCTTCTTTCTAACTATTTACCCATACAGAATTTACTGAAGATTTCATTCACCAGATCATCTTCCACTGCCTCACCAATGATCTTCCCAAGCTCCTCGTAAGCATTCATCAGATCAATGGAATAAAAATCTTCCGGCATTCCATCCTCAATACTCTGCATTACTAAATGTAAACTATCCAGTGCTTCCTGTAAAGAAGTTTTCTGTCTTACGTTCGTAATATAGACTTCATCATTTAAAGAAACCTCTCCATGAAAGAACATTTCCTTAATCGTATCTTCCAATTCCTGAATACCTGTATGATTCTTTGCAGAAATGGAGATTACTTTTGCATTCAGATGTTTCTTTACAGTTTCCTCTGTTGTTACCGGAGTCAGATCCGATTTATTTAAGAGAACAATGGAATGCTGCTCATCCAATAGTTCCATGATTTCAAAATCATTCTCATCAAGTTCTGTCGAAGAATCGATCACATAGATCGTAAGGTCTGCCTTTGCAGCATATTCCTTTGCTTTGGATACTCCGATTTTCTCAACCACATCTGAAGTATTACGAATTCCCGCCGTATCAATGATATTTAGAGAAATTCCTCCAAGATTGATCTGCTCCTCAAGAATGTCTCGGGTTGTTCCCGCAATATCCGTCACGATCGCACGGTCTTCTCCGACCAGTATATTCATCAGGGAAGATTTACCGGCATTTGGTTTTCCAACAATTACCGTACTGATTCCTTCCTTCAAGATTCTTCCGTTATCCGCAGAATCTAGAAGTTTCTGGATCTGTTCGGAGATAACTGTGATTTTCTCTTTTAATGCTTCTCCATATCCATCCAGTGAAATGTGTTCAGGGTCATCCAATGCAGATTCAATATAGGCAATTTCATGTATAATATTGCCACGTATCGCCTTTATATTTTGCAAAACTGCTCCTTTGAGCTGATTTAACGAACTTTTAAGTGCAAATTCATTTTTGGACTGAATGACATCAATGACAGACTCTGCCTGACTGAGATCGATCCTTCCATTTAAGAATGCACGTTTTGTAAATTCTCCAGGTTCTGCCGGTCTCGCACCATATTTTATGACGGTTTCCAAAATTCTTTTCATGACAAACACACCGCCATGGCAATCGATCTCGACGGTATCTTCTCTGGTATACGTATTCGGAGCCTTCATAAGCAATACCATAACTTCATCGATCATCTCATCCCCATCATAGATGTATCCATAATGAATCGTATGGGATGAACATTTCAAAAGATTTTTCCTGTTCTTTGGTGAACGATATATTTTCTGAATTATCGTCAATGCATCTTCACCACTGATTCTTACAATACCAATGCCAGATGGTGTCATCGCAGTTGCGATTGCTGCAATCGTATCTGTTTTCATAGAATTCTCCTTATATAACTGTCAAAAATGGGTATCCGGATGGATACCCATTTTACTACATTCATTTGTCGCAGCCATTATTTTTTTAAAGCTACAACAACATGTCTGTATGGTTCTTCACCTTCACTGAAGGTTGTAACATATCTGTCATTCTGAAGCGCAGAATGAATGATCCTTCTCTCAAAAGGATTCATTGGCTCTAAAGCAACGGAACGTTTTGTTCTCTTTACTTTATATGCGATATTTTTGGCAAGATTCTCAAGTGTGTCTCTTCTTCTCTTGCGGTAATCCTCTGTATCGACCTTTACCTTATAGTACTGATCTGAATGCTTGTTGATTGCAAGATTGGTGAGATACTGGAGTGAATCCAGTGTCTGTCCTCTTTTTCCGATCAGAATACCCATCTCATCGCCTTTTAACTCTACATCGATCAGCTTGTTTTCTTCATCTACCTTAATGAGAATCTCAACTTCAAGCTGCATTGCATCAAAAACTTTTGTTAAAAACTCTCTTACAGAATCTTCGATAGAAAACTTTTTGCGAGCCTTGATCACTGCATTTTTGCTTCCGATACCAAGAAATCCGGCACTTCCCTTATCAATAATTTCATATTCGATCTGATCGCTTGTTGTACCAAGCTTTACAGATGCCTCTGTTAATGCGTCATCCACATTTTTTGCAGAAATTTCGATAAATTCCATATTAAAACCCCCTGTTATTATTTACGCGAGTTCTTCTCGTTAAAATCTCTTACCATATTAGCCTTTGCAGCCATACTTCCTGCTTTTGCATTTGCTTTCTTAGCTGCAGCTTTTTCCAGCTCAAGTTCTTTCTGAGCGGAAGACATTTTACTTTCCTCACCTGTGCTGTCTATTTTCTTTGTGCTGATCTTAGCCGCATCGCGGATCTGATTCTGCGCAATTCCCATTTTCTCACGTTTTTTCTTTGCTTTTTCCTGATTCTTACGGATAATATCATCCATATCCATATTCTTGAAATACTTGTTAATGAAAAGCTGCTGTACACTTCTACAAATAGCACCAGCAATCCAGTATACACCAAGACCTACAGGAACTGTGAAGCACATTACAAATGAGAAAAGTGGCATCATCAGGTTCATCGTTTTCATCTGCTGAGCCATCTGATCATTTCCATTAGAACCAGCCTGTGGCATCAGTTTGATGTTTAACATCTGTGTCAGATAAGAAATAACTGGAATTAATAAAGCAACAACAAGTATCAGCCATGCATGTGAAGCAAAACTCGTCTTAATGATATTCAGTGGAGTATCCGATACATTCAGACCAAAGAAATAGTTGAACTTGTTCATATGCGGTGTAAGTGTATCTACTTCACTTCCTACATTGGAAAAGTAATCGGTAAGATTCTCCCATCCAGACTTTGGAAGCTTGTACAATACGTCCACGATATAATCCTTTAATGCAGATGTGTCTGTTGTTGTAAAGTCAACCGCCACATTCAGCTTATAATCCTTCATGATCTGTGTCATGGTATCCTGGAATCCACTTGTAGCGGTGATCGTGTCTACCAGACCACTGAACTGATTTTTAACGCTCACGATATACGCAGGAACATTATAGAATACACGATAGAGTGCAAACAGGATCGGCATCTGGATGATCATCTGGACGCAGCTTCCTGCTGGTGATACACCGTATTTCTCATATACCAGCTGTGTTTCCTGCTGCATCGCCTGCATGGATGCCTGATCTTTTTTATTCTTATATTTGTTCTGAATAGCCTGAATTTCCGGCTGCATGATCTGTGTCATTTTGGAAAACTTCTGCTGTTTGATTGTCAGCGGAAGCAGACACAGGTAAATCACTGCTGTAAGTAAAATAATACTTAATGCCACATCTTCGATTCCGAATAAATTATACATTGCCATGTATATTCCATTCATGACCCAACCTAATACCTTAGCGATCGGTCCAAGAATTGCTCCGGAATAAGCGGTTAATAAAATGCCCGACATAAAAACCTCCATTATGGAACCGGATCATATCCTCCCTTAGAAAAAGGATTACATCTCATAATTCTCCATGCAGCTAATAAACCACCTTTTAACGCACCATATTTTTCCACAGCCTCAAGTCCATACTGGGAGCAGCTTGGATAATATGGGCACTTCGTAGTCTTCATTGGAGAAATATATTTTCTATAAAATTTAATAAGTGCTATTAAAATTTTCTTCAAAATGATTCCATCTTCTTTTCAGATTAATTTCTACTTTGTTATGTTGTGAAGACCTCCAAGATGCAACAATGCACTTTCCACTTCATGATAGGAAGCTTTCCGCGCAGTTGTTCTTGCGATGACTACAATGTCTAAACCACTATTAAACATGTCTTCATGTAGTCTATAGCTCTCTCTCACCAGACGAGTTATATGATGTCTAATAACACTGTTTCCAACTTTTTTACTAACTGATATACCTATTCTGTTTTTTTCTGTATCATTTTTCAAAACATACATGACCAGAAAACGGTTTGCATAAGACTTCCCGTTCCGGTACACATTTTGAAAATCATTATTTTTCTTCAATGATTCTGAGAATTTCATATGAAATCTCCTTTTTGCCATTGCCTAATTTTTCATCAGTGGCATTTTGCGTCATAAAAGAAGAAAAGACCACAAAACTGTGGCCTAAGCTGATAATTTCTTTCTACCTTTTAATCTTCTTGCAGCCAATACTTTTCTTCCGCCTGCTGTACTCATTCTACTTCTGAATCCGTGTACTTTAGATCTCTGTCTCTTTTTTGGTTGGAATGTCATCTTCATTAATATCCACCTCCTCTACGTTAAAAAACATCAGTTCAATTATAACAAAAAAAGTCGTAAAGTCAATAAATTTTAAAATATTTTCTCATTAAAATTAAAAAATATCTTTTTTTAAAAATACGCCATATATCGTTCTATATAATAAGGAAGAAACTATTTGTTATCCAGAAAGTTATCCACATAATATCCACAATGTTGATAACTTTCTCAACTTATCCATCCCAAAATAGAGTTATCCTCAATTTGTGGATAACTTGTGGATAATATCTTGATACCCATTGGACAATATGTGAAAAAGTATTCTTAGCCTAGAAAATTTCGGGTCTATAACTTTTGTGACGTTTTCACCACCTTTAAACATTGATTAAAAGCAAAAAATAGTGTACTATTATAGTTATCTAGGATTGTGGAAAACTATCCTGTTTTATCTTAAAGATATGGAGAAACTCAATGGATCAGATAATCGAAAAGTGGAATGAGATATTAAATACCGTAAAAACGGAGCATGAGATCAGTGACGTGTCCTTTGATACATGGATGCGTCCTCTTGAAGTATTTGGAATCGTGGATAATAAACTTTATATTCTTGTACCTTCAGAGCAGATGGCTCTCAGCTACATTTCGAAGAAGTACTATCTTCCATTAAAAGTAGCTATCGCTGAAATTACCGGAACTGAATATGAAATTGAATTTATTCTCCCGGAACAGGCGAAAAAGCTTCATACTACCAAGGCTCCAAAGGCTTCATCTGCGCCAGTTGGCAGCGATAACTCAAATCTGAATCCAAACTATACATTTGAAACTTTTGTCGTAGGTAACAACAACCGTTTTGCCCAGTCTGCCGCTCTCGCAGTAGCAGAATCCCCTGGCGAAGCATATAATCCTCTCTATATATATGGAGGTCCTGGACTCGGAAAAACCCATCTGATGCATTCCATTGGTCATTTCATATTAGAACAGAAACCAGATACCAAGGTAATTTATGTTACTTCGGAAGAATTCACGAATGAAGTTATCGAATCCATCCGTAATGGTAACGCTTCATCCATGACCAAATTCCGTGATAAATACCGTAAAGTTGACGTTCTTATGATCGACGATATTCAGTTTATTATCGGCAAGGAAAGTACACAGGAAGAGTTCTTCCATACTTTTAATGCACTACAGACACAGGGGAAGCAGATCATTCTGACTTCCGATAAGCCTCCAAAAGAGATGGAGACATTAGAGGAACGTATTCGTTCCCGTTTTGAATGGGGACTTATGGCAGACATTGGTGTTCCTGATTATGAAACAAGAATGGCAATCCTTCGAAAAAAAGCGGAATCGGATAACTTTAATATCAATGATGAGATTCTGAATTATATTGCAAACAACATCAAATCCAATGTCCGTGAGCTTGAAGGGGCTTTAAATAAACTTTTAGCCTACAATAACCTGGTTCATACTGAGATCACCATGGACATTGCACAGAAAGAACTTCAGAATATCATAACTCCGGACAAGCCAAAGGAGATCACTCCGCAGCTGATCATCGAAGTTGTATCGGAACACTTCCAGATCTCTTTAGATCAGATGATCTCCAAAAACCGAAGCAGCGATATTGCAAAACCTCGACAGATTGCGATGTATCTCTGCAAGAATATGACCGACATTCCTTTAGATACCATTGGTTCGCTGCTTGGAGGACGTGATCACTCTACGATCATCCATGGAATCAAGAAGATCAGCGAGGAATATGAGACCAATGAGACAACGAAAAGCCTGATCGAAACCATTAAAAAGAAGATCAACCCAAACTAATATCCACCTATTATAATAAGAAGGGGATTGTTTTACACATTTTTTTATAAACTTATCCACGTTTATCCACAGTGGAATGTCTGTGAAAAATATGGACAACTCTCTGAATTTTTATGAGGTTCATGGATAACTTTTCGAAGCAGTTATGTTTATTCACAAATGCCCTAAAGTTATAAGCTGCATTTTCACAGACTTATAAAAGGGTTATCAAACCTCGAAAGCAGTGAATTTAAAGGCTTTCGAGTGGTTATACACTTATTCACACCCCCTAAGAAGAATATTATTAATATCATTTATATTTATATACAAGCCCAGGAAGGAGTTTTTCGATGAAACTTATTTGTTCAAAAGCCGATTTATTACATGGAGTAAATATTGTTTCCAAAGCAGTACCTACCAGAACAACAATGGCTATCTTAGAATGTATTCTTATAGATGCATCTACAAATGAAATCAGACTTACCGCAAATGATATGGAACTTGGTATTGAAACCAAGATTGAAGGAGAGATTGCAGAACGTGGTGTTATCGCACTGGATGCTAAGATCTTTTCCGAAATTGTCCGCAAATTACCAGACAGTGATGTGACGATCGAGACAGACGCATCCTTTAAGACAGTAATCTCCTGTGAAAAAGCGAAATTCAATATCGTTGGTAAATCTGGTGATGATTTTTCATACATTCCGTACATTGAGAAAAATGAAGCAATTGTAATGTCCCAGTTTACGTTAAAAGAAGTCATCCGACAGACCATTTTCTCAATTGCAGACAATGACAACAACAAATTAATGACAGGTGAATTATTTGAGATCAAGGAAAATGAATTGAAAGTAGTTTCACTTGATGGTCATCGTATTTCAATCCGCAATATTGAACTGAAGAATAACTATGATGCGAAGAAAGTTGTTGTTCCTGGAAAGACACTTCAGGAAATCAGTAAAATTCTTCCTGGAAATGCAGATGAAGATGTTCTAGTATATCTTGCAGATAACCATATTGTTTTTGATTTTGATAATACGACGGTTGTTTCCAGACTGATTGAAGGTGAATACTTTAAGATCGAGCAGATGCTCTCGTCTGATTATGAGACAAAGGTTAAGATGAACAAAAAAGAATTATTAGACTGTATTGACCGTGCTACGCTTCTTGTCAAAGAAGGTGATAAAAAACCGATCATTATGAATGTCACGGATGGCAATATGGAATTAAAGATCAATTCTTTTATCGGTTCCATGAATGAAGACATTGACATTGAGAAAGAGGGAAAAGATATTATGATCGGATTTAATCCGAAATTCTTTATTGATGCACTTCGTGTTATTGATGAGGAAGAGGTTTCTCTTTACATGGTCAATCCAAAGGCTCCATGTTTCATTAAGGACGATGAAGGTAAATTTATTTATCTGATTCTTCCGGTTAACTTTAATACAGCATCCAATTAGGAGATATTATGATCACAGTAAATATTCGTGAAGAAGATGAATTTATTAAGCTTGGACAGGCCTTAAAAAAAGCCAGTCTTGTAGGTTCCGGTGTGGAAGCCAAGATGGTGATCCAGGATGGACTTGTTCAGGTCAATGGTGAAGTTGAAGTTCAGCGTGGCAAAAAACTTCATGATGGAGATGTTGTTTCTTACGATGGAGAAACAATCCAGATCGTAAAATGATCATCCAGTCGATCGAGTTAAATAATTTTCGCAATTATGAAAAATTGTCGCTTTTTCTGGATCCGGGAACCAATATTTTTTATGGGGACAATGCACAGGGAAAGACGAATATCTTAGAAGCAGCATATCTGAGTGGAACGACCAAATCCCATAAAGGCAGCAAAGACAAAGAGCTGATCCGTTTTGGGGAGAAAGAGTCCCATATTCGTACCATCGTCCAAAAGAACGAAAAAGAATATCAGATTGATATGCATTTGAGACAAAACCGTTCCAAGGGAATTGCAGTCAATAAGATTCCAATAAAAAAAGCCAGTGAGTTGTTTGGAATTTTGAATATTGTATTTTTTTCACCGGAGGATCTGAATCTGATCAAAAACGGTCCGGCGGAAAGAAGAAGATTTCTTGATTTAGAATTGTGTCAATTGGATAAACTATATCTGGCAGATCTTTCCAGATACAACAAAATACTGAATCAGAGAAACAAGTTACTAAAGGATATTTATTTCCGGCCGGAGCTTCTTGATACGCTCCCGGTCTGGGATATGCAGCTTCTTGAGTATGGCAGGCGGATCATAGAAAGCCGCAAAAGATTTGTGGAGGAGTTAAATGAGATCATCCATGAGATCCATTTTCGCATTTCTGGTGGAAAGGAAGATCTTTTGATCCGTTATGAGGCAAATGTGGATGATGCCGTATTTGAAGAAGAACTCGAAAGAGCCAAAAAAAGGGATTTGAAGTTATGTCAGACAACGGTTGGCCCGCACAGGGACGATATGTTGTTTTCAATTAACGGAATAGATATTCGCAAATTCGGTTCACAGGGACAGCAGCGTACCTCTGCTCTCTCACTGAAATTATCTGAAATTGAATTTGTAAAAAAGTGTATACATGATACACCGGTACTTTTGCTGGATGATGTGTTATCGGAGTTAGACAGTAACCGGCAGAATTATCTGCTGAACAGTATTGGTGAGATTCAGACACTGATCACCTGCACAGGATTAGATGAGTTTGTAAAAAATCGATTTCACATCAACAAGATCTTTCAGGTGATACAGGGAGAGATTTTTGAAAAAACTTCCCTGGAAGAGATTTAACATTGTAGCAGCTACATGATGAGGAGGCTAATTCATGAGTGAAGAATTACAGAATAATCAGGAATATGGTGCGGACCAGATCCAGATTTTGGAAGGATTAGAAGCAGTTCGAAAAAGACCTGGTATGTACATTGGAAGTACATCTGCAAGAGGTCTGCATCATCTCGTTTATGAGATCGTTGACAATGCAGTAGATGAGGCACTTGCCGGATACTGCAAAAATATTGAGGTCACGATCGAGGAAGATAATTCCATTACGGTCTGCGATGACGGACGAGGAATTCCTGTTGGAACCAACCATAAAGCAGGAAAATCTGCACTGGAAGTTGTATTTACCGTACTTCATGCGGGTGGAAAATTTGGCGGTGGAGGATACAAAGTATCCGGTGGACTTCACGGTGTTGGAGCCTCGGTTGTAAATGCCCTGTCTACATGGCTTACCGTTGAAGTATATCATGAAGGTCAGATTTATTCGCAGAGTTATAAAAAGGGAAAAGCAGATGGTGCCGTTACCGTGATTGGAACCTGTGATCAGGAACTTCATGGAACAAAGGTTCATTTTCTCCCGGATGATACGATTTTTGAAGAAACCGTATATGATTATGACACCTTAAAACAGAGATTGAGAGAGACTGCATTCCTGACAAAAGGACTCCGCATTGTGTTAAAAGATGTTCGCAAAGATTCTCATCATGAGCACGAATTCCATTATGCAGGAGGAATCAAGGAGTTCGTTTCCTACTTAAACCGCGGAAAAGAACCGCTTTATGAAGATGTTATTTACTGTGAAGGAACAAGGGATGGTGTTTATGTTGAGGTTGCAATGCAGCATAACGACTCCTTTAATGATTCCACATTCAGTTTTGTAAATAATATTATTACTCCGGAAGGTGGAACGCATCTTGCGGGATTCCGTAATGCGCTGACTAAGACATTCAATGCTTATGCAAGGGCAAACAAGATCATAAAAGACAATGAAAGTGCTTTAACCGGTGATGATATCCGTGAAGGACTTACTGCGATCATCAGTATCAAGATTGAGGAGCCTCAGTTTGAGGGTCAGACCAAACAGAAACTTGGAAACAGTGAAGCAAGAGGTGCGGTAGATTCCGTTGTAAGTGAAAAACTGACCTATTTTCTGGAGCAGAATCCGGAAATCGCTAAAAATATCTGTGAAAAATCACTTCTTGCGCAGCGTGCAAGGGAAGCAGCGAGAAAAGCAAGAGATCTTACAAGAAGAAAAACAGCGCTTGAAGGCACTTCACTTCCGGGCAAACTTGCAGACTGCTCCGACAAAGATCCGAAAAACTGCGAAATCTTCATCGTAGAGGGAGATTCCGCCGGTGGATCCGCAAAAACTGCAAGAAGCCGTGCGACTCAGGCAATCCTGCCACTGCGTGGCAAGATCTTAAATGTTGAAAAGGCAAGACTTGACCGAATTTACAGTAATGCAGAGATCAAGGCGATGATTACTGCGTTTGGAACCGGTATTCATGAAGATTTCGATATTTCCAAACTGAGATATAACAAGATCATCATCATGACCGATGCCGACGTTGATGGTGCACATATTGCAACTTTAATGCTGACATTCCTGTATCGTTTTATGCCGGAACTCATTAAACAGGGACATGTATACCTTGCTATGCCGCCACTTTTCAAGCTGGAAAAAAACAAAAAGGTATGGTATGCATACAGTGATGAGGAATTAAACAAGATACTGAATGAAGTCGGAAGGGATCAGAATAATAAGATCCAGCGATATAAAGGACTTGGAGAAATGGATGCGGAACAGTTATGGGAAACAACCATGAATCCGGAAACACGTATTTTGAAACGTGTCGTCATGGATGAGGAAAGCTCATCTGAAATTGATGTTACATTTACAACCCTTATGGGCGATAAAGTTGAACCAAGACGCGAATTTATTGAAGCAAATGCAAAATACGTTCAGAATCTTGATATTTAAGGAGGATAAGTTTAAGTGGATGACAAAATTTTTGATCAAATACAGCATGTAGACCTCAAAAAAACCATGGAGACTTCCTATATCGACTATGCAATGAGCGTAATTGCTTCCCGTGCATTACCTGATGTAAGAGATGGTCTGAAACCGGTACAGCGCCGTGTTCTCTATTCCATGATTGAGTTGAATAACACACCGGATAAGCCACATCGTAAATGTGCACGTATTGTCGGTGATACCATGGGTAAATACCATCCTCACGGAGACAGCTCGATTTATGGAGCACTTGTCAACATGGCACAGTCCTGGTCGACAAGATATCCACTTGTAGACGGACATGGTAACTTTGGATCAGTCGATGGCGATGGTGCCGCTGCAATGCGATATACAGAGGCGAGACTCAGTAAAATCTCAATGCAGATGATCGAAGATATCAACAAAAACACCGTTGATTTTAAACCAAACTTCGATGAGACCGAGAAAGAGCCTACAGTTCTTCCATCCCGTTATCCGAACCTTCTGGTAAATGGTACGACGGGTATTGCGGTTGGTATGGCAACCAACATCCCGCCGCATAATTTAAGGGATGTGATCCATGCGGTTGTAAAACTGATCGATAACGATATTGAAGAAAAAGAAACCGACATTGATGATCTGATTTCAATCATCAAAGGACCTGATTTTCCAACCGGAGGAATGATTCTTGGTACTGCAGGAATCAACGAGGCATACCGCACCGGACGTGGAAAAATCCGTGTTCGTGCAGTGACTGACATTGAACCGATGCAGAACGGCAAGAACAGGATCGTTGTAACCGAGCTTCCATATCTGGTAAACAAAGCAAGACTGATCGAAAAGATCGCAGAGCTTGTAAAAGATAAAAAAATTGACGGAATTACGGATCTTCGAGATGAATCTGATCGTGAAGGCATGAGAGTCTGTATCGAGTTAAGACGTGATGTCAATCCGAGTGTCGTACTGAATCTTCTGTTCAAACATACACAGATGCAGGATACATTTGGTGTTATCAACCTCGCACTTGTCAACAACGAGCCAAAGGTACTGAATCTGTATGAGCTTTTAAATTATTATCTGATTCATCAGAAAGAAGTTATCACAAGAAGAACACAGTATGATCTGAACAAAGCAGAGGAACGTGCTCATATCCTCGAAGGATTACTGATCGCACTGGACAATATCGACGAAGTGATAAAGATTATCCGCGGAAGCCGTACCACGCCGGAAGCAAAACAGAGCTTAATGGAGCGTTTTGGACTTACAGACGCACAGGCGCAGGCTATCGTTGACATGAGACTGCGTGCACTGACAGGTCTCGAAAGAGAGAAGTTAGAGGCTGAATACGCAGATCTTATGGCAAAAATTGCGGAATTAAAGGCAATTCTTGCAGATGAGAAGAAACTTCTCGGCGTGATCCGTGAAGAAATTCTAGCAATCGCAGATAAATATGGCGATGATAGAAGAACATCCATCGGATATGATGAATTTGATATCTCTATGGAGGATCTGATCCCTGAAACCAATACGGTTATCACAATGACGAAAGTCGGATATATCAAGAGAATGAGTATCGATAACTTTAAGAGCCAGCACCGTGGTGGAAAAGGTATCAAGGGTATGGAAACCATAGAAGATGACTACATCGAAGAGATGATGATGACGACATCGCACCATTATCTCATGTTCTTTACCAATACCGGACGTGTATACCGTATCAAAGCATACGAGATTCCGGAAGCAAGCAGAACATCAAGAGGTACGGCAATTATTAACCTGATCCCGTTACAGCCTGGAGAAAAGATCACTGCAATGATCCCGATCAAGGAATATGAACCGGAGAAATACCTCTTCATGGCAACCAGAAAGGGTATTGTAAAGAAAACATCTGTAACAGACTATGAAAATATCCGTAAAACCGGTCTTGCAGCAATCAATCTGCGCGAAGACGATGAGCTGATCGAAGTGAAGATCACCGATGACGATTCTGATATTTTCCTGTTCACAAAATATGGACAGTGTATCCGTTTCCATGAAAGTGATGTAAGGGCAACCGGAAGAACAACAATGGGTGTGATCGGAATGAATCTCACGGACGATGATGAAGTCATCGCAATGCAGATCGACAGCCAGGGTGATGCGGTAATGATCGTATCGGAAAAAGGACTTGGAAAATGCACCAAGACCAGCGAGTTTACTGCACAGAACCGTGGTGGAAAAGGTATCAAGTGCTATAAGATTACCGAAAAATCAGGCAATCTGATCGGCGTAAAAGCAGTCGGTAAAGAGGATGAACTGATGTTAATCACGACGGAAGGTATCATTATCCGAATCCGTGTGGCAGATACAGCACTTCTTGGACGTGTAACATCCGGTGTAAAACTGATCAATCTCAGCGAAGATGTGACAGTGGCAAGTATTGCAAAAGTACGTGAGGATAAATCACTCATACCAAATGAGGATGAAACTGAGGAGACGGAAGAAGAAACCCAGGAATAAAATATTGAGTTACGAGCTTTCAAAAGCCGCGGTCTTTTACTTAGGCTGCGGCTTTTTGTCCACAAAAATTAAAAAAACAAGAAAGTTATCACCAAATGCACGTAAAAAGTCATGGATTTGTGGATAACATATCCAAAATTTCAAAAAGCAGTGGGTAAAACCCCAAAAGGAGAAAAACAATGGTTCGATCTGTATCAACCGATGAGGTTATAAAAAATATCCGGGAAATGTGCATTGAAGCAAATTACGATCTTTCCGGTGACATGAAAAATGCGCTGAAAAAAGCAGCGAAAGAGGAAAAATCAGAACTTGGACAGAAAATACTGAACCAATTACAGGATAATCTGGAGATTGCTGATAAAGAAATGATCCCAATATGCCAGGACACCGGAATGGCAGTTGTATTTTTGGAAGTGGGTCAGGATGTGCATTTTGAAGGAATGGCTATCGGAGATGCCGTTAACGAAGGGGTACGTCAGGGATACATAGATGGATTTTTAAGAAAATCTGTGGTGAAAGATCCATTGATCCGGGAAAACACAAAAGATAATACACCGGCGGTCATCCACTATTCGATCGTTCCAGGAGATCAGGTTAAAATTACATTTGCACCAAAAGGATTTGGCAGCGAAAATATGAGCAGAGTGTTTATGTTAAAACCGGCAGACGGAATAGAAGGGGTAAAAAAGGCAATCCTTACAGCAGTTAACGATGCCGGACCAAATGCATGTCCGCCGATGGTCGTCGGAGTTGGTGTAGGAGGAACATTTGAAAAATGTGCACTTATGGCGAAAAAGGCACTGACAAGACCAGTCGATTCACATTCTGAAATTCCATATGTGGCAGATCTTGAAAAGGAAATGCTTGAAAAAATCAACCAGCTTGGAATCGGACCAGGAGGACTTGGGGGAACAACGACGGCGCTTGCAGTGAACATTAATACCTATCCAACACATATTGCAGGTCTCCCGGTAGCAATCAATATCTGTTGTCATGTAAACCGTCATGTAGTTAGAGTAATCTAATCATTTTGTATTCACAGCATATGAGTTTTGCAATTACTTACGAACGACAGGAAAGAGGGAGAAAACAATGAATTATCATATTACAACACCGATCACAGAAGAAGTTACAGGCAAATTAAAATCCGGTGACTATGTATACATAACAGGGACAATCTATGTAGCGAGAGATGCAGCCCACAAACGAATGATGGAAGCGTTGCAGCGAGGGGAAGATCTACCGATCGATATCAAAGATGCTACAATCTATTATATGGGACCATCTCCCGCAAGAGAGGGAAGACCGATTGGTTCAGCAGGACCTACAACGGCATCCAGAATGGATAAGTATGCTCCGACGCTTCTTGATCTTGGAGAAAAGGCAATGATCGGAAAAGGAAAACGTACAAAAGAGGTAATCGATGCCGTAGTAAGAAACCATGCAGTATATTTTGCAGCTGTCGGCGGAGCTGGAGCACTGTTGTCGAAATGTATTGTAAGTTCAGAGATTGTTTGTTATGAAGATCTGGGTGCAGAAGCAGTCCGTAAGCTGGAAGTAAAAGATTTTCCGGCAATTGTTGTTGTGGATTCCGTTGGAAATAACCTGTATGAAACAGCAATCAAAGAGTATCGTACCATAGATGAAACATGCTTATAAATTTTACACAGATTTTTTGTAAATTTTTCTTGACAAATATAGGTCGGTTTAGTATTATATTTAATGCGTCACGTATGCAAACAATAGAATTAAAGTGACAATAACTTTGGAGAAGTACTCAAGTGGCCGAAGAGGTGCCCCTGCTAAGGGTATAGGTCGGGTAACCGGCGCGAGGGTTCAAATCCCTCCTTCTCCGCTTTACTTCTAAAGTAAAAAAATGTCAAAAAAAGTGTTGACATTAGATAGCATACATGATAATATATACAAGCTGTCGCATGAGACAGCGATAAAGAACATTGATAACTGAACAGTGAAAAACCTTGAAAGATTCAATGAGAATTATTCAGGCAAATCAATAAGATTTGACGAACAGCATCGAGAGATGCACCTTTAAACATTAAATCAAAGGATAAATTTAGCCAAGCTAAGTTTTG
>CAKRMH010000024.1 GCA_934364805.1 uncultured Lachnospiraceae bacterium
GATTGAGAGATATTTGATAATAAAATATAACAGTTATTAAATCCCTTGGAATATATGAAATCTCAATTCCAGTTTGTGAAACCAGAAGTTACACCTGGCAGATAATTGTTATGATACGTAAAAGCATTATCATAATGCGTATATGGACTTTATTTTGTTCGGTTACAACTGACTCGGTTACGACCGAATAAAATTCGTCAGGTAAAGCAAACCGGCTTGAAATGTTATAGATATGGCTTCTTTTCAAGAACCGGATTTACCTGCGAAGAGGAACAAAATCGTATATTGATTGAATTAAAGGAACTGTATAAATAAGCTCATGTTAACATGCGTTGCTTGTAGCAACGGCTCTTTTGATCATAGAATGGAGTCATCAAAAACAAGGAGGCGCAGATTATGTTGAATGAAAACATTAAAAATCTTAGAAAATCAAAAGGATTATCTCAGGAAGAACTTGCAATTAAATTAAATGTGGTAAGGCAGACTGTTTCTAAATGGGAGAATGGTATATCGGTTCCGGATTCAAATATGCTGATTGCATTGGCAGACGAATTGGATACATCAGTAAGCGTATTACTCGGTGAAAATATACAAGAAGATGGATCAGATGATATAAAGTCAATTTCAGAAAAACTTCAGGTAATTAATCTACAGCTTGCGAAAAGAAGTATGGCAAAAATTAAAATGATTCGTTGGGGACTTGTTTTGGTATGTTCACTAATTGTAATTCTGTTTATTGGGCTGGTGGCTATAGATGGTTCCTATTTGAACTGGAATTATAATGATCCTGAATTAGCAGTCGCGGGCACAATTCTGCACGGATTCGAGTTTTTGTTTGTAAGACTCGCCCCAATTGTTTTTATAGCTTCTATAGTTGGAATCGTAATGACATATAAGAAGAGATAAAATCAATTTGGATTAATTACAAGAAACAAAATCATATTATAATGATCAGGGAATCTTATACGTCAGTTATGCTGAACTGGGATTTATGGATTTTACTGCTTAAATCTTTATTTTGTTGCTCTAAGCAGTATATATACTTTAAAATGAATGGAAAACCTGAACAAATACTGCTTGAAATTAAAAAAATGTTTTTTAACCAGTAAATATTCTTTCGAATTGTTAGAAGGTTTAAATAAATACTGCTTAAAATCAAAAAAAGTTTGTTTAAACAGTAGATATTATTTCTAACTGTTAGAAAGCCTGAACAAATACTGCTGGAAATTATAAAATGTCCTTTCAAGCAGTATACATATAAGGCAATGATGAAAAACTGATGATTTGCGGAGATGGACTTTATGTGGTTCTGGTGGTTTATGTTCATATTTTAAGATGGAAGAACACTTCCGTGATCAACTTCACATACGCGGCACACCTCCTGTGTCCAGCGGTCGGCATCGAGCAGTAATTCTTCATGCTGCAGATCAAATTCGCAGATCTCAGGATGGGAGAAATGCTTCAGATAGCGGCTGCGATATTTTTCTCCCATCTTTTTGGCGTAAAATACGTGGATCGTTGTGCCAGGAACCTCGATGTGTTCGCCAACAGGAGTATAAAGGTCGGTACAGAATTGATTTTTCATGGATTCTTTGGAGATAAATGAAAAATCAATACCGCTGTTTAGCCCCATCATGTCCATGAACTTTTTGATATAATCAGAACTGTCGTTGCCTTCATTCATTTTCTTTTCAAACACTCTTTTTAAAAGAGTGCCGCCCTTTCCGGTGATAAGCGGATAAAATATGGGCATCATAATTGCTGTTTCGAGCTTTGCCATCCATTTTGAAGTCTGATCCATGTCGCTGGAGCCAATGATCGCATGATCAATATGGATATTTTTCCGGCTTACAAGCAAAGAGACGAACGATCCGCCAAGAGAACAGCCATAAGCGGCAAAAAGATTGCCGTGTAACCGGTCTTTGATATAGGCTTCCACTTTCTGAACTTCATCCAATTCGGAGATAAAGGTGGTGTTCTCCGTCTCGTCAAATCCACTGTAGCTGACAACCAGCGTATAAAAATGTTTCTGGAGATTGTCCAGGACATGACCAAAATTGGTTTTCCAGTAACAACAGGTTCCTGGAAATAGCATGATGGATGGTTTGTCTGCACTTCCAAATTCATATACCTTCATAATAATCCAACTCCTTTGCCTTCATTCAAAACGATTAGTTTTAACTAACTTAAATGGTAGCATGACAGAGTGCGAAAGTCAAATGACACAAAATAGGCTAAAGGTTGTAGATTTTATATTTTTATGGTATATTTATCCTGTAAATCATAAAATGAAAAGCATCAATATTTAGAGAAGTTACAGTTATGTAGAGCATCCACACTACGTATTGATACGAAAGAAAATGGAGAATACAACAATGGGCGAAGAACAAACAGCAGGTTCAAAGAAGAAGGCGGATTTTTCCGGTGTCCAGATCATTTTTTCGGCAATAGCATTAGCAGTTCTGTTTATATTAGAATTATATGTAATGCTCAATTTCCCGACAGATTACAGAATGCTTGGAATATTTGGCGTTCTGATGCTGGCTGCATTATATCTTCTGATCATTTCTATTCAGAAGAAGATGTATCAGAAGGAAACACGTATGCAGGAGCAGTATGATCTGCTTCTCAGATCCGAGAAGGCATCTTATCTGATGTTAAAGAAGACATACGAGATGATGGAAAAAAGGATGGGGCAGATGGAGCAGACAGCATCTGTTCCGGCAGATAACATCATCAATGCTCAGAAAGCGATCGCAAAGGTGACGATCAACCGCAACCGTGAGAATGCAGAGGCACTGCTGAATTCCAATGATCAGGTTATGGATATGTTAGAGGCATTTCAGGAGAAGTTCCATGCGAATAATGAAGCTTTGATGAATAACCAGAAGACGTTGATCGATCAGAATAATCAGGATATTTTGTCCAAGCAGCAGGAACTGCTTTCTAATATCAGTGAGCTGGATGAATACCTGAAATCCGGAAAGATCCAGGATGATCTGAAATCCCAGCTGGAGAGGACGATCGAAGAATCAATCCGGGAAGCTGCGTCTTATCAGGCAGAGAAGATTGCTTCTGAGGTTAAGACAGAGGCAGCATCTGCAGCGAAAGAAGCTGTGAAAACGAAAGCTCAGGCAGCACCGGCTGTCGAGGAAGAAGTTCTTGAGCCGGAATCTGTAGTTCAGTCGGAAGTCGCTGAGGAAACTCCAATTGTAGAAGAAGTTGTAGAGCCAGCTGTCGAGGAGGCTTCAATTGTAGAAGAGACCGTAGAGCCGGTTGTCGAGGAGGCTCCAATTGTAGAAGAGGCCGTAGAGCCGGTTGTCGAGGAGACTCCAATTGTAGAAGAGGACGTAGAGCCGGTTGTCGAGGAGACTCCAATTGTGGAAGAAGCCGTAGAACCGGCTGCGGAGGAGACTGTGGTTGAAGCGGAACCGGTAAATGACACACCGGCGCCGGATCTGTCAGATCCAAACCGGATGATGACACCGGAAGAGATCGCAGCATTGATTGCGAATATGTAGTTGAAAAAGAATAGAATAATAAAAGGCGTGTGAAAATGAAATATCATTTTTTACACGCCTTTTTGTGCGATTCAGTATGAAAAAGATTATTCCGCAAGAACCGGGTCAGAAGCGATCGCTTTGATGATACGTACCGCAGTTTCCATGCCTTCTACACTGATATGTTCAAAAGGACCATGGAATCCATAGCCGCCGGTTCCGAGGTTTGGACAAGGGAGTCCCATAAAGGAAAGCCGTGCTCCGTCTGTGCCGCCGCGGACAGGGCGGGAGAGTGGCTCAAGTCCGACCGAAGCGATCGCTTTGCGGGCAAGTTCGATCACATAGAAGTTGTTCTCGATGACGGATAACATATTTTCATAGGAATGGGTAATTGTCAGGGAAACAGTGCCTTCGCCATACATCCGGTTAAAATCCTGTTCCAGGGAACGCAGGAAGCTAAGACGCTCTTCAAAACGTTTTTTATCATGATCACGTACAATATAAGATAACTTTGCCTCTGCAACATCGCCGGACATATCGCAGAGATGATAGAAGCCCTCACGGCCTTCGGTATGGGATGGTGTTTCATCTTTCGGGAGTTTTCCGGCGATCTCGCATGCAATGAGAGCAGCATTGACCATGATATCCTTGGCTTCGCCCGGATGAACGTTCACGCCTTTTACGACAAAATCAGCACTTGCGGCATTGAAGTTTTCATATGCAACTTCACCTTCATAATCACCGTCAACCGTGTATGCAAAATCTGCTTTAAAATAATCCAGATCAAAAAGGTCCGCGCCGGCGCCAACTTCCTCATCCGGTGTGATTCCAACCCAGATATCGCCGTGCGGAGTTCCATCCTGGATCAGCTGTTCCACAGCGGTAAGAATCTCGGCAACACCGGCTTTGTCGTCAGCACCGAGCAGCGTTGTGCCGTCAGTGGTGATCAGAGTTCTTCCTTTTAAAGTTTTTAATGTAGGGAAATCAGATACTTTAAGGACTGCACCGGAACCTTTTAACAGTACATCGCCGCCGTCATAATCCGGGATGATCTGAGGCTTGACATTTTCTCCGGTAAAATCAGGTGCGGTGTCCATGTGCGCAATAAAGCCGATCGCTTTTGCTTTTTCCATGCCAGGAGTGGCTGGGAGAAGTCCATAGACATAGCAGTGTTCGGTCAGTGTGACGTTTGAGAGTCCGAGTTCTTTTAATTCTTTCTCCAGTTCGCGTCCGAGGGTGAATTCACGGTCGCTGCTTGGAATTTTGCTGCATCCTTCATCGGAGGTTGTCCAGTAGGATACATATTTTAATAATCTTTCTTCAACTTTCATAGTGTTTCTCAGGTATCAGGATGATATCTGCTCCTTTCTTTCATAATAAATATAGGCAATGTGAAACTTAAAATGGATAAAGCCCTGTAAACAGGACGGTGTTAAGTTTGACAAAAATGTAGGTGTACCATATAATATACTTAACGAGGCAGCCGGAAGGTGAGTGCGCTTCACCCGACCCGGCGAATTTAATACTAAGTTATCAAGAGATAGCCGTTCCTAAACTTTGACGAGAGCAGGACGGCTATTTCTTATGTTTTCTGTTGGTATCTATGTAAGTCCGTATTGTCACCAGCATGATGACAAAAGTAAATAGGTCATTCCATGAAACCATAATAATCATCCTTTCCGTAAGGCTCGGATCAGATGAGAACACGTCATCCAGCTGCCTGGGTAAGTATATTATATTAAGTGTTTTGATTTTGTCAATACGATTTTGAAGCAACAAATCGCTTGTTAAATGAGGATTTAGTGAACCAGGAAGTGTAACGTAACTACCATTTCATATCATACACGGTTTGCCGGAAAATGAAATAGAAAAAATTATGAAATACATATAAAATACATGTAAATAAAAAAATTGAAAAAATTAAAAAAAAGACTTGCATTTATAAAATCTATCATATATAATAAATCGTGCACTGAGATGCAACGTATGCGCCACTAGCTCAGCTGGCAGAGCACCTGACTCTTAATCAGGGTGTCCAGGGTTCGAACCCCTGGTGGCGCACTTGACTAAACATTTTAATATAGATAAAAATTGCGAAAAGACCTTTGACGAACATAGCGATTCGTTGAGGGTTTTTTATTTTGTATCTCAGAGAGCAGCTGCAGCATTCCGGATCAGAAGAGCAGCTGCAAAAATTTGAGATACAAAAAATTAAATATGCAATATTTTTACCTCACCAGATAAAGCCTTATTCAATAAAACAAAGACAGAACAAGATTTAGGCGAATCAGAGTGATAGTATATATACCCAGTAGAACGATCAATAACAATGTACTCATCAAGTAAAACAGTATAATTTTCCTCATTCATTCAATCCCTCCTAATACCCGGCCTTAAAAAAAGCCGGATCCAATTTATAAATATCACTATGCAGCATTTTTACTTCCTGAGCTAAATGCAAATACATCTTAGTCGTAGCATAGTCACTATGACCAAGCATAAGTCTTAAATATTCCATATTCCCACCACCAACTATAAAACTGGTAGCAAAAGTATGTCTAAGTAAATGCGGATGCACACGATCAATACCACTTGATTTCTTGATCCGGGCAAAAAGCTGCTTAATCACATTATCATTAATAGGTTTATCAGATCCGACCTGAGCAAAAAAGAAAATATCTTCGTTTGGATCGTAGCAGCGAAACTTAATAAGATAATGCAAAAGTAATTTTTTCAGTTTCGGACAAAGAAATATTGTACGATATTTAGAGCCTTTACCCTTAATAGTAATATAGTTATTAGCAAAACTGATATTGCTGGTACGCAAAGTAACAACATCATTAGACCGGAAACCTGCGTCAAGCATTAAATGCATAATACACAAATTCCGCAATCCGGATTCCGTCTTATTCGAAAAAAGACTATCCAAAAGATCTACTTCTGCATTACTAAGAGGAATCACAGGAGAACTATCATCTTTCAAGAACTTTATCTTCCTTAGACAGTCCGGATCAGAATACCCCTCGTCAATACAGTAATTTAAAAAAACTTTTGTAGCACGAAAATAGGTATTAATCGTAGTATTTTTACAACCAGAAGCACGAAGCAGCGTTAAATAACCAAGAACAAGATCACGAGTAACAGCCTGCATATCAATCTGATCAGGTGCAAGCTCCAGCTGATCAGACAAATAAGCCGAAAATTTTGGAATATTATCCCGATAATAAAGCAATGACTTAGGGGAACAATATGATTCACGGTCAACCAAAAACAAATTATAAGCATTTTCTAATACCATAAATAATCTCCTTTGTAATACAAATTTGAAGGAGACCAGGAAAGCTGAAGGTAATTTTGTAATACACGTTTATTTTTTCTTTATTTGCATTTTTTCTTTTTTCATGTTATAACAAAATTACGAAAAAACTATATTCCCGGTTTCCTTATCTATAACAATAAGGTTATTCGGACGATCAACAGCATTATTCATTGTGTCCGCCAGTTCATTCGCGTTGAATTGGCGGATCTTTTTATTCTTATACCGCAGAGCATCCTGCATATCATTATCATTCATCATACAGAGAGCTTCGATACAATCCTGTAGCGGATTCGCCTCATTAATACCCTTAACGTAAATACCATAAGTAACGGCAGCCTTTACAGCACGAGCTTTCACAACTTCACTATTCAATTTTCTGGTATACATCCGAACCAAAGATTGATCTTCTTCCGGAACAAATGTATCTGTAAGCTTGCAGCTCCTGAGCGCCTTCCAAAAGGCACAATAATCACGTCTTGACTTATTCGAATCATTAACACCCGGCTGATAAGGCTCAGACAAACGAAAAACCTTACTTGTAAGATAATCACAGATCAGCTTCCTGTTATCAAGATAGTCATAAATACGTTTACTGGTCAGCTTGTCCGAGTTATCAAAAAAAGGAATCAGCTGATAGGTCTTAGAATGTTTACGCATAGTCTGAAATTCAACATTCATAACAAGATTGATCGGAGGAGTAATCTGATCAGCAAACTTTTTCATAGCATCAGCAGATAAATCTAAATCACCGGATATAATCTTTTTGCATTTATCAAGCAACTGTTTATCCCGGCCATATTCCGAATAATATGTTATCCGGGCAAGATCTAAACTCTTCCAGGAATGTTTGAGGAAAGCAAACTCATAACAATACAGATCATAGCGATTGATCAAGCCATTAAAGAGCCAAACTTTAAAAAACCAAGGCTTATAACCTTTTTCAACAACTTCTTTACTTTTCAGATAGATTCGAATAAAAATCTTATCCGATCGCTTGCCAACCGCTAAATAATCAATTTCAAAATCTTCTGATCCTTTTTTACTGGTATGAATAAGAGCATCTTTAAAGCGATCAACACGCATTTTATAAAAGTTTTCAGGAGAGAAAAACTTTTCCGGATTTTTTAAATAATTAGAGTGCCAGCAATAATCAATTCGATTTTCCTGAGTAAATTGAATGTCAAGATGGTAATATGCAGCTATAGCTTTTACATACTCAAATGACCTTTCATAAGCATTTTTAACACCATACATCCAGAGCATATAAGAACGAATCTGAACAACACATTCACAGGTAACAGACTTATCACCTTCTTTGCTATGTGGAACTTTCGGAGCAAAAAATATATCGAAGTATTCTGGACATTCCAAACAGATATTATACCAACCAGCATAACTAAAAGGTTTAAAGTTCAAAGCAGAAGGAAGACCCTTCACAAAGTACGATATACCAGCACCAAAATCATTGGACTTATCAAACTGTTCGGAAAACATTTTCATATGCAGCCGAAAATGTGAAACAGAAGAATCTTTCGAATCGGCTGTGAAATCGTTCGAAAATTTAACAGAATAATAAAATGTATCAATGTTATGTAAGAACTTATTCTTCTTAAAGTCGAACCAATAGGTATTTTCAACCTCATCGAAGTCATTATAAATTTGAGTATTTTTAAGATCACGAAGATCGACCAAATAGACCACATCCTTTAGTAAATATTTTTTGGCGAAAAGCCATTTTCGCCAAATTGCAAAAACATGTCTAAAGCCAGTATTTATCTGACGTTAGCATAAATTAACTATGTATTTTGAGACCACGTATTACAGCTCCGTGGTCATCACCCGGTGCAGGTCGTTTCGCGGGTCCCCCTAACCCCCGCTCCACAACCTGCACCGGGTATCCGGAATTACATCATGTATCACAAACATTGATCCGGGAACGTGCAGCTACAGGAAAAATGAGAACATAAAATAAATCAATCACCCGGAGCGGAGAAAAGAGCATAAGTATCATAAATTTCATAAAATTTCTTATGCGCAACAAAAAATTCTGATCCGACTTTTTCCTTCATTGGATACCAAACCTTAACCGCCACAAAAAGCTTTCCACCAGCGAACAATGAAAGGAATTTTCCAGCAGCACCAAAATTAGACACCTTCCTGTGAATCCATTCATACTCGATCAGGGAGCGGATCTGACGATCGAGCATACGATCAAACTGAGCCACAAGGACAACTTCATAACCAAGTTTACGATGCTGGGTGAAGAAACTGCACCATGCAGCACGGTTTTTCTGCCCCCATTCACGAGCATTGAACATAATCTGACATTCGTCTATGACCAATAAAATCTCACCCTCTTTAGGCTTCCTGCCTACATATTCCGCATAATTCCGAGAAAAAGTTATAAGCCTTTGAGGTGTTAAAAATTCGTTGTCGATATACAAAAAAGATCCTTTTGGCTTTTTGATGCTGCTAAAGTCACATGAAAAATTCCCAATTATAGGAGCGTTCCGAAACTGCATCCAATGATAAAGCCTGGATGCAAGATGCAAAGACTTACCAGCGCCGGGAGTTCCAGAATATAAAGTAATCATACAAAACACCTCACAAAGGCTTCAGATCAGACACTGTGTTAACAGCTTTCATCGCAAATTTAACAAGAAACCAAACAGTAACAGCAGCAAGCCAACCCTCAGACATAACTATAAAAGCATCAATTGGAACAAAATAATTAATATAGGGCAGATACTCACTAAAATCTGACCAACCCAAATAAGCAAGAAAAGGAGAGCCGGGAAGAATTTTAAAAACCAAGGCAATACAGGTAACAAGAACAGCGAACATAATTCCATATATAAGCTGCACAATAAATCACAACCTTTCTAAATAAATATCTTACTAACTTTAAGCGTTAAAAACATAAGCGCAAGAGCATAAAAGATCTGCATACCAAAACGAAAAATCTTAATATATTTCGCATAATCAGACAGATCTACATCAAAGGAAAAAGTATAATTGATACTGTCAAAATGATATTCAAAGTGAAAAACAGGAGGAGCTTCCTGCGCTTTCATACCCTGGATCAAACGAATAATATCAAAAGGAATACAAAAAGGGAAAAGTTTAGTAATATCACCAAAACCACTAACAGCACCCGGAAGACCACCACTGCCACCTCCACCACCACCAGAATCATCATCAGAATCGGGTAGGTTTTTAGGATCAATCAATTCCCCGGTTTCCGGATCTATTAAAAGTCCAGTCTTAGGATCTATATCATAACCAGTTACAGGATCAATATAATTACCAGTAAGAGGATTAACCAAAATACCAGGCTGCTTTTCCGGTTTCTTATCTGGATCCTTTGCAGGTTCCTTGTCCGGATCTTTCGCAGGTTCTTTGTCAGGATCCTTATCAGGAGTTTCAAGAGGTTTTGTATCAGGAACAGAAGGACTAAAAGGCAACAAAGGAATTTCCACAGGCAGAATGTCGGGATTTTCTTTCGGCTTTTTATCCGGTTCTTTGTCCGGTTCTTTCTCTGGCTCTTTTCCCGGCTCTTTTCCAGGGTCTGTATCTGTACCAGTGTCAGGCACTTCCTGCGGAACAACACGCCACCCATCCGGGATAGATTTTTCTTTTCGCCAAGGGATAGATTCTGGTACTTCTTTTGGGCAAGCACCCTCATTAACTTGCTTGGCAGATATGGTCTTATCATAGTAAAAAGAGCCATTTTTAAACAATATTTGACAGTCAAGACCAGCAGTTCCTAAACTCACAGACTGGTGTATAGAGCCACTGTCCGAACGATACGCATCCCCTCCAACAGTATCAAATTTATATTCATGGCGCTTAACATCATAAACATAGGAACAAAAATACTGTGCCGAATCTTTTTTTCGATAATCTACAAATAATTCCTTAGAAGGGTCTAAATAAATAATATTATACTTCGTACCATATTTAACTATACTTATTAACTTACCAGCACGAACCGCATCAACGAGAGAACTCGAGGAATAATTACTACACCCAACAACACCCCCAACAAAAGCACATATAGACTTACCAGATGAAGTATCAAAGTTATTTTTATAAACAGAAGAACTAGTATCACAAAGAGCATCCTTAAGCATATCATACAAATCTTGCGACATGCTGATGCCCTTCTGCGTAGCATTTTTGGCAAGATCATACATTTCTGTCATAGCGCCCTTAAAAAGCTTACCATGGAATTTAGCAGTGCCCTCAACAGCCGTGCAAAAATTATCCCATGCCTGTTTACCTGTTACACCATGGTTATTAATCTCAGCATCAGAAACACTCATTTCATAACCGCAGGTCGCATAAATCGTGTTAATGAGATCCCAATAAGTGTAGTACATGATCTCTGATATACCTGTTGCAGTGACTTTTTCATAATCTGAGAAAACTGTTCCCAAAACAACGACAAGAGATAAAAGCAACGGTATCAACCTTTTCATTAACTTTTTCAACACCAAACCCCTTTCTCAAGTCCTATAAAACCGCTATAATAATTCCAGGAGGAAAAAGTTATGGCAGCGGATAAAAAGGACAAAAATTACTGGAAAGACAACTACGCACCAAAACTGGTTACAGATAAAGACTACCTGCAGCGCCATTACAAAGGGGTAAGACACAGCAAGGAATATTACCAGAGAGTTTACAGAGACGAACGGGAAGCTTCTACAAGAGAGATCGCCCAACATGTACAACGAGACAAGCCGAAAAAAAAGAAAAAGAAATTCGACGATCTCGATCTACAATCCATCATAGTTGTCTTTGGATTTATTATGTATTTGTTATATTTAGTATCAAAACAATAAAAAACGGTAAAAAAATAGGACAGCAACAAAAAGCAGCTGTCCCATTTTTCCGCATTCAAGGGACTGACTAAGCCTGTGCAGTTAACTTCTTGAATACCTTAATACCGATCGTTACAGCGAGCACCATGCCTATGATACCCAGCGCATAAGGTGCTGATGTTGTAATCATGCTTGTAACATTTGTCTGCACAGATGAGAATGCTGTGCTCATTGCGGTCTGAATTGCTTCCATAAGAAGCCTCCTTTCTGCTGGATCTTATGCCAGCTTAAAAAATTTTATAATTGCATATATCGCGTAGCCTATGCCCCACGATATAAAGCCAAGAGTAAAGCCTGCGGAGATTCCGGCTATCATAACATTCAGGTAAAGCCCGAACATGTCCGAATTTAAATTAAAATCCATTATGTATGCCACCTCCGACTTAAAATATGGTATATTACAAGTCCTACGATCATTGAGAGGACAAAGATTATAGCTACATTAAAAGATATATCTGTTTGTGCTGCAGGCTGATCAGCTTCTACCTGAGTAGATTCAACAGTCCCACTAAGAACATCGCCATCAGAACTGTTAGTAGATCCGTCAGGCGAACCATGCACCGGAGCACCTTCCTGAGTTTCCATTTCAACCGATTCACCGCCCATTATTTAGCACCTGCTGGAGACTGAACGGATGGTTTCATTGTTATCTCTGCTTTACCGATATAATCAACATCGACAAGCTTTAAGGTTGGCTTACCGTTAGAACCTACAGTAAGTTCAAAAGTACCATCATAAATACCAGGAACATACTTGACCTTATTGATCTTATCCGCAGACAGGAAGGACTTGATCCTTCGTGTACCTGAGATACCGTCAACAACGACATGCGGTTCTAACTGTTCGCCATTATCGCCAAAAAAATAACATTCCATGGAAACGCCCTCAATTCGTTCCCCAGAATCAGAAGAAGCCATATCAATAGCACCGGAATACATCAGTAAAATTTTATAATTGTTCATAATAGATTAATTCTCCTTTTTCAAATTTTCGTTTTTTTCAATCGCTTTTTGCAGATCTTCTTCCAGGTTGTTAAGCTGGTGCTGCATCCGAATAAACGATCGGAAAAATTCATCAAGATAACGGTATTCATCAAATAAGTCATTAAGTTCGTCCTGCTTTTTACGGATATACTTTTCAAGCTCCGCCAGACGTTTTTTTCGCTCTGATTCCTGAGCCTTTGCCTCGAGGATTATGTTCTCAAATTTTTCGTTGAATCCATTCCCGGCTGCTTCATCAATGTAATCATAGACTTCCTGCGTTAAGCGTATGCTTTTACTTATGTCTTTTTTTGCCAAGACTAAAAACCTCCTTTCTTTGAAAGTTAATCTATATCAAACTGCATTGCTGCATCGAGTTTGATCTCATCCAACAACTCTATATGCCGATCAGTAAGATGCTTACCACGATATCCGGTATTCAGGTACATAAATGCTTCAATCACGTCAAAGGCATTCCGGCTATCGTAACCGGGCACCCAGCGCGCGCGCATGTCCCCATCCACAAGAATGAGCCTGTACCGGTCCGCTGTCGCTGATCGGTCGAAAGTCCAAGTGTATCTCATGCCTCCACTCCTCTCTAACTGCTGTGCATATGTGTATAAGCCGCCTGCCGCTTATGCATAAGCTATGGATAGCCTATGCATAAGCTAGGGTACCGCGCCGCAGCCGCGGTACATCCCGCAGATGACCTTGGCTGCGGTGCCTGTCAGCGCGGTCCCCCAAGCTTACGCACAAGGCTCTCCACAAGCTTACGCACAAAGCGCCAAAGATGGCGACTTATACACATATACACAAGCAGCGACGAAGATCGCGGAAGTCATTCCCTGCCTTTGCTTTCTTAACACAGCGCACCGATACAGGCGAAGAGTAAGCGCCTACGGCGCGCGCGCTGGGTGCCCTTCCTAATCAGGAAAAGGAAGATCGTCCATACAGGGAAGAACTTCACCGTCATGTTGCACAAAGCAACACATATAAGGCTGACGATGATTCTGATCATAAGGATCAGGATCATGAAAGTACTTACAGGTAAGACAGGCATTCGGAGTATCCAGCGGAATCTGGTCATTAAACTGGATATAATTTTTAAACTTTGAAAAAAAAAGCATAAAGTCAGCGGATGTCTGATACTGTCTAGCCAAGGCCATATGATACTCATTCTGCAGGTTTGAATACTCTTCATAAGATTTAAACCAATCAGAGGACATATACCGGGATATATCCGATAATGTTTCAAGCCTTTTTATCATGGCTGCATTATACGCATCATAAAGCCGGTTAAACTCATCAGTTAAAGTCTTTTTATCATCACTCATAACCACACCCCCTAATCAAAGACCTTAGATACAAGGTCAGCATGATAAGTAACAAAATCAGCAAGCATAAGCTTATAAGTTCGTAGATCCTTATTCTTTTCAGATATGGAATCAAACACGCAATCACGATCATGTTGGCAAGATCCCTGGTTGATCAGATCGACCAGCATTACCTGCAAATGATCAAGCTGCTTGTTACAATCCGATATTTTTTTAATCAGTTCTAAATATTCTTCTTTCATGGCGGCACCTCCAAAAGTATTTTATTAACTGGGAAATAGATGATATAATATATTAAATATGGTTTTTGTATCTCAAAGATAGCTCAAAATGTCTACCTTTAATTATAGTATAGACATAATGAGGTACAGTGTCAAGAAAAATATCGAAAAATGTCTAACTTTTTCTAGAAAGGAGAATAATGTACTACGAAAATATAACAAAAGTACTAAAAGAAAAGAATTTAACATTAAACAAATTAGCAAAAGAAATAGGAATAGCACAGTCACCCACAAGCAGATGGAAAAAAGGAATAATGCCTAATGCAGACACATTAATAAAAATATGCAAATATCTAAATGTGTCAGCAGACTACCTGTTAGATCTGGACGAGACTCCGCCCCCAATATTAACCGATCAGGAACAGAAACTACTAGAACACTTCCGATCGTGTTCGCCTGGAGAGCAAGAAAGCATTTTACTACTGGCACAAGCAGGTGCAACTAAAGCAGATCAGGAAAAAGAATCATTAAATTTAGAAAATATCGGGTAAAAAGGTAACGAAAAAAATTAGATTAAATTAAGAAAGAATTTTAGAACTTAAAATTGAAAAAAATAATGTTACAGTCAAAACGTAACGAAAACACCCAGAAAGAAGAATATATAACTCTTAATCAGGGTGTCCAGGGTTCGAACCCCTGGTGGCGCACTAAAAGTCATCGTTTTAATATAGATAAAAATTGCGAAAAGACCTTTGACGAACATAGCGATTCGTTGAGGGTTTTTTATTTTGTAAATTTGGAAATACTGAAAATAAACGGAATCCGCAGATCCGATGCAGCTTTGGATCTGCGCATTCCGTTATCAGTTAACGGGATGCGATCAGTTTACAGATTGGATTGCCTTTGGAGGAGAATTTCTCTTCGTATTCGGTCATGATGTTGCCTTCATTCATCTTTGGATCATGATGCAGATCTCTTGTGGAGGCATCTAAATGCCAGAGTTCGGAAGCCTCGATCTCTTCGAGTGAAAAGGTAAAAAGATCCTGATTATCGGTTTTGAATTCGATTCTTCCATCTGCGGTAAGGATCTCATGGTAGCGGGCAAGAAATTCGCGGGAAGTCAGGCGTCTTTTCGCATGACGGTCCTTTGGCCATGGATCGGAAAAGTTTAAATAGATACGGTCAACTTCATTATGGTCGAAAACCTCAGGAAGTGTGGCTGCATCGATACACAGAAAATGTACATTATCTAAAGGATCTTCATTGATTTTCTGAACAGCGCGCAGAAGAACACTCGTATAACGTTCGATACCAATGTAATTGATCTGCGGATTCTGTCTTGCAAGATCCATAAGGAACCGGCCTTTTCCCATGCCGACTTCAATGTGGATCGGATTGGTGTTTGCGAAAAATTCATGCCATTTTCCCTTTAATTCGATTGGATTTTGTATACAAAAAGCGCTGTTTGAGATAACTTCATCTGCGCCTGGAATATTGCGGAGTCTCATTTGTCATTTATTTCCTTTCTGCTAATTATGGAGAAATCCATATACTAGAGTTATTGTATTATAATTTGCCCGGAGTGAAAAGCCTTTTTTCATAAACCAGTTGCATTGTTTTTTTGATGCGATTATACTTTAAGAAGTTGAGTAAAAAGAGGAGAAATGGTTCAGATGAAGTTTACAAAGAAACTGAAGAGAGTCACAGCATGCATGCTTGCAGTGCTTTGCATGTTACAGATAAATCCGCAGATTGCAAAAGCGGATGATGCATACTGGCCGGAAGGTGTGGAGATTGTATCCCCTTCGGCAATCGTAATGGAAGTGAATTCCGGAGCGGTTCTTTATGATAAAAATTCGGATGAAGTGAATTATCCGGCAAGTATTACAAAGATCATGACCGCATATCTGGCAGTTGAGAACTGTTCGATGGATGAGACGGTTACGTTTTCTGCGGATGCGGTGTTTAAGAACGAGGGTGCGACTTCCCATATTGCCAGAGATCTGGATGAACAGATGACGATGGAACAGTGTCTGTACGCAGTTCTTTTGAAGTCAGCCAATGAATGTGCTTATGCAGTTGCAGAGCATGTGGGCCAGAAGCTTGGCGGAGATTACAGTACGTTTATTGACCTGATGAACAGCACTGCAAAGGACCTCGGCTGCACCAATACACATTTTAACAATCCGAATGGTCTTCCAGACGAAAATCACTGGACTTCCGCACATGATATGGCTTTGATTGCCAGTGCAGCTTATAAAAATGAAACATTCCGCAAGATCGTTGGAACTGGAACTTATGAGATTCCTCCGACAAATAAGCATGCAGAGCCGACACCACTCAGTAATGACCATCAGATGCTGTATCCGTCCAGAACGAGAAAGTATCTGTACGAATATTGTACTGGTGGTAAGACCGGATTTACAGATGACGCCGGAAATACGCTGGTAACATATGCGGAAAAAGATGGACTGACACTTGTGTGTGTGATCATGCACAGCACCAATCCGCAGCATTATCTGGATACGACAAGCCTGTTAGATTATTGTTTTAATAATTTCCAGGCTGTAAATATTGCACAGAACGAGTCGACAATCTCTGACGAGAGTCTGAAAGATAAAGGGATTTTAAACAATCACCAATCCTTTGTGTCGCTCGATGATTCCTCTTATATTGTAATTCCGAAGACTGCGTCATTTACAGATGCGGCGTCCACAATGAATGTAGAAGAATCGGATGATGATTCCGTGGCAACGATCCAGTATACCTATGCGGGACACGATGTTGGATCTGCTAATATTATCGCGGCACAGGTGGACACTCCGGACACCATGTTTGACGAAACGGAGGCGTCAGATAAGGATGAGGGGCGTACGATCGTGATCAAACCGGTCTATGTACTTGGGATTGTCCTTGCTGTGATCGCCATCTGCGCATTGCTCTTTTTTATAAAGAGGTTCTATGACAATATCTATGTGATCCGCCATAACCGCACGGTTAAAAAAGACCGGAAGGATCGTTTCCGTGAGACGAAGAAAAAGAAATATAATAAGAAAGACCGTTTATTCAAATAAACATTTGACAGCAATATCCCATTGCAGGGGTATTGCTGTTTTTTTATAGAAGAAGCTGCAAAAGACATCCATAGTCTTTTAGATTGGACAGATTCACAAAATATTATTTTTTGTTCCATTGTCCGAGAAATTCTAATTCTCTCCCAAGTCACAAAAGAACAATCATTTTGTGAAATCTGCCAAATTATATAAATAGATGTCTTTTGCAGCTCTCACTCTATGGCAAACCATAATTTCCAAGGTGGTCCACGTCTCGATTGACGGAATGCTCAAATAAAGGTAGAATATATAATAAGTACCACTATAATAATTATGGAGCGGAAAAAATGGAAACGAACTACAAAAGAAAGGATACATCAAAAGCAATATTAGATCAGATTTATGGTTATATTGAGAAGCAGGGCGGAATCGTGAAAAAAGAAGAGCTCAGCAGTCTTGGAATTGATTATCGGAGAATACTTGATTTTGTGGAAAACGGACAGCTGATCCGTATTAAAAACGGATATTATACCGACCGTGCAGACCGTTTTTCGGAAGAAGAGCTTATCGCACGCCTTTTCCCGGATGCGCTTTTGTGCATGGAGAGTGCTCTGTATGCGTATGGGTATCTCAAACAGAAGCCGTTTGGATGGAGTCTTGCGGTGGATAAGAACACTTCCAAATCCCGTTTTAAAATGGATTATCCAAAAGTTATTCCATATTATACAGAACCGGAATCCATGAAGATCGGTGCTTCAAAAATCGTTCTGGATGGGAATCATTTTCAGATTTATGACAAAGACCGCATGATCTGTGACTGCCTAAAATACGAAAGCAAGATGGAGCGAGAGACCTTTAAGACTGCAATGCAGGAATACATAAAGGATCCGGATAAGGATATTTCCGCATTGCTGGAGTATGCAAAGGAGCGGAAGGTCTTAAAGAAAGTACAGAACATGATCGGAGTGTGGCTCTAATGAGACTTGGAATAATTGATGAGACTGCTTTAAAGGAAAAAAGTGTTTCACTTCAGATCCCTTTTCCAAATCTGCTTTACGGATACGTGCTTGAGGAAACAATGCGGCTGATCAGCGGATCGGAGTATGCGGACTTTCTGTGGCTTGCAAATCCGCAGATCCTTGGACTGGATTCCTATAAAAAGGGACAGAATGGCTGCCTTCAGTTTTACTATATGGAAAGCAGTAAAAAGATCCCGGAGAATAAACTGATCCCGGGACAGAAATTGTCCTGGAAGCTGGCAACGTATATGATCGCAGTTATATTCAGCAAAGAACGTTCTGTCCATATCAGCTGGAAAGGCATGGCTGTGCAGAAAGAGCATGGCTTCCAGTGGAATCTGATGGGCGGGATGGATGGTATGGAAGTGCCGCTTGAGGTAAAACTGATTCCGTTCGAAGACAGTAGTAACTGTATTACGGAAAAGGGTGAGCTGTCACTTTTTATGGAAGAAAAAAAGACGATCGTTTACCGGAGATATCCTTCCGAGAATCTTCTTGCGGATAATCTGTGTCAGATCATGAGCCAGCTGGAACTGATCGATTCCATGGAGGCTTACGAGACGGTCGATGAGATTTTGCGGACACAGTCGATCAGTGGCCGGAGACTGGTCGATGAACTGACGGATCTGACAGCAAAGACACCAAAGATCCTCCGGCTCAAACGGATGCAGCAGCTGGAATCCTACCGGGATTACACCTATATGAAAAAGCGCTGGGAAAAATATGTAAAAGCGACAAAAAGGGAATTGCCGGAATGGCAGGATGTCATGGAACGTCTTGTGAAATTTACAGAGCCGGTGTGGCGGGCTGTCTGCAAAAAAGAGATTTTCTTTGACGACTGGATGCCGGAGCTGGAAAGATTTCTTGGGTAAAGGAGAATCGCTGTGCTGGATCAGAAACTGACCGAATATACACAATCGAATATTTATCCGTTTCATATGCCGGGCCATAAAAGGCGTCCGATCGATTTTCCGAATCCATACACGATCGACATTACAGAGATCGATGGATTTGACAATCTGCATCATGCAGAAGAGATACTCCACGATGCTCAACAGAGAGCGGCAGATTTATACGGAGCAAAACGAAGCTTTTATCTGGTAAATGGAAGTACCTGCGGACTTTTGGCTGCAATCTGTGCAGCAGCTCCGAAAAAGAGCCGGATTCTGGTTGCGCGGAACAGTCACAAAGCGGTATATCATGGGATTTTTCTGAATGAATACGATGCGGTATATCTGTATCCGGAGGTTGCTGGTATTGGAATCCAGGGGCAGATCACAGCAGAAGCGGTTGAAGAGAAACTCACTCTGTATCCGGATATTGCGGCGGTTGTGATAACATCGCCGACCTATGACGGGGTTGTTTCCGATATCAGAAGTATTGCAGAAACGGTGCATCGGCATGGAATCCCGCTGATCGTGGATGAAGCACATGGAGCACATTTTGGCTTCGGCGGAGGCTTTCCGGAGAATGCGGTGAAGCTTGGGGCTGATGTGGTGATCGTAAGTCTGCACAAAACACTTCCGTCTTTTACGCAGACTGCGTTGCTTCATGTCTGCTCGGACCGCATCAAAGAGAAGGATCTCGCAAAATATCTCGGAATCTTTGAGACGAGTTCGCCGTCTTATCTTTTTATGGCAGGAATGGAAAAATGTATCCGCATGGTGAAAGACGAGGGGCAGGAGCTGTTTGGCAATTACCGGAAGCTTCTGGATGATTTTTATGCAAAAGCCGGAAGGCTTGCACATATCCATGTTCTGACCAAAGCGGATCTGTCGGAGTACGAAAGCTATGCGTTTGATGATGGAAAGATTCTGATGTTCCCGGACCCGGACTATCTGAACGGCAAACAACTTTATGATATGCTTTTATCGGAGTACCGCCTTCAGATGGAGATGGTCACGGACAAATATGTCGTGGCGATGACCAGCATCATGGATACACCAGAAGGGTTTGACCGGCTGATTCATGCATTATATGACATTGATCAGAAGCTGGAACAGAAAAAGAACAGAAAATCCGCTGCAAAACTTGAATCGAGGTCAATTTATACCGAAAACAAAAAGGTGATGCAGATGCGTGATGCAGAGGATGCTCCGCAGCAGGAGATCCCGCTTGAAGAATCTGTTGGAAAAGTGTCTGCTGGCTTTGTATTTTTGTATCCGCCGGGAATTCCGGTCATTGTACCGGGCGAAGAGATAAACGGGAAGTTTGTAAAGGATATGAAACAGTGCATGCAGCTTGGTCTGGATGTTGAGGGACTTTCTCCCGATGGGCGGATAACAATTGTCAATTGAAGCGGACTATATTATACTTAAAGGATAGAAAACATGGGTAAAATATTTTGTTTAATGGGAAAAAGTTCAAGCGGAAAAGATACGATCTATCGTGAGCTTTTCAAAAGACCGGACATTTCCTTAAAAAAGATCATACCATATACGACCCGGCCGATCCGGGAAGGCGAGGAAGAAGGCAGGGAGTATCATTTTTGCAATGAAGATCAGGTTACGCAGCTTCAGAATGCGGATAAGATTGTGGAACTCCGCACATACGATACCGTATATGGCGTGTGGAAGTATTTTACCGTGGATGACGGACAGGTGGATCTGGAAGACAACAGCTACCTTCTGATCGGCACACTGGAGACGTATAGAAAAATACGGCAGTATTATGGAGCCGCACAGGTTGTTCCGGTTTATATCGAGGTAGAAGACGGTGAACGGCTTCTTCGGGCGATCGCAAGGGAGAAAGAACAGATGATACCGAAATATACAGAGATGTGCCGGAGATTTCTTGCGGATTCGGAGGATTTTTCCGAGGAGAAGCTTAAGGAGGCAGGAGTTTCCGTAAGATTTGAGAATGAGAAACTTGAAAATACCATCGACAAGGTGGCAGCGTATATCAGACAACAGGTCTGTTAAGGGGGAGTTTTCATGGATCTAAAGGTAAACAATGTCAATCAGGTTTCGCAGGTTCCGGACACAGCCAAAACGGAACTTGGTGATGGTTCCTTTAAATTTACACTGGCAAGTGCGATCACAGATGCAGATCTTCAGGCAAAAGTAGATGCCTTGCTGCAGGATATCACCGTACAGGGAAACCTCATTGCCCGGCATATGGATATCCGGGATATGAAAAAATACCGTTCCCTGATCAAGGATTTTTTAAATGAAGTCGTATATCGTTCCCATAAGTTTTCAAGGGAGAACTTCCTTGACCGCCGCGGAAGGCACAGAGTGTATGGAATTATCCGCCTGATCGACAGCAATCTGGATGAACTGGCGGGAGAACTGATCAAAGAAGAACTGGATCACATTGCAATACTGGACCGCATCGGGGAGATCCAGGGGCTTTTGCTTGATATACTGACTTAGGATTGGAGATTTTTATGGCAGGATTTAAAGACATCATAGGACATACACAGATCATTGAGCATCTGGAAAATGCAATACGCATGGATAAAGTATCCCATGCTTATATTTTGAATGGACCGGCAGAGTGCGGGAAAATGATGATCGCTGAGGCATTTGCAATGGCATTGCAGTGTGAAAAGGATCAGGCGGAACCATGTCTCGAATGCCGTTCCTGTAAACAGGCGCTGGATCACAACCAGCCGGATATCATATACGTAAGACATGAGAAGCCAAACACCATCAGTGTCGATGATATCCGTACGCAGCTGAACAATGACATTGTGATCAAACCATACAGCAGCAGATATAAGGTATATATTGTGGATGAAGCGGAGAAAATGAATCAGCAGGCGCAGAATGCACTTTTGAAGACGATCGAAGAACCACCGGCGTATGCGGTTATTCTCCTTCTGACCACAAATGCGGACAGTTTTCTTCCGACCATTCTGTCCAGATGCATCACGTTGAACCTGAAAGCGGTCAAGGATGATGTGATCAAGAGTTTTCTTATGGAGCAATATAAGATCCCGGATTATCAGGCGGATGTCTGCACCGCATTTGCGCAGGGCAATGTTGGAAAAGCGATCCAGCTTGCTTCCTCTGATTCGTTCAATGAGCTGAAAGCTGCCGCTTTGCAGCTGATGAAGCGGCTGGATGATATCGACCTCTATGAGATGAGTTCTGCAGTAAAACAGATCAGCGAATACAAGCTTCAGATCAATGATTACTTTGATCTGATGATGATCTGGTTCCGGGATATCCTTTATATGAAAGCAACCAACGATGTAAACGGCCTTATTTTCAAGGATGAGGTCTATGATATCAAAAAACAGGCTGCCAAACGCTCCTATAACGGAATTGAAAATATTTTGGAAGCACTGTCCAAGGCAAAAATACGTCTGAATGCAAACGTGAATTTCGATCTTGTGATCGAATTATTGTTACTGACGATTAAGGAGAATTAATAATATGGTAAAAGTAGTAGGAATCCGTTTCCGCAATGCAGGAAAAATCTATTATTTTGATCCGCTCGATTATGATCTGGATCCTGCGATGCATGTGATTGTGGAGACAGCACGCGGTATTGAAATGGGTACTGTAATGATCGCACCGAAGGAAGTCGAGGATGATAAGGTCATCCAGCCGTTAAAACCGGTCATCCGTGTCGCTACGGATGAGGACGAAAAGGTAGTCGAGAAGAACCGCGAAAAAGAAAAGGAAGCATTTAAGATCTGCAAAGAAAAGATCCAGAAGCACAATCTTGAGATGAAGCTTGTGGATGCAGAGTATACATTTGATAATAATAAACTGTTATTTTATTTTACAGCGGACGGAAGAATTGATTTCCGTGAGCTGGTAAAGGACCTTGCAGCTGTATTCCGCACAAGGATCGAACTTCGTCAGATCGGAGTCCGTGATGAGACCAAGATCATGGGCGGAATCGGAATCTGTGGAAGAGAGCTTTGCTGTAAATCATACCTTACGGATTTCGTGCCGGTGTCTATCAAAATGGCAAAAGAGCAGAATCTTTCCCTGAATCCGACCAAGATCTCAGGTGTCTGCGGAAGACTGATGTGCTGCCTGAAAAATGAGCAGGAGACATACGAATACTTAAACAGCCGTCTGCCGGTAGTTGGAGATACGGTTCAGACAGATGACGGTTTCCAGGGTGAAGTCAACAGTGTCAGTGTACTTCGCCAGCTGGTCAAGGTGCTGATCGACAATGGGGATGAGAAAGAACTTCGTGAGTACCATGTAGAGCAGCTCAGTTTCCGGCCAAGAAGAAGAAAAGACGTAAAACTGACTGCGGAAGAACTGAAAGAATTAAAGGCGCTGGAAGACGACCAGAATGAAGCGGAAGAAAAGGATCATAACGGTGGCAGCCGCAGCAATCGTCCGAATAACCATCGGAATCAGGATCGGAACCAGGAGCGGAATCAGGATCGTCCGCAGCGTGAAAACCGCAGAGATTACAAAAAAGACTCACATTATCAGAACCGCAGCCGGAAGAAGAACAACAAACGTGATTTTGAAGGCAGAGAAAAACGGAGGGAACAGTCAAGGAATCATGATGCAGAATAAGCTTGTACATGAACATGAGCGGGTGGACGAGCTGCAGAGAAACGGTTATTCCATCATTCAGGATCCGGGAAGATTCTGTTTTGGAATGGATGCTGTGCTGTTATCCGGATTTGCCAATGTAAAAAAGGGAGAGAAAGCACTTGATCTTGGGACAGGAACCGGGATCATACCGATCCTCCTTGAGGCAAAAACAAAAGGAGAGCACTTTACCGGACTTGAGATCCAGCCGGAAAGTGCAGATATGGCAGCACGAAGTGTACAGCTGAACCATCTGGAAGAGCGCATTTCCATAGTCACAGGCGATATCAAAGATGCTTCGAAGCGCTTCGGAGCATCTTCTTTTGATGTAGTGACGACCAATCCGCCTTATATGATCGGTCAGCATGGCATAGCCAATCCCAAGGATGCCAAGGCCATCGCAAGACATGAGGTGCTATGCACACTGGATGACATTTTAAGGGAAAGTGCGAAACTGCTTCGCCCGGGAGGAAGATTCTATATGGTGCATCGTCCGTTCCGGCTTGCAGAGATCTTTAACAGGATGATCGAATACCGCATAGAACCAAAACGGATGCAGCTTGTGTATCCATATGTTGATAAAGAACCGAATATGGTACTGATCGAGGGTGCAAGAGGCGGAAAATCCAGACTGACCGTCGAAAAACCGCTGATCGTATACAAAGCGCCAGGACAGTACACCGACGAAATCTATACCATATATGGGTATTAGATAATCCAACAGGAGGAAAATATGACAGGAACATTATATTTGTGTGCAACACCGATCGGCAATCTGGAAGACATCACATTCCGCGTACTACGCACATTAAAAGAAGTGGATCTGATCGCAGCAGAAGACACCAGAAACTCCATCAAACTGCTGAATCATTTTGAAATAAAGACTCCGATGACAAGCTATCATGAGTTTAACAAGATCGACAAGGCATATCAGCTTGTGGAGAAGTTAAAAGAAGGAAAAAACATCGCACTGATCACGGATGCGGGAACACCTGGAATCTCTGACCCTGGCGAAGATATTGTGCGCATCTGCTATGAACAGGGGGTTCCTGTCACATCGCTTCCGGGAGCGGCGGCATGCATTACCGCACTTACGATGTCCGGAAGACCGACAAGACGTTTTGCGTTTGAGGCATTTCTTCCAAAAGATAAAAAAGAGCGTGCAGCAGTTCTCGAGGAACTAAAAGACGAGACAAGGACGATCATCCTATATGAAGCTCCGCATCACCTGATCAGGACCGTAACAGAGCTTATGAATGCGCTTGGAGACCGCAAACTTACGCTCTGCCGTGAACTTACCAAAAAGCATGAAGAAAAACTGCAGACCACATTTTCCGGCGTACTTGATCTTTATAAAGAGCAGGAACCGCGCGGAGAGTATGTTATGGTCATCTGCGGAAGAAGCCGTGAAGAACTGGTAAAGGAACAGCAGCAGAGCTGGGAAGCAATGTCCATTGAGGAGCATATGGCACATTATGAGTCACAGGGAATCCCACATAAAGAGGCAATGAAGCTTGTGGCAAAAGACCGCGGTGTCAGCAAACGTGAGATTTACCAGGCACTTTTAAAATAGGAATCAAAATACGAATCCAGCAGAGAAAATGGTGCAGGTCCCATGGTCAGCAGTGTTTTGTGAAAATCAGTAAGCGAACAGCTGTCACCATAGGAGGACTGTATGTTTTCCCTTAATGCAAGAAAATTCAGATAACCAACATAATATTTCAGATAGTTACCGGGATCAGATACAATGAGCCCGGTAATCTCGTCTATGGCATCATGGTCTGTGATGCCGTATGTTTCCCAGAATTTATACATATCGGAGGCGGTCCAGCCGTCATAGTGGATACCAATGTCAGAAGATGCATAAAGGCTTAAAGTCGCAGACTGGTTATGCATAAGCAGATCGGCGGTATCCGTATCCAGGCCCGCATAGCGGTAGCTCATCATTTCTACATAGGTTGCCCATCCTTCCACATAACCCGGATAATTTAAAAGGCTTCGCACAGGTTCCATGCCAGAGGAATAGCTCATGATCGTCTGATAAAGATGACCGGGATAGCCTTCGTGGGCAAGTGTCGTAAACGCAGAAATTCCAGAGTTCCCCTTCGCATTATTTATATAGATGCTGTTATTGGAATAATCATCGATGGGAGCCGTGATATAAAAAGCCGGAGCAAGGTAATCCTGAAGCGATTGATCCACATAGTGAACGTCATAACCTGCATCCGGAGGCATTGGAAAATCATTTTGCATGGACTGCTTTAAGGATTCCAGAATCTGTACGGGATCGGTCTGGGGCAGCGTCTGCGCAGAGCATTTCTGAAGAATATCCGGATTTTTCTGGATCAGGTCTGCGCAGGCACGGATGTCATCGGTACGCTGCGTTTCGATTTTTCTTTGGATGGTTTTCATGTCGTCATGATCGCCGGTGTCCGAATAAACGAGTAGTTCATAGTAAGATTTTCCGTCTGGATAATAGCACACGCCCCAGTCGTTGTTTCCACTTCCCATAAGTTCTGTTAATCCGTCGATCAGGGAACGGTAGGCTGGAAAAACCGAATTCTGGACGATTTTGGCATTCGTTTTCTCATAATGACGGATCTCTTTTTCGCTTAGGCCGTCAACGGCAGCGATCTTATCGGAAAAAGTCGTGATCAGATAATGATTTTTGGAATCAGAAATAAATTCTTCACATTCTGAGATGACTTTATCGCAGTTTGCATCGGACATGAAAAGTCCGGCGTCTGCTTTTTTCTTTTCAAAATCCAGAAGTTCTTCAAAATAATCGTCCGTCTGCGAGAGCAGTTGCAGATAGTCCTCGACATCGCCCGGGGTATGAAAGGCGTACTCGACCAGAAGAACCGGAAGTTCTGCCTGAATGCCATTGGAGGGGATCAGAGGTTCTTCGTAGTTCTGATATTGGCAGAGCTTTTGTTGAAGCGTCAGGTAATCAGTAAGCAGATCATAGGTAAACTGCTGTTTCAACGGCAGCTGGTCTCTGGAAAAAGAATGGATCTTCTTCAGCGTTTTTTTCAGTGTTTTGGCATTGTCGGAAGCAGAGGTGATATGTCCGAATGTGACCGGATAATCCGTGATTCCATAGGAAGAGGGATCTTTTAAGGTGTAATGCAGGTTTAAGGTGCTGGAAGTTACTTCGGAACGGAAAATCTCATTCAGACAGGCAGCGAATTCTTCCGAAGTTTCCGTATTTGGAATGGATTCTGTGGAAGAACTGCTGTTTCCCGGAGTAAGAAAAGGCAGACTGCATCCGGCGAGCAGCAGGGTAAGAAGAAGGCATATGAGCACATGCCATTTTTGGAAGTGTTTGGAGTTTGATAAATTCATGACAAAGAATTCCAGACAAAATAATGTTAGTGTATTTTATGCGTATTATTATGCGGTTATCCGCAATCATGAGAGAAATATACATGAACTGTGGCTCCAGGTAGAAGGCAGACACCACAGTCCGTGTTATCCACATAATCGTAGAATAAATATAAGATATACACATAAAATGAAAGCAAGGATGTGGAAAGCGGGATAACGGCATATGAATTATTTATGGGCGGGGATGATCCTGATCGGTGTGGTGTATGGTGCATTTACGGGAAATCTGACTGCAGTGACAAAACAGGCGCTGAATTCGGCAGGGGAGGCAGTTACACTTTGTATTACGATGGCAGGGGTTATGGCTTTCTGGGTGGGGCTGATGGAAATTGCGAAACAGGCGGGGATCATCCGAGGTCTTTCGGCAAGGCTTGATCCGGTTTTGAGCTTTTTGTTCCCGGATATTCCAAAAGGGCATAAGGCGAGGGAAGCGATCGCAACGAATATTGTGGCAAACTTCTTTGGGCTGGGATGGGCGGCAACTCCTGCGGGTCTTTTGGCCATGAAAGAATTAAAAAAGCTGCAGAAGCCGGAGGATACCGATGCATCGGATGCGATGTGTGATTTCCTGATCCTGAATATATCTTCGCTTCAGTTTATTCCCGTTAATATGATCGCATACCGCAGCCAGTATGGATCGGTGGATCCATCCCGGATCGTCGGACCGGCGATCGTGGCGACAACGATCTCCACGGCAGCCGCAATTATATTTATGAAAATAAGAAGAGGACTGGCAAAATGAAATTGATGCTTTTTCTATCGGAAGCGATGATCCCGATTTTTATTTTCTGTATTGTTGCGGCCGGGATCAGCCGGAAAAGAAACGTCTATGACGAGTTTGTAAGCGGAGCGGTAAAAGGCTTAAAAACGGTATTTGAGATCGCACCGACCCTGATCGGGCTCATGGTTTCCGTGGGGATTTTGCGTGCATCGGGTTTTCTGGATTTTATAGCAGGAATACTTGGAACGATTTTTCAGGCATCGCATTTTCCGGCGGAGCTGGTTCCGCTTGCCATTGTAAAGATGTTTTCGTCCTCTGCGGCAACCGGTCTTCTTCTGGATATTTTTAAGGAATCCGGCACGGACTCGAGAAACGGACTGATTGCATCGATCATGTTAAGCAGTACCGAGACGATCTTTTACACGATGTCGGTCTATTTTATGTCAGCCGGGGTAAAACGCACACGCTACACCCTTGCGGGAGCCATGGTGGCAGCCTTTGCCGGAATGGCAGCAAGCGTCTGGCTTGCTGATTATATTTTGTAGGAATAAACTGGAAAAAAAGACATATAATAAGTATTGGGAAAGAGAGGTTGACATTTGAAAGGCAGAGAACTATAATAATAATGTTTTTAATGGCGCGGGGTGGAGCAGTCTGGAAGCTCGTCGGGCTCATAACCCGAAGGTCACAGGTTCAAATCCTGTCCCCGCAACTCTGAGGTGGCTGTATATGAGATATAGCCACCTTTTTACTTTATAAGATTGGAATGTCAAAAGGCGATGGATCTGTTTGAAAAAGTTCGGAAAAGAAGATTAAACCAGGTACAATTTATTGCACTAGGTTTTTTTATCATTATTATAAGCGGAGCACTGCTTCTGATGCTTCCGGTGTCTGCAAGAGACGGACAGGGAACTGATTTTATCAGTGCATTATTTACGGCAACGAGTTCGACCTGCGTGACGGGACTGATCGTAGTTGACACGTGGACGCACTGGTCTTTGTTTGGCCAGATCATAATTTTGCTCATGATCCAGATCGGCGGACTTGGATTTGTGACGATCGGTGTTGCATTTGCGGTGTTATTCCGCAGGAAAATTGGTTTAAGGCAGAGAGATCTGCTGAAGGAGAGCGTGAATGCACTCGAAATTGGCGGGATTGTCAAACTTGCAAGAAGGATCATAATGGGAACTTTTATGTTTGAGGGCGTTGGAGCCGTGATCCTGTCCATACGTTTTATTCCGGAGATGGGAGCTGCCAGGGGAATCTATTATGGGATTTTTCATTCGGTATCGGCTTTTTGCAATGCTGGTTTTGATCTCATGGGGTATAAGGAGCAGTATTCCTCTTTGAGCAGTTATGTGGGCGATCCGGTCGTGAATCTTGTCATATGTCTGCTGATCATTATCGGAGGAATCGGGTTTGTTGTGTGGAGTGACATTTACACGAACAGACTGAAATTCCAGCGATATACGTTACATACGAAACTGGTAGTAACCGTCACACTGATCCTGATCGTATCTGGAACACTGATCCTGTATGTGGTGGAGCGCAGGTACACGCTTGCAGGTCTTAGTGCGGGAGAAAAGTTCTGGGCATCTTTATTTGGCGCAGTGACTGCCAGAACAGCCGGTTTTAACACGGTGGATACGGCATCGCTTTCCCCGGCTGGGAAGATATTTACCATGATCCTGATGTTTATCGGAGGAAGCCCGGGATCTACGGCGGGTGGTATCAAGACGACTACGATCGCAGTTATGGTAATCTTTTTATTTTCCAATCTGAGGAATGACTCCGGCTGTAACGTGTTTCACAGGAGGATCAGTGCAGAGATCATCAATAAGGCGGCGATGGTATTCAGCCTGAACCTGTTTCTTGCAGTTGGTGCGATCCTTGTGATCCTTGCAACGAATGCACTTCCGATGGAAGATATCCTGTTTGAGGTATTCTCTGCGATCGGAACTGTGGGCATGTCAACCGGTATCACGAGACAGCTTAACACGGTTGGAAGGATTGTGATCATACTTCTTATGTATTGTGGAAGAATCGGAAGTATGACGTTTGCGTTATCATTTATTTACCGCCCGCAGAAGGCGCAGATCACGCTCCCTGTGGAGAAAGTGACAATTGGATAGGAGAGAAAATCAGATGAAATCAGTACTTATTATTGGTATGGGAAAATTCGGACATCATTTGTGCAAAGATCTGATCGCACTTGACAATGATGTAATGATCATTGATCAGCAGGAGGAACGGGTTTCAGACCTGATCTCACTTGTGACCAATGTGCAGATCGGAGACTGTACAAATCCGCAGGTGATAAAGAATCTTGGAGTCGGCAATTTTGACATCGTATTTGTATGCATCGGAACCAATTTTCAGAGCAGTCTTGAGATTACAAGCCTGGTGAAAGAAATGGGAGCCAGATATGTGATCAGTAAAGCGAATCGTGATGTGCATGCCAAATTCCTGCTACGGAATGGAGCGGACGAGGTGATTTATCCGGACCGCGATATTGCGGAAAAACTTGCAAGACGATGCAGCGCAAATCATGTGTTTGACTACATTGAACTCGACGGCGAATATTCCATCTATGAGATCCCGGCAGCAAAAGAATGGGTTGGACATTCGATCCGTGACATTGATATCCGTAAAAAATACGGCGTGAATATTATCGGCACAAAAATGGGAGAGACAGCAAATATTCTTCCAGAGCCGGATTATATATTTAAGGATGGGGAGCATCTTATGATCATTGGAGATCACAAAACTGTCGAAAAACTGTTAAATCACATGTAACCCGGGCGGAATACATACATTGTTAAATAGTTAACAGCGTGAAAAACAGGAATGCAGAAGGAGGATGTGTCATGGAAGAAGTAGAAAAGTTTTTGGAAATGGTGAAGGAATCCGACAATATTGTTTTTTTCGGGGGCGCAGGTGTGTCCACAGAGAGTGGGATCCCGGACTTCCGGAGCGTGGACGGGCTTTACAACCAGCAGTATGATTACCCGCCGGAAACGATCTTAAGTCATACCTTTTTCCGTAGGAATCCGAAGGAGTTTTACAGGTTTTACCGCAATAAAATGCTGTGCCCGGATGCGCAGCCGAATATCACGCATAAGAAGCTGGCAGAGCTTGAAGCAGCAGGAAAATGCAAGGCGGTTGTCACGCAGAATATTGACGGACTGCATCAGAAAGCAGGAAGTAAAAATGTTCTGGAACTGCACGGAAGCGTTTTGCGCAATTATTGCGAGAACTGTGGCAAATTTTTCCCGATGGAGACGATCCTTCATTCAGAGGGAATTCCATGCTGCGATGAATGTGGCGGAACGATCAAGCCGGATGTCGTGTTATATGAGGAAGGCCTGAACCAGAAAACGTTAGAAGATGCAGTGCGTTATATCAGCAATGCGGACATTCTGATCGTTGGTGGAACTTCCCTTGCAGTGTATCCGGCTGCAGGACTGATCGATTATTATCGTGGCAATAAGCTTGTGCTGATCAACAAATCGACCACGCCAATGGATGCAAGGGCAGATCTTCTGATCCAGCAGGGACTAGGCAGCGTATTTTCGCAGATTGAGGTATAACAATTGATTGGTAAAAGGAGAAACCTATGATACAGTACGAAGTTGGTGATATCGTAAAACTGAAAAAGCAGCATCCATGCGGCAGCAGCGAATGGGAGATCCTTCGTGTCGGTGCGGATTTCCGCCTGAAATGTCTGGGCTGTGGTCATCAGATCATGATCGCCAGAAAGCTGGTGGAAAAAAACACAAAGAATATCCGCAAACCGGATGATAAATAACATCTCTTATTTAAAGGGCGTGTGAAAAACGAAAGTTTTTTTACACGCCCTTTAGATGTTATCCGTATTCTGCTTCTGTTTCTCCGTAATCCGCATATAAAATACCGATTTCCCATACAGTCACCGCCAGATATCACCGTACGCAAACCCAATTCTCCGTAAACATGAAAAAATCCATGATCACACCGACAATTTTTACATATTTGACGGTGTAATCATGCCAAATGACCTGTCTACGGAGAATTGGCGTTATTTATGAGGTATTTTTCTATTATTTTAGGTGTAGGGGAGCTTTTTCTTCGAATTACGGAGAATGGGACTGCGAAAAAAGAATAGTCCCGAAAAAAGAAAGACCATGAGTTTTGCCAATGCTAATTCAAGATTATCTGGACAGCTGTGATCCAGTGTTGAATTTTGACAGATTTATGGGAGAAATCGAACTGGAGAAATATCTGAAAAATATTCCTTAACATGATACAGGAAGACTCAGATATGACCCGGTCAGCATGCGGAAAACAGTTTTGTATCAATAGTGAGTATGCACCAGAGTATCTGAAAGAAGCCGCATAGAATTCCATAATAGCTTTTCGTATGGGGGAAGGGGCTTTACAAATTTGTCCTCAAATTTGTTAGCATAAATTGATGACCTTTTCACAACAAAAAAAGGTCAATTCACAACATTCCAGATAGATATTGCA
>CAKRMH010000025.1 GCA_934364805.1 uncultured Lachnospiraceae bacterium
AAATGACAGCACACTATCTTACCTTGCAGGAAGAAGAAGTTAAAGAAATCTATTCCGATATGATTTTAAGTCCAGAATCAAAGATTGCGGGGCTTCGTGCAAAGGAGATCAAGGGAAAACTTGATGATTTATTTCATGGCAAGACCGAAGCTGAGATTGATAATGTAATCACGGATTTAGCAAAGACAATGAGCTTTAATCCTTTGCCTACAGGAGTATGCTTGTACGATTTTAGACGAGGTAATTGCACTGATGGAGATGGCTGCTTCTTTTATAACTGCCCTAACTACATCACAGAAGTTCAGTTCTATCCAATCTTGAAGGATGAATTGGATTTACTTGAAAAGGAAATGGCAAGGTTAAAGGAACTTGGTCACGAACGAGAATGGCAGAAACAGTACATTAAGTACAAGTATCTGAAACCGTTGGTAGAAAGTCTGGAGGTGCAGTTAAATGGCAAAGAAAGTGTCGGATAGTCAGGTTGCAGGCATTAAGGCTCATGCAGAGGCTAAGAATAAAGAAACCATTGATAAGGTCAACAAGGCTATAGATAAGCTTAAAAGAAAAAACAAACCTATTAACTTTGAAACTGTCTGTAAAGAGGCAGGCGTATCAAGAGCAACACTTTACAACAATGCACAGCTTAAGGAACGTATTTTAAGTCTTAGAGCAATCTCAAAGTCAAGTCCTTTAGATGATGTGGTTGCTGTTAAAAAGGATAAAATACAGCTCAAGGATGATAAGATAGTATCTCTCAGAGAGCAGGTTAAAAAGTTAGAGGATGACAAAAAGAAACTGATTGTTCAGTTAGTCGATTATGAGGAACTAAAATCTGAGAAAGGATGCTGATCTTTCAGAAAAGCATCTCAATGAATTGATTAAGTTAGGTGTGTTCATCTCAATGACCTGTCAAGAGTTGTTGGATGAAAAATAATTTTAGGAAAGGAGAACGTAGTAGACAGTATTTTATGTAAAGGAAGTGATAAATGTTTATTTTACAATACTTTCATACATACGATACAGTCTGCTACTAAAAATAATATATGAAATATATTAAAGGAATTACATTTGCACCATTTGCATCCAGAGGGGAATTCGATAAGCCGGAGACAAAGGAGAGCCTGCGCGTGATGAAAGAACAGACTCATGCGGATACCGTGATCTTTGTGCCATGTGGATTGCAGGAGACGGCACATTCCGAGGAAATCTCGTTTGATCATAAGCGGAACGTGACCGATGAAGAACTTGAGAAGATGATCGCTTATGCCAGAGAACTTGGACTCAGGGTAATCTTAAAGCCCACGGTCAACTGCGTAAACGGAACATGGAGAGCACATATCAGCTTTTTTGATCTGGATGTTCCATGTGAGCCAAAATGGGGTAACTGGTTTGCGTCTTACACCAGATTTCAGCTGCATTATGCGAAGATTGCGGAACGCACCGGCTGTGAAATGTTTATTGCCGGCTGTGAGATGGTTATGTCAGAGCACCGCGAAAAAGAATGGCGTAAACTGATCGCAGATATCCGTGGTGCATATTCAGGTCTGATAAGCTATAATACAGATAAGTATCAGGAAAACCAGATCACATGGTGGGATGCAGTCGATGTGATTTCATCCAGCGGATATTATCCGATTGATGACTGGGACAATCAGCTTGACCGGATCGAAAAAGTAGTAAAACAGTTCCATAAGCCGTTTTTCTTTGCGGAAGCCGGCTGTATGGCAACGGAGGGCTCCAACCTTGTGCCGAACAACTGGGAAGTAAAGGGTGGCATCGATCTGGAAGGACAGGCAGCGTGGTATCAGGCGATGACGGAAGCAATCAGCCGCCGCGACTGGGTGGATGGAATGGCAGTCTGGTCCTGGGACGGACAGCTCTATTCGGAAGAAGAAGCAAGAAAGCACCGCTATTATGAGATCTATCGGAAACCGGCAGAAGATGTGATCCGGAAGTTTTATGATCAGGTATAGGAGAAATAAGGTGAAAATATAAAAAGTAAAAGGCACACATAAGGGAGTTTATGTGGAGAAAGTGGGAAAAAGGGTTATGAAGACAATTATGATTCTGATAGCGATTTTAGCTGCTTTTCTGGTGGTCTCATTTATACGGCATAAAATCTGTCTGGAAAAGGAAAAGAATCTGCGGACTCCGTTGGGAGAACTGGTAGAAGTTGATGGTCACAACATGAGCGTATATGCAGAAGGCGAGGGAAAACATACGCTGGTGTTTTTATCGGGAGGTGGAACCTGCTCGCCGATTTTGGATTTTAAATCCTTATATTCCTTACTCAGCGATGATTATCGGATTGTGGTAGTAGAAAAATTTGGATATGGGTTCAGTGATGTTGTGGATTGTGACCGGGATATTGATACCATTTTAAGACAGACCAGAACAGCACTTCAGAAAGCCGGAATCGATGGCCCATATGTCCTTTGCCCACATTCGATGTCGGGAATCGAGGCGTTATATTGGGCACAGCAGTATCCAGAAGAAGTAGAGGCAATCATCGGACTGGATATGGCAGTTCCAGAATATTATGCGGAAATGAAGATCAGTATGCCTGTGATGAAATTGGGACAATACAGTGCTGCGCTTGGTATTACACGATGGATTCCATGCGTTTCAGAAGGTGCTGCAGTGAAAGCCGGAACATTAACAGAGGAAGAAAAAGCCATATACCGAGCTGTTTTCTATAATCGGACAGCAACTGTGACGATGATCAGCGAAACAGAAGAAATAAAAAAGAATGCCGAAATTGTAAAAGAAAATGGTGTTCCACAGGTTCCGATGCTGTTATTTCTTTCGGATGGATCCGGCGGCACAGGTTTTGATGAGGAGATATGGAGAAGTATTCCAAAGGAATATATTTCAGGTCTGGATAAGGCCAGCTATATAGAACTCGACTGTCCGCATTATGTGCAGGATTATAAATATGACGAGATCAGTAAAGAAATCAGCAATTTTATAGGGGACACAGAGTGACAGCATAGCAATGATTTGGGGTGGAACAGGAAGAAAGAGGTTTAGCGCATGGTTCGAATCAAAGATGTAGCGGAAGCGGTCGGCGTGAGCACGGCCACCGTTTCCAACGTGATCAATGGAAAAGAGCAGAGGGTTTCAAAGGAAGTGCGGGAGAAAATCCAGACGGCGTTAGACGAGATGGGGTATGTCAGAAACCGTTCTGCCATGATGCTAGCGCAGACGTCCTCGAATATGATCGGGCTTGTGATCCCGCATAAGCCGGGCGTTAAGATTGTGCTCGAGGACCCTTATTACAGTGCATTTTTGGGCAATCTGGAGTATGAGATCCGGGAGCATGACTGCTATATGTATCTGATTGCGCAACAGACGGAGGAAGAGATCATCCGTCAGGCAATCGCATGGAATCTGGAAGGACTTATTGTATGCAATATGTCGGAGGAAGAACTGAAAAGTCTGAACCAGAAATATCGCAGAGGAATCGTTTCCATAGACTCGTATCTACAGAATCAGCCGGATTTTATCAACATTTCAACGGACGATTTTGGCGGCGGATATCAGATGGGACAATATCTGATATCCCAGGGGCATACAAAGATCGCCATGCTTGCGGACAACGACGTAACCGTCGATCATCACAGATGGATGGGACTTATGCAGGCAATGACAGAAGCGGGGCTTTCCCTGTCGGAGCAGGACCACTTTATCTTTTCTTCCAGTGAGCCGGTGCGAGAGCTTCAGATGGAGCAGTTTCTTCCGAAACTGAGGGAGTACACGGCGTTATTTGTGGCATCGGATTTTTATGCGCTTGAGGTCAGTTCCTTTTTACAGAGTAAGGGAATCCGTGTGCCGGAGGACATTTCCATAGCCGGATTTGATGATCTGATCTATGCGCGGCTTGCACGGCCGAAGCTTACGACGATGAGCCAGAATATCGCAAAGAAAGCCAGGATGGCGGTCGAGGCGCTTTTATATCTGCAGGATGCCCGGAAAAATAAAAAACCGATAGATATTTCAGAAGAGCGCTGGAGACTTCCGGTCCGGCTTGTAGAACGGGAATCGGTAAAAAAACTTGACAATATATAATTGTGTATTTTTTACAAAAATACAGGCGCACTTTATGCACTTTCATGGTTATGCGCTTAACCTTTGACTTTTGCAGGCACAGTATGCTAATTTCAAGAGGAAGGTTATGCGATTAATGTAAAGAGAATGCCAGGGGTTGTGAAAGGAAACGGACACCCCGGCAGAAGAGAATCAACAATAAAAAATAATCAGAAAGGCAGGAATCATAATGAAAAAAGCATGGTGGAAGGAAGCAGTTGTATATCAGATCTATCCAAGAAGTTTTATGGACTCAAACGGAGATGGAATCGGAGATCTGAACGGTATCACAGAGAAACTTGATTATTTAAAGGAGCTTGGAATCGATGTCATCTGGCTGTCACCGGTTTATCAGTCGCCGAATGATGACAACGGATATGATATCAGCGATTATCAGGCGATCATGACAGAATTTGGAACGATGGAAGATTATGACCGGATGCTCGCCCGTGCGCATGAGCTTGGGATCAAGATCATGATGGATCTTGTGGTAAACCATACGTCCGATGAACATGCATGGTTTGTAGAGAGCCGTAAGAGCGTGGATAATCCATACCGTGATTTTTATATCTGGAGAAAAGGCAAAGAAGACGGAAAGGAGCCAAATAACTGGGGATCGTGCTTCAGCGGTTCTGCATGGAAATACGATGAACAGACCGATATGTATTTCCTGCATCTTTTCTCTAAAAAACAGCCGGATTTAAACTGGGATAATCCAAAGGTCCGCGATCATGTATTTGATATGATGAACTGGTGGTGCGAAAAGGGAATCGACGGATTCCGTATGGATGTTATCAGCCTGATCTCCAAACCGGAAGGACTTCCGGATGGAATTCCGGGAGAAAACGGATATGCGGACAGTGGATGCGCCAATGGACCTCATGTCCATGAATATCTGCAGGAAATGAACCGGAAGGTGCTCTCAAAATACGACCTGATCACCGTTGGTGAGGCAGCAGGTGTTACACTCGAAGAAGCAAAGAAGTATGCCAATGCCGACGGCAGTGAGCTTAACATGGTATTCCAGTTTGAACATGTCAGCGGAAGCGAACATGAGAAAACCCATTACGGAAAATGGGACGGACATAAGATGCCGCTTCCAGAGTGGAAAGCGAACTTATCCAAATGGCAGACCGGGCTTTCCCATGAGGCATGGAACAGTCTGTATCTGTCCAACCATGATCAGCCGCGTTCCGTATCCAGATACGGAAACGACAGTGAGGAATATCGTGAACGTTCCGCAAAACTGCTTGCAACCTGTCTTCACATGATGCAGGGAACACCGTATGTATACCAGGGGGAAGAGCTTGGAATGTGCAATGCATATTTTGACAAGCTCGAGGATTACCGTGATATTGAAAGTATCAATGCATACCATGAACTTACAGAGCAATGCGGGGTATCCCATGAGGAAATGATGGGATATCTCAAACGTATCAGCAGGGATAATGCAAGAACCCCGATGCAGTGGGATGACAGCAAAAACGCAGGATTTACAACGGGCACACCGTGGCTCAAAGTAAATTCCAATTACCCTGAGGTAAATGCCAAAGCGCAGGTCAATGACCCGGATTCCGTATTTTCATACTATAAAAAACTGATCCGCCTGCGTCATGAGAATGAGATCATTGTATACGGGGATTATGAGCTGCTTGAAGCAGAGAGCGAAGAGACTTTTATCTATAAGAGAACTTATGAAAATGAACATTTAATGGTACTCTGCAACTTCACGGATCATGAGGTATCGGTTACGGATGCTGTTATGGAACAGATTCCGGATGGAGCAGAAAAACTGATTGCAAACTATGCAGATGATATGGGACAGACATTGCGCCCATATGAGGCGAAGGTATACCGTTATTAGGAGGCAGCACATGAAGCAGAAATGGTGGATGGGAAAAGTTGCTTATCAGATCTGGCCGAAAAGCTTTGCCGATGCCAACGGAGACGGCATCGGTGATCTCGAGGGCATTATTGGAAAACTGGATTATTTAAAAGATCTTGGGGTGGATATTATCTGGATTTCACCAGTTTACCGTTCTCCACTCGTAGATCAGGGATATGATATATCCGATTATTATGACATCAATCCGGTGTTTGGGGATCTGGAAACCATGGACCGTCTGATCGCGGAAGCGAAAAAACGTGATATGTATATCATAATGGATTTAGTTGTGAATCACTGCTCAGATGAACATGAGTGGTTCCAGAAAGCGATGAAGGATCCTGACGGAGAATATGGAAAGTATTTTTATATTGCGGAGAAAAAAGACGGAAAGCTGCCATGCAACTGGAGATCGTATTTCGGAGGCAGTGTATGGGAGCCTATCCCTGGCACGGACAAATATTATCTGCATTCCTTCCACCGCAAACAGCCGGATCTGAACTGGGAAAACCCGAAACTCAGACAGGAAATCTATAAAATGATGAACTGGTGGCTGGATCGTGGAATTGCGGGATTCCGTATTGATGCGATCATCAACATCAAAAAGAAACTGCCATTTCAGGATTATGAACCGGACAGAGACGACGGACTTGTTTATATCGGACGGATGTTAGAAGAGGCAGAAGGTGTTGGGGAATTTCTTGAAGAGATGAAACATGAGACTTTTGAAAAATACGATGCATTTACCGTAGGAGAAGTATTCAACGATAAGGCATCAGAGCTTCGGGAATTTATTGGAGAGAACGGACATTTTTCATCGAAATTTGATTTTGCACCGGAAATGTGTGGAAAACATGGCGGCTGGTATGAGCATGAAACAGTTACCGCAGAGATGTATAAAAATGCGGTTTTTGACAGTCAGATGACCACAGGAGAGATCGGTTTTTTGTCCAATATCATTGAAAATCACGATGAACCACGCGGGGTAAGTCGTTTTATTCCGGCAGAAGATCTGTCGGATACAAGTAAGAAAGCACTGGCATGTGCATATTTCTTTCTGCGCGGCATACCATTCATCTATCAGGGACAGGAAATTGGAATGGAAAACTGTGATTTTCCGGACATTTCGGACTATGATGACATTGGCACGCAGGATGAATACCGTGTATGTCTGGATGCAGGCTGCACAAAGGAGGAGGCACTTAACCTGGCTCACACATTCAGCCGTGACAACGCCCGCACTCCGGTTCAGTGGAGCGACGAAGAGAATGCGGGATTCTCTTCGCACACACCATGGATCATGGTGAATCCGGATTATCCGCAGATCAATCTGAAAAGTCAGCTTCATGACCCGGATTCGATATATGCATTTTATAAGAAAATGACTGCACTGTACAAAGATCCGCAGTATCACGATACGCTGACATTTGGAAGATTTCTCCCATTTGAACGTGACCGGAAGAACCTGATTGCATACGTTCGGCAGAACAATGATCAGACAGTTCTTGTGATTGTGAATTTCCAGAAAGAGCCGCAGACGGTTACACTTCCGTCAGAAGATCAGAATGCAGAGTGGAAAATCCTTCTGAATAACACCGGGATTGTGGATCGAAACGGAGATCAGATCACACTCTGTGGATATCAGGCTCTTGTAGTAACGTGTGATTAAACAAACAAAACGACGATGCCAAGTACGAGCAGAACGACACCGGTTACACGGTTTAATGTTTTGGCAGATGCTTTATTGGCGATCACAGCAGCGATGCGGGCCCAGAGCAGTGTGCTTGCCACACAGAACAGAAGCGCCCAGAAATCTGGAATACCACCAAGGATAAAGTGGCTTGCAGATCCGGTAAAAGCCGTGAAAGCCATAATAAATACGCTGGTACCGACCGCAGTTTTTAACTCATATCCAAGAACCGAGGTCAGAACAAGAAGCATCATCATGCCTCCACCTGCACCGATAAAACCGCAGATGAAACCGATCAGTACACCACAGAGGATGGAACGGACCGCCTTTTGTTTTGGTGAGGCATTGGTAAAGGAGGCTTTTGGTGCCATGACCGGTCTGACAAGGAATTTGATTCCGAGCAGCATGGTCATAAACACTGAAAAATTCCCCATAGTCGTGCCTGGCACAAGGCTCGACACATAACTTCCTACCATGGTAAAGCATAAAACGGAAATAAGCATAATAATTCCGTTTTTGATATCAAGGTTTTTATTTTTTCCATAAGTATAGGCAGATATTGCGCTGGCGAGAACATCACTGGCCAGTGCAATCCCGACTGCCATATAAGGGTCCATATCTAAAAAAGTGATGAGAACCGGACTGATGACAGCGGCAGCGCTCATCCCTGCAAATCCAGTACCAAGTCCTGCGCCAATTCCGGCGATAAAACATATCACAAATTTTATAAAAAGTTCCATTTCATCTGTTCCTCCATATTTTTTTCACATTGATCCATAATCTGCTGGACAATCTGGATCTGTTCTCTGGAAACTCCTGCAAACATCGTTTCGAAAATATCACGCTGCTTTGCAGCAAGTCTTTTTGCAATGCCCTGACCGGAAGAAGTAAGGTTCAACCGGCGGATCTTGCGGCTGTCTGCATCGGCGGAGCTGACAAGAAACCCTTTCTTTTCGAGAAGCCGGATTCCGTTGGAGGCATTGGATTTTGCGATCCCGCGGAGATTGCACAGATCCCGTGCGACATTATTCTCCGGATTATTATGCAGAAACAGCAGAATATCGATCTCAAGCTGCGACAGGTCAAGTTCTTTTGCGAGATCATGAAAAGACCAGTTGTAAAAGGTTTTTATTTTCTGGGTATGCGCAATCCATTCCTGCGCCATGTTTCATCCCTTCTTTCTGTAATATAGTTATAATTATAACTATTTTGCGTCAAACGTCAATTCCGGGATTTTAAATTTCATAAAAAATGTACCTGCAATGTGCGAAAAGACTAGGTCATGAATCTGACATTTTCAGGAATAATCTTGTATATTTCTGACAGGATAAAAAGCTATAGTATAGGCGAAACAGAGATATACAGTTGAAAACGGAAAATGAAAGAATGGAGCATGAAATATGAAATATGGATATTTTGATGATGAAAAAAAAGAATATGTGATTACAAGACCGGATACTCCGGCACCATGGGTCAACTATCTCGGTTCACCGGAATATGGTGCAATTGTATCCAATAATGCAGGCGGTTACAGTTTTGCAAAATCGGGAGCAAATGGACGGATATTAAGATATGTATTTAACCAGTTTGACGAGCCGGGAAGATATATTTATATCAGAGACAATGAAAGCCGGGATTTCTGGTCTGCATCCTGGCAGCCGGTCGGAAAGGACTTAAGCGAATACAAAAGTGAGTGTCACCATGGAACTGCATATACGAAAATGATGGCCGATTACAGTGGAATTCATTCAGAAGTCAGATATTATGTTCCGCTGGGAAAATCATATGAGGTATGGAGTCTCGCAATTACGAATGATACAGATAAGGTAAGAAGCGTAAACGTGACCGGATATGCAGAGTTTACCAATAACAGCAATTATGAGCAGGATCAGGTAAATTTACAGTATTCCCAGTTTATTACAAAGAGTGTATTTCACGACAATCGTGTACGTCAGATGATCCATGCAAACCTTGATCAGATCGAAAATGGGAAAGAAGTTGACAATAAGATCGTAGTGAACCGGTTTTTTGGACTTGCAGGTGCAGAAGTCCAGAGCTGGTGCGGGGATAAAGAAGAATTTCTTGGAAGATATCACGGTTACGGTAATCCGCAGGGCGTAATAAACGGAAAATTGAATAATCAGGGAAATTATAATGAGAACGGATGCGGAGCATTGACTACAGTACTTTCGATTGCTCCGGGTGAGACGAAAGAGATCGCATTTCTTGTTGGAATGAAAGATGATGCAGAAGCAGGAGAGATTGTAGCATCTTATACGGATACAGCATCCGTATGTAAGGAAGAACTCGAAGAACTTATTTCTTACTGGCATAAACAGCTGTCTCACTTCCAGGTAAAAACACCAAGTCCGGAGTTTGATACCATGATCAATACATGGAATGCGTATAACTGCTTTATGACATTTATCTGGTCACGTGCGGCATCTTTTACTTATTGTGGACTGCGAAACGGATATGGATATCGCGATACGGTACAGGATATTCAGGGGGTGATCCATCTTGCACCGGAGATGGCAGTCGAGAAGATCCGGTTTATGCTTTCTGCACAGGTAGATAACGGTGGAGGGCTTCCACTTGTTAAGTTCACACACGATCCTGGTCATGAGGACACGCCGGATGATGCATCTTATGTACAGGAAACCGGTCATCCGGCATATCGCGCAGATGATGCACTGTGGCTGTTCCCAACGGTATATAAATATGTATCAGAGACCGGAAATGTGGACTTTATTGATGAAGTAATACCATTTGCCAATAAGGATGAAGGAACGGTATATGAGCATTTGAAGCGGGCGATTGATTTTTCCATGAATCATCTTGGAAAACATGGTATGCCAGCAGGACTATATGCGGACTGGAATGATTGTTTACGCCTTGGAAAGGATGGGGAATCTACATTTGTTGCATTGCAGTTTTATTATGCAATGACGATTTTAAAAGAGTTTGCAGCATATAAAAAAGATGAAAGCTATATTGGATATCTGAATGAATGCCAGAAAAATCTTGGAAAATTGATACAGGATCTTTGCTGGAACGAAGATCGTTTCATCCGTGGATTTACAGAAAATGGAGAAGTGATCGGAAAACGTGACGATCCGGAGGCAAATATGTGGTTAAATCCACAGAGCTGGGCGGTAATCAGTGGACTTGCAGATGAAAAACAGGGCAATCTTGCATTGCAGCAGGTATATGACCGCTTAAATACGGAATACGGCGCAATTCTTATGGATCCTCCATATCATGCGCATGCGTTTGATGGAGCACTTGCAGTAATTTACAATGCAGGAACCAAGGAAAATGCAGGTATTTTTTCACAGTCACAGGGGTGGATCATACTTGCAGAAGCACTTCGCGGACATGGAGAACGTGCATTTGAATATTTTATGGAAAATGCACCGGCGGCACAGAATGACAGGGCTGAGATCCGCAGACTGGAGCCATATTGCTATGGACAGTTTACAGAAGGAAAGGCAAGTCCAAATTTTGGACGTTCCCATGTACACTGGCTCACCGGAACAGCATCTACTGTGATGGTAGGCTGTGTGGAAGGAATTCTTGGCATGCGTCCGGATTTCTATGGACTTCATATTGCACCATCTGTTCCGAAAGCGTGGGATGAATTCGAAATTGATAAAGATTTCCGTGGCTGTCACTTACATATTACGGTAAAAAATCCGAATCATGCTGAATCCGGATGTAAAAAGCTTCTGGTTAACGGACAGGAGCTGGAAGGAAATTATATTCCGGAAGAAATCTTAACAGCAGAGACAGCAGTTGAACTGTATCTTTCATAATTAATGACAAAAGGAGTTATACATGAAACAGATTGAATTTCAGGATAAAAACGGAACATTTATGATTCACAACCCAGAAAATTATACGGGATTATATCTGCCTCTTGCCGGGGAACGTGGTTTGAAATCAAGCATTACACCTGTTCTTGGCGGCGACAGCAAAACAGATCAGAACCATTTCCTTTTGGAACCGGTCAGTATTGAAAACCTGCATAATAATCGTAACACCAGAAATTTCTGGTGCCGTGTAAAAGGAAAAGGATACTGGTCTGTATGCGGCAATTCCGCAGAACAGGAGCTTGCCCGATTTGCCGGAGAACAGGAAGAAAGCACACTGGAAGCCGGTTTTATGTGGCAGAAGCTTACAAGAACTTCAAATAAATATGGATTAAAAGCACAAACCACTTCTTTCGTGACTGTGGATGGCAGTATGGAGGTTATGCTTGTTGAACTGATAAATATTGCAGAAGAGGAGCTGGAACTCACACCAATCGCTGCAATTCCGGTTTATGGAAGAAGCGCTGACAATATCAGAGACCACAGGCATGTTACTTCTCTGCTTCACAGGATTCAAACCACAGAATACGGGGTGGAGGTGAAACCGGTGCTTTCTTTTGACGAGAGGGGGCATCAGAAAAATGAGACAACTTATTTTGTATATGGATCTGAAGAAGATGGGCAAAGACCAGAGGCATTTTATCCTACGGTTCCGCAATTTATCGGAGAAGGAGGTTCTTTTTTGATTCCTGAGGCTGTACGTACGGAAAAAGCAGGAACTTTGGCAGGTCAGCGGATGCAAGGAAAAGAAGCGGTTGGAGCAATTCGTTATCAGAATGTGACACTTATGCCAGGAGATACAAAACGATATATTGTACTTGCCGGAATAACAGAACAGGAAGACGGTGCAGAACAGACCGCAGCTTCATGTCGTACATTGGAACAGGCAGAGAAGGCTTTTTCAGAGGTGAAAAAACACTGGACAGAAAAAGTCAATGTAGATTTTGAGACCGGAGATAAGGAGGTTGACAATTATCTGAAATGGATCTGTTTTCAGCCTGTTTTAAGAAGAATCTATGGATGCTCATTCCTTCCGTATCATGATTACGGAAAAGGTGGGCGCGGATGGAGAGATCTGTGGCAGGATTGTCTGGCGCTTCTGATCATGGAGCCATCCGTTGTACGGCAGATGATCGTTGATAACTATGGTGGCGTTCGCATTGATGGAACAAATGCTACAATCATTGGTGAAAAGCAGGGGGAATTCATTGCAGACCGTAATAATATTACAAGAGTATGGATGGATCACGCATTCTGGCCGTTTGTCACAACAAAGCTTTATATTGATCAGACCGGAGATATGGAGATACTGTTTGAAAAAATCCCATATTTTAAAGATCTTCAGTCATGCCGCGGAACTGCACATGACGAGCTGTGGAACAGCGGATATGGACAAAAACAGCGTACGGAATCGGGAGAAGTTTATTTTGGAAGCATGCTGGAGCACATTCTTTTACAGAATCTCTGTGCTTTTTATGATGTTGGAGAGCATAACGAAATGCGTCTTCATGGAGCAGACTGGAATGACGCACTGGATATGGCATGGGAAAAAGGAGAAAGTGTGGCATTCACCTGTGCCTATGCAGGTAATCTGAAAGATATTGCAAAAATCTGCAGAGAGCTGGAAAACCGGACTGGAATTAGTAAGATCGAGATTGCAAAAGAGATGGAATATCTTCTGTCCGATGGTAAAGAACTTTATGATGACCCGATGAAAAAACAGAAATTGCTGAAAGCATATTCAGACTGTTGTGCACATAATATCACAGGACATACCGTAATATTGAGACTGGATCAGGTTGCAGACAATCTTGAAGAAAAAGCAGACTGGATGATGAAACATATCCGTGAACAGGAATGGGTTGCAGATCAGAATGATGCAGGATGGTTTAATAGTTATTATGATAATCATGGGAGGGCAGTTGAACTTTGCAAAGATCAGGATGTACGTATGATGCTGACAGGACAGGTGTTTGCAATCATGAGTGGTACGGCAGAACCAGATCAGACGAAGGCAATTATAAAGAGTGCAGATCGTTATTTGTTCGATGAAAAAGCTGGAGGATATCGCCTGAATACAGATTTTAAAGAAGAAAAATTTGATCTGGGACGTATGTTTGGATTTGCTTACGGAGAAAAAGAAAACGGAGCAGTATTTTCACATATGGCCGTTATGTACGCAAATGCACTTTATAAACAGGGATATGCCAAGGAAGGGTATAAAGTGTTGAAAACCCTGCTGGATGCTGCGATGCGTGTGGAAAATAGCGTTATGTATCCGGGAATCCCGGAATATTTTGATAATGACGGAAGAGGACTTTACGCATATCTGACAGGTGCGGCAAGCTGGTATATGCTTACAATGATCACCTCTGCCTATGGTGTTTACGGCGAACTTGGAGATCTGGTGATTGCGCCTGCTCTTATGCCGGAACAGTTTGACGAAACCGGAGATGCAGCACTTCACATAAAATTTGCAGGTAAGAAATTTGATATTTTCATTCATAATCCGGAAAAACGTATGCCGGATCAGGTGAAAATCCAGAAGGCGCAGTGCGATGGAACAGATATGGAGGCAGGTAGCGAAAAAAGTGCACGTCTATCAAAAGCAGCAATCGACGCACTACCTTCTGGAAAAAACCACAGAATTGACTTGACAATTTCCTACCACATGGACCTATAATATTTATTGCGGTATTTCTTTGGTGTCAGTCCGGTATAGCTCTCAAAGATCTGGATGAAATGGCTCTGGGATGAAAAAGACAGGTAGTTTGCAATATCGACAATCGGCTTGTCAGAATAACGCAGAAGATGCGTCGCTTTTTCAATTTTTTTTTCACGGATGTAATCACTTAAGGAAACACCAAGATTCTGTTTGAAAACACGTGAAAGATAATTCTCAGAAAGACCGGTGTGTTCTGCGAGCACGGCAATGGTAATGCGTTCCTTGATATGGCTGTAAATGTAATCAACGCATTGCATGACAGGTTTTGACAAAATGGAACTTTTTTTCTGAAGAATCATTTTTCCAGTGAAATCCTTTGACATTTCATGATGCAGATCGGCAACCTGGCGGATGGTAGTGCAGGTGTCCATTTTTAAAATATAGAAATCGCTCAGACGGTAAGCCTGTTCCGGCTCAAGACCTCCATCAATACAGTAACGGGTCACCATTGCCGTTGTGACAACAAAATGATATTTGATGTTCGTAAGCGGATTTCTGGACAGGATACCAGTTCCTTTTAAATCAATGAAAGCATCCTGTTTACAGTTTTGGATCACAGCATCCATATCTCCGGTTTTTACAGCATTATAAAATGAATATTCGATATTTGGCGAGCGGTGCTGTGTCTCCAGCTCGCTATTTTCAAGTTCTGTATGAAACCATTCTTTTGTATGTTCCATGGTATCACTCCTTATGTATGTCAGAATAGTGTTATTATGACACGAATCTGACATTTTTACAATTGATTTAATATAATAAAGCGTTACATTCGGGTAATATATGACTTGTAAATGAGATGTACGGATCGAAAAAACCAAAAGGAATTAAGAAACGTAATCTCAATCATATTTATAAAGGGAGGAAATGAAATATGAAGCGTAGAGCAATCAGTTTGTTATTGACCGTTGCAATGGGGGTTACATTGTTTGCGGGATGTGGCAGTGCATCAAAAGGATCCGGTGATGGAGCCGATGCATCGGAAGGAAAGGTAATCAACATTTATTCATGGAACGACGAGTTCCGCCAGAGATTAGAGGCTGTTTATCCAGAAGTAAAAGAGACTTCGGATGATGGCACGGTAACAACGTTAAATGATGGAACAGAGATTCACTGGATCATCAATCCAAATCAGGATGGTGTATATCAGCAGAAATTAGATGAAGCATTAGGACGTCAGGCTGATGCGGCTGCAGATGATAAGGTAGATATCTTCTTATCTGAGACAGACTATGTATTTAAATACACAGATGCAGCAGCAGATGTGGCAATGCCTCTGAAAGACCTTGGAATCGACTGCGATAAAGAATTTGCAGATCAGTATGATTTTACAAGAACAACTGCTTCTGATGCGGATGGAGTACAGAGAGGTTCTACATGGCAGTGTTGTCCGGGACTTTTGGTATACCGACGTGATATTGCAAAGGATGTATTCGGAACTGACAATCCGGAAGCAGTAGGCGAGAAAGTAAAAGACTGGGATACCATCAAACAGACAGCAGCAGAATTAAAAGAAAAAGGATACTATACATTTGCTTCTTATGCAGATACATTCCGTTTGTATGGAAACAGCATTGACGATTCATGGGTTGAGCCGGACGGAGATCAGGTAAATGTAGACCAGAAGATTATGAACTGGGTAGACGATTCTAAAGAATGGCTGGATAACGGATATCTTGATGCGAACATCAAAGGCCAATGGAATGATGACTGGAACAAAGCGATGGGTTCCCAGTCAAAAGTATTCGCATTCCTGTTCCCAGCATGGGGGATTGATTTTACACTGAAACCAAACTGGGATGGTGCTGATGGATCATGGGCTGTTACAACTCCTCCACAGGAATACAACTGGGGTGGCTCTTACATCCATGCTGCTACCGGAACAGATAATTCGGAACATGTAAAAGACATTATTCTTGCTATGACGGCAGACAAAGATAATTTGTTAAAGATTTCCAAAGAGTACTCTGATTTCACAAACACAAAATCAGGAATGCAGGAAGCTGCCATGGATGATGCAACCTATGCATCAGACTTCCTTGGGGGACAGAATCCATTTGCATACTTTGCACCAGTTGCTGAGAATATTAAGATTGCACCGCTTTCATCTTACGATCAGGGATGCGTTGAACTGATCCAGAATTCCTTCAGCGATTACTTACAGGGTAATGTAGACTTTGATAAAGCTAAGACAAACTTTGAGACATCCATTGAAGAACGTTATCCGGATATCAAACAAGTTAATTGGCCAGAATAAAAAGCTGATTTGCGGGGCGTAAATGTTTATGCTCCGCATAACCAGCTTGATAGAAAGGAAAAGTTTCATGAAGAAAAAGAAAAGAACCGTCAGCTATGCAAAATGGGGCTATATCTTTATTCTCCCATTTTTCATCACATATTTCATTTTTTCTTTGATTCCGCTGGCGGATACAGTCAGATATAGTTTTTACGAATACTATCGTTCTGGAATCAAAGAGATCGGACCAAATTTTGTAGGACTGGCAAACTATGCAAGCCTTTTGAAATCTGACATGCTGCAATATGGTGCAAATACATTGATTCTCTGGATTATTGGATTTATTCCGCAGATCGTTATCGCACTGGTGCTTGCATGCTGGTTTACAGATGCCCGCCTGAAAATCCGCGGCAAGCAGTTTTTCAAGGTTGTGATTTATCTTCCAAACCTGATCATGGCATCTGCATTTGCAATGTTATTCTTTGCATTATTCTCAACAAGCGGACCGGTCAATTCCATTTTAATGTCGATTGGACTCATTCATACGCCAATTGATTTTATGGGATCGGTTTTTGGCACCAGATCACTGATTGGATTCATGAACTTCCTGATGTGGTTTGGTAATACGACCATCATGCTGATTGCCGCAGTAAACGGAATCAGCGTAGAAATTTTCGAAGCATGTGATCTGGATGGATGTAACAGCATACAACGTTTTCTTTATATTACTCTCCCAATGATCCGTCCGATCCTTGCATATACATTGATCACTTCTATTATCGGTGGCCTGCAGATGTTCGATGTACCGCAGATCCTTACGAATGGACAGGGTAATCCGGACCGATCATCCATGACGCTCATCATGTTCTTAAATAATCATCTGAAGAGTAAAAACTATGGTATGGCAGGTGCGTTGTCTGTTTATCTGTTCATTATCAGTGCAATTTTATGTTTTATCGTATATCGTATGACGAATGACAGTGACCCGGATGGCTCTAAAAAAGCAGCAAAAAAGGCTGCACGAGAAGAAAGAAGAAGGAGGAAATAAAAAGTGAAACCAAATAAAGCAAAGCATTTTCGCAGTATTTTTGCACACATTGTATTGATTGTTTTATCATTTTTGTGTCTGTTCTTCTTCTATATTCTGATTGTAAATGCAACGCGTTCACATGCAGAATTGCAGAAAGGATTCTCAGCACTTCTAGGAACACATTTTCTGGATAATCTGAAAAATGTTGCAAAAGACGGAAGTTTTCCAATGATTCGCGGCATTGTGAATAGTTTGATCATTTCTGCAAGCAGCGCAGCGATTTGTACATATTTTTCATCTTTGACGGCATACGGTCTTTATGCATATGACTTTAAAATGAAAAAAGCTGCATTTACATTTATTATGGCAATCCTTGTCATGCCGACACAGGTTACCGCAATGGGATTCCTCAGATTGATCACCAAAATGGGAATGTATGATTCCTGGCTTCCGCTGATCATTCCATCCATTGCATCTCCGGCAGTATTTTACTTTATGTACAGTTATTTAGAGTCATCTCTTCCGTTGTCTTTAGTAGAGGCTGCAAGAATCGATGGTTCCGGTGAATTTAAAACATTCAACTATATTGTTCTCCCAATTATGAAACCGGCAATCGCAGTACAGGCAATCTTTACGTTTGTAGGATCATGGAATAACTATTTCGTACCGGCACTTATTATTCAGTCCAAAAATAAGATGACAGTTCCAATTCTGATCGCAACACTTCGTGGCGCAGATTATATGAACTTTGATATGGGTAAGATTTATATGATGATCACGGTTGCAATCGTACCGATCATTGTGATCTACCTGTTCCTGTCAAAATTTATCATTGCCGGAGTAACGCTTGGCGGTGTGAAGGAGTAGAAAAACTGAACATAAAAATAAAATAATAAAGAAACAACAAAAAGGAACGCTATGGCAGAATTAGAAAAGTTAATAGCGTTCCTTTTGATATACAAATAAGATATTGCAAAAGGACAGACATTATTAGGGATGGTATCAGAAAGGAGCACATATGAAAAAGAAAATAGTAAGTGTGTTGATTTTGGTGGCAATCGGTACAACTCTTTTTGTAGGCTGTGGAAACAGAAATAACCTGGGAACAGAGAGTGATGTGGCAGATACAGATGAAGAGGAAGGAAAAGTTGTCAATATTTATTGCTGGAATGATGAATTCAAGCAAATTTATGAAGTCTATGCAAAGGATCTGGAAGAAAAGCATGGTGTAGAAGTGAATTTTGTAATAATCTCCAGTGATAACAATGCATATCAGATTAATCTGGACGAGGCTCTGGAAGAACAGGATGAAGCGATCGATGATGATAAGGTCGATATGTTCTTAATCGAAGCAGATTATGCTGGTAAATACATAAAATCGGACTATGTCTTAGATGTAGTCAGTGATGTTGGACTTACAGAAGATGATTTGAAAGATCAGTATAATTATACAAAAGAGATCGTGAGCGATAATGGAGTACAGAAAGCAACAACATGGCAGGCAACACCTGGGCTTTTTGCATACCGCAGATCAATTGCAAAACAGGTTCTTGGAACCGATGATCCCAAACAGGTACAGGAGAAACTTTCCAGCTGGGAGGGATTTGATCAGGTTGCGCAACAAATGCATGATAACGGATACTATATGTTATCGGGCTATGATGATTCTTACCGTACATTTTCCAATAATGTGTCATCTCCATGGGTAAAAGATGGAAAAATAGAGATTGATCCAAGTATTGAAAAATGGATCGAGCAGTCGAAGCAATATGCGGACAATAATTATTCGAACCGCACAACACTCTGGAGTCCTCAGTGGAGTCTGGATCAAGGACTAGATGGAAAAGTGTTTGGCTTTTTTTATTCTACATGGGGAATCAATTTTACATTGATGGGTAATTCTCTTGCAGACAGTTTGGCTCCGGAGGAAAAAGGAAATGGTGCCTACGGTGATTATGCGGTATGTGAAGGACCACAGGCATATTACTGGGGCGGAACGTGGATGTGTGCCGTAAAGGGATCAGATAATATTCCGTTCGTTCGGGACCTTATGTATCGTTTATCGTGTGATGCAGACACAATGAAGCAGATTACAGAGGATACGCAGGATTATACGAATAATCAGAGTGCTATGGAAGAACTTGCAGCGAGTGACTATAGTTCAGATTTCCTTGGCGGGCAGAATCATATTGCACTTTTTGCTGAGGCTGCAAAGAAGATTAATATGAGTAATACAACAGATTATGATAAGGATTGTAATGAACAGATTCAGAAAGCGTTTCATCCGTATTTTGATGGAGACATTACTTATGATGAAGCCCTTCAGGATTTTTACAATAGAATGAAGGCTCTTCATCCGGAATTATCAGAATAGGAGGCGGAATATTATGAAAAAATTAAATAATATTAGCATTAAATTTAAAGTAATGTTTCCAATTGTGATTCTTGGTGTTGTTGTTTTGCTTGCTAGCATATTCAGTCTGAAAGATACCAGGCATCTCAGGGATACTGGGGTTGTGATTTCAGATGATTGCACAAAGAGCATTGAACTTCTTATGAATATGTCTGCGGAACTGGAGTCGATGGGAAAAAATATGTATGGTCACTGTGATGCGGATACTTCAATCACAAAGGATAGCTTTTCTGAGGTGATCAACGAGAAAATGGAAAAGATGCAATCCTATTTTGATGAGTATAAAAAACAGCCATTGACAAATCGCGAAGAAGAATATTTTGGCGCAATGGAAAAGAAATTTGACAAATACAAAGACGGCATGAATCAGGTTCTTGATGCAAGTTCCAAGGGAAATTCAGATGAGGCGATAGAGGCAATTAATGTTATACAGAAACCGACAGAGGATTACCTTTCTAAAAAGATTGAGAGTCTGATCAACATGCGGGAAACGGCAATGGATGAGGCATTAAATGCGCAGCAGAGGGCATACAATAATGCAAGAAATTCATCAATTGTTTTTATCGCAATTTCTGCTTTTATGATCGTATTTGCGATGTATATCTGTATGAAAGGAATTGTTGCCCCGATGCAGTATATCAGTAAAACACTTCAGAAGTTGATTAAGAACATTGAGAACAATGAAGGGGATCTGTCCGTTCGTCTTAAAATTTCTGGAAAAGATGAGATTGGAAGTGTTGGAACAAGTGTAAATGCATTTATCCAGACATTGCAGGATGTTATGGAAAGAATTTCTGACAGTTCGCATCAGATGGATGAGATCGTATCTGAGGTAAATGTTAAAATCCAGAATTCTAATGAAAATTCAAATGATATTTCTGCAGTTATGGAAGAATTATCTGCTTCAATGCAGACAATGACAGATACAGTATCTGGTATTTCTGATGATATGAAAGAAATAGAAGAGCGCACAAAGAAACTTGCAGAACGCTCAGATCATATGCTGGATTATTCAGACAATATGGATCAGATGGCAAATGAATTAAAAAATGATGCAGTGGAAAATAAGCAGAACACGGATCGGATGGCAAATGATATTATTGAAAGACTTCAGAAAACAATTGAGGATAGCAGACAGGTTGAAAAAGTCAGTGAACTTACCAATGATATTTTAAATATTGCTGATCAGACAAATCTTCTGGCGCTAAATGCATCGATAGAGGCTGCCAGAGCAGGACAGGCAGGTCGAGGATTTGCGGTTGTTGCATCAGAAATTGGACAGCTTTCAGAATCCAGCAGAGATGCTGCAGTCAATATTCAGGCAATTAATAAAACCGTTGTAGAAACAGTGCAGGAGTTAATTAAAAATTCCAGTGAACTTGTAACGTATATTCAGAACAATATTCTTCCGGATTATGACAAATTCGTATCTGCCGGAACACAGTATAATGAAGATGCCGTATATATTCATGAGGTTGTGGGGGATTTTTATCAGATGTCTGACGAATTGAGACAAAAGACGGTTCATATTATGAATTATGTGGAGAATATCATTGGAGCTGTAAAAGAGAGTTCGAAAGGAATTAACCTTGCAGCTGCCAACACATTAAATCTCTCAAACGAAATCAGTGACATTTCAGAAAGAATTATGCAGAATAAAACGGTTGCTGATGAACTAAGTTCCGAGGCAAAGCATTTTATTTAATATGTTTTGCCTCAGAAAACTTTACAAAGTAACTATTTATAAATTCCATTTATGGTGACATCGAAGGTGGCATCTTTTCCGTTTAAGTTCTCCTTACCGTAGTTTTCCGGGAAGGTAACATTTACAGTGACCGTGTCACCTGGATGTGCACCGATTAACTGCTCTTCAAAGTTATCGATGTATGTACCTGACCCGATCGTAAGGTCGGTCCCCTGTCCTTTGGTATCGCCGCCGTCAAAAGCTGTTCCGTCAACATAACCGACATAATCGATATTGACTTTGTCACCATCGGCAACGGTAAGGCTGCTGTCGGTCTGATAAGTGGTCGTATCGCTGCTTTCGGAGCTGGTGTCAGAAGCTTCTGTGGAGTCTGCTGTGTTATTGGAAGCACTGGTTTCTGTGTCGGTTACGGTATTGGAATCCGATGATTTTTTCAGGTTCGGGATGACTGCGATCAGAATCAGGGCAGCCACAACGCAGACAGAGGCGATCACACAGGCAAGTGTTTTCGTGGAAAGCTTTTTCGAAGAAGCAGGGTGTTCTTGTTCTTCTTTCATGGCTTTTAATTTGCCGTACATCTTTTTATCTTCTACCTGAAGCAGGCTGCCATGGCGGTTCTTCTCGTATCTGCCGCTGGTGATGCGTTCGTTCAGATAGTCAATGACGGTCCTTCCTGTGCTGTCTTTGACAAAGAGATCAAATCCGTTTTTGTTCAGATAATCCAGCTTTTTCTCATGCTCCTGTGTGGTAGCTGCTATGAGATAGAACTGCACCAGATCATCATTGTGGATGGTATCCGGAGAGAATTTTCGAAGTTCCTTTAACATTTCGAGGGAGCAACTGCCAATCTCCGGATAACGGTCTTTGCATTTTCCTTTTTCAAGCAGTGTATTTAACATGCCGCTTACGCCACACTGCAGGGAAAGGGTGAACAGGGTATCACAGACTTCGCGGTCATCATACTGAAAACGTTTGTGAAATTTTGTGAGGCACTGGCCAACAAAGGATTTCCATTGGGATGACGCAGACTGCTCAAGAAAAATCTTTGGATTAAGATGGTTTTCCTGTCGGGCAATCGCTGAAACAATATCCAGGCTTTGCAGTGATACAAGCTGGCGGTGATAATGCATTTTATCTGTTTCAGGGATCTCTTTTAAAATTCCTTTCTGCAGCAAATAGGAAACATCCTCCCGGGAGTAAGTGCGGATCGCTTCACTCAGGGCATCCAGTGTGAACTCCGGTTTCTGGTCAGTAGTCTTTTTCATAATCGGTAAACCTCCATATATGTAAATTACATCTATTGTAGAATTTAATATGGAGTTGTGTTTATTTTATGAAATTTATATACAGGACACAAAATGTTCATAATTTACAGAATGCATCTGCGTTACTGCATGGTGAAAAGCAGCTGGACAGCATCCGGCTGACCTTCCTGCGGAGCCTGGGCGCTTGCTTTTAACGTGACGGTCTCGCTGTTTCCATCCTCAAACTGGATCGTGCATGTGATCACGGTATCTTTTAACATTTCCTGAATTACCTGGGCTGTGGAAGTGGTTGTTGCGTTTTCGCCCCACACAAGATCCGGGTCCGGCATTACATAATCATCTTTCACAAGGTGCATAACATATTCTCCGGATTTTTGAGCCTCGTCGCTTACCGTAAGTTCGGTATAATATGAGATGGAATAATCGCTCCAGTCTGCCGGAACACTCAGTCCGGGATCAATGCTCTGGCATTTGGTGCCCTCTACCACGTGTTTTCCGGACTGCTCGATCACCTGAAAACACCCGTCGTTTACGCTGTAGGTGATGCTCTTTATGTTTTCTCCTTCGCAGACAAGCGGAAGGTCAAAGTTGTAATAATAGAGACCATTCTCCTGACTTCCCATAATATGGCCTTCGCTTTCGGAATTTACGACGACAGCTTTTCCTTCTTCTAACGGAATATTGTCTCCGTTTTCATTTGCATACACGATCGTGGTAAGTGCATCCTTCGTCTGGGTTATTTTTGCTGCTGCCACTACAAATGCCATGCATGCTGCTGCACATACAGCAATTTTTGCAATTTTTTTCATTTTCTTCCTCCTGTCTGGCGGATTGACAAGAATATCTGCATCGTTCACGCTGGGTGTAAGGGCTTGATGCAATAATTGTTCGAATTTCTCATCTGTCATATCCCATTGCCTCCAATTTCTTTTTCAGTAATTTTTTTGCGGTATGCAGTCTGGTTTTTACAGTTCCCTCCGGGATTCCGAGATAATCTGCAATTTCATGGATCTGCATATCTGCAGAATAAAACAGATAAACCGGAAGACTGTATTTGTCGGGCAGTTCTGAGACGGCCTGCTGTACGGCAAGGATTCTTGCTTTTTCCAGATAGGTATCTTCCGGACTTTTCGCATTCTGCGAAGAGTTTATTTCCACACCGTTTTCATGCAGTTCATCCATACTGTCCGAAGGAGCCAGCCGCATATGCCTTGCATATTTTTTCTTTTGGTTTTTCCACAGTAACATTGCAACCGACAGCGCATAACTTTTGGCATTTCCGTCGGGTGTTAATTTTCTTGACTTTTCCAGCATTCGCACCATCGTATCCTGGTAAAGTTCATCTCCTGCCTCCTGATTCATGGTAACCACTCTGCAAAAACGCAGGATATCTTTTCCGTATTGCAATATAAACTGCTCAAAATCCGTTTGATTCATCGTGTTGTGTCCTTTTGTTTCGTTCTTCCGCCGGCGTAAGAGTTATCCCTTACACTTATATATTGTCATATCAGGCCAGAAAGTTTTAAAAAAATAAGAGCGAGATCACTTTGCAGTGATTCGCCCTTATGCTAGTTGGTATCGACCTTATAACGGAGAGCACGGGATTTGAACCCGCGGTACCCTTTGCGGGGTACACGGCTTTTCGAGAGCCGCACCTTAAGCCACTCGGACAACTCTCCATAAAATTAGATGGATACAACCTCTATATCATATCACAAGTCGTATATTTTGCAAATAAATTACTGTATTTTGTGCAGGGATTTGCGAGTTTTCACAATTGACGGAAGAACAATAACTATATTATAATGTAGCGAGAACTATGGACTTTTCCAGGAAAGGATATGCTTATGATGAGAATTGGTATGTTAACAAGCGGTGGAGACTGCCAGGCATTGAACGCAGCGATGCGCGGTGTGGTAAAAGGTCTTGTAGAGAATGTAGATGAATTGGAGATCTATGGATTCGAGAATGGATATAAGGGACTGATCTATGAACAGTACCGCATTCTGACAGCCGCAGATTTTTCGGGAATACTGACCAGAGGTGGAACGATTCTTGGTTCCTCCCGCCAGCCATTTAAACAGATGAGAGTTCCGGATGAAAACGGTCTGGACAAGGTTGAGGCTATGAAGAATACTTATCGTAAGCTGAAGCTGGACTGTATTGTCATCCTTGGAGGAAATGGAACACAGAAGACAGCAAATCTGCTCCGGGAAGAGGGGTTAAATGTCATTCATCTGCCGAAGACGATTGACAATGATATTTATGGAACGGACGTTACATTTGGTTTCCAGAGTGCGATCAACATTGCGACAGATGCAATTGACTGTATCCATACAACGGCTGCATCACATAACCGTGTGTTTATCGTAGAGGTTATGGGGCACAAGGTTGGATGGCTGACACTTTATGCAGGAATTGCCGGTGGTGCTGATATCATACTTTTGCCGGAGATCCCATATGATATCAATAAAGTTGTGGAAGCGATCCAGAAGCGCAGCAACGCAGGAAAAGGCTTTACGATCCTTGCTGTAGCCGAAGGTGCTATTTCAAAGGAAGATGCCGGACTTACGAAGAAGGCATATAAGGCAAAGGCTGCAAGCCGCAAATACCCATCTGTTTCCTATGAGATCGCAGATCAGATCAAGGAGATCTGTGGTGTGGAGGTGCGCGTTGCCGTTCCGGGACATACACAAAGAGGCGGAAGCCCATGTCCATATGACCGTGTACTTTGCACAAGACTTGGATCTGCAGCCGCAAAGGCTATCATGGATGAAGATTATGGTTATATGATTGCCATGATCGATGGCAAGACGAAGAGAGTTCCGTTAGGAGAAGTTGCCGGCAAGCTGAAGACAGTAGATCCAAACGGACAGATGATCAAGGAAGCAAAGAGGATCGGTATCAGTTTTGGTGACTGATCCGGGAAATATCAGATAGATTAGAAAGTTGGTGAAGGCGTGTCGTATCAGGCATTATACCGCAAGTTCCGGCCACAGGAATTTGAGGATGTAAAAGGACAGGATCACATTGTAACAACGTTAAAGAATCAGATCAAAGCCGATAGAATAGGACATGCTTATCTGTTTTGCGGTACCAGAGGTACTGGTAAGACAACAATCGCAAAGATTTTTGCAAAAGCAGTAAACTGCGAGCACCCAGTAGATGGGAGTCCGTGTGGGGAATGTCCGACCTGCAAGGCGATCGCAGCAGGCACATCCATGAATGTGATTGAAATCGATGCTGCTTCCAATAACGGTGTGGAGAATATAAGACAGATCCGAGAGGAAGTAACCTATCGCCCGACTGAGGGCAAATATAAGGTTTATATTATCGACGAGGTTCATATGCTTTCCATAGGTGCGTTTAATGCACTGCTGAAAACACTGGAAGAACCGCCATCCTATGTTATTTTTATTCTGGCAACCACGGAGGCGCACAAGATTCCGATCACGATCCTTTCCCGATGCCAGAGATATGATTTCCGGAGGATTTCTATTGATACCATTACGGACAGGCTTCGGGAACTGATGGATGAAGAACATGTAGACGTGGAGGAAAAGGCACTGCGCTATGTGGCAAAAGCCGGAGACGGTTCCATGCGTGATGCATTAAGCCTTCTTGACCAGTGTATTGCTTTTTACCTTGGACAGAAACTTACCTATGATAACGTGCTTGAAGTACTTGGTGCAGTAGACACGGATGTGTTTTCGCGTCTCCTCAGGAAGATCCTGGATAAGGATATAACAGGCGCCATCGCTGTTTTAGAAGAACTTGTGGTGGAAGGCAGAGAGTTAGGACAGTTTGTCAATGATTTTACCTGGTATATGAGGAATCTGCTTCTTTTACAGAGTTCAGACGGCATGGAGGATGTGCTTGACATCTCCAGCGATAATCTGGCTGTTTTAAAGGAAGAGGCACAGATGGTTGATGCGGAGGTGCTGATGCGCTATATCCGTATTTTCTCGGACCTCAGCAACCAGATCCGATATGCGACACAGAAAAGGATTTTGATTGAAATAGCAATTATCAAGCTCTGCAAGCCGGAGATGGAGAAGGATTATTCCTCCATCATTGACCGGCTCGACAGTCTTGAAAAAAAGATTGCAAACGGTGTTCCAGTGGCAGCACCACAAAGTGGAACTGCAGCAGCCGGTCAGGCGCAGACCGCAGGAGCACCAATGGAAAAGCCGCAGCTTCCAAAGGCGATCCCAGAGGACGTTGCAGCGGCAATCGGCAACTGGAAATCTATAATTTCCGAATGTGGTGCGATTGCAAAAACATACCTGAATAAAGGTGTTCCGACACTTGGAAGCAGTGGAGAACTGATCTTACTGTTCGACGATCCGAATGCATACGAATATCTTTATGAGAATAAAGCGGGATGCATGGATTCGCTGCGGGAGTTACTTGCCCAGAGAACCGGCAAAGAAATAGAAGTCCAGCTGAAGAAAAACGAGTCGGGAAGAGCGGCAGCAGATATCGTTCCGGATCTGAGAGATCTGATCCATTTTGATATAGTAGAAGAGAATTTTTAGGAGGATGACAGACAATGGCAAAAAGAGGTGGATTCCCAGGCGGAATGCCGGGAAACATGAACAATCTTATGAAACAGGCCCAGAAAATGCAGAAACAGATGGAAGAGGCTCAGAAGCAGCTTGAAGAAATGGAAGTTACTGCAAAAGCTGGCGGCGGTGCAGTTGAAGTTACTGTATCCGGAAAACATGAGGTCAAAAAAGTAAAATTATCCGAGGAAGTTGTAGATCCGGATGACATCGAAATGTTGGAGGATCTGATCATGGCTGCTACCAATGAAGCATTACGCCAGATCGATGAGAATTCACAGGCGTCTATGTCTAAGATCACAGGCGGACTTGGAGCAGGATTACCATTCTAAGAAACGGTGAACAGGAGCTGTCCAATTCATGGATTATTATAGTAAAGAGATATCGAGGCTGATTGAAGAACTTTCCTCGCTTCCGGGGATTGGAACCAAATCAGCACAGCGTCTGGCATTTCATATCCTGAATATGCCGGAAGAACAGGTCGCACAGCTTTCAGATGCGATCATTCATGCAAAACGCAACGTGAAATACTGCAAACAGTGTTTTACGCTGACGGACAGTGATCTTTGTCCAATCTGCAGAGATGCAGGGCGAGATCATAAAACGATCATGGTAGTGGAGAATACCAGAGACCTTGCAGCCTATGAAAAGACAGGAAAATACAATGGTGTATACCATGTCCTTCATGGTGCAATTTCACCGATGCTTGGAATCGGTCCCAATGACATCAAGTTAAAAGAACTGATGCAGCGCCTCCAGGGTGATGTGGATGAAGTGATCATTGCAACGAATTCCAGCCTGGAAGGCGAAACTACTGCGATGTATATAAGTAAGCTGATAAAACCTACCGGAATCAAAGTGACCAGAATTGCCAGCGGAGTACCTGTTGGCGGTGATCTTGAATATATTGATGAGATTACACTTTTCAGGGCTTTGGAAGGTAGGACAGAATTATAGAAAGGGAGACAACATGAATAATTTAGAACTGTCAAAAACCGCGAATGAAATTCGCAAAAGCATTGTAACAGCTGTTCACAGTGCAAAATCCGGACATCCAGGTGGATCTTTATCCTCAGCAGATATTTTTACTTATCTGTATTTTGAAGAGATGAACATTGATCCGGCGAATCCAAAAATGGAGGATCGTGACCGTTTCGTATTATCCAAAGGCCATGTAGCACCTGCATATTATTCAACACTTGCAGAAAAAGGCTTTTTCCCGAAAGAGGATCTTGTGACATTACGTCATACAGGATCTTATTTACAGGGACATCCGGATATGAAACATATTCCAGGTGTTGATATGTCCAGCGGTTCTCTTGGACAGGGACTTTCTACTGCAGTTGGTATGGCTGCCGCTGCAAAATTTGATGGAAAATCAAATCGTGTATACTGCCTGACTGGTGATGGAGAGATCCAGGAAGGTCAGATCTGGGAAGCAGCAATGTGGGCTGGTTTCCGTAAATTAGATAACCTTGTTGTCATCGTAGATAACAATAACCTTCAGATTGACGGACCAATCGATCAGGTATGTTCTCCATATCCGATCGACAAGAAATTTGAAGCATTCAATTTCCATGTGATCAATATCGATGGCAATGATTTCGATCAGATCCGTGTTGCCTTCAAAGAAGCACGTGAGACAAAAGGAATGCCTACCGCAATTATTGCAAAGACAATCAAAGGTAAGGGTGTATCCTTCATGGAAAACAATGCAGGATGGCATGGAAAAGCTCCAAATGATGAGGAGTATGCAATCGCAATGGCAGATTTAGAGAAAGCAGGTGAGCAGTAATGGCAGACGTTAAGAAAATCGCAACCCGTGAGAGCTACGGTAATGCATTAGTAGAACTTGGTAAAAAACATGAAGACCTGATCGTTTTGGACGCAGACCTTGCTGGCGCAACCAAAACAGGAACATTCCAGAAAGCATTCCCTGACCGTCATTGGGATTGTGGAATCGCAGAAGCAAATATGGCAGGCATCGCAGCAGGATTATCTACCTGTGGAAAAGTGCCTTTTATGAGTACATTTGCAATGTTTGCAGCAGGACGTGCATATGAGCAGGTACGTAACTCAATCGGATATCCACACTTAAACGTAAAAATCGGTGCAACACACGCTGGAATTTCTGTTGGAGAAGATGGCGCAACACATCAGTGTCTGGAAGACCTTGCTCTGATGAGAGAGATCCCGGGAATGGTAGTGATCAATCCATCCGATGATATCGAAGCAAAAGCAGCAGTAGAAGCTGCATATGAGCATGTAGGACCTGTATACATGCGATTTGGACGTCTTGCAGTTCCAGTTATCAATGACAATGCAGACTACAAATTTGAGATCGGAAAAGGAATCGTATTAAAAGAAGGAACCGATGTATCTATTTTTGCTACCGGACTTGAAGTAAGCGAAGCATTAGAAGCAGCAAAAATGCTCGAAGCAGACGGAATCAATGCCGAAGTAGTAAACATCCATACCATCAAACCATTAGATAAAGAACTGGTTGTAAAATCAGCTCAGAAGACCGGAAAAGTCGTAACTGTCGAAGAACACTGGATCAATGGTGGACTCGGAAGCGCTGTATGCGAGGTACTTTGCGAGGAGGCTCCTACAAAAGTTCTGCGCATCGGTGTAGAGGATAAATTCGGAGAATCTGGCCCTGCAACAGAGCTGATCCACAAATATGAACTGGATGCAGAAGGAATTTACAAGAAAGTAAAAGCATTTGTAAAATAAATCCAATCAAATATCTGACCGGAGGCGGGTGCTTATGCACCCGCCTTTTGTTTTGTCGAAAAATTATCTGGAATCAGACAACCATTCATCAATTTTTGCGGAAAACATATGCTACCATGCAGAAAAAGGAGTGGTGATCATGGGTGATATCCAGCAGACTACGCAGCGGAACCTGAAAAACATACAACAGATCGGTTCCCCGGATGAAGAAGACAAAATCTACATAGAAAAAAGTGCTTACGACAGAATACATCGGGAAGAACTTCAGGACAAGCGGGTATTTGTGCTGATGGGGCATACAGAATGTACAGGTGGAAGGTATGCGACTTTTGTGGAAGCAGCGATTCCGGTCGTGGATATCGAGTTTGTGCAAAATATCCCAAGATGGAATAATCATTCCTGGAGCGGAGTGTTCCGGGACATTAAACGTGCATATGAATCTTATATCATTGTCGGGTGGGCGCTTGACATCAAAGGAATGCCACCAAAAATCAGCATGGAACTGGAGGCAGTACACAGAGAACAGTTTGGCGGGGCACATCAGGTCCTTTTCCTGCTGGATTCCATGGAACGGGATGAATTCTTTTATATCACATGCAAAAATCATCTTCGACAAAAACAGGGATTTTATATTTATTATGAACCGGAGTATGTCAGACGTGTGGATGTAGAACTGGAAACGTTGGACCGCCATGAACGGGAAAATGCATCCGATTGGAGGATCAGCGATCATATCCCGGACTGGCGTGTGGACAATGAGGAGACAACGCAGGAACGCCGAACGGAAAAGCGGGAAAAACCACAGACGAAAGAACGGGAAAGACCAAAATACAGGCAGATGCTGAAACAGAATGAAAAGAAACCCGGACAACGTCAGTCTGTCTCCTATGTGATGAGTGCAGCGGTTGTACTTCTTATCGGAATCATTGGGGTTGGAGCTTACCGGACCAGAAACCAGATGTATGATCTGCAGCATGCGATCAACACGATCTCGTTTCAGAAACAGGATACAGAAGAGGCAGTAAAACAGCAGCCGGAAACAGAAAACAGAGACAATACAGACACATCAACGCAGGAAAATACGGAAACACAGTCTACCGAAACAATGTCCATTCCGGTGGACGAAGTACCTGGCATCGAGCAAAAGGAAGTGTCCGGAGATGCTGCTCTTGCAAAACCGAGTGAAGAACCTGTGAGTTACTGCGTACAAAAAGGGGATACACTCCGCTCTATTTGCAGGGAACGCTATGGAAACCTGGACAGGCTTTCGGAAATCTGCAGTCTGAATGGAATCTCGGACCCGGATGCAATCTGCGATGGACAGATCCTGAAAATGCCACAATAAATAAAATAGATGAAGTGGACTTCGAAACATGGTATAATGACGTAAGCAACGAGCAGTGCCGCCAGGAATCCAACGTCGATTCGACTGCTGGCAGGCGGAAAAGACGTTGGATTCCTGGCGATAGGGCGACTGCCCGACAGCGAGAAAA
>CAKRMH010000026.1 GCA_934364805.1 uncultured Lachnospiraceae bacterium
CCATTCCAAGAATCCTGCATTGCAGGATTCTATCCCTGTTTTCAATCAAGATTGCGAACTTGTTTCGCAATTACCTAATATATATTCTGTTGCCGACTCCATAACCGGCTGTATCAGCTGCACCGCATCATCTGTTATTTCCTGCCATGCCTGATATTCTTCTTTCATGTCCCCAAGCTGGATCTGATTGCGCTTCTGAACTTTTACTATTTCCTGTTCTGCATTCCAAAGTCCGGCTATCCGTTCTTTCATCTCTGCAAGTTCTTCCAAAACGCCATCCTTTGATGCCTTTGCTGCTGTTTCTTTTGTCTCTTCAAAATGCTTCAGCATCTCTGTTTCAAGGATATTATTCTCCTTTAGAATGCCCGCAAGAATGCCAGCCTGTTCCTCAAGCTTCTGTATTCTGCTTTCCTCTGCTTCCAGTTTGTTTTTTACTGAGGCCACTATGCGCTCATATTCAAAAGACTGATCACGTATTTTCTGTGCAGCCTCCACAAAATTTTTTCCTGTCTCACCCATTCGTCCTGCTTCGATCGCAGCTGTGAGCGCCAGAACCCCCATGTCCTTTCCCAGTCTCGTCATCTGCTCCATCTGATCCAGATATTCTTGATTCTGATCCCTCATGGAAGACAAAAATCCATTCAGATATCCGGCCGGTTCCTCGTATTGTTTTTGTGCATCCAGAAGCTGTCTCCACCTTCCTTCCTGATCCTTCATCTGTTCTAATGTTTTTTTGCTGTTTTCTGCCATGTCTGTTACAGACTGATGTACTTCCCTGATATTCTGCTCCAGAATTTTTTCCGTATCAGCATTCTGTGCTGCATACTCAAGCGTCGTATCTGTATTACTGCTGATCTGTTCAAGCTCTGCCTCAAGCTGACCAGCTGATTCCATCATCTCCGAATAGCAGCCTTCTACATGCAGCTTCTGGTCCGCAAGATCTGCCACGATTCCACCGCTTATCTGCAAATGTTTTTTTACCTCCTGAAGTTCCTCTTTTAAAGCCTTTTTTCTGCTGCCAAACATATTGCTACCTCCTGTATCATCTATTTTCGCTTAATCTTATTGGTAATATTGTATTTCAAACTGCAGGCTTTCCTCTCCCCGGTAGGAATTAATTTTGGGAAAATACACGATCGACAGCATAATTGCATTGCTTCTCCCATGCATAGCCGCATCAAGTTCATCTGCTCCAAACCGGGTACTGATATCATCCATAAACTGATCCGGATCACCAAAATAAATACCGGAAACCAGCTTTCCGCTCTGAGTGACCAGAGTCATTTTCCAGATCCTACGTGTTTTTCCAACCGTCCACATCCGCGAAATCCTGATATTCCGGTCTGCAAACACTGGCTTGGGATTTCCTTTTCCAAACGGCTGTAATAATGAAAATTCACGTACCAGATCTTTTGTGACATAATCCATTGGCATTGGCACATCAATTTTCACTTTCGGAGTCAGTTCTTCATCAGAAAGCTCTGCCAGTTCATTGATCCGTTTCCGGAAAACAGCAACATCCGATTCCTTCATTGATAATCCGGCTGCCATCGGATGACCTCCAAACCTGGTAAAAAGTTCACTGCATTTGCACATTTCATCATACATCGAATAGCCTTCGATCGATCGTCCGGAACCTTTTACTCCGTCCTCACTCTTTGTAAGAACAAACACCGGGCGATAACAGGCCTCCCGGATACGCCCTGCAATAATTCCCGCAATACTCTCATGGACCTCTGGAAGATACAGAACAATCACTTTATCCTTGTCATATCCTTCTTCTTCGCAAATCTTCCGAGCATTTTCTACCCCTTCTGCGGTCATATCCTTACGCTCTTCATTTAAAATGACAAGCTCATTCGCTGTCTGGACTGCCTTTTTTTCATCCGTCTCAAGCAGAAGGCTTAATGCTCTTTTTGCCGTATCAAGTCTTCCACTTGCATTGATGCATGGACCAATCACAAACCCAAAATGATATGCCTCGATTTCTTCCGGTTCAAGTCCACACTGTGCGATCAAAGCCCGCATTCCGACATTTTTCGTTTGATGGATCCGTTTTAGTCCCTCGCGAACCAATATCCGGTTCTCATCCGTAAGTTCCATAACATCGCCCACTGTTGCAAAAGCAACATTTTCCAGGAAATCGAGACTTTCCTGTTCCGGAATACCGAGTTTCTGGTACAGTACACATACCATTTTCCACGCAACTGCTGCTCCACATAATTCTTTATACGGGTACGGACACTCTTTCTGATGCGGATTCACAATTGCATCGGCTTCACTTGTCAAATACTCCCGGACACCATTTTTCTCCATATACGGGATCTCATGGTGGTCTGTCACAAGTACCGTCATGCCAGACTGCTTTGCATATGCGATCTCCTCAATCGCTGCAATTCCATTGTCACAGGTAAGTATCGTATCAACTCCAGCCTGTTCTGCTTCATCGATCAGATTCTGGTTTAATCCATATCCATCTTTCATACGGTCCGGTATCTGTGCGCTGACATTGGCCCCACACCGGCGCAAAGCTGTAATAAGTATGTAAGATGACATCACTCCATCAATATCATAATCACCAATTACACGGATTGCAGCATTCTCTGCAATCTTCACACACAAAATATCAGTCAGAAGATCCATGTCTTTCATAGAAATCGGATCATAACAGTCTTCCACCGTTCCACTTAAAAACTTCCGGATCTCCGCATCTTCCAGAATGCCGCGGTTGCGAATGATCCGTGCGGTCACCTGGTCAATATGAAAGCGCTCCCCAATCCCTTTAAAATCCGCTTTTTTATTTGTTAAAAACCACTGTTCCATTGTCTGCTACCAGTCTTTCTCGTAAGTCACATGTAATAACGTAAGCCCCTGTGGTGGAGCTGTATATCCGGCTCTTGACCGGTCCTTTGCTTCTAATATTTCTGTCATTTCCTCTGGATTACGGCTTCCATTTCCGACCTCAATGAGTGTTCCCGTCAGAATCCGTATCATGTTCTGCAAAAATCCATCTCCGGAATAGGTAAGACGTATTTCATCCTTTGTCTTCTCCACATCAATGCGATACACGGTACGCACCGCCGATTTTTTAAATTTGCGGTTACCACAAAATGACGTGTAATCATGTGTTCCGCATAAAAGATCTGCTGCCTTTTTCATTTTTTCTATATCCAATGGCTGCTTATAGTCATACAATTCACGCCGTTCAAATACATTCGGTACGATTCCTGTGTGAATCCGGTACTGATAGGTCTTCTCCACTGCATGATACCTTGCATGAAAGCGCTCGTCTACCTCTTCCATGGCAATGACTGCGATATCATCCGGAAGATACCGGTTCAGCCACTGAAAAATCTCCTCCATGTGAAAATGTTCATCCAGATGAAAATTTGCCACCTGTCCTCTTGCATGCACACCTGCATCCGTTCTTCCTGATCCGGTCACCTCCACCGGATGTCCCGCAAGTGTCTGCAGCACATTCTGAAGTTTTCCCTGAATTGTCTGGTCTGTTGACTTTTGTACCTGCCAGCCTTTGTATCTGGTCCCATCATATTGAACCGTGATTTTATAATTTTTCATGGTGTTGTCCTTATGTTTCGTATACTTTTTGTATATTTTTCTGCCGTACCATTTTGCACTTGCGGTATGCACAGCATATATCGTAGATATTTCTCCGTAATAGCGGAATTTCTTTCATCTACGCCTAATTCCATCCCTATGCCGCATAGTTTGCATAGTGTTTTCTCCGTAAATGCGCATTTCTTTTTGATTACACCATCATTTTTCCGTAATTTGGCGGTGTAATCAATGCTTTTCTTTACTCTGCGGAGAATCTGGCATTTCATGCGATGAAAAACGTAAATTTTTCGGTGTAATGACTCATTTTTCTCTGTTTACGGAGAAACCAATGGCTGCCTGTGCTCGCAAACGCTCTTGCGTTTTCTCGCTGACGGGCAGTCGCCCTATCACGTTCTCATGCATCTGTATAAACTTCGCAGTGCAGGCTCGCAAACGCCCTTGCGTTTTCTCGCTGACGGGCAGTCGCCCTATCACGCAGGAAAGAACGTCCTTTCTGCCTGCAAGCAGGCGAAATGTCGTTCTTTCCTGCGTGGCACTGCTCGTTGCCTACGCTCATTATCTCATGTGCTTCGCACATGAGGCCTGCGGCTGATATTTATGCGCATTCGCGCATGATATAATTCGCTACGCTCATTATATCATGTTTCATACATGGTTGTCACCTACACAAGCTCCGCTATCCTTGTAACGGCTACGTAGATTGCTGATATCTGATACCATGTTCGATAATCAACAATTCCGGTAACCGGAAGACCAAATACAGACTGAAATGCTTCTACGGCTCTTTTCGTCTGTTCTCCATAGATTCCATCCGGTGTAACTTCCGGAATTGCCGGATAACTTAGCGCAATCCGCTGTAACTGCTCCTGCAGCTGTCTTACCTTGGCTCCGGTTGCACCAATACCAAGATTATATCCCGGCCAGGATGCAGGAATTCCCGAAATCGCTTCTGCCGTATTGATATACAAATCATTTCCATAAAACTCTCTTAGGATCTCGATCGCCGAATAATTCTGATCGCCCAGATACTTGCTGCCCCACTGTGTCATCCACTCCGGACAGGTCACCTTCTGTCCGTCACAATACTGCGTAAGAATTGGCTGTGTGACATTAGGACGTGAAAGATAATTCTCAAAAAGTTCATCTACAACACGGGAGATATTTTCAAAAATATTTCTTCCATACACAAATTTATGATCAAATGCCGTCGACGATGTAATCGTAAAATCATATCCTTTGCCCCTGTACCACTCTGTATACACACGGTTCATGGTAAAAGACATAATTGCCAGAATATTGGCACGAAGTGTTGCATCCGGCCATGTTGCATAAATTTCACTGGATGCAACATTTTTAATGTAATCCCGGTAACGTACATAATAGTTGTTGGCTGTCGGATCTGTTGGCACTCCATCATGGACTACCACATATTCCGGAATAACAACACGGCTCAATACGATCTCTCCGGTCTCTGTTACTGGTTTTACCTCTGATTCCGGGATTTTCGGTGGATAATCTCCATACAGCGTATGTGCCGGAATTACAATATTATCTATCGGATTCCCCGGTGCATCTTCCGCTTCGAGCTGCACGCTCTGCAGCGCCGTTTCTTCCGGCAGCACATTGATAGCAGATATGTTAATCGGTCGATATCCGCCAGCACTGACATTAATGGTGTATTCTGCGTATGGCTGCTGCCTGGCTGGTTCCATAGAATACTCAAGGGGCGGAGTATCCAATGTAAAGACCTGTGAATTTCCCGATGCATCTGTATTCACCTCCTCTAAAATCTGTGAAGGATTCCCTGTATATGTCAAAGTAATCTTTGCATCTGCAATCGGAATACTCTGACTTGTTGTTACATTCACCCGCAGTTTTCCTTTATCTACGGCCTCCTGTTGTAAATAATGCAGATTTTTCATATACTTACCTTTTTTTTCATTCTTTTTATGATATGCTTCTGTCATACAGGGGGTTACATTATGCCGGCAATTTGCTATAATACATATATAAGGATAAGTAGCTGCTCAACACCTTCACAGCTACGAAAATAAATTGAAAAAGAGGTAATTCTATGCATGCATTTCAGACTTTTCCAATTGAACAATTCGATATGAATCCATTTACCAAGATCGGTAAAGAATGGGCACTTGTCACAGCCGGTGACAAAAACAAATGCAACACCATGACGGTAAGCTGGGGTGGTGTCGGTGTTCTCTGGGGCAAAAATGTGGTATACATTTTCATCCGTGATTCCAGATACACCAAGGAATTCATCGATAACGGAGAATTCTTCTCTCTGTCTTTCCTTTCCGAGGAACATCGTGCTTCTCTTCAGTATTGCGGAGCACATTCTGGAAGAAACGACAATGACAAATGGGCGAATGCAGGACTCACACCGGAATTCCGACACAGTATTCCGTACCCGGATGAGGCAAACCTTGTTATGCTCTGCCGTAAAATGGCCCGTATCCCGATCACAGAGGATACATTCCTTGATCCACAGATCATGGAACGCTGGTACGCAGATCATGACATGCATGAGATGTACGTAGGTGAAATCATCGAAGTCATGGCCCGTTGATCATGTTTTTATAGGATTCGGATGCGAAATTAAAAGCGGCCTTTCGACACTCTGATTTCCATAAGAAAAGACCTGGATATTTTGGATTCCTTCGTCCAAACTCCAGGTCTTTTTCATTCTATTTTATCAGATCTTTTACAACTTCGCCTGCAATGATCAGTCCTGCAACCGAGGGAACAAACGCCACACTTCCCGGAATATCACGCCGTTCTGTACATTTATGCTCTGCTCCCGGCGGACAGATACAGTTTGTTCTGCAGCTGATTGCCATATCCTCGATCGGTCTTGTCGGTTTCTCTTCAGAATAGACAACCTTTAACTTCTTCACACCACGTTTTTTCAGTTCTCTCCGCATCACCTTGGCTAACGGACAGACCTTTGTTTTGTAAATGTCTGCCACCCGGAACTGGCTGGCATCTAATTTATTGCCGGCTCCCATACTGCTGATAATCGGAATGTCAAGTTCTTTTGCCTTCATGACAAGCGCAATCTTCGCTGTCACTGTATCAACCGCATCCACGATATAATCGTACTCTTCAAAAGGAAAATCGTCCTGATTCTCCGGAAGAAAAAAACATTTGTGAATACGCACATCTGCATTCGGATTGATCTCCAGAATACGGTCACGCATCACATCTGCCTTATACTGTCCAACGGTTTTTCTTGTAGCGATAATCTGTCTGTTTAAATTGGTCAGACAGACCTTGTCATCGTCAATCAGATCAAAGGCACCAACTCCACTGCGGACAAGTGCCTCACAGACATAACCGCCGACTCCACCCACTCCAAATACTGCAACTCTGGATTTCTCCAGCTTCGTCATTGCCTCTTTTCCAAGTAATAATTCTGTTCTTGAAAATTGTGTAAGCATCTCTTTATCTCCTACTATTCTTGTGGGTTTTATATTATATCATTTCTGGCTGCTTGTCAATTCCAGCCGCATATCACAGACAGCTTCTGATTGAAAAGTCCCTTTCAAATTTATCCTTTTACAGCCCCCTGTGCCATGCCATTTACCATATCTTTGACAAGGAAAAAATAAAGAAGCACAATTGGCACAGCAATAAACACACTCCCGGCCGCAAATCTTGCAAACTCTGTTTCGTCCAGGTTCATCAACCCAACCGCAACCGTATAGAGATCTTTTTCTTTCAACAGGAGCTTCGGTAAAATAAAGTCACTCCATGGCCATGTGAAGGCAGTCAGGGCGGTGTATACAATGATCGGCTTGGAAAGCGGAAGATGAATTCTGGTAAACACCTGAAAATTGGTAGCGCCATCAATTCTTGCAGCCTCATCGATTGCCTTCGGAATTGTGTCAAAAAAGCCTTTCTGTGTCAGATACCCCATCGGTGCACCAGCCGCATAGATCAGGATCAGTCCCCACAGATGGTTGATCAGATTAAACTGCGTCATCAAAAGATAAACTGCGATCATTCCCATAAAAGATGGAAACATGCCAAGAACCATCGTTGTTTTCATCATTGGTCTTCTTGCACGAAACGTAAATCTGGACATCGTGTAGGCTGTCAGGATTACTAGAAAAGTTCCTAAAATGCAGCTTCCGGCTGCCACAAACAGCGTATTGAAAAACCACCTCGGATAGTTGTAAAGAGACGTATCCGTAAAAAGCTTCTGAAAACTTGCCAGACTATATTCTTTTGGGAAAAACCCATCGAAGGAATAGATTGTTCCCGACTTTGAAAAAGATGCTAAAATCAGCCAGAGGCATGGGAAGAAAAACACCGCTGCCACTGCAATCAGAATCAGATAGGTAATACCCGTATCCAGAATCCTGCCCACTCTAAATTTTGCACTCATTGAAATGTATCCTCCTCCCGATAAGATGGTGATTTTACGTAAACCATCAAAGAAATAACCGATGTGATCAAAAAGATGATCAGGCTGATTGCAGCTCCTATGCAGTAATAATTGTTGTCAATTGACAGATTGTATAACCAATTGATCAGCAGATCCGTATCACTTGCCAGGAAATATCCGTCCAGATACAAACCACCTCTTAAGAAATAAAAAATGCCAAAATTATTAAAATTACCGATAAATTGTCCAAGCAAAACCGGCATGGTAGAAAACAGTATAAACGGCATTGTCAGTTTCTGAAACTGTTTCCAACGGCCTGCACCGTCTATTTTAGCAGCCTCGTATAAAGAAATATCCCGGTTGGATAAATGTCCGGTTGCAAGCAGCATAATGGACGGGACGCTGATCCAGCAGTTTACAAAAAGCCCGATCAGCCGTGCACTCCATTTTGCGTCCAGATCCAGAAAACCAATTGCACTTCCTCCTCCTGCTATAATGAGCTGATTAACCGGTCCACCATAGGAAAACATGAATTTAAACGCAAGAAGCGTAATAAATCCAGGAATTGCATAGGAAAGCACTGGAAAAGCACGCCAGAATGCTTTCCCTTTAACACAATCCTTTTCAAGCAGCAGCGCCAGTCCAATCCCAGCAAAATAATTCAGCGCAGTGGATGCAGCTGCCCATATCATATTCCAGCCCAGAATTTTGAAAAATGTCGGTGCAAACTGGGAAAGCGATACCAGTTTCTTAAAATTAGAAAGACCAACCCAGTCTACCAATTCCGGTGGCACAATATCCCCCCCATAATTCGTAAAGGCGATCAGAATCATAAAAATGATCGGAAGAATATTGAATACACACACACCAAGCACCGGAAGGACAAGGACTAAAACGTAAAATTTTTTATCCAGAAGCTGTCCGGCTTCTTCCCGGAAAGTCAGGATGCGCTTTCCCTGTTCTATCCTCTTCTGCATTCTATATACATCTTTCAGATTCCACCGGTATAGCAAAATAAAAATGCCCAAAACAATCCATGCAAATATTCCCATCAGGAGCATAACCACCGAATTGTCACCTTCAATCCCAAGCCATGCATCACCCGTTTGTGTTCCCAATGTAAAAAATCCCCAAATATCATGCCATCCTCTCGTTACAAAATAAAGGATCATACTCACCTCTGCAAGCAGGAACAGAATCCCCTTGATGACACTTCCATAACAAATCTGACCGGCTCCCATGATCACAGCCGACAGTTTTACCTGCCAGCTGCTTTTCTGGCAGCACTCCCATATCTTTTTTTCTTGTTGCTGTCCCATAATATCTCCATTTCCGCACTATAATTTCCACAACCAATATCCGTACGTTTATCACTTCAAGGTGTGGATTGCATCATAGATCTGCTGATCCACCTGTTCTAATCCGGCCTTTAAAGAATTAAGATCCGGATATTTTTTCCCGTTTTCTTCCCGAAATGCATCTTTTGCAAGATCCGTAAAAAATGTCTGTCCCGGTGTCCATATCTGGGATACTTCTTTGACCGATGGCATCAGTATAATATTTCCGCTCTCCAGATTTTCATATAAAATCTCCGATGTGCTGCCCGATTCTAGTGCTGCATCTTCTCTTGCCGGTGCAATTCCAAGCATGCTGCTCCTCTTCATCATCATTTCATAACTGGTTGCAAAATTAATAAAGGCCAGACATGCATTCGGGTATTTTGTATATGCACTGATCGCATAACCATTGACTCCGCCCATTGATTTACTGTCAATAAGTTCTGGATTGTCTTCCGTCAGATCACCGCTCTCCGGGAGTTCCGGCAAAGTTGTCATGACAAGATTTGTTTGTGCCATATTCTCTGCTTCTTCTTCACTCATGCCGTCTGCCTCGTATTCCAGCACCATCTCGTCCAGAAAAGAGGAATATACATCCGGTGTTGAAATCGTTGCAAAATACGTTCCATCCGCAAGTTTACTATACGCATTGGTCGTGATCGTATCGTCTATACATTCTTCATTCATCACGCCAGCGAGCTGTTCGAGTACCCATGCCCCCTTTTCTGCCTCTCCAGACGCAAAACCAATATCCGTAACATCGGTGTTATGATCACCAAAAATATATCCACCATATGAAAATAAAAAGCCACTGGAAAAATACACATCATACAGGGATTTCATATACCCGTAACAGGAAGCATTTTCTTCATGCCGTTCCACAGAAAATGCATACAGATCGTTCCAGTTTTGTACCATATCCGGGACGTCATCCTGATTATCATCCCAATTCTCTTTCCAGTCCTCCGGAAGCAGATCGGTGCGGTAATAAAGCATCGGTGCCTGTATATTCACAGGTACACCACAATAATATGCAGTTCCGTCTTTCTCAATCTGATATGCATCCCATGCATTTTCCGGTATCTGGTCATAGCACTCCAGCGACTCGACCGGCAGAGGATAAATGTGTTTCCCATCTGCATACTGCATGATCACATCGTTTGCCTGATATAGCACATCCGGTCCATATCCATAAGGTCCGTCATTGGCAAGATCCAGATATTGATCCATATTGGCATCGACTGCCGTAATTCCCTGATCCTTATATGCTTCATTAAACGCCTGAATCAGTTCATCCAGATATCCTTTTTCAATTGCAGTATCATTTTCAAGTACCTGGATCGTAACATTTTGTTCCAGTTCTCCAGTAAAAATATGATCCAGTCCAGCTCCGGTTACATCTCCACTATCCGAAGCAGTGCTTCCATTTCCATCTGTCTCACTACAGCCACATAGCTGTTGTGTCAGTAATAATGCAGTCATTACTGCTGCAAAGATTCTCCTTTTCATGATCATGCCCCCATTTCCTCTTTCATGACAACAAACCCATTTGATTGTAAAAAAAGCCGTTCTTTTATGCAACCACTTCCATCCTGCAGATTTTCTGCCAGCTTTAGTCCGTTTTCAACGCAGACCATCCGTTTCTGATCCCCAAAAGCAAGCTCCTTTGCGCTATCCGTCTCATTTACACATAATGTAATAGAGGAGCGTTTCCATTTTCTCTGAACATAAAGCAGCTCATTTTCCCCCCAGATCCGGATATTTCCATATTGAAGGGTTTCTTCCTTTTTTAATGTGATAAGCACCTTTATTTTATTCAGGACCTCCTGATCCCAATGTTCCTGATCCCAGTCAAAGCAGCGCCTTGAATCCGGGTCATACCCGCCTTCCATGCAGATCTCTGTTCCATAATATATGCAGGGTGTCCCAATAAAAACTATTTCCAGTGCAAGTGCAGCAAGAAGCTTTTTCTTATCACATCCGACTTCCGTAAAGAAACGATGCGTATCATGGGAATCCAGAAGATTTAACATCATTACATTGACCTGTTCCATATTGCGCATCAGATTGGCGTTCAGCTTTTCTGCCATTGCTTCCGCATCCAGGGATCCTCTGGCAAAATAATCCAGACACGCTTTCGTAAAAGAATAATTCATGATACTGTCATACTGGTCACCCTGTAAATATGGGTATGCGTCATGCCAGTTTTCCCCAATAATGACGCACTCCGGATTAACCATTTTCACTTCTTTTCTGAATTTTCTCCAGAAATCATGGGACACCTCGTCCGAGACATCCAGTCTCCATCCGTCAATCCCTGCTGCTTTCATCCAATACACTGCGATCTGGATCAGAAAGTCCTGTACCTGTTCATTTGCTGTATTGAATTTCGGCATATAATTGCAGGATGCAAAACATTCATAGTTTCCATTTTCCACATCCACTTTATCATCATGGAGACAAAACCAGTCAGCATAAATGGAATCACGTCCATTTTTTATCACATCCTGAAACTGCTCCAAATCCATGCTGCAATGATTAAAAACCGCATCCAGAACAACCTTCATCCCTTTTTTGTGTGCATGTTCTACCAGTCTCCTGAGGTCGTCATTCGAGCCGAACTGCGGATCTATAATCCAGTAATTTCTGATATCATACTTGTGGTTGGACACCGACGAAAAAACCGGTGTCAGATAAAGTGCTGTAATCCCCAATGCTTCCAGATAGTCAAGTTTCTCTATGATCCCATCAATATCACCACCTGCAAAGCTTTTGGGTGTCGGTTTTCCGCCCCATGCCATATTGATATAACTGGTATCTTTTTTTTGATTTCCCTGATAAAACCGGTCTATAAAAATCTGATAAAAAACTGCATCCCGCATCCAGTCAACCGTCTTTAGCACATCATTTTGATTGATATACGGCATCTGGAAAAAATTATAGAACCCCTCCTCAAAACGATAGGTTCTTGTGACCCCGTCCTCACTGAAATAATAAATTTCCCCATCTTCCTCAATTTCAAACAAATACGCAAAACGAACGTCCTGCAGCATAAGCCGGATCTCATAGTAGCTGTATAACCGGTCTCTGTAACATACTTTCATCTGCTGCTTCTGACGTTTTAATGTAAAATCGTACTTCTGCGCATAAATTAATGACACTCTGGTTCCATCATCTTCTCTGGACATCCGGAGCCGCAGTACCAGTTCTTTCTCTCCCACTGCAAAACAGTATCTGGAATCCGGAATATGTAAAATTGCATATTGATTCATGATATTAACAAGCCTTTCCACCTATTTTGTTTTCGTTTTTTGTTGACAAACACAATATTTTTCTTTATAACAGATGAGAGATGCTTAAACGTTTCACTTACCAAAATACGCATCGTACCGGGAAGGAGACCGACAAATGAAACAGACCATAACCATCAAAGATGTTGCCAGAGAGGCCGGTGTTTCTGTTGCCACAGTATCGTATGTGATCAACAACCGCACCGATAAGCGGATCAGCGACAAAACGAAAAAAAAAGTTCTTCAGGTCATTAATCTGTTAGATTACACCCCGAACCAGTCGGCAAAGGCACTTGCGACCAGCCGGAATCAGATGGTTGCGCTCTATCTGCCAGACGAGGCTTCCCCTTTAAAAAATGCAGAGCAGTCTTTTTTTCTGCATTTCCTGATATCGTATTTTCATGAAAAAAATTATGATCTCATCTGTCTAAATGAAACTTACACGGAAAAATTCGATCATGCAGACGCCATCATTTGTTATGATGTTTCTTCTGATCTCTTTCACCAGATCGGCGATTGTAACTTTATTCCACTGATCGCCTTTGATTGCATGATCCACGATCCACTGTTTTTCCAGATCAATTCCAATTACCAGTCTGTGATCGATCAGGCAGAGGCTTATTTTTCCGGATGCCCTTACACACTCGTATTGTTAGATACAAAAAATCAGGAAAAAAAAGAATATCTTTCCACACTCCATACAAAGGTTCGGTATGTAAGGGATTTCTCCGAAATCCAGGCTCTGAAAGAGAAAAACATTGTTGTCGTGGATCAAATCCTCTACCAGCTGTCAGCCGCTTCACATCACACGCTTTATATTCCTGCTGTCACAAGGGAAAAAGCTGATGCCCTGCTGACCTGTCTGGAATATGCATTGCAAAGGACCCCGATCCAGCAGCATGACATCTTAATCTGACACAGATACCTTCAGAACCTGCGTAGAAGGATCATACGTAAACGTGTAGGAACCTGTCTGCCCGGCAACAAGGTTACCACCTTCTTTTCCAGATACACATGACAAACTTTCCTTATCATCTTTTGCAATATTGGTATAACGGACATACTCTGTTCCAACACTCTTTGTATCCCCTGCTGTCACAAGAGACGTAAACATGAACTCGTCGCCCTCCTCAAGTCCGACTGTCAGACTGTAAATTCCGTCCTTTTCCACAAATTGCGTCTGATCCGTATAGACATCTTCCCAATTTGTGATCTTTGCACCCTTAATGTAATAGTCCACGTGTTTTTCTTCTCCGGAAGCCTTGCTTTCCCCATTGTATATCCAGTCGATCGAATCATATGCATTAATATTGAACGCCTCCTTATTATCCTCGCTGTAATCGGCTGCATCCGTTTCATAATCATCTTCTCCCGGGTATGTTGTTAATGTAAATGTATAATTGCCAGCGATCAGGCACTTAATATTAGCTCTTCTGGCACCCGTATCGCCAAGGCTCCCTGCATTCTGAAAATAATCCTTCCCGTCCTGGGAAAAAGCAGTCAGATATCCACATCCTCTCTGATCGTTCCATGATGAGTTGATTGCAAACTGGAATTCATCCCCAGCCTCTAAATCCAACGTGATGGTATATACATTCGCATCTGAAACATCCTCTTTGACCATTGTCTGTGCATCTCCGATGACAGCTCCCCAGTTAGATTCCAACAGCACAGGACTTGTTCCGCTTCCGACAATTGCAAAACTCCTTGTGTCCTCCTGATAAGAAACAAATCCTGCAAAAATATTCGTATCCTCCGTGACCGCTGTTGTAAAATCAAATTTATGACTCATCTGTGGCGTCGCAAACCATCCAGCAAATATATAGCCTTCCTTTTCCGGTGTATACTCTTTTGCACAGGCTCCGTCCTCTACCTCCTCTGTATCTAAAACTGTACTTCCATCCGCATCATAATAAGTTACCACATGTGTTGTTTCCGTATTTTTTCCAGATTCAGTTACCGGAACATTTGTTTTCTCCCCACCAGACTGACATCCAGTCAGCATCGCAGCTCCCATTGCTGTGGCTAAGGCTGCGGCTGCAAACCATCTTAATCCTTTTCTTTTCATCCTTCTCCAATTCCTTTCCTACTTTTTCCCAATACATATTCTACTGTTTCCGCATATGCTTAAACGGTTAACCAACAAGGTAAAAAAAAGCGTTCCTTCGAAACACATTTCCTAGGTATGTGTTTGCTTAAACGGTTAACTTAAATTTAATATAGCACTTCACCATAACGCTGTCAAGCTTAAGTCTGGGCAATCGCAAAAAACACGCAGTTTCCTGCGTGTTTCTCCGGATTATTTCATTTTTCATCATGCATCGCCTTCTACGTGCATCGCAGGATCGACTGCAAAATATGAACCACACAATACTGAAGGTCTGCGATCGTAATCTCATGTCCTTCCTGAACCGCCTGAACAATGTCATCTACATCCTTCTGGCATCCAGGCATGATCAGATCATTGCCTGCTGCGATACAACCTGCACTCGATGCCTGTGGATATTGGATCTTATCCACAAGCCACGCCGAAGGCTCCATCGTTGTACACCAGTCCGTCATGACAACACCATAAAATCCCCACTCATTGCGTGCGCACATCTCAAGCAGCTCATAATTGTTCGCTGAATGTGTTCCATTCAGTAAATTGTAAGATGTCATAAGCGCATATGGCTGTGATTCACGGATTGCAATCTCGAAGCCTTTCAGATAAATCTCGCGCAACGCACGCTCACTGATATGAGAATTGCAAAACATCCGATTGTCTTCCTGATTATTTCCAGCAAAATGCTTCAGTGTCGTTCCATGATTTCCGGTACTTTGTACTCCATTCGTACCCGCAGCAGCGCAGCGTCCGCTTAACAGCGGATCTTCCGAATAATATTCAAAATTGCGTCCGCACAGTGGATTCCTGTGAATGTTCATTCCTGGTGCAAGCCAGAGGTCGATATGATATTCCGACATCTCCCTGCCGACGATCTCACCCATTTTCTCAATAAGCGGCATATTCCAGGATTGTGCCAGGTTTGTCGCAATCGGTATCGCTGTGCAATACTGATAATAATGCTTTGCTCCTTTCGGAAGCTTCTCTGGGAATGGCACCATTTCTTTTCCAAAGCCCTGTCCACCATCTAAAAGCTGGCCTCTGCCATTCGTGATAAAGTGTGGCTGCAAACGCAGTCCTGCCGGTCCATCTGCCAGAATAAGATTCGGAATCTTTCTTGTTTTAAAAAGAAAATCATTCGTATCTGCGGCTGCTCCAGGTGCTGACACTGACGCAGTTCCTATGATCGTTGTCTTGCCTTCCTTTTCTTTTGCGAACCTGCCCACACAAAGTGTTGCAAGCTCTTCCACAGTAAGCTGAGCCGTAAGCTGCTGTATGGTGGCTTTCCCATTTCTGACATCCTCAAGCGTAAGTTTCTTCTGCGGCTGCTGATTGGTAAGCTCTGCCCTTTCCGTCTGATATAGAACCGTTCTCATCTCAAATGCACGAGGAGAAAGCATGATCTTTACCGCATCCCACTTCTGATCTCTTTCATTGACCGAATGGATACTGACTGCATCTTTTTTGCTCAATTCATCAAACTGCTCTTCATCTGAAAATGCATTCCGAAGCTTCTGTACAACCGTTGTCTGCGGGAGAAAAAGAACCGCTGCGACACTGGTATTGCGTGAACTGTTTCCAACACGGAGCAGATATTCTCCTTCTTCAAGTTTGTAGGATGCATCTTCTGTGTCGTAGGATGCCATATCTGTCGTTGCAAAACGGATCTCCATCCGCTGCTTTTCTCCCGGTGACAACAGCCTGGTCTTTGCAAAGGCTGCAAGCTCCTGATATGGCTTTTCCAAGGTTCCTTCTGGTGCCGAATAATATACCTGAACGACTTCTTTTCCAGAATAAACAGAACCGGTGTTGGTCACTTCAACGTCAAGAATAACCTGTCTTTCATCCGCTTTCACGGCAACTGTCTGAATGGAAAAATCCGTATAGGATCTTCCAAAGCCAAAGCAGTACTGCGGCTTAATTCCGAACGTATCGAAATACCGGTATCCAACAAAGATGCCTTCCCGGTAATATTCATCATCCACATTGCCATTGTTATGACTAAATTCCGCCGAAGATGGATAATCCTGATAGGAAACTGCCCATGTATCCGTAAGTTTTCCGGATGGGACTTTTCTTCCATACAAAACATCGGCAGCCACGGAGCCACCGACATCTCCACTTTGTCCGATCAGAAGCACTGCACTGATTCCCGGTGTGCATTTAATGGCTGTAGCATCCACGATTCCACCGGTATTTAACAGTACGATCACATGGCTGAATTTCTGGCCGAGAAGATGGATTGCCGCAGCTTCCTCATCACTAAGCAGATAATCTCCTTTTTCGTAATGCCGGTCCGTGCCTTCTCCCGAATTGCGTGCAAGCACATAAACAGCGGTATCACCATCTGTTTTTTTCAGATCCTCTTCTGTAATCTCCGGAATCTTTGGATTCTCCATCTGGCATTCAAAAGAAGCCTGAAAAACAGGTATACTGCGTTCCTTTGCAATACGCTCCAACTGCTCATGATATGCACGTTCAGCCTCTTCTAACACTTCATCATAACGATCCAGCCAGTCCTCTGTGGTAATGGTAATCCCTGCGTCTTTTAATCCCTGTTCAATCGTGACTGCTCCTCTGGAATTAACCTCCCCGGACCCTGTGCCGCCTTTTACCGTATGCCGTACTCCATTTCCGAAAACAGCAAGTTCCTTTTTCGCTTCGGAAAGCGGAAGTGTTCCATCGTTTTCCAGCAGCACCATGCATTCACCCGCATAGGCCCTGACCTGTTCCAGATTGGTTTTCTCAAGATCCGTTATCCCGTCTGATGTTTTTGCATAAAATTTACTCATTCAAAAACCTCCGCATTCCCTCGATCAGCGGCAGCCTGTGCTGATCGACTCAATCGCAACAGCGCCTCCGCGAACCACTTCGATCCTGTGGAATTTGGATTTCAAAAGTGCGATAAGATCATCGTTTCTTCTTGCCGTCAGCTTGCATTCCAGAAGTACACTGTCCTTACCGATATCCACGACATCGACTTTGAAAACCTGTGCGATCTGGAATACCTCTTCTTTTTCTGCAGCATTGACGTCGAGCACTTTTGCAAACAGGATCTCCTTCATATGAAGTGGAACATCCGTAAGATCCATAACTTTTATCACTTCAACCATACGGTTCAACTGCTTTTTGATCTGTTCAAATGTAATATCATCACTCGTTACACAGATTGTCATACGGGATATCGTCTCGTCCTCCGTAGTTCCTACCGTCAGACTCTGCAGATTGTAGGATTTTCCTGAGAAAAGTCCAGAAACCTTCGCAAGAACTCCGACCTCATTCTCCACATATAATGCAATCCATCGATTCTTCATATTGGACATATGAGCCCCTCCTTATTTCAAAATCATTTCGCTCATCGGATTACCACTCTTAACCATTGGAAGAACGATTTCATCCGTTGCAATCATAAACTCGATCACCGTTGGAACATCTTTATGCTTCTTTGCCTCTGCAAAAGCAGCATCAATCTCCTCTTCCCTCTCCACACGGATCCCATAAGCCCCGTAGCTTTCCGCCAGTTTTACAAAGTCCGGTGTATATGGTGGACAGGACGGATTCGGTCCTTTGCAGTTGGAAGGACAGGAAGCCCTTCTTCTTAAGCAGGTTGCAGAATAACGTTTTCCATAGAATAGCTGCTGCATCTGCCGTACCATTCCAAGATAATAGTTATTTAAAATACAGACGGTTACACCTGCTCCCTGAGTGATTGCGGTTGCCATCTCCTGAATGTTCATCTGCATTCCACCATCTCCGGAAATACAGATCACATCCCGGTCGGGACTTCCAATCTTGGCACCGATCGCCGCCGGGAAGCCAAATCCCATGGTTCCAAGTCCTCCGGATGTGATCATCTGACTGGAGGAATCCAAAGTAAGATACTGTGTTGCCCACATCTGATGTTGTCCTACATCTGTAACATAGATGCCGTCTGGATAATTGGAGTTGATATGCTCCATGATCATCTGTGGTGTCATTCCCAGGTCTCTGCGCATCTCAAGCGGGTTGGCTTCTTCCCATGCATGGATCTCTTCAATCCATGATTTTGTCTTCTTTGGTTCAGCCCATTCCAACAGCTTCTCAAGTGCAAGTCTTGCATCCGATACGACCGGAACATCCACAACAACATTTCTGGAGATGGAAGCTGTATCAATATCAATATGTACAATCTGTGCCTTCGGCGCAAATTCGTTCAGATCACCAGTGATCCGGTCGTTAAACCGTGTTCCGATGGAAAACAAGACATCACATTCACTGACAGCCTTGTTCGCTGAGAAACGGCCATGCATTCCACAGTTTCCAATATAAAGCGGATGTTCTGCTGGAAGCGCACCTTTTCCCATGATCGTCGTAACAACCGGAACATTCATCTTCTCTGCGAACTGCTGAAGCAGCAGATTGGCTCTGGAGATATTGATACCCCCTCCCGCAAGGATCAACGGGTTTTTCGCTGACTTCAAAAGCTTATATGCCTTTTTCAGCTGACCGACATGTACACTGTTACATGGTTTATATCCACGGATATCCACATGATCCGGGTATTCTGCGTCTCCAGATGCAGTCTGGATATCTTTTGGTATGTCGATCAGTACTGGACCAGGTTTTCCGGTACGTGCAATATGAAATGCCATCTTGATTGTTTTTCCAAGGTCTTTTCTGTCACGTACAGTCACACAGTATTTGGTGATACTTCTTGTCATACCGACAATATCTACTTCCTGGAATGCGTCATTACCGATCAGGCTGAGTGGAACCTGACCTGTAAAACATACCAGCGGGATATTATCATAATGCGCATCCGCAAGACCCGTAATAATATTCGTCGCTCCCGGTCCGGAGGTCACAAGGCACACTCCGACTTTTCCCGTTGAACGCGCATATCCTTCCGCTTCATGGATCAACCCCTGCTCATGTCTTGGAAGTACGACCCGTATGCTGTCCTGTTTGTATAACTCATCAAAAAGGTCGGTGACGGTTCCACCCGGATATCCGAATAAAATGTCAACACCCTCTTCTTCCAATGCTTTTACAAATAATTTTCTTCCTGTAATATCCATGGAAAATCCCCTTTCTATATCAATGCCATCACACGAAGGATATAGATCCATCCAGTCAGTGTGAATGCTGCAAGAAGCGTTGTCATAACAACAATACTTGCCGTGAGCACACCATCATTTTTCATATTTTTCGCCATAATATAGCAGCTTGGAGTTGCCGGTGCCGCAAGCATGATCAAAATTGCGATCATCTTCTCTCCATGAAATCCAAGATATGCCGCAACCGGAAGGAAGATAAGCGGCTGGATCACAAGTTTGATTGCTGACGCCCATAACGTCGGTTTCATCTTTGCAAGCGCCTTTCTTCCCTCAAATCCAGCTCCCAGAGCGATCAGTGCCAGTGGTGTCGCCATCTGTGCCACTGAATTGACCGTCTTATTCACGATCGTCGGGAAATGAATTCCAGCAAGTGCCACGACAAGTCCCAGTACAATTGCAATAATGATCGGATTCTTTGCAATGTTGATGCATGCCTGTTTGATTTTTCCCGTATCACGTGCCTCATCTCCATGATCTGCTTCAAATGTCAGAACAAGGACGGAATAAATATTATACAGCGGAACTGCACCAATGATCATGAGCGGTCCCATTGCTGATGCTCCGTAAATATTACTGATAAAAGCAAGCCCCATGACTGCTGCGCTGCTCCGGAAAGAAGCCTGGACAAATGCACCACGCATCGTATGGTCTTTTAAAAACAGTTTTGTGGCACCCCAGATCACCCAGAAGCAGATCGAACTTGCGATTGCACAGAAAAGAACGAATTTCAGATCAAACACTGCTTTGATGTCTACGGAAGAAATATCGCGGAACAGCATAAAAGGAAGTGTCACCTTGAAATTGAAGCGGTTTGCAACCGTAACAAAATTGTCATTTAACATTCCGATCTGTTTTAGTCCCCATCCGATAACCATAACAAGGAAAATTGGAAAGGTTACATTAATGCTGAATATAAAATCATTCATAATCTTTCTATTTCACCTTCTCATATTTATAGAAATAGAAGATCAGATCAAAGTAGGTCTGTTCCTCGCTGTCCGCTGTCACCTTCCACTCTTCTTTCTCATCCAGATTCGGGAAATATGCATCTGCGTCATAGGCGAAATCAATCTTGGTAATGTGGGCAACATCACATTCATCGACCAGCTGCTCATAAATCTTCTCTCCGCCAATCACATAGATATCCTCGCTCGGATACTTTTTCAGTTCCTCATGGAGTTCATCCATGGAATGTACAACGATTGCATCCTTCACCTGATAATTTGGATTGTGGGTCATCACAATGTTTGTACGGTTCTTCAGCGGTACGCCCCCTGGAAAACTCTCAAGCGTCTTTCTTCCCATAACGACGACTTTCCCGGTTGTTGTCTCCCTGAAAAACTTCTGATCCATCGGAATCCTTACCAGAAGCTGGTTGTTTTTTCCAATGGCCCAATTCTTATCCACTGCTGCAATTAAATTCATTTCGTCGTCCTCCTGTTATCTGTTTGTAACGTTTTTATACTGCGATCGGGATATTCTTGATCTGTGGTCCCGCCTGATAACCGGTGATCTTAATATCATCCGTTGTAAACTTGTAAAAATCCTTAATTTCCGGGTTCAGCCAGAATTCTGGTGCCGGAAACTGTTCTCTTGTAATGAGTTCCTTGACAAGTGGTATATGTCTGTCATAAATGTGCGCATCCGCAATGACATGTACAAGCTCTCCAACCTTCATATCACAGACCTGTGCAAGCATATGCATAAGCACTGCATACTGACACACATTCCAGTTGTTTGCAGCAAGCACATCCTGGGAACGCTGGTTTAAGATTGCGTTTAATGTCAGTTTGTCATCGCCCGGATGCTGTGTCACATTAAACGTCATGCTGTATGCACATGGATAAAGATTCATCTCATGAAGATCTGCATGCACATAGATATTGGTAAGAATCCGCCGGCTGAACGGATTGTTCTTCAGATCATAGATCACACGATCTACCTGATCCATCATGCCTTCTTTATACTGGTGCTTTACTCCAAGCTGATATCCATACGCTTTTCCGATCGATCCATTCTCATCTGCCCATTCATCCCAGACGGTACTCTTCAGGTCATGGATATTGTTCGATTTCCGCTGCCATATCCAAAGCATCTCCTCCGTGCATGTCTTGATCGCAGTTTTCCGGAGGGTAATCGCCGGAAATTCCTTTGACAGATCATAGCGGTTCACAACACCAAACTTCTTAATCGTATATGCGCTTGTTCCATCCTCCCAATGCGGGCGGACTTTTTCGCCCTCTGTGCTGACTCCGTTATTTAAAATATCGTTGCACATATCAACGAATATCTTATCTGCTAAACTCATGTGATCCAATCCTCCTGTATCGATTATCGTGGTCTGTACGGTCTTACTTTCCGCAGCATTCCAACAGTGTATTCTAACATAGTATTTTAAACAATTTAGAGGGGAAACGCAAGGAATAGTCGGCTTTTCCAAAAACAATTCTTGCATTTCCTGTTAAAAACATGTAATATATATTCATTAAAGCGAAACGCTTTGAAGGAGAATGAAATGAGTCAGGCAAAAGTTGAACAATATAAAAAAGAGAAAGCAAATCGTAAGAAGACTTTAGCAAAAGAGAAAAGAAAACACATCACTGCAGTTGTCTGCACATGGGTCGTATGTCTTGCGATCGTCGGATGGGCCGGATTCAGCGGATATAACTATTATGAATCCAAGAAACCAGCAAAGACCTATCACGTATCTACCACAGATCTTGATAACTACTTAAGCACTTTAACAAGCGATAGCGAATAGTGCTTAGATATCCGTATAAAGGAATCGGGGAACCAAAAAGCATCACTGGCTAATCCAGTGATGCTTTTTCTATTGCTTCCTCGATGGCATTCATAAGAACGATCGACGTATACTGATTACTCTGCGAATATGTAATATGATCCAGAGACTGGGTATCTACAATCTGTTGTGCCAGTTCCTCCATCGCAGGCTTAACAAGAGGGTACATTGTCTCAACGGTCTCATCCAGGTTCACAAGTGAAACAGAATTGATGTTATTCTCATCCACAACCACCTGAACATCCAGTGCTGAATCATTCAGCATCACCGACGCAGTATAGACCCCCGGCTGATACTTTCCGGTACTTTCTGCATTTTCTTTCGTGCTTCCGTCTTTCGGAAGAAACATCACCAAAAGCATGATGATCAAAAAAATCCCAAGAACTGCAAGTATTCCTGTAAAAATGAGCTCCTTCATATGAAGCACCACGATTTTTGTTTTTGCACTCACCCTAACGCCTCCATTCCTTGCTTACTATCATCATATGTAAAAAAAGATATTACATTCCTAATTTTTGAAGCAATGGAGGCATAGAATTAAATTATATTTTAACTTTCTTCTTCATCGCTGACTGTCTGGTCACAGGAAGTTGTGATTGCCGCCGGCTGTGTTGCTGTAACTGCATGTGCCGTGTTTCCAGTCAAAACTGTTCCTAAAAGCATATATCCCATAAGAAGTTCTGCGATTCTTACATTATCACTTTTCATATAAAACCAATCCTTTCTGAATCGGAGCATCTGCTTGTTTCTGAGTACAGAATACCATTTCAAGACAGAAAAGCAATAGGTTTGGGCAAAGTATCAGATAACCTTAATAAACTTTCAGATCGTCTTCACATTGTTTAGAAAAATATAAGAAAATTGTGCCATACCGATCAAAAAAAAGACTATCCACACTGTGATAGTCTTTTGTAAGAGCGATAGACGGGGCTCGAACCCGCGGTCTCGACCTTGGCAACGCAATCTAGAGATTTTTATACTATGTCCACAACTTATTGGAAATACGTTGTTTTCCAAATGTTAAAAGCATTTTTCAAAGTCTACGAGTATACCGTTTTATCACGCTTTATAACACGAAACTTAGAAAAAACTTAGAAAAATTTGAAAGATATACCACCATATATTTATTAAAAACAACTCTACTTTAAACTTATATTTGCCATTCTCTACAAGAATGGTATTAAATCTAATCCCAGCATCAATTATAATAATTTTCTAAAATACTTTTGTTTTCCATATATCTTTTTGATACAATACCAAATTCTCTCAATGTGGGATTTTCTGTTAAAATTATCTTCTTTCGTTCAAATTCTAACTCATTAGATTTATTATTTAAATAATCGATAAATTGTGCAGCTGTAACTTGTCCTTCATAAAATCGAGAAAACAACTTCACATATTTAAATGTTTTCTTTTGGTTGTCAAATACTTGTATATTCTCAGGTGTTCTTTTCATATATCTATAAATTCTTGGTTCATCCGTAATGTATATATCATTTATTTTTGATTTCATAAATACTATATTACTAATAAAAATAGGGTATATATTATTATAAGACTGAATATTCAATCTTTGTTTCAACATTCTATTTCCTTCTTCATTTTCAACAAAAAATTTATAATTTCGTTCAAACTTCTTCAAATAATTATCTAATTCATTCAAATTTCTATAATATCCTCGCATATTTTCATGTTGATATTGTGTTTTACATTCGCAAATAAACAAATTACCCTCTAAAACAACTGCTAAATCTATTTCATATTCTTCATCCTTATAATTCATACTAATATTACGTTCTATATCTGTAAAATTCTCTTTCAAAAGCATATAAATGTGATGTTCAAAACTCTGACCTTTCTGCTCTACATTTGTATCATTTCCTTCATCTTTTCCAAATAAAGAAATCATTGCTTTTGAATTATCAATAAAAAGATACTGTATAGGAGAAAATAAAAGTTCTCCATTTTGCTCAACCAAAAATGAATCAAATAAATCTGTACTTTTTTTCCCAAATATAATTTTTTTTAAAACTTCTTCTGCTTCTTCTTGCGCAAGACCTTTTTCACACATCTCCGCAATCAACTGATTTCTTTGAATTTTTAATATCGGTTCTTTTGATTCAAAGGACTTCTCCGCAAAAAATTTATATACCGTCATCCATTTATATAATGGTATTCCCAAATACTCTTCTTGAAAATCTTGAGTATAAAAATCTTCTTTAACACTTTCTTCTAATCTAGTATTATACACCTCAAGATTTTCTTGCCAACTTCCTGTTTTTTCAAATTCACTTAAATGTGCTTTTATATTTTTTACTTCTTTTATGTCCCAATAATTACTGGCACTAATAACCCTATCCTCATTATTTCCCGGAAGTTCTTCTATTTCCAGAAATTCGTCTTTTTCAATTTTAGTATCTCCAAACATCCAAGACTGAATTATTTCATTCATTTCTCTATACATAAAAGTATAATTTAATAATTTTTTATGGTCTTCAACGGATAATATGTTTTTGGTCTTTGAGTCAGTATCCTCATTATGCATATTAATTTTTAGTAAAGTTCCTAATATCATAACATAATATTCCCGTGTTGCTATTTTTTGTTCATTACTACATTTTTTGTTCTTAGAAAGATTATCAATCCATGCAAGAACAACACAGACTAAAATTTCATATGACATTACACCTTTCTTTAAAATATTAAGTATTTTATCTTCTATAACATTTCTCTTTTCTAATAAAAAACACGCTTCTTTCTTTAAATTTTTATAATTCCTTATTCCCTTTTCACTAAAACGAGAATTGATAAAATTATCAATTTTCATTTTTTGTTCATCTCCAATATCCACCTTATCCCTATAGGAAATAAAATATCCACTAGCCTTTAATATCTCTATAACTTTGCTCATGCCATCATTTTCAAAGACATATTCCAAAAAAGATATAAAAGAATCTTTTTTAATCTGTTTTTCAAAGTCATATAAATTCCAATCTTCATATAATTTTCCCATGTTTTCACCCTTTTTAATTTATTTCTTAATCTCTCTATGTTATATCACAACACTACTACACTTTGTTAAATTCAGCATCATCTTAAGCACCATCTTTACCAAAAGGTATGTTAATAAACCTTAACATACCTTTTGCATTTCTTCCACCAATTTTCTTTAAATCATAATTAATTGAAAAATCCGTTTACAATCACCAGTAAAAGTGCTATATTCATATTAGAAAAGGAACAACCGCCCACAAAGTGGTTGACCTCATAAAAGAATGATAAGAAAACCACCCTAGATACTTCGCTCAAAGTTTAGAGGGTGGTTTTCTTATGCTTTAAGTCATTACTTCAAATTCGAAAAAATGAATGTCAGCAATGCAAGAATGAACATACCAAAAGACATTAAGTCTTTAAAATCACAATGATTTCTATTGTCCATATGCACCACCCCCATTCTATGTAGAATGAAGGTCTGTCACCCTGTAACACGATTGTTCCTAAAATGATTTTAACATATCATAATATTTGTTACAAAATTTATAATTAACAAACACTTCTCCTAAAATACTGATTCCATTTTCCCTCTACTGACTTTTTAACTAACCCTTCTGAATCTATTTTCTTCTATAAATCTTACCTCTTCTACCAATAATTCATCAATCAATTCCGTTATAAATTCTATATACCTCTCTACATCTTCAAATGTAATATTATAACTATTCTCACCATGAGCAATAGAATTTCTAACATTAACAAGAAGGTTTAAATCAGACCTAAACCTCAAAAACTTACTTACATCTATGCCAAATAAATTCAAAAGCTTTTCAAAAACCTCAAATTTTAAATTTGAATTCGTTTCTATTTTCCCCTGTATTTTTACCTTTTTATCTAATATTTCTAAAAACTTTTTTGTAAAACTACATTTCTGACTAAAACTATGCTTTCCTTTCAGATAATTATAGCTTTCGCTGTTTGCATATGTTAAGATTTCTGATGTCATCTCCTTAGCAGAAATTTCCAACCTATTAATAAACTCAAACACTATTTTATAAGATTGCACCACATATCCTTCCCAATGTGCATATATCATTGGTACTGTCATTTTTAAATATGCTCTAGAATATTCTTCTCTGCTTAGTTCAGAATTAATATCCTTATACAATAATTTTATATTTCTTAGCTCTCTAACTCTCCAATCCCTCTCAGCTTCAAGTTCATATACTAGCCTTTCTTCCTTTGCACCCATAACACGCATCTATCCTATTCATCAAATAAAAATGTTTCAGCAATTTCAATTTTGTTATTAATTCTAGATTTACTACTGCTAGAGGCTCCTGTATTTTTTCTGAATTCCTTATCTGCTTTCAGTATGTTAATTTTGTTAATAAGTTCTTTATTACTCACATTTTTAACCAAATCAAAATTTCTAGCAAGATTAATCATTATTGCATCATACATACTTGTAGAAAAATTCAATGTAGACAATTTGAAAACATTTATATCTAATTCATTCAATTTCTTACATATATTTTTGAATAATTCTTCTTCTCTTTCATAGTTAAATTCTATTTCATTCTTACTTATTTTCAGCATATATTCGTCCATATGTTTTTGAATATTAATGTCAAATGTTGCACCATAATTCTTCAATGTAAAATATCTAAGAACAAGTTCTTGAGCATACATCTGCTCTTCTTGTTCTTTCCTAATATGAATTATATCTCTATACTCTTTCAATTTTGACAAGTCTTGTATAAACTTATTAAATTTATTATCATATGGTCGAAAAATACAATTTCGTATTTCTTGTTCGCTTAACTTTACTCCTCCTGTATTTAATCTATTAAACAATTCATAACGCATATCAAACTCACTGTCATACCGTATAACTTCCACCCTACAAACAGCTCTCTTCAATAACAATTTAAAATTAAGTGGTAGCGTATCTATTGTAAATCCTTCCAATTTACTTAATATTGGAGCATCTTTAAGCACTAGATTATTCTTTTTCTCATCTTTCAATTTTCCAAAAAATGACAATACCGTCGACACTCTTTGCAATCCATCTACTAACTCCCATACATTGTCTCCGGTTTCAGCAACAAATATAGGCGGAATAGGTATTCCCAATAACAATGATTCAATAAATCTAGTTTGCATATCCTCTTTCCATCTAAAAACCCTCTGGAATTCTGGTGAGATAATCAATTCCCCTTCATCATACATATTCATAATCTCTCCGAATGACATATCCATTCTATCTGCTCTTATTTCTTTTCTAGAATCAGAAACTTGTGTCTCCAATTCCCTTTGTATTTTCTTAATATCAACGCCCATAATATCCTCCTTACATTCTCATATTTTTTAGGCGTTTGCGAAACGCCAAACACCGCATAAATACGGTTTTTTTTGTCGTTAAAATAAAATATCTCCTCAAGGTTTATGGTAAAATAGAGTTGACTAGAAACTAAATACCAATCCACCTTAAAGGAGATATACCTATATGATAACACATAAGCAGCTCACTTTGGCAGAAGTTTTTGAAGATTGTCAAAATAAATTCGACAACGACAAATATCAGTTTCTTTCTCTTCTTGATGAAGCCATTAACCTTGATGAAATTGTTCCTGTTTCTTTTGTTTCTCATTTTCACGCCCAAACCGGAAGACCTCGCAA
>CAKRMH010000027.1 GCA_934364805.1 uncultured Lachnospiraceae bacterium
GTAGTAGCAATCAACGATTTAACAAGCCCTAAAATGTTAGCACACTTGTTAAAATATGATTCTTCTCAGGGTAAATATGAGCACGCTGATGAAGTATCTGCAAGCGATGATTCTATCACAGTATGCGGTAAAGAAATCAAAATTTACGCTTTCCCAGATGCAAACAATTGCCCATGGGGTGAATTAAAAGTTGACGTTGTATTAGAGTGTTCTGGATTCTATACAAGCAAAGAGAAAGCTCAGGCTCACATCAATGCTGGAGCTCGTAAAGTTGTTATCTCTGCACCAGCAGGAAATGACTTACCTACAATCGTTTACAATACAAACCATGAGACATTAAAAGCTTCTGATACAATCATTTCAGCAGCTTCTTGTACAACAAACTGCTTAGCACCAATGGCTGATGCATTAAACAAATATGCACCAATCCAGTCTGGTATCATGTCTACAATCCATGCTTACACAGGAGATCAGATGACTCTTGATGGACCACAGAGAAAAGGTGATTTAAGAAGATCTCGTGCAGCAGCAGTTAACATCGTTCCAAACAGCACTGGAGCAGCTAAAGCAATCGGTTTAGTTATCCCAGAGTTAAACGGAAAATTAATCGGATCTGCACAGCGTGTACCAGTACCAACAGGTTCTACAACAATCTTAACAGCAGTTGTTAAGAAAGCTGATTTAACAGCAGACGGAATCAACGCAGCTATGAAAGCAGCAGCTAACGAGTCATTCGGATACAATGAGGACTTAATCGTTTCTTCTGATATCGTTGGAATGAGATTCGGTTCTTTATTCGATTCTACTCAGACAATGGTTTCACATATCGCTGATGATCTGTACGAAGTTCAGGTTGTTTCTTGGTATGATAACGAGAACAGCTACACATCTCAGATGGTTCGTACAATCAAATACTTCTCTGAATTAGCATAGTCATTTCAGACTCAACAAGGGTCCGGTCTATCAATGGACCGGACCTTTTTTTCACATAGGATTACCTATGTGCTTCTAAAAACAATAAGGGAGGACATATCTATGTCATTAAACAAGAAATCTGTTGATGATATCAACGTAAAAGGCCTTCGCGTACTTTGCAGATGCGATTTTAACGTACCTTTAAAAGAAGGTAAAATTACAGACGAGAACCGCCTCGTTGCAGCTTTACCTACAATCAAAAAATTAGTTGCAGACGGTGGTAAAGTAATCCTTTGCTCACATCTTGGTAAACCAAAGGGAGAGCCAAAGCCGGAATTATCTTTAGCTCCAGTAGCAAAAAGATTATCTGAGTTATTAGGACAGGAAGTTAAATTCGCAGCTGATCCTGAAGTGGTTGGACCAAATGCAAAAGCAGCAGTTGCAGCTATGAAAGACGGAGACGTAATCTTACTTGAGAATACACGTTACAGAGCTGAAGAGACAAAGAATGGTGAAGCATTCTCTAAAGAATTAGCTTCTCTTTGCGATGTATTTGTAAACGATGCATTCGGAACAGCTCACAGAGCTCATTGCTCAAACGTAGGTGTTGCACAGTTAGTTGACACAGCAGTTGTTGGATACTTAATGCAGAAAGAGATCGACTTCCTTGGTAATGCAGTTGAGAATCCGGTAAGACCTTTCGTAGCAATCCTTGGTGGCGCTAAGGTTGCTGACAAATTAAACGTTATCAACAACCTGATCGAGAAATGCGATACTCTGATCATCGGTGGTGGTATGGCATTTACATTCGTAAAAGCACAGGGATACGAAATCGGTAAATCATTAGTTGATGATGAGAAACTTGATTACTGCAAAGAAATGATCGCAAAAGCAGAGAAGCTTGGAAAGAAACTGTTACTGCCAGTTGATGCTGTTTGTGTTAAGGAGTTCCCAAACCCAATCGACGCTAAAGTTGATACAATCGTTTGTGATATTGATGCAATTCCAGCTGATACAATGGGATGCGATGTCGGACCAAAATCTGCAGCACTTTTTGCTGATGCAGTAAAATCAGCTAAGACAGTTGTTTGGAACGGACCTATGGGTGTATTTGAGAACCCAACTCTTGCTGAGGGCACATTAAAAGTTGCTCAGGCTTTAGCTGATACAGATGCTACAACAATCATCGGTGGTGGTGATTCCGCAGCAGCTGTTAACCAGATGGGATTCGGTGATAAGATGAGCCATATCTCTACAGGTGGTGGTGCTTCCCTTGAGTTCCTTGAAGGTAAAGAATTACCAGGTGTAGCAGCAGCTAACGATAAATAAAATTTATAAGATTAAGAGGAAAAAATCATGGCAAGAAGAAAAATTGTAGCCGGAAACTGGAAAATGAACATGACTCCAAGTCAGGCTGTTAAATTAGTAGAAGAGTTAAAACCATTAGTTGCATCTGACAGTGTAGATGTTGTGTACTGTGTACCAGCAATCGACATCGTTCCTGTTGTAGAAGCATGCAAGGGCACAAACGTACAGGTTGGTGCAGAGAACATGTACTTCGAAGAGAAGGGTGCTTACACAGGTGAGATTTCTGCAGAGATGTTAGTTGACGCAGGAGTTAAATATGTTGTGATCGGACATTCTGAGAGACGTGACTACTTCAAAGAAGATGACGAGTTATTAAACAAGAAAGTTAAGAAAGCTTTTGAAGCTGGTCTTACACCAATTCTTTGCTGTGGAGAATCTTTAGAGCAGAGAGAAATGGGCATTACTCTTGACTGGATCCGTATGCAGATCAAATCTGATCTTGCCGGTGTTACAGCTGAGCAGGTTGCTTCCATGGTTATCGCTTATGAGCCGATCTGGGCTATCGGAACTGGCAAAACAGCTACATCTGATCAGGCAGAGGAAGTTTGTGGTGCAATCCGTGCATGCATCAAAGAAGTATATGATGAAGCTACAGCAGAAGCAGTACGTATCCAGTACGGCGGATCTGTAAATGCAGGAAATGCAGCTGAGTTGTTTGCAAAACCTGACATCGACGGAGGATTAGTTGGTGGAGCTTCTCTGAAAGCTGATTTTGGAAAGATTGTTAACTACTAATCGTGTTATCTGATTTTTAATATGCAGAATATAAAAAGGAGGGGTGTGCGTATCGCATACTTCTCCTTTTTTTATCAAAAGGATATATTGCCATTTTGTAGTAAATAATGTATGATTAGGTAGGCAAAATGGAATGATAGATTCCGGATAGCAAAAGAATATAAGAATAGAAGAGAGGAATTTGGAATGAGCAAAAAACCTGTAGTATTAATGGTTCTCGATGGTTATGGATTAAGCGATAAGACAGAAGGTAATGCAATCGCTTTAGCCAATACCCCGGTTATGGATAAATTAATGAAAGAATGTCCATTTGTTCAGGGAGCTGCATCTGGTCTTGCAGTTGGTCTTCCAGACGGACAGATGGGTAACTCTGAGGTAGGACATATGAATATCGGCGCAGGCCGTATTATTTATCAGGATCTTACCAGAATTACAAAAGCAATCAACGATGGAGATTTCTTTAAGAATGAGGTGCTTCTTCAGGCGATGGACAATTGCAAGAAGAATGATTCAGCTCTTCATTTATGGGGACTTCTTTCAGATGGTGGTGTACACAGCCATATTGAACATCTCTATGGACTTCTTGAGATGGCAAAGAAGAATGGTCTTCAGAACGTATATGTACATGCTTTCTTAGATGGTCGTGATACTCCTCCAGCTTCTGGAAAGAGTTATATCGAGCAGTTACAGAATAAGATGGATGAGATCGGCGTAGGTAAGATCGCTTCTTTATCCGGACGTTATTATGCAATGGATCGTGATAACAACTGGGATCGTGTTGAGAAAGCTTACGATGCATTGACTGCAGGAGAGGGTGTACAGGCTGAGAATGCTGTGAAAGCAATGGAAGATTCTTATGCGAAGGACGTTACAGACGAGTTTGTTCTTCCGACAGTAATCACAGAGAATGGTGCTCCGGTTGCTACCGTAAAAGCAAATGATTCCGTCATCTTCTTTAACTTCCGCCCGGATCGTGCACGTGAGATGACAAGAGCATTCTGTGACGATAAATTTACAGGATTCGAGAGAAAAACAGGATTCCTTCCACTTACTTTTGTATGTTTCAAAGATTATGATGAAACAATTCCAAATAAGCTTGTTGCATTCCAGAAAGAGGATATCAAGAATACATTTGGTGAATACATTGCAAAATGTGGCAAGAAACAGCTTCGTCTTGCTGAAACAGAGAAATATGCACATGTTACATTTTTCTTTAATGGTGGAGTTGAGGAGCCGAATGTGGATGAGGCCCGTTTACTTGTAAACTCTCCAAAAGATGTTGCAACTTATGATCTGAAGCCGGAAATGAGTGCTCCAGAAGTTGGAATGGATTTAGTAGAGGCAATCAAATCTGACAAATATGATGTGATCGTAATCAACTTTGCAAACCCGGATATGGTTGGCCATACCGGTGTAATCCCTGCAGCTGTAAAAGCAGTTGAACGTGTGGACAGCCTTGTAGGTGATGCTGTGAATGCCGTAAAAGAAGTGGGCGGTGTATTGTTCATCTGTGCAGATCATGGTAATGCAGAGAAGATGATTGATTATGAAACAGGAAAACCTCATACTGCTCACACAACCAATCCGGTTCCGTTTATCCTTGTAAATGCAGATGCTTCCATGAAGCTTCGTGAGGGTGGATGTCTTGCAGATATCGCTCCTACACTGCTTGAGCTTATGGGATTAGAGCAGCCAGCAGAAATGACAGGTAAATCTCTGATCGTAAAATAAGATACGTTATCAGATTATGAAAATAAACAAAACAGACTTTGAAGTTAAAAAAAACAGAGGCTTCAAAGTCTGTTTTTTGTTCCGGATAAGATTTTAGGGCGTTGTGATTAGCAGTGATAAAGCGGACTATAAGAATAACTAATAAAAGAGAAAAAGTATACAAAAATACTTATAAAACGCTCTGGATTTTCTAACATGCACAGGGGCTTCAAATCTACCAAACACATTGACTTTGCAAAACGCGCTGTATTATAATTTGCTTGGATAATTAAACTATGCCAAACAAAGAAAGCATAAGATGGAGGACAAAGATGAGTATTCAGGAATTTAAACCATTTAAAGAGGGTAAAGTCAGAGAAGTATATGAGAATGGAGACAGTTTGATCATTGTTGCAACAGATCGTATTTCTGCATTCGACAACATCTTAAAGAACAAGATTACTGACAAGGGTGCAATTCTTACACAGATGTCTAGATTCTGGTTTGATTTTACAAAGGATGTAGTGCCAAACCACATGCTTTCTGTTGATGTAAAAGATATGCCTGAATTTTTCCAGCAGGAAAGATTCGACGGAAACAGTATGATGTGCAAGAAGCTTGAGATGCTTCCAATCGAGTGCATTGTGCGCGGATATATTACTGGAAGCGGCTGGGCAAGCTATAAAGAGAACGGAACCGTATGTGGCATCAAACTTCCAGAAGGACTGGTTGAGTCAGATAAGCTTCCTGAACCGATCTACACACCAAGTACAAAGGCTGATCTTGGAGATCATGATGAAAATATTTCATTTGAGCAGAGTATTGAGGTGCTCGAGAAAATCTATCCTGGAAAAGGAAAAGATTATGCAACACAGATCAAGGATTGTACGATTGCTCTTTACAAGAAATGTGCAGAGTATGCATTGAGCAAAGGAATTATTATTGCAGATACCAAATTTGAGTTCGGTCTGGATGAGAATGGCAAGGTTGTTCTGGGCGATGAGATGCTTACACCGGACAGCTCAAGATTCTGGCCATTAGAAGGATACAAACCGGGTCAGGGACAGCCTTCTTTTGATAAACAGTATGTAAGAGACTGGCTGAAAGCAAATCCAGACAATGATTTCTTACTTCCAGATGAAATCGTAGAGAAAACAGTTGATAAATATAAAGAAGCATATCAGCTTTTAACAGGTACTCCTTTTACCAGATAAAAAAGACAGGGAGCAGACAAGGGATGAACGATATGAATTTAGAAAAGTCCTCCCCATGGGATGGACTTCATGAGGAATGCGGCGTATTCGGAATGTATGATTTCGATGGAAATGACGTAGCATCTACCATATATTATGGTTTATTTGCACTACAGCACAGAGGACAGGAAAGCTGTGGTATTGCAGTCAGTGAAACAAGCGGACCAAAGGGAAAGATCACAACTTATAAAGGAATGGGTCTTGTAAATGAGGTCTTTACACCAGATACTTTAGAGACATTAAAAGGAAATCTCGGAGTTGGTCATGTGCGTTATTCGACAGCTGGTGCATCTACCAGGGAAAATGCGCAGCCGCTTGTGCTGAATTATGTAAAGGGAACACTTGCCCTTGCACATAACGGTAATCTGATTAATGCAAATGAATTAAGAAGAGACTTAGAGTATACAGGTGCAATTTTCCAGACAACGATTGATTCAGAGGTCATTGCATATCACATTGCAAGAGAACGTCTGAATTCGCATTCGGCAGAAGAAGCAGTAAGACGTGCATGTCAGAAACTGAAAGGTGCTTATGCACTGGTTGTTGCAAGTCCGAGAAAACTGATCGGAGCCAGAGATCCGTTTGGATTTAAGCCTCTTTGCATCGGAAAACGTGATAACGCTTACATTATCACATCAGAAACATGTGCACTGGATACGATCGGTGCAGAGTTTGTACGTGATGTCAGACCAGGGGAAGTTGTTACAATTACCAAAGACGGAGGAATCGAATCCGACACTTCCATGTGCCTTCCGGAAGAAAAAGAAGCAAGATGTGTTTTTGAATACATTTATTTTGCAAGACCGGACAGCCATATTGATGGACTGAGCGTATATGCAAGCCGAATCAAAGCAGGAAGATTCCTGGCACAGGACAGTCCGGTGGAAGCAGATCTGGTTACCGGTGTGCCGGAATCCGGTAATGCAGCAGCACTTGGATATTCCATGGAATCCGGAATCCCGTATGGAACCGCTTTTGTTAAGAATGGTTATGTGGGAAGAACCTTTATCAAACCAAAACAGAGCAGCCGTGAATCCAGTGTCCAGGTAAAATTGAACGTGTTGAAAGAGGCCGTTGCTGGAAAACGCGTGATCATGATCGATGATTCCATCGTGCGCGGTACAACATCAGACCGTATTGTCCGGATGTTAAGAGATGCCGGGGCAACAGAAGTTCATGTACGTATCAGTTCACCGCCATTTTTATGGCCTTGCTATTTCGGAACTGATATTCCGGAAAGAGAGCAGCTGATCGCATATAACAGATCGATCGACGAGATCTGTGAGATCATTGGAGCAGATTCACTTGGATATCTGGATATTAACCGTCTGTCCCAGATGGTTGACGGACGCCCGATCTGCAAAGGATGCTTTAACGGGGTATATCCGATGGAGCCACCAAAAGAGGACATCCGTGGAGAATATTTTGACAAAGAGATCAATCTTTCCAGAAAATTAGAGCGCATGTAAAAGAGGATTAAGAGGAGAATATTTTATGAGTACAGATAGATATACAAGCCCATTATCTGAGCGTTATGCAAGCAAAGAGATGCAGTATATTTTTTCGCAGGATATGAAGTTTACAACCTGGAGAAAATTATGGATCGCACTTGCAGAGACAGAGATGGAGCTTGGATTAAGTGAAGATGGCAAACCGGTCATTACACAGGAGCAGATTGACGAGTTAAAGGCACATGTGAATGACATTAATTATGATGTTGCAAAAGAGCGTGAAAAGCAGGTACGTCATGATGTTATGAGCCATGTCTATGCATATGGACAACAGTGTCCGAAAGCAGCCGGAATCATCCACCTTGGAGCAACTTCCTGCTACGTAGGAGATAACACCGATATTATCATTATGAATGAGGCATTAAAACTTGTTCATAAGAAACTGATCAGCGTAATTAACGAACTTGCTAACTTTGCTGAGAAATACAAAGATCTTCCAACTCTTGCATTTACACATTTCCAGCCTGCACAGCCAACAACCGTTGGAAAACGTGCTACTCTCTGGACACAGGAATTTATGATGGATCTTGAGGATCTTGAGTATGTCCAGAAATCTTTGAAATTACTTGGCTCAAAGGGAACAACCGGAACACAGGCAAGCTTTTTGGAGCTTTTTGATGGAGACAATGAAGTAATCGACAAAATTGATCCAATGATCGCAAAGAAAATGGGATTTGATTCCTGCTACCCGGTTTCCGGACAGACCTATTCCAGAAAAGTAGATACACGTGTGGCAAACATTCTTGCTGGAATTGCTGCTTCTGCACATAAGATGTCAAACGATATTCGTTTATTACAGCATCTGAAAGAAGTGGAAGAACCATTTGAGAAGAATCAGATCGGATCCTCTGCAATGGCTTACAAGAGAAATCCAATGAGAAGTGAGCGTATCGCATCTCTGTCCAGATATGTTATGGTAGATGCATTAAATCCAGCAATCACTTCGGCAACACAGTGGTTTGAAAGAACACTGGATGATTCCGCAAATAAGCGTCTTTCGATTCCGGAAGGATTCCTTGCAATCGACGGAATCCTGGATCTGTGCCTGAATGTGGTTGATGGACTTGTTGTATATCCAAAAGTAATTGAGAAACATTTCATGAGCGAGATCCCATTTATGGCAACTGAGAACATTATGATGGACGCTGTAAAACGTGGCGGTAACAGACAGGAGCTTCATGAGAAGATCCGTCAGCTTTCCATGGAAGCAGGAAAAAATGTCAAGGTAGAAGGAAAAGAGAACAACCTGATCGATCTGATCGCAGCAGATCCTTCGTTTGGACTTACAAAAGAAGAACTTCAGGCAACGTTAGAGCCATCCAGATACGTAGGACGTGCTCCGCGTCAGGTTGAGATATTCTTAAGAGATGTTGTAAGACCTGTACTGGATGCGCATAAAGACGAGATGGGTGTGAAAGCCGAGATTAATGTATAAAAGGAACTGATTACAGCAATCGTTTCGTGTGAATAAAAAAAGTCTCTCTGGTTACAATGAAACTGAGTACTTTGTGTAATACAAAGCGAAGATTCATGGAACAGGGAGGCTTTTTTATGTCATTAATGATTCAGATCGTTGACGTTCACGGAAGAGAAATACTTGATTCGAGGGGGAATCCGACAATCGAGGTGGAAGTAACGGCGCAGACAGAGACGACGGGAAAGAAAATAACAGCAATAGAATCAGTTCCATCAGGGGCAAGCACGGGAAAATTTGAGGCTGTGGAGCTTCGGGATGGTAATCCGAGATATTTTGGACTTGGAGTATTAAATGTAGTGGATCATATTAACAATCGGATCCGGAGGGAACTTCTGGGGATGAATGTTCTGGATCAGGTAAAGATTGACCGCAGAATTATCGAACTGGATGGTACGGACAATAAAGAGAATCTCGGAGCAAATGCGACACTCGGGGTTTCACTTGCCTGCGCATCCTGTGCGGCAAAGGCTCTGGATATGCCGCTATTCCGCTATCTGGGAGGAGTGAATGCAAAGCGCCTGCCAAGACCGATGATGAATGTCATAAATGGAGGTGTACACGCAGCAAATCCACTTGATTTTCAGGAGTTTATGATTGTCCCGGTCAGTGCTTCTACATTTTCAGAGGCTTTGCGAATGGGAGCGGAAGTGTACCATTATCTGAAACTGCTTTTGCATGAGGAAGGAATGCTTACAGCGGTTGGGGATGAAGGCGGTTTTGCTCCGGATCTTCACACGGCGGATGAAGTATTCCGGTATTTAACAAAAGCAGTAGAAAAGGCAGGGTATAAGCCGGGAGAAGATATCGCTTTTGCGATGGATGCTGCGGCAAGCGAGCTGTATGATGAAGAACGGGATGTTTATATTTTTCCGGGAGAAGAAGTGATACGAAGTGCAGATGAGATGATCAGTCTGTATGAACATTTAATCGATGAGTATCCGCTGATCTCGATCGAAGATGGACTGAATGAGGAATCGTGGGAGGGATGGCAGAAGCTGAAGCACCGGATCGGAGACAGGGTAATGCTTGTAGGCGATGATCTGTTTGTGACGAACAGTAAACGGATCCGCTGCGGAATAGAACTGGATGCAGCGAATGCGGTGTTGGTAAAAGTGAATCAGATTGGAACCCTGACGGAGGCAATGGATGCGATCGAACTCTGCCACAGAGCCGGTTATCAGTCGATCATATCGCACCGGTCAGGAGAGACAGAAGGCAGCTTTATTTCAGATCTTGCAGTGGCAGTAAATTCGGGATATATAAAGAGTGGAGCACCATGCAGAGGCGAAAGAACTGCAAAATATAATGAGCTTCTTCGGATTGAAGAGAACCTTACACTTGCAAAGTTTGAAAAAAGATAGTTTGAGCCATCCTTCCAGTTGCAAGCAGTGGATAGTAACTGGTCTGATACAGCAAGAAGTGTAAAATAAAAAAATAGTTGAAATACACCTTCTGGTATGATATACTTTGATAAGTTACGAGTATTGGAAAGCAGGAGGTGTAGATCGTGAGTATCTTACATACGATTTTAACTATAGTTTTTATTATAATCAGTATTGCAATTACAGTTGTTATCTTAATGCAGGAAGGTAAGTCAGCAGGACTTGGAGCAATCAGTGGTGCCGCTGACACATACTGGGGCAAGAACAAAGGACGTTCCATGGAAGGTGTTCTTGTAAAGGTTACAAGAGTTGGTGTAATCCTTTTCCTTGTACTTGCTGCGGTGTTAGATTTAGGAATCTGGTAGAATACTTAAGAGGCTGTCGTTGATATACGATGGCTTCTTTTTTTGAGGAAAACACATGAGAAAAGAAGAAAAAGATTTATTTGAACAGAGAAAACGAATGGTATATGAATTCATCTGTGACGACATGTACGTACCGATGAAGATCAAAGAAATCGCAATTGTACTTGGCGTATCCAGGGCAGAACGGGAAGAGCTTGTCAAAGTACTGGATGCACTGATCGCAGATGGTAAGATCGCAATCTCCAAGCGTGGTAAGTACGCAAAAGCAGAAGCAAAGATGATAACCGGTGTGTTTACTGCGCATCCAAAAGGGTTTGGCTTTGTAACGGTTGACGGAGAAGAGGAAGATATCTTTATTCCAGCGGATCAGGTACATGGTGCAATGCATATGGACACGGTACAGATCACGATTGCACCAAAGACCAGTGGAAAACGGAAAGAAGGTTCCGTGGTAAAAATCCTTGAAAGAGGAATGAATCACGTTGTCTGCACATATGAAGCAAGCAGGAATTTTGGATTTGCAGTTCCGGATAATCCGAAATTTGGTAAGGACATTTTTATTCCGATCGAACGCTCCAAAGGTGCCGTTGCAGGACATAAAGTTGTGGTGGAAATCACAAATTACGGTGGAAAAGATAAGAAACCAGAGGGAAAAGTGGTGGAGATCCTGGGGCATATCAATGATCCGGGAACAGACATTCTTTCCATCGTCCGGGCATATGATATGCCTGTGGAATTCTCGGAAAAGATCATGAACCAGGTGGAACGGGTGTCGAACGAAGTGTCTGATGCAGATATGGCAGGCAGAATGGATATCCGTGACTGGCAGATGGTGACGATTGACGGAGAGGATGCGAAAGATCTCGATGATGCGGTTTCCCTGACGATGGATGAAGAAAATTATAAGCTGGGCGTTCATATTGCGGATGTATCCAACTATGTTCAGGAACACAGCGCACTGGATGTAGAAGCCTTAAAACGTGGAACTTCTGTATATCTGGTGGATCGTGTGATCCCAATGCTGCCACATAAGCTTTCTAATGGAATCTGTTCTTTAAATCAGGGGGAGAACCGTCTTGCACTCAGCTGCATTATGACGATTAATCCAAAAGGGGAAGTGATTGACCACAAGATTGCGGAAACCGTAATCCGGGTAGACCGCAGAATGAGCTATACTGTGGTGAAAAAGATCCTCGAAGAACAGGATCCGGAACTGCGAAAAGAATATGAACCGCTTGTTCCAATGTTTGAAAGAATGCGTGACCTTGCAGGTATTTTACGGAAAAAACGCATGAAACGGGGCTCTATCGATTTTGATTTTCCAGAGACAAAGGTGATACTGGATGACAAAGGAAAGCCCGTTGAAATCAAACCATATGACCGCAATGTGGCAACTAAGATCATTGAAGATTTTATGCTGATTGCGAATGAGACGGTTGCACAGGATTTTTTCTGGCAGGAAATTCCTTTCGTATATCGTACACATGATAATCCGGATAGTGAGAAAATCCATAAACTTGGAACATTCATAAATAACTTTGGGTATTCCATTCATATTGGGCAGGATGAAATCCATCCGAAAGAACTTCAGAAATTACTGCTGAAGATCGAGGGAACACCGGAGGAGGCACTGATCAGCCGGCTGACATTGCGTTCGATGAAACAGGCAAAATATACAACGACCAATACCGGACATTTTGGGCTGGCAACAAATTATTACTGCCATTTTACTTCGCCGATCCGAAGATACCCGGACCTTCAGATCCACAGGATTATCAAAGAGACACTGCGGGGACGGATGAATGGAAAACGGATCGACCATTATGAAAAACTGCTTCCGGAGGTTGCTAAGCATTCCAGTGAAATGGAGCGCCGGGCGGATGAGGCAGAACGGGAAACAATCAAACTGAAAAAGGTTGAATTTATGGAAGATCATATTGGAGAACAGTTTGAAGGTGTGATTTCCGGTGTGACAGAGTGGGGATTTTTCGTGGAACTTCCTAATACGGTAGAAGGACTGGTGCGCGTGACGGAACTGCATGATGATTTTTATCAGTATTATGAAGATACTTATGAATTGGTTGGCGAGGTGACAAACCGACGTTATAAACTCGGTCAGAAAGTAAAGGTGGAACTTGTGGCAACCGATAAAATCATGAGGACGATCGATTTTATCCTTGCATAATTTATAAACTTTTCACAGTTGGTTTCTTGATTTTTTTACAAAAATCATATATTCTATAATTCGGACACGGAAACCAAAAGAGATGTTCTGTAAGGGAAAGGAGGATGCCACTCATGGCAAAGGAAGCGAGAAAGCTGATTGCTAACAACAAAAAAGCGCGTCATGATTATTTTCTCGAAGAGACCTTCGAAGCCGGCATCAGCCTTCACGGAACCGAAGTGAAATCTCTTCGTATGGGCAAATGCAGCATCAAAGAGGCATTCATTCATATAGAGAATGGAGAGGTCATTTTATATGGAATGCATATCAGTCCGTATGAGAAAGGCAATATATTTAATAAGGATCCTCTCAGACCGAAGAAGCTTTTGCTTCATAAGAAAGAGATCCAGAAGCTGATCGGGAGAATCGCACAAAAGGGATACACACTTGTTCCAGTAGAGGTGTATTTCAAAGGAAGCCTGGTGAAAGTCCAGATCGCTCTTGCAAAAGGCAAGAAGCTATATGACAAGCGTCAGGACATTGCGAAAAAGGATCAGCGCCGCGAAGCAGAGAGGGACTTCAAAGTCCGTAATCTGGGTTAGCGGATGATATCAGACATCTATGGCGGCATTGCCGTCTGGATCATATATTTGGGCTAGTAAAGGTTTCGACGGGGGAACTGAAGCTGGAGAAGCGAGTCGCATGCAATGCGTGAAATGGCAAAACTAAAATTAAACGCTGAAGATAATTTAGCATACGCTGCCTAATGGCAGCAGTCCGCTCTAGAGCACTCACACTTTAGAATCCGGGCTTCGACCATGTGAGAAACGACATGAGCAAAGCTTTGAACTCATGGGCGTATCATGAAGCTACTGAAACTGCAAGGATGTTTGTTTTCGTGCAGCGGAGGGAATGTGAAATAACAAACTACGCTCGTAGAAGGACAGGGGATTTTCTTTCGGACACGGGTTCGACTCCCGTCTAGTCCACTAGAAAAAGCTCGGAAGCATTTGCTTTCGGGCTTTTTGTTTTACGCTAATTTTCTTTCCAACTGTAAATATATTTTCCGACAATGCCGAGAAGCGTGACTGTAAAACTCAGTATGACGGCACAGATCATACGTGCGGCACCGAGTTTGTGGAATAATTCAAAAGCCACAAAAATCACGGAAAGAGTAAGGCTGGTGAGTAAATAGCCCTTTAAAGAAAATCCTTCGGGTTTCTCTTTGATCATCCAGATCAGATGTGTAATATAGGTGGAAAAAAGAAGCATGAGGGAAATTGCAAACAAGATAAAGACAACCGGAAAAGCGAGATCTGCAATTTTGCTTCCAGAATTACCGATGCAGGAAAGCATTAATACGAACAATAAGAGTGTAATACCAGAAATATAGCGGGCAATCTGATTTATCATTTTTTTCATAGGACATCCTCCTGTAATAAAGAATAGTATCAGTTTAGCACAAGAGCAGGATGCGGACAAGAAGATTGTCAATGAACATAATACATCATGTATTTGATTGCGGACATTCTTGGCAAGAACGCAAAAAAGTGTTAAGCTAAATGAAAATAAAAAGAAGATATTCGATATAGGGGTAAGAATATTGATATTGGAGGAATGGGGATTTGGAAAGAGAAACATTACGCTATCTGGAGCAGTTATCGGAGATGTATCCGACGATAGGAAAGGCTTCCACAGAGATTATCAACCTGCAGTCGATATTGAATCTGCCAAAAGGAACGGAACATTTTATGTCGGATATTCATGGAGAATATGAGGCTTTTTCGCATGTACTGAAGAATGGTTCCGGAGCAGTGCAAAAGAAGATTGATGATGTATTTGGACATACACTCAGTAATGCAGACAAGTCAGCACTTGCAACATTGATTTATTATCCTCGTGAGAAAATGGAACTTGTAAAAAAACAGGAAACAGATATGGACAACTGGTTTAAGATCACACTTTACCGTTTGATCGAGGTTTGCAAAACGGTTTCTTCGAAATATACAAGGTCAAAAGTAAGAAAAGCTCTTCCGGCAGATTATGCATATGTGATCGAAGAACTGATCACAGAAAAGCCGGAGGTGTTGAATAAAGAGGCTTATTATGAGTCGATCGTGGATACCATTGTGGAGCTGGGCAACACCGAGGACTTTATCGTAGCTCTTGCAGAACTGATACAGAGACTGGTTATTGATCATCTGCATATTATTGGAGATATTTATGACAGAGGCTCCGGTGCACATCTGATCATGGACCGTCTTTGCGAATATCATTCGTTAGACATTCAATGGGGAAATCATGATATTTTATGGATGGGAGCTGCAAGAGGACAGCTTGCATGCATTGCCAGCGTGATACGTAACAGTCTTCGTTATGGCAATCTGGATCTTCTTGAGGAGGGGTATGGGATCAATATGCTTCCACTTGCAACATTTGCAATGGAGGTATATAAAGATGACGCGTGTGAGTGCTATGTGACAAAGGATTGCCATGCAAGCACAGAGACAGAAACTGAGATTGCCAAGAAGATGCACAAGGCGATTATGGTCATTAAATTTAAACTGGAAGGTCAGCTGATTTTAAAATATCCGGAGTTTGGAATGCAGGATCGGGCTCTTCTTGATAAGATTGATTACGAAAAGAAAACCGTTTGGATCGATGGCAAAGAATATGCTATGAAGGATACGGATTTTCCGACGGTTGACAGAGAACATCCGTATGAACTTACAGACGCAGAACAGGATGTTATGAACCGGCTTCGTACTTCCTTCCGGCATTGTGAGAAACTGCAGAAACATATGGATCTGATGTTGAAAAAGGGCAGTCTTTATAAAGTGTATAATGGGAATCTGCTGTTTCATGGCTGCGTTCCGATGAATGAGGACGGAACATTTACAAAGGTTCGTATTTTTGACGGGGAATACAGTGGAAAAGCACTTTATGATGAACTTGAATCCTGTGTCAGACAGGCTTATTTTGCAGTGGACAAGGAAGAACGTGAGCGCTGCAAGGACATTCTGTGGTATCTGTGGACTGCACCGGATTCACCACTTTATGGCCGGCATAAAATGGCTACATTTGAGCGGTATTATATCGATGATGAAGAGATGAAAAAGGAATATAAGAATCCATATTATCGTTATATTGAGCAGCCACAAGCCGCAGACCGTGTACTTGCAGAGTTTGGACTTTCCGGTGATCATGTACATATTATTAATGGACATGTGCCGGTACATCGCATGGCTGGGGAAAAACCAGTAAAATGTGGCGGAAAAGTAATTGTGATCGATGGTGGTTTTTCAAAAACATATCGCAGGGAGACCGGAATTGCGGGATATACACTGATTTTCAATTCTTACGGACTGACACTTACCGCACATGAACCGTTTGTTTCCAAGGAAATTGCGGTCAGCCAGGAAATCGACATTGTATCAAGACGTGAAGCTGTGGAACTTACGGACAGAAGAACGCTTGTGGGAGATACGGATATCGGTAAAAAGATGCGCGAAAGAATTGCGGAACTGAAAGAACTGATCACCTGTTATCGCACAGGGGTTATTATAGAAAAGGACAAGTAGGAAGATGTATAAAGTTAAAGGGTACGATTTTGAGTCAAAAGAGACTGCGGATAAAGCAAAGCTGGAAGCAGATGGGGTAAAATATATCAAAGAAAATACAAGAATGGACGATCCGGACAAGATCTATAAACTTTATGATCAGATCATTCGGGAGGAGATGTTCGAGACACCGGTTGGATTATCGTTTCTGGCGGAACTTCAGGAGTATCTTTATGCCAATCCGGAAATCGAAAATGAAGTCATTCGTCCGATTCCAGTGCACGCACCGGAGATCAGAAAGATCAAAGCAGCTGAAAAGAAGACCGGAAAATACCGTAAAAAATTCCACACAGCGTTATTTTTTGCAATCGTGCTGGGGGCTGTTGTGACCGGAATGTTTGGCATTACTTATTATAGTGGCAGCAGTGTTACGATTTTAAATTATGAGAATGCACTGATCGATAAATATGAGGATTGGGAAAAGGATCTGGATGAGAGAGAACAGAAACTGAAAGAACGGGAAACTGACCTGACAGAACATACAGAAGATCTTCCAGAAACAGAATCCAGGTGATAATTCACATTTTTTTCATAAGTGGCATGTATAGTAAGACACAACAAAACAGAACAGGGGCAGATGGATTATGGATAAATTAAAGATTCTTGTAGTAGATGATGAAAGTCGTATGAGAAAGCTGGTACGTGATTTTTTGGTACGGCAGAATTATGAAGTGCTGGAAGCCGGAGATGGCGAGGAGGCACTGGATATTTTTTATGAGGATAAAGATATTGCTCTGATCATACTGGATGTTATGATGCCGAAAATGAATGGATGGGAAGTCTGCAAAGAAATCCGCGAGACTTCGAAAGTGCCGATCATTATGCTGACAGCCAAGAGTGATGAAAGTGATGAACTGATGGGATTTGATCTTGGAGTGGATGAGTACATTTCCAAACCGTTTTCACCGAAGATTCTTGTGGCAAGAGTGGAAGCAATCCTGCGAAGAGCCAATAAGATCGGAGCAGCTGCGGAGAATATTTCAATTGGTGGAATTGTTCTGGACAAGGCAGCACACATGGTGACGATTGATGGAGAACGGATCGAGCTTAGCTTTAAGGAATTTGAACTTTTGAGTTATTTTATGGAAAATACAGGAATTGCACTTTCGCGTGAAAAGATACTGAATCATGTGTGGAATTATGATTATTTTGGGGATGCGCGCACGATTGATACGCATGTAAAGAAGCTTCGCAGTAAGATGGGGGCGAAAGGTGATTACATTAAAACTATCTGGGGTATGGGATACAAATTTGAAGTGGAGCAGTAAAGATGCATAAGAGAAAGTCGTTATCCGTTCAATTAATTATAACAATGATCGGACTTGTGTTTGGAACTATTGCGTTATGCTGGTTTTTGAATAATACATTTCTGGAACGCTATTATATGCTGAATAAGCAGAAGGAGCTCTCTGACGGATACAAGACGATCAATGAGGCGGCAGATCATGGAGAACTTGAATCGGAAAAATTCGATATACCATTTGAAAAAATCTGTGCAAATGGAAATATTATCATTATTGTAATCGGACAGGACAGGACGGTGATCCGGTCTTCTACGAACAATGCCCAGCTGTTTCAGATGCAGGTAAATGATATGATGTATGGTGTTGAACAGAGAAAGAGTGAGACATTAGAATCCAATGATGATTATGTAATTGAACGCCAGACCGATAACCGAATGGAATCGGAGTATCTCGCACTCTGGGGAAAACTCGATGATGGAAGTGTGATTTATATGAAAACAGCACTGGAGAGCATCCGCGAGAGCGCCCAGATTACAAATACATTTTTTAAATATATCGGCCTGATTGCTGCCGCAATCAGTATTGCAGTGATCATTGTGGTATCCAAGAGTATTTCAAAACCAATCCTCGAGCTTTCCACACTTTCAAGAAAAATGTCGGATCTCGATTTTGAGGCAAAATATTATCCGGACAGGCACACAACACGGGAGATTGATGCACTTGGCAATAGTATGAACGAACTGTCGACCACGCTGGAGCAGACCATATCAGAATTAAAGAGTGCCAACAATGAACTGCAGCAGGATATCGAGAAAAAAGAACAGATCGATGAGATGAGAAAAGAATTTTTGTCGAATGTTTCACATGAGCTGAAGACACCGCTTGCTCTGATCCAGGGGTATGCTGAGGGACTTCAGGAATGCATCAATGACGATCCGGAAAGTAGAAATTTTTATTGTGATGTGATTATGGATGAGACAGATAAGATGAACAAGATGGTGAAAAAACTTCTTACCTTAAATCAGCTTGAATTCGGCAATGAGACGGTGGAGATGGACCGCTTTGATATTACCGAACTGATTCAGGGTGTGATAAATGCATCCTCTATACTTGCAGCACAGCAGGAGATCAGCATTGATTTTTATCAGGATGGACCAGTTTATGTGTGGGGAGACGAATTTAAGGTAGAAGAAGTGATTACCAACTATCTGAGTAACGCAATCAATCACGCAGAAGGGGAAAAACGCATCGACATCCGATATATTCAGATGGAGAAAAAGGTGCGGGTAAGTGTATTTAATACCGGAAAGCCAATTCCAGAAGAAGATATTGATAAAATCTGGATTAAATTTTACAAGGTGGATAAGGCAAGAACACGTGAATATGGTGGAAGTGGCATAGGTCTTTCCATTGTAAAAGCAATTATGGATTCATTCCATCAGCAGTGTGGAGTGATCAATCATGAAGATGGAGTGGAATTTTGGATGGAACTGGAAAGTAATCATTAGGAATCGTAAATGAAGAAGTTGCGGTCAAAGGCAAAATGTGGTAACATATTAGGCAAGAAGTAACAGAAGAATAGTATCGAGGAACTTATATGAAAAGATGGAAAATGATACTGCTGACAGCAGCTGTTTCATCCACGTTTCTCCTGGGTGGTTGTGGTACAGCAATGTACGAATTGACGGATGATGAGCAGGAGATTATTGCTCATTATGCAGCTCATGCACTTGCGAAGTATAATGTATATCAGAAAGATGGAATGACAGATGCTTCGCTGGACGATCCGAAAAAGGATAAACGGACAGATGATTCAAAAAAAACAGAAGAGACGAAGAACGAGCAGACAACAGAAACACAGACAACAGAGCAGAATACGGATAGCCAGGGTGAAGTACAGAATTCCGGCGATGCACAGGATCATGCAATTAGTCTGGCAGATGCAATCGGTCATGGCAATGACCTGAGTGTGACATATGAGGGAGCTTCGATAGAACAGACTTATAAGAACGATGAGATTTCTTCTGTTGCAGCACCGAACGGGTCAGTATATGTGGTTATGAAGTTTCAGGTTACGAATAACGGACAGAATGATGTTTCCGTGGATACGCTCAATTACGGACCTGCTTTTACAGCACAGATTGGAGATTCCAGCGTGAAGGCTGAATTGACAATCCTTACAAATGATTTTTCTACTTATCAGGGAACAATTGCTGCCGGGCAGACCGTTGAAAATGTTCTTTTATTTAAGGTGCCGGACAGCATTACGCAGATTCCAGATAATGTGGCACTTTCTGTCAGCGTGAGCGGAAATACATCCAAAGTCGGATTATAAATAACTTTTATGATAGTATACAATAGGAAAGCTATGGGAGGAGATAGTAATGGATACAAATATTCTTTTAGAGTCAGGTACAAATGAACTGGAAATACTGGAATTTACATTAGGGGATAACCATTATGGAATTAATGTTGCGAAGATCCGGGAAATTTTACAATATCAGCCGGTAACACCAGTACCGAATGCAAATCCAAGCGTAGAAGGAATTTTTATGCCAAGGGATGTGATGATTACAGTTATTAATCTTAAGAGATGCCTGGGATTACCGGATACCGATGAAAAGGGACTTTTCATCATTACGAATTTTAATAAACTGAATGTTGCATTTCATGTGGATCAGGTGATCGGAATCCACAGAGTATCATGGGAAGCAATTATTAAGCCGGATTCAACGATCAATGGAGAGGATGACAGTGTGTCCACCGGTGTTATCAAAATGGACGATAAACTGGTGCTTATTCTTGACTTTGAATCAATTGTTGCCGGGATCAGTCCGGAGACAGGTCTTCGAGTAAACGACATTGATGCTATGCAGGAACGGGCAAGATGTGATTCTCCAATTCTGATTGCAGAGGACTCACCACTTTTAAGTAAACTTTTAACGGATTGCCTGAAGAAAGCAGGTTATACACATCTGATTGTGACTACCAATGGTAAAGAGGCATGGGACAAGCTTTGTGAGCTGAAAAAAGAAGGAAATGTAGCAGACAGTGTGGATTGTATCATTACTGATATTGAGATGCCACAGATGGATGGACATCGTCTGACGAAACTGGTGAAGTCTGATGATGCTATGAAGAGCATTCCGCTTATTATCTTCTCATCTCTTGTCAATGAAGAAATGAAACGAAAAGGAGAACAGCTTGGGGCAGATGCACAGCTTACCAAACCAGAACTTGGACAGCTTGTAGAAGCAATCGATAAACTGATCCATCAGAACAGTAATAAATAGATACTGATGTAATTGATGAGGGGTGTGATGGTGAGTTTCATCACATCCCTTTTGAAGATTAAATGATCATTTCATAATCCTATAAGGGAAGACGTTGTAGAAAAGCAGAATGGAGAATGACCATGAAAAACAAGGAAGAAGATTATCTTGATACATTGTTGAATATTGTGTCAGATGAGAAAGAGGAAGATAGTTCTAATGGAAAAAGTTCAAAACGCCTGAAAACTCCGGAAAATGAGTTTTTAAAGGAGTTTGAAGAAGAACTGAATTCGGATGAGGATTCTGATTATCTGCATGAATTTGAGATGGAACTTCAGGCAGATGAGAGAAGAAAAGCAAAACCGCGTTATACAGAGCCAGAACCGGAAGAAAAACCAAAGCAGCCGGAACCGGAACCGGAGTCTAAAGTTGAAGAAACACCTGCAGCATTGAAATCCGATACGGATGCACCAGACGCAGATACACAGAATCTGATCGATGGATTAAAAGCCAGAATGGAAAAAATCCCGGATACAAAGAACAGCAATGAAGAACCGGATCTGGCCGGAAATGGAAGTGCAGATATTCTGGATATTCTTGCAGGGGATGGAAAGCTTTCGGATATTAAAGATATGTTGTCTGATGATGGAACCGGCAGCGCAGATTCCGGCAGTAGTGCAATTGATGATTTTGCCCAAAAAGAGATGGCAGAGTCTCCGGTGAATAAGGAGAAGCAGGAAGACGCAAAGCCGGATGAGAAGAAGGATAAAAAGGAAAAGAAGCCAAAGAAGGCCAAGGGAGAAAAAAAAGAAGGCGGACTGTTGGCGAAGCTTGCACATATTTTATTCCACGAAGCAGATGAAGACGTGGAAAGTGTAACAATCAAAGAGCCGGAGCAGGTGGATGTCAAAGAGCTTTCTGATGAAAACCAGCAGATTCTGAGAGAATTAGAAGAATCGGAAAAGGCTTCTTCAAGGAAAAAGAAAGAGAAAAAAGAAAAGAAACCAAAGAAGGAAAAGAAACCAAAGAAAGAGAAAAAACCAAAGCCGAAAAAAGAAAAGAAGCCAAAAGAGCCGGATCTTACTCCACCGCTTCCGAAAGTCCCGGTAATTTTAATCTGGGTCATGGCCATATCACTCATGGTACTCGTGCTGGCAGGAACGAATCTTACTTCGTATCAGAATCATATATCAGAAGCAAAGCAGCTCTACCTGGAGGGCGATTATGCAGAGGCATATGCGCGGATGGATGGTCTGTCTTTGCATTCTGCGGACAAAGATTTATATGCCCAGCTGGAAATCCTTTCCACCGTATCGAGCAAGTATGATGCATACCAGTCGTTCCAGAAATATGAGAAATATGATATGGCACTGGATTCTTTGATTTGCGCTGAAGGAAGATATCATGTAAACTATAGTAAGGCAGAAGAGGCAGACTGTGCAGAAGAGATGAATCAGATGGAATCACTGATCCAGACTGCTTTACAGGAAAAATACCAGATGAGCACAGACGAGGCAGTACAGTTATATTCGCTCAGAGACAGGGATGAGTATACAAGAGAGGTACAATCAAAGATTAAAGCACTTGGCTTGGAGTAGGAGACAAAATATGATCGCGATTATTGATTACAACGCTGGAAATTTAAAGAGCGTGGAGAAGGCGCTTGTGTCTATGGGACAGGAGTGCATGGTTACCAGAAATTTTAAAGAAATCCTTGCAGCAGACAAGGTCATTCTTCCGGGGGTTGGAGCATTCGGAGATGCCATGGAGCAGCTGAAGAAATATGAGCTTGACAAAGTTATCCGTGAGGTAACCGGCAAAAAGACACCTTTTTTGGGAATTTGTCTTGGATTACAGCTGCTGTTTGAGGGCAGCGATGAGAGCAGTGGCGTGGAGGGACTCCACATTCTGGATGGCAAAATTCTTCGAATTCCGGATAAAGAGGGACTTAAGATTCCTCATATCGGATGGAATTCATTAACCATGCAGAACAATGGAAGACTTTTTCATGGAATCCCAGATCAGTCATACGTGTATTTTGTGCACTCATATTATCTGAAAGCAGCAGATGAAAGTATTGTGAAAGCGGTCACACAATACAGTACAACGATTCATGCTTCGGTTGAGAAGGACAATGTGTTTGCCTGCCAGTTTCATCCGGAAAAGAGCAGTACAGTAGGACTTCAGATATTTAAGAACTTCACAGAAATCACGGGAGGTACGAGATAATGTTTACAAAAAGAATCATCCCATGTCTGGATGTGAATGATGGCAGAGTAGTAAAGGGTGTGAACTTTGTGAATCTGCAGGACGCAGGTGATCCGGTGGAGATTGCTGCCGCATATGATAAGGCGGGAGCGGATGAAGTGGTTTTTCTGGACATTACTGCTTCTTCGGATAATCGAGGAACCGTTGTTGATATGGTGCGTAAGGTTGCAGAAAATGTTTTTATTCCATTTACAGTTGGTGGCGGAATCCGTACAGTAGAAGATTTTAAAGTGCTTTTAAGAGAGGGCGCAGATAAAATTTCAATTAATTCATCGGCAATCAATACGCCACGTCTGATCAGCGATGCGGCTGACAAATTTGGAAGCCAGTGTGTGGTTGTAGCAATTGACGCAAGAAAAAGACCGGATGGAAGCGGCTGGAATGTTTTTAAAAACGGAGGAAGAGTCGACACAGGTCTGGATGCGGTTGAATGGGCAATAAAGGCGAATCAGCTGGGGGCAGGCGAAATCCTTCTTACCAGTATGGATTGTGATGGAACCAAGGCGGGATATGATATCGCACTTACACGTCAGATTGCAGAGAATGTATCCGTTCCGGTGATTGCATCAGGTGGTGCTGGAACCAGGGAACATTTTTATGATGCATTAACGGAAGGAAAAGCAGATGCAGCACTTGCAGCATCTTTATTCCATTATAAAGAACTTGAAATTATGGATCTGAAAAACTACCTCGCAGACAGAGGAGTATCGGTCAGAAGATAGGAGTGGCGGTAAAAAATAATGGGAATGATCAATAACGACTGGCTTCCGGCGGTGCAGGAAGAATTTAAAAAACCGTATTACAGACAGTTGTATCAGTTTGTGAATCAGGAGTATCAGACACATGTGGTCTATCCGCCAGCTGATGATATATTCAATGCGTTTCATTTTACTCCGCTTGGCAAAGTAAAAGTATTGCTTCTGGGACAGGATCCATATCATAATGAGCATCAGGCACATGGACTGAGTTTTTCAGTGCTTCCGGAACAGAAGGATATTCCCCCTTCCCTTCAGAATATTTACAAGGAATTACACGATGATCTTGGGTGTTATATTCCGAATAACGGTTATCTGAAGAAATGGGCGGATCAGGGAGTGCTTCTATTGAACACGGTTCTTACGGTCCGGGCACATCAGGCAAATTCTCATCAGGGACATGGATGGGAACAGTTCACAGATGCGATTATACATGCTGTAAATGCACAGGATCGCCCGATTGTTTATTTGTTATGGGGAAGACCAGCACAGAGTAAGATTCCGATGCTCACCAATTCGAAACATTTGATCTTAAAGGCTCCACATCCAAGTCCGCTGTCTGCATATCGGGGATTTTTTGGATGCAGACATTTCAGCAAAGCAAATGAGTTTCTTGTGGAACATGGTGAAACACCGATTGACTGGCAGATAGAAAATATCTGATATATTTTATTCTAAAGAATTACAGAAATATGTCGATACTATATGTAATAGAACAGTAAACATGGAAAGTTAAGAGAAGTCAAAGGAGTGACAGATATGGCAATTATTTCAGCATATGATTCTTCATCGATCAGTACTTTGTTTTCCAGTTTAAATACAGGAAATAAGACAACACGGACTGGAAGTTCCGATCTGCTCGGAATCAGTTATACAGATTATGCCTGCATTCGAAGTGGATCTTATTTCCAGCTGATGAAGGCATATTATGCAGATCCGCAAAATAATACGACCGGTATTGCAGATACTAAGACTACAACAGCTACATCGAAGGATTCGGCGAAAAAGCTTGCTGCGATTGAAAGCAGCACGGAGAGTCTGAATAAATCAGCAGAAGCGTTATATAAGAATTCAAGTCTGTTCCGGGAGAAAACAATCACTGACAAAGATGGAAATAAGACAAAAGGATATGATACAGAAGCTATTTATAAGGCTGTCAGCCAGTTTGTATCTGATTATAATTCTGTAGTTGAAACAGCAGGAAGTTCTGAATCGTCAAAGATTACCAATGCTGCGTCTGCTATGGTGAATACGACAACGGAGAACAGAAAGCTTTTAAGTGCGATCGGTATTACGTTTGACAGCAGCAAATATACGATGAAGATTGACAAAGATGCGTTTGAAAAAGCAGATATGAATAAGGTCAAGACCTTGTTTCAGGGAACGGGATCCTACGCATATTCGATTGAATCGAAATCTTCTATGGTGAATATGTATGCAAAAAATGAAGCATCCAAATCGAATACCTACGGAGCATCAGGTGGATATACCTACAATTATTCAACGGGTGAGTTGTATAATACGACAACTTAATTAAGATTTCATACAAAAAAAGAGCGTGTGAAAAAACGAAAGTTTTTTTACACGTCCTTTTACTCATGGATATAATAGTAGTTATATTTCATAAAAAAGTGTATA
>CAKRMH010000028.1 GCA_934364805.1 uncultured Lachnospiraceae bacterium
CTTGGCTAAATTTATCCTTTGATTTAATGTTTAAAGGTGCATCTTTCGATGCTGTTCGTCAAATCTTATTGATTTGCCTGAATAATTCTCATTGAATCTTTCAAGGTTTTTCACTGTTCAGTTATCAATGTTCTTTGTCGCTGTCTCATGCGACAGCTTGTTTATATTACCATCCGAATTCTAATCTGTCAACACTTTATTTCAATTTTTTTATTTTTCCTACTTTTCATATAATTTATCAATCTTGTTTTTCAGGATCTGATATAGCTGTCCGCCTTTTTCTGCCCCAAGTTCTCGAATAAGTTTGTTATGAAGTTCTTTTTTATCCATCTTCTCATCTTCCGTAATCATCTTCTCCAGTTCTGGCAGAAGTGCTTTATCCTGCTTCTTCCATTCTTTTGGAAGAAGTTCTCCAAGTTCCGCACGGATGTTTCTCTGTTTTTTCTTTTTTGCATTGTGCGCTTTCCTCTGCTGCTTTTCGTTTTCAGATGATTTTGGGGATTTCTCGTCTATCTTTTTTTCAGTTTTTTTGTCATCCGATGTTTTCGCAGATTTTCCGTTCTGTTTTTTCGTGTTATTCTTTCTGAACTGCCTGCTGCCAAATTTTGTTTTCTTTTCTTTTGGAAGCTCTGCATTTTCCGTCGCAGATGTCATGATTTCGTTCTGTTCCTGCTCTTCTGGCATCTGCTGCGCTTCCTGCTTTTCTTCCAGCTGCTCCGGTGTACAGCAGGCTACTTGAAATCCCTTTTCTGTCCAGTATTCTGCAACAACACTATATGCCTTATCTTTTGTTACGATCACATATGTCCTTGTCTTATCGGTATGGATCAAATATCCAAGGTGGCTTACCAGTTGAAAATCCAGTGCATTTCTTCCGGTCTTGCAACGGATCATCTCTGGTTTTCTCTCCAGACGGAGCAGATCGTTCATATATTCATAAGAAAGATATGGAGTATTTTCTGTATAAAAAAGCATCATCTGATCCTGTCTGTTCATTTGTTTAAATATGTTGATCCAGCATGTATTAATATTTTCCGTATCAACAAGATATGTTATTTTCTTCATTTCTCTGCACTTCTTTCTAACTCTTTATTTTACCGTCATGATATGTTAAGAATCTTTATATTTTTTTTCGAATTCCGACACATCCTGTACACATTTATCCTATATACTAAAAAGCAGTTAAAGGAAGCCCATCCTTTAACATATTCCCTTTTTTAAATAAACATTTTCATAACTAAACTCCTCGAAAAGAGACTGTCCGGCGCGGCAGTCTCTTTTCACGTTTCCCCTTCTGCTTCCATCAGATCCAGCCACTGGTCAAACGCATCCGAAACCTGTTCGTAGATTTCATCTGACCGTATGCTTTCCAGTACCGGCTGACCGTTCTCTTCATGAAATCCATAAAAATATACATCTCCGTCCGGGTTCTGCAATCCGTCCGGTCCAAACGGAAGCAGTGCAATATAAGTCGCTTCATCCACGTCAAAACGGCAAAGCGCCAGACATTTCTGTTCCGTATCATCATCCAGTGTCAATGTTACGATCAAACTCTGATCCATCATATTCACATAATTTTCAGCCATATTTTTCCTCTATACTTTCTTATATATTTTCTGTTCCAACGACCAGTGCATAATAACCCCAGTCCCAAATACGGTTTTCAAAACTGTTATCCAGATATTCGTAAATATCTTCTTCCCCGTATCCTGTCATCCGTGACAAAACAACGAGATAATCCCTTACAATCTCATAGGTGATCCGCCCATGAAGTTTCCAATATAAAAACAGACAATGCTCGATCACGCTGTATGTCATGGCAATCCACTGCAGCTGCACTATCATGCTTTCCAGGTCCCCGCCCGGCAGATAACAGCCTGCATAAATCTCTGCTGCAAGAAATTTTCTCATAAGCGGTTCATATTCTTTATATACATCCTGAAAAATCTTATGTTCTTCGCCATACGAAATGCACTCCCGCTCTTCCGACAGGCTAAGTGCATATACCAGAAGTTCCTGTAAATATTTCTCGTATAGTCCTTCTTTCTGGTAATTCACAGAAAGATCCAGAAATAATTCATTCCGTTCTGTAAATGTCTCCGCAGCCTCTACGTGAAACTCCTGCAGTGCCTGCTCTAATTCATTCATATTATGTGCATCCGTATCATTTTTCATCGTCCGCATCAGGGCACCGGCAGAACTCTTTTTGTCTATTACATGATACATATCCAGTGCGATAAAATACACGATCAGCAGATTCCTCTGTGGTGTCCGCTCTTTCTGCATCTGTTCAGAAAAGAAATCCCGAATGCGAAAGTATGCTTCTTCCATTTTATTTTCTTCTGTTTCCGTCTTCTCTTCATGCAAAGTAAAAGTCCCGGCTCTCTGTAGTAAATCTATTGCCTCCGGGCAGCAGCTCATAAGTGAATACTCTGTTCTTGTTCCATACTCATGAATCTCTCTCGGGAAAATGCGGCAGGTTTCTGATAACATCTCATCGCCATACGTCGTCACAAGCCTGCATAATTTCTGTTCATTTAAAAACGGGCAGCGATGATCCGCATCCAGCCCGATCACGCAGATCTGATCTTTATAGGTTGTAAATGCACGAAGATCCTTACGGCGGGTTTTCATTCCTTCCGGTGGCTGTACATGTTTCCACTTCGTATAAGCTACCTCATCCACTGCGATCTTCCATTCCTGGCAGCATGTCATGGTACATCGATCCGCAACGCACTGAAATTCATCATAATAATCCGGTTTTACGTTTTTCATTGTTTCACCAAAATTTTCCTGTCTGTTCTTTCGGAATTTCGACACATATTTATCACAAACATGGGATATACTTTATGACAGTGGAAGGAAGCCCATCCTTCTACTCAATTTATTCCCTTTTTTATAATAAACATTTTCATAACTAAACTCCTCGAAAGGGAGGCTGTCTTTTGGGATGGCCTCCTTTTCCTATTTTTGCTTTACGTGAAATCGCTGTATAATTTCATATAAAGTAAAAAACCCTTGATGCATCAAGGGTTTCCAAGTAGCGAGAGGGGGATTTGAACCCTCGACACTGCGGGTATGAACCGCATGCTCTAGCCAACTGAGCTATCTCGCCATATCTATATTCGAGCCGTCTCATTTGTGACAGCTCAAATATAGTATCATGAGATAATATTCCTGTCAACAGAAAATTTAAAATTTCTTCATTTCTTCCATCAAATCTTCTTTTGCAATGGAAATCGCCTTTGCAACACTTCCCTCTTCAAATGGGACGGAAAGATCTGCGAGCTTTAATGTTTCCAGATAGCTGATGCTTCCACCACAATTGCATAGTTTCAGATAATCCTCCCATGCTTTCTGGTGATCCTCACGATCCTTTTTCTTGAACTCCATTGCGCCCATTGTCGTCAATGTATAGTTGATATAGTAGAACGGATACAGATAAATATGAAGTTTGTGATACCAGAGTCCTCCTCTGTCAAAGAAATCGTCTGCATCGTATTTTCTCCATGGCATGTATTTTTCTTCCAGTTTCTTCCATTCCAGCGTTCTCTCCTTCGGCGTCAGCTGCGGCTGCTCATAGCAGATATGCTGGAATTCATCAACTGCCACACCAAATGGAACAAAAGTGATCGCCTCCTGAAGATGCGCAAAACGGTATTTGTCAGCCTGGTCTTTAAAGAATTTCTCTGCATAAGGATATGCAAACTGCTCCATGGACATGGAGTGGATCTCCGCAATATCCGTGGACTCACTGTAATAATTGCTGATTGGCTGATGGCGCATTGCCTGATAACCAGCAAATGCATGACCAAGCTCATGTGTCAGAACCTGCGCATCAAAAATCGTCTGGTTAAAGCATGAAAATACATAAGGTGCCTTGTACTCATCCAGTGCTGTCATATAACCTGTGGAAGCTTTTCCCGGCTTATTCTTCAGATCCATCAGATGATGGTCGATCATAAAATCAATAAATTCTGCTGTTTCCGGACTCAGCTCATGATACAGTTCCCGTGCCTGTTCAATCATAAAATCATCGTCTCCGGCCGGCACTGCATTTCCATCTGCGAAAACCCGTTTTTCGTCATAAAAATAAACTACATCAATGCCCAGACGTTTTGCCTGCGCCTCATACAGTTTTTCGCAAAGCGGTACAATCTCCCTGCGGACCTGCTCACGGAAAGCGGCAACTTCTTTGTATCCATAATCGGTACGTCCCTGATTCATATATCCAACCGGAACATAATTATCATATCCAAGATTTCTTCCCATCTCATTGCGCACCTGGATCAGTTCATCCCAGATTTCTTCAAGACGTGTCTCATTCGCATGATAAAAATCAGAATATGCGCGTACTGCTGCACGGCGTTTTTCCCGGTCGGCATCCTCAAAATGCTTCTGGATTCCATAAAGGTTCAATGTCTCCCCTTCAAACGGGATCTCTGCGGTTGCCATGATCTTCTGATATTCATCGGTAAGTTTTGCTTCTTTCTGCATCAGCGGAATATTTGCCTCGCAGAATGTCTTTTTCTGCAGATCCAGACTTACAAAAAGCTGTTTTCCATATTCTTTCTCGAAATCTGCTCGAAAACTGCTTTCGCTGAGTGCTTCTGAAAACGCAAGCAGTTTTGGCATTACTACAGGAATCTGCTCATTGATATATTCATCTTCCTTTTCATAAAACTCGTCCGTGGTATCCAATGTATGACGAACGCTTGCAATGGTGCATACCGTTGTAAGCTTCTTTAATGTCTCATCCTGCTCTAAAAATACAGCCTTTGCCTCTTCGTAAGAAGCAGCCTTCTTCAGTCTGTCCGTATAACCGTCTACGGTCTGTCCAAGCTTATCAAAATCCGGTCTTACATATTCCAGATCTTCAAATTTAAATTGTTCCATTGTGTTCCTCCTGGTATTACTTTTCCCGATGTACCTCTTTATTGGCGTACATCTTTTTATCAGCCATGCCTATAATCTTTTTGATTTCATTTCCACGGCCGCATGCATAGCCTGCTGATGCCGAGATTGGAATCTTACTGTCGCTGCTTATCTGCTTCAGTGCTTTCTTCCATCTGCGTATAATATCCTCCGCGATCTCATCATTGCCATTTGGGACCAGCATGATAAATTCATCGCCACCATAACGGTATGCCGAGGCATTTGCATCCATAACCATTTTAATCGATTCTGCTACTTTTGCAATCAATATATCGCCTTCTATATGACCATATGTATCATTAACCTTTTTCAATTGATTCACATCCCAATAGATCACGGCAATCTGCTTCTCCATAGTGATCTCACCATCCAGTGTCTCCAGAAGCTTGTTTTTATTATACAGACCGGTCATATCATCAATCTCTGCAAGATGTTTCATCCGCATTGCACTTCCCATGGTTTTTTTCAGTATATGGAAAATATTATTGCAAGCAGCAAAAAAAGCAATTGCAAGCAGTGACCTCGGGAACACATAATACATTGCCAGTGTAACAGCCGGATTCTCATTCACTTGATCCAGCAGAAAATGTCCATTTTCGGACAACTGTGAAAGCGATGTACATGTCAGAAGCACCATATTTGCATCACACACTCCATAAAAATACCCAACATATGTGCTAACCGCAATTGCAAGAATCGTCAATACAAGTGCATAATAAGCCAGTCTCCGGTCTGCATACATACTTGCAAAAATAATTGGAATCATGATGATTATGATGGTGTGGTAGGTAAGTGAACATGCGGCAATCGTCACAAGCAATGCAATAAATGTGATGTTCAGGTATTTCGTTCCCGGATGTTCAAATCCAATCACCGCCAGTGCCCCCAGATACACTGCCACTAAAATCAGTGCTCCAACATATCCATATAAAAATATCTGTGTATCTACGATAAATATTCCCAGTACATTTAAAATAAATGCAAACGTATAAAACAAAATGATCAGACAGAAACATCTCAGCGAAAAAATGTTCTGTATTACATCTTTTTGTTCATAATATAGATTTCTTTTAAAAAGATCAGCCCAGCACACCTTCTTCATACTTCTGAAACTCCTTTATTTTCTGCTCAGTTCTCAAAGGTATTATATCATCACTTCTGTCCAATGTATATTTCTATATTATTTTTTCGTGAATACTTGCACTCTGCCTTTGAAAGTTTTATAATAATCTCAATTTATGATATTTAATACTTTTATAACTTTTTGTTATAGTTTATATGGAAAGAAGGAATAGTAATGAGTTACAGCGTATATCTGCCGAATTATTCAATTGGAGAGGATTGTTACAAAGAAATTCCGGCAGTTGCCAGAAGATATGGAAAAAAGGCCGTTGTCATTGGTGGAAAAACAGCAATGTCCAAAGCAAAACAGGCACTTCTTGACGGTCTGAAGGAATCCGATATGGAAATTACGGACTTTATCTGGTATGGTGGAGATTCCAGCTATGAAAACGGAGACGCCCTGATCGCAGACAAGACCGTTCAGGATGCCGATATCATCTTTGGTGTTGGCGGTGGAAGAGCATGCGACACCTGCAAATATGTTGCAAACGAACTTCAGAAACCGCTTTTCACATTCCCTACCGTTGCAAGTAACTGTGCGTCTGTCACAGCGATCTGTGTCATTTACAATGCAGACGGTTCTTTCAAAGAATACTATTATCCAAAGCTTGCAGACCACACCTTTATCAATACTGCGATCATTGCGGATTCCCCTTATGAACTTCTCTGGGCTGGAATCGGCGATGCACTTTCCAAGGAATGTGAAGCCGTATTTTCAAGCAAAGATGACACTTTGTCACACACACCGCTTATGGGCGTTCAGTTAAGTAAAGTCTGCACCAGACCTCTGCTCGATTATGGAAAAGAAGCACTTGCTTCCTTAAAAGCACATAAAGTCAGCGATGCCCTGATGCAGGTAACACTGGACATCATTATCTCTACCGGAATCGTATCCAATATGACAACACATATTCCGGATTACTATTATAATTCGTCCCTTGCGCACTGTGTATATTATGGGGCAACCGTAACACACGGCGGTCATGCGCATCTTCACGGCGAGGTAGTCTCTCTCGGCGTTTTATGCCTGTTAACCTATGAGAAACAGTTTGAACTGCGTGACCAGATTATGAGATTCAACGCCGAAACCGGTCTTCCTGTCTGCTTCGATGATATTGATGTCACGGAAGATGAGTTTGATGTCATGGCAGACAAAGTCGAAACTTCAACCGAATGGGAGCATCGTCCAAAAGACGTCACCCGTGAAAAATTCATTGCCTGCATGAAAGATCAGAATGCGGCAGGACGTGCATTTAAAAATGCATAATCACACAACTTCCTCGATCGTGATCTTCTGATTCACGATCCCCGGTTTCCAGAGCATTAAATATACCCGGTAAGCCAGGTCATCCTTAGCTGTTGTAAAAGGCTCCTCATGGAGAATATCTGCCCGGATTCCTTTTTTCTTTAATTCGCTCTGGCGCAGTTCTGCTTTTTTATATAGTATGTGAATCCGCTTTTCCATCTCGGGGTCAAACTCCCGTTTCGGAAATGTGGACGTTTCTTTTGCAAGTTTTGCTGCAATCAGATCAACCACTTTAAAATGTGCTGTCTGATGCAGCATTTTTGCAATTCTTTTTGCCCTTCTTACGGATGAATCCATGCGGTATTTCTGTAATTCCAGAAGTAATTTCCGGTCTTTGGCTTCCCGTGCCAGTTCCTCCATAACATCGATCGCTTCCGGTGTAACCTCCCACGGCCCGGTTCTTGGCACCATGTATTTTTCGGGAACAGCAGAATAAGAACAGTAATTCAATGGTGGAAACGCCACAAGCTCCGCCAGTTTTCTCTCACCCGGTGTACAATATTCCTGTCCAAGATATTCTTTCTTATCACTCAGGATTGCAATCCGATATTCCAGCTGGCGCAGATATTCATATCCCGGAATCCAGAAATGTGCCATTTTCCCGTAATCATACAGCCTTACATTGGCTCTCAGTTCTTTAAAAAATATGGTAAACACGGAATCTTTCTGTCTTACGGCCAGAACGTATTCACCATCCTGCTGTGTCAGAGATGCCTCCAGTCTGCCTTCATAATCCGGCTTATAATGCCCGGTCATTCTCGCATCCCGGAATATCAGAAAGCTCTCTACCGCATCATTCATCAGATACACCAGCCGAAAGGAATGTCCCGTTTTTTCTGTTTTTTCTGTCTTTTCTTCCACCGGCTCTGGAAACAGAAGTTCAAACTGATTCTGTGCCAGAAGCTCCTGAAGCATTGCAAATGTATCCATTTTTCTCCTTTTGCGATTGAAACTGTTCTAGTCGATCAGATCGTTTTGGAAACGTGACAGATGCTCATACGGAAGAATCCAGCGGCCACGATACAATCCGCATCCGTCATTGATCAGGCTGTTGTCGATGGCTCCAAACATGTTGACATCAAGTTCTGCCAGCTGAAGCTGCTGCAGACGGATTCCTCTTTCATAAGCCTCATCAAAATAGATGCATTCGCCCTCCGGAATAGCATCTCTTCTTGCCCTTGCTTCTTCCTGCCTTTTTTCATATGCCTGGTGGTTGGCAGAACCAATCTCTGCAATGTCATCCATCATCTTGGTACGAAGCTGCATTTCCATGTAGCATTTTGCACTGTTGTCATAAAACGTAATATGTAACGAACGATATCCGCTATGGCTCTCTCCTTCGATGTAATCCCGATAATACGGGCGCACTTCATCGCAAAGGAGTGGAGAATGGCTCTCCTTGACGCCTCCTGTTGGCTCTACCGTAAATCCCCGTTCTTCCAGAAATGAAGGAAGGACATTGGCAATCTCATACAGATGACTGATTTCCTCCTGCTCTCTGTCATCCGGGTTCTTCAGATGACACTTCGGCATGGAGATCACGATCCGGTATGCGATCAGGTCACGAAAGCAGTTCAGCCTCTCTTTCAACTCTTCTACCGGCGGATATGCCTGATGTTCCATATAATAATCATAAATATATTCCACGATATAACCATTGAACTTTTCTTCTGCCCGGATCAGAGATTTGATCCTGCCCTTAAAGGTAAAAGACAGATATGGATATCTGGATGCCATATATTTATAAAACTCACGGATTTTCTGTGACTGTGCTGTAAGGAAATCATTATGCTCCAGAAGATCCATAATCTGGGTCAAAAAGTCGCAATGAACGTAATCGACCTCATTTTCTTCCTTTCTGGCACATTCCAGAAGATCGCCTTTATATTTTTGTAAAATGCGGAGAACCGTGTCTCCTGAATATAAATAATCATTTAATGTAATCATATTTTTTATTATAAGCAATTGCCAGAAGAAAGCAATGAATTTGCCCTGCCCTAAAAATTAAGATCGATTTCAATCCCTTTTAAATCCTCATTTACGAGATGATTCTCTTTTAATATCTTCTGTATCTGTTTCTGTGCATGATTAACCTGATTATCCGATTGATTCTGCATGGAAAGCTTCTGTTCCATCTGATCGCTTCTGGTCTGCTTTTTGAGAAGTTCTTCCTGTTCTTTTCGTTTCTCTTTTGCGTCGTCGGTTTTCTCCTGCTTTTTTTCTTTTTCTTCCTGTGCTTTTTCGGCCTTTTCCTGCTCTTCTTTCGCATCCTCGTCAATGTTGTCTCTGCCTTCCTGAATGAGCATATTGAGGATTTCCTTACCGGAGGCATCCAGAATCTGTCCTGCTGCATCCTGTGCTTTTAACATATCCTGAGATTTCAGCTGATCGATGGTAGAATCCGTAACTGCCTCCTGCAAAGCTGCCACTTCTCTGTTTTTCCGCTCTACTTCCCTGCTCAGTGCGGATTTCACGCTGTTTTGTCTCAAAACTTCTTTCTGATAATCCGTAAACGGCGTATTCTGCAATTCTTTCAAGCGTTCCTTTTCTTCCTCGGAAAAAGAATCAAACGATGCACCAGTCACATTATTCTGATACTTTTCGAGCAGTTCCAGATCTTTTTGCTCCTTTGAATCCGGATCTACTCCGTATTTTTCCTGAAGATTCTTTTTGGTTTCTTCAATATTTTTCATCTGCTCCGTAAGTTTTTGTACTTCCGTCAGCTTATCTGCCTTTTGTGCCTCCAGATCTTTCTGTTCTGCTGCCGATTTTGCATCTCTATTCCATGCATTTTGCACAAGTTTCATTGCCTGTTTTCTGGCATTTTCACGCTTTTTATCTATCCCGCTGCGTTTCGGGTCCAGTCCTTTCAGACTGCGTGCATCAATTGTCTTTCGTGGCTGTGACGATTCCTGTGCTGCCGGATAAACGTCAGAGCTTCCCTGACCTGCTTTAATAGAAATTGACATATTTCTTCCCCCTGTACTTTTTTATAATTTTTCATATGAACACTCATTTTGTAAACTCTATCTGATGTATCGGACATTTTCCCCAAAAGCATGAGTATTCCCGCTGATTCGTTCCAAAGCTGCTTGCGCTTCTTTTGCGCTCTTTATATAATAAGATTAATTTTACACTTTTTGGAGGAGATCATGAGACAGAAAACTGTATGGATTACCGGCGCAAGCTCCGGAATCGGAATGGAATTTGCAAGACAATATGCGCAAAAAGGATATCGGCTGATTCTGACCGCCAGACGTCGTGAAAGACTTGAGGCTCTTGAAAAAGAACTGCATGTTCCATGCCGTATTGAGGTCTGTGATCTGTCACAGGAAGAGGAATGTTATCGTATTTGTAATCGAATATCTGATGAAGCCATCGATGTTTTTATCAACAATGCGGGAATGGGTGCATATGGTTCCTTTCTTGAGACCAGTCTGGAAAAAGAAATCACCATGCTTCACCTGAATGATCGTGCTATGCATATTCTGATGAAACAGATGCTCCTCCAGATGCAAAAAAGAGGAAGCGGAACCATTTTAAATGTCGCTTCCTCTGCCGGTCTTTTTCCCGGCGGTCCCTATATGGCTGCATATTATGCCAGCAAAGCTTATGTTGTCAGCCTGACACGTGCCGTTTCCGAAGAACTTCGTCAGCTGCAAAGTCCGGTATATGTCTGTGCGCTTTGTCCCGGTCCGGTCAATACGGAATTCAATGCGCACGCCGATGTGCATTCCGCATTAAACGGGATCTCTGCAAAATGCTGTGTCCGCGAAGCGTTCTACGGCATGAAACGTCATAAAACCATCCTCGTTCCTACGCTTCTGATGCGCCTCGGATGCAGTGCCCAGAGGCTTCTTCCAGCCCGGCTTCTTCTTCCGGTCGTGGCGCATCAGCAGAAAAAGAAAGGACGTTAGATCGTCAGCGTTTCGACACAAAATGTTTGATCAGTGTATACAAAACAATGATGCATGCGAACATATATCCTATTGCTCCAAGCGCAGGGATTCCAAGCAGTTTTGGAGACATATCGGTTGTGCAGATGATGCTGGAACTGATCAAAAGTGCCATAACCCATAATCCCATCACAATATTACGCACCAGTCTGTGCAAAAGACGGGACAATTCCCTGGATGCATGCATGTCCAGATTGATTCTCATCTGTCCTCTTTTAAACTCTTCCAGTATCTTCGACAGTTGTGTCGGCAGTTCCATGGTTTTATTGACCGCCTGAAAAACATCTTTCCCGGAATTCTTCAGTTCCTTTTTCCAGTCAAAATTCTGCCAGAGATGTGCCTTCATGCGCGCTGTAGCAATCTCAACCATGTTAATCTGCGGACTGATGTCTGTGAGAACACCCTCCATCTGGGTAAGTCCCCTTGCAAGCATGCTGAGTCCGTGCGGCATAGAGATGCGATTGACTTTCATGATCTCCATCATTTCCTGCATGAGCACTGCAACATCAATCTCACCCATATCAAGGCTTCCGTATTTTTCAAGCATTTTTTCAATATCTTTGTAAAGCTTTGCGGTATCGGGTTCTGCCCGGAAGTCTCCCAGTGCCAGAACTGCATCCTGTATCATTCCGACATCGCCCGATGCAATTCCCTGAATGGCTTTTGTCAGTTCCTTCCTATCCCGCTCGGTAAGACGTCCCATCATGCCCATATCGATCCAGACGATTTTTCCATCCCGTATGCGGATATTTCCCGGATGTGGATCTGCATGGAAAAATCCATCTTCCATGACCTGTCGGATATAGTTGTCGACAAGTTTGCTTCCGATCTCATTCAGATCGTATCCATTCTCAAGCAGAGCCTGCTTGTTGTCTACCTGAAAACCGTCAATGTATTCCATGACAAGAACATGTGTCGTGGTGTACTCCCGATACAGCACCGGTGTTGCCACAAATGCAACTTCTTTATTGTATCTGGCGAATTCCTCCATGTTGGCTGCTTCCGTCAGAAAATTCATCTCTTCCTGTGCAACCGCCCACATCTCATCTAAGACCATGTCGAGATTTACCAGTTCTTTGATGCTCACCGGCGGTATAAGCCGGTAGGCTTTGTGAAGCAGGGCAATATCGCGTGACATGATCTCGTAGATCCCTTTGCGCTGCACTTTTACCACGACCTGCTCGCCACTTTGAAGAACCGCACGATGCACCTGTGCGATCGATGCAGCCCCAAGCGGCTCCGGATCAAGGCTGGAAAAAACTTCTTTCCATGAAACACCAAAGGAATCCTGCAGCACCTCTTCCACCTGCGAAAACTGCATCGGGGCAACATCCGAGCACAGCTTCATCAGTTCATCACAGTATTGCTTCGGAAGGATATCGGAATGAAGCGACATGATCTGGCCGAGTTTAATATACGTTGGTCCAAGATCCTCAAGGATCAGCCGAAGCTTCTCCGGGGTCAGACCCTGCATAATCTTATGTTTTTTTAAAACCGCCGTCATTTCCTTCAGGCGGGATCCATTGCTCTTCTCCTCTACCCTGCTGCCCATTCCAATCCTTTCCATCTGACTGTACAATCACTGTCATTCATTCGTCCGTAGCTGTGCATCTGCTGTCATCTATTCTGCTTCGTTCTTCTCGTCAGCAGAGGACTCTTCTGCAGTCTCTTCGGATTCCTCATCGTTTTCGGATTCATCTTTTCCGGTATCCTCCTCAGCCTCTTTTGCCTTGGACTCTTCTGCTTCTTTTAACTTTTCTTTCAGGCTGTCTAACTGCTCCGGAGTCATCTTTCCAAGCATTTCTTCTAATTCTTCCGGAGTCTGTGGTTTTACAGAAACGTTGACATTCTTCTTCACTGTCTCTTTGATATTGTGTTTCAGCTCCTGATTTAACACCTTTCCCTGTTCTACAGTCAGTTCACCTTTTTTGACCATTTCATCCAGAATCTCTTTGGATTTTTCAGCGGTAACTGCTACTGTACCGATTCCTGCCAATAATACCTTCTTTAATCCATCACTTAATTTGTCCATAGTTTCTGCTCCTTTCTCTCTTTGTGTATACTTTAGGCAACTGCAAGACTAATTTAAATTTCAAGAGTCCTGCAATTACCCAAGGAAAAGGGCGATGCCCTTTGGAAGGAAGATGACCAGTCCTGCGATTGCTGCCATGATCGCAGCGATCAGCACCGCACCTGCTGCAGTATCTTTTGCGATCTTTGCAAGCGGTCTGCGTTCAGAAGTAACCAGATCCACAACAGCCTCCACGGCTGTGTTTACCAGTTCGAGAGCCATGACAAGTCCAAACAGTGTCAGACAGATGCACCATTCTGTTGCCGATATCTGAAAGATAAATCCGGCCAGTATTACAAGCAGTGTCATCACACAGTGGATCTTCATATTGCGTTCTTTCCGAATACAGGTAAAAATCCCTTCAAATGCGTATCCAAAGCTTTTCCAGATTGGCGGTTTCTTCTCTCCTGACATCCTCTTTCCTCTCCTTTACACACACGTTTTTCATACTTTTATTTTATCACGCAATGCAGTTCTTTCATAGCTACAATCTGTTTGAAGTGTACATGCTTAACTACAGTCCGCACTGCACCGGAATGCGATCGGTTCCTGCACATAAAAATGCGGTTTATGCATCGGATCTGGAGTAGGAATTCTTCATCTGGCTGCTCAGTTCAAACAGTACCTTATCCAGTGTGGCAGAGGTCTCTTTTTTTACCATCTTCGCAATCTCTTCATTCGCCTCCCGGCGGATTGCCATCCGTTTTCTGGAATCTGTTTCTTTCTCCAGAAGTGCATCAAAACGATGGATCAGTTCGTGGCCTTTTGCCAGAACATGCTCTTTATAGCGTTCGATATGGAAAACAGAATTCTTATAGGAAGCATCTGCCATCGCAGCGATTATTCTGCTTGCCCAGTAGAAATTATCGGTAGAAACCTCTCCTGTTGTATTGGAAAGATACTCCGGTGTCGTGTCAACATCTGCATAAAATGGAACAAGCACGTTAAAGGCATTGGATGCAAAAGCGACCCATTCAATAATACTGCTGTCCGGTTTTCCCTCCGGGCGCATCTGGATCACCGAAAGGAAGTCATTCCGGTTGATTCCGATAGAACGAAATGCACCGCTCATTGTTTTATCGCCATATGCCAGATACGGATCATACGGCGTCCCCTGATAGTGGGAAGACAATACGTATTTTACGTCCTCAACGGTCACCTTTTTCTCTGGGACCATGCACCATGGCAGGTCATCCGAATATGGCGTATATTCTGCATTTTCTCCATCCCATACTCTGCTGTGCGGATTCAGATATCGGAGCATAAACCATGCACGCGGTGTATTGTATACATGATCTGCATCATCATGGCTGCCAAAAGCATCTCTCGGATTCAGTCCGCCTTCCTGCGAAAGATCCAGATGGTATTTTTCAATAAATTCGCACAGATCGGAAGAACACATATATTCCGTCTGCTCTGACAGCGCATCCTCGAGATCAAACCGATCGATTCCAAGCTGATTTGGCATAACGACATAGGCATCATCCGGAACGCGTCTTGCGATCCAGTGATGTCCACCGATCGTCTCAAGCCACCAGATCTCATCTGCATCCTGGAATGCAATTCCATTCATTTCATATGTTCCGTACTGCTCCAGCAAAGCTCCAAGGCGTTTTACCCCTTCTCTCGCACTGTGGATATATGGAAGAACCAGACAAACGATATCCTCCTCGCCAATTCCACCGACCTGTTCCTCTCTGCCATCCTCTGCGGGCTGATAACATACCAGAGGATCTGCTCCCAATACCCTCGGATTGGATGTAATTGTCTCCGTTGCGGTCATTGCAACATGTGCCTCATTGACACCGCTTGCCGCCCAGATTCCTTCCCCCTCCACAGCATTCGGCATTGCCGTGCAGCGCATCGGCGAATCTGGCAGTTCTACCTCCACATGTGAGATCACTGATTTATATTTTTTCGGCTGATCCTTTGGATCCACCACTACAAATTTCTTCGGTGTAAAATGTCCGGACCCTGAATCATCGTTTCTTGCGATCATAGTAGATCCGTCATAAGATGCATTTTTTCCAACAAGTATTGTCGTACAAGCCATATTTCATCTCTCCTTTTTTTAAAGTATTCTATTTATTTATACAACGTTTCCGCACAAAATAGAAGCAGATCACCTGCATTACGATCGTTGCCGCCCAGGAGCCTGGATATGATATAAACAGAAAGTACAGGCTTCTGTGCTGTGGAAACGCTGCAAATATCCAAAAAATCCTTGTTCCGACCGTACCAATGACAGATAAAATCATCGGAACGGCGGAATATCCCATTCCACGCAGTGCGCCCGGGAAAAGGTCCATGATCCCACACAGGAAATATGGCACCGTCGTAATTGCAAGAATCTCAAGTCCACAGGCAATTACCTTCGGGTTCTGCGTGTAAATCCGCATAATCTGCGCTCCAAAAAGATATGCGCCTCCGCCTAATACTCCCGCTACACCAACCGTTAGGATCAGGCAGTCGAAAAGAACCCGGTCCATCCGCTTGTATTTTCCAACACCGTAATTCTGGCTTGTGAAACTCATACAAGCCTGCGTGATCGCATTGACTGACACATATAAAAATCCCAGCACATTGTTGGCTGCCGTATAACCTGCCATTGCCGTCGAACCAAACGAATTTACCGACGACTGTAACAGTGCATTGGAAAAATTGATAACCGTACTCTGGATTCCAGCTGGTATTCCCACCTGAAAAATCGGTTTTAAATACGCTGATTTAATCGAAAGTTTTGAAAAACGCAGCTGATAACTTTCCTCGGAACGGTACAGGCATCGAAGCACCAGAACGCATGAGATCATCTGTGAGATCACGGTTCCGATCGCAACACCTGCAACGCCCAGGTGAAAAATGATCACAAGCATCATATTTAACACTGCATTCGCACAGCCTGATATGATCAGAAAGATCAACGGTCTTTTCGTATCACCGACTGCCCGTAAAATAGCTGCACCATAGTTATACAGCATAAAAAATGGCATTCCAAGGAAATAAATCCTCATATATAAAGTCGATAACCGGATCACGTCCTCCGGCGTTCCCATCAGTTCCAGTGCGCCTTTTGCAAAGATCAGTCCAACAAATGCCATGACCACACCACTGATCAGTGCCAGCGTGATCGCTGTATGTACCGTCTCTGACATCTCCTTATTGCGCCCTGCTGCATAGTAACGTGCTGCAAGCACATTCGCACCAAGTGAGATTCCAATAAACAGGTTCGTAAATATATTAATGAGTGCGGTCGTAGATCCGACTGCTGCAAGTGCCTGGCTTCCACTGAATCTGCCTACCACAATGATGTCCACAGCATTAAACATCAGTTGTAAGATACTTGAAAGCATAAGCGGAAGTGAAAAAGAAATCAGTTTGTCCATGATCGAACCATTGCACATATCAATCTCGTATTTATTATTTTTCAATTGCATGCCTCCTATTCCTTCGTTTCTGCATTGCCTATCTTACTGCGTTCATTCAATTGCGTCAATGGTCGACAATTTTTATGCATATTTATTCTTGACATGCATATATTTATGACGTAGTATTATTTTATGTTAGATGTAGTTTTAAATACTACTTGTTATATTTTATGTATTAAGCAATTGTAAAAACTGATGTATATCAGATATCTTGCAATAGAGAAAGGAGATTTTGATCATGCAATTGACAATTCGAGAACCTGGAAGTGCCATTACTCATTTTATCGGCTGCTTAATGGCTTTGATCGCAGCCTCACCTCTTTTAATGAAAGCTCATGGGAATTCTACTCATCTGCTTGCGATGACTATTTTTTCCTGCAGCATGATCCTATTATACGGAGCAAGCACGATGTATCACAGTATCTGTCACGTATCCGCAAAGGTACTCTGCTGTTTCCGCAAACTTGACCATATGATGATCTTCGTTCTGATCGCAGGGTCTTATACTCCGGTATGCATGATCGTACTCGGTGGCAAAAAAGGCTACACACTGCTTGCAGTCGTATGGATCACCGCTCTGATCGGCATGTTCATAAAAGCCTGCTGGATCACCTGTCCAAAATGGTTCTCCTCCATTATCTATATTGCAATGGGATGGACCTGTCTCCCGGTATTTGGTACACTCTGGGGTACACTCCCTCACACTGCATTTGGCTGGCTTCTTGCCGGTGGCATTATTTATACGATCGGTGGTGTGATTTATGCATTAAAGCTTCCGGTATTTAATTCCCTCCACAAATATTTCGGTTCTCACGAGATCTTTCATCTATTTGTTATGGGCGGAAGCATCTGCCATTTTATCTTTATGTATCAGTATGTGGTGTAACTGGTGCGATTCTCCAATGTACCTGTCATGGACAATTGCGGAACTATTTTGAAACTTATTCCAGCCTGTACTGTGAGTACAAATAATCGCAGGCACGCTCTCGCTGCTCATCGCTGGCAGCGGGTACATAAGCGACCAAAATACGGTCGCTAAGTACCGGCCGCTCTGAAGCACCTGCGAGTTACTTATACTCACAGTACAGGCTTAATTTAAATTCCAATGACTCCGCAACTGTCTAATATCAGCCACATCAAAGAGTGAAAGTCTGCCTAACAGCGATTCTCCGTAAAGTGTTCTTTTTCTTTCATTACACCGACAAATAACGAAAAAATGACGGTGTAATCTTTGATTTATTGCTCTCTACGGAGAATCCACCCTTGCAATGGCGGATTTGCGGGATATTTTTAGGTGTAATCGCATTTTTCATATTCATTACGGAGAATATCTTCTTTACAGTCTTCCGGAATTTCGTAATAACAATACAGATCCTCATAGCCTTCTTTATTCAGTTCCCTACACTCCCAGCAGATCCATAAGTTTCTCCCTGGAGAGGCTTCCAATTCCGACATTCTCGCCATTTATAATATTATCTGCCAGATCTTTTTTGCTTTCCTGCAGTTTGACAATCTTTTCTTCGATCGTGCCTTTGGCGATCATTTTGTACACAGTAACTTTCCTCGTCTGTCCGATCCTGTGTGCACGGTCTGTCGCCTGATTCTGTACCGCAACATTCCACCACGGATCATAATGGATGACCACATCTGCTCCTGTCAGGTTCAGTCCCACCCCTCCGGCCTTCAGCGAGATCAAAAAAACTGGTGTGTCGTCCTCATTGAACTGTTTCACCATAGCAAGTCTCTCCTGCTTGGAGGTCTCGCCAGTAATCTTGTAATATGCTGTTTTTCTTTCTTTCAATGCCTCCGCAATGATCGCAAGCATACTTGTAAACTGTGAAAACAGAAGGATCTTATGTCCGCCTGAAATTGCACTTTCCATCAGTTCCATATCTGTGAACGTTTTCTATCGGTAAAGCTGTTTATCACCTGCATTCCAGCGAAATTCGTCGCATCCATAACATCATTATTCTGGCTCTGATAATCACTTACAAGATTAAGGGCCGCAGAAATAAATGGACAGTTCTTTTCCACGGAATTGAAAACTGCAGACAGGCGTATTGGACATATTATCCAGATAGCCTCTGGATACACCAGTCATCGCCAGATTTCCATGATCAAGAATGTTCCGGCCCTCTCTCTGTGTTTTGGCTGTGAGTTTCATTGCTGCCCTCCTCAAAAGACCTGTATGATTCATAACACATATTTTATCGCAGGCACTGTAAGAATGAAATAGCGATTATAAATTTACCAGGCAGACAAATTCTCTTATCCACAAAAATCAACCACATACCATCCATAATCAACGTCTTGACGATAAACTGTTTACAACTGGCGACAAATTCTTTATTGTAATAACCACAAAATAAAATCGTATGCGGCAGGGAGGAACGTTATGGAACCGGAAACAACAACAGACGAGACAACTAAACTCTGGACAAAGAACTTTACACTGATTACGCTGGGAACTGTTGTATCTATGCTTGGCAATGCAATTGCCGGTTTTGCTTTGGGATTATTGGTACTTGATTATACAGGATCTACATTTTTATATGCATTGTTCGAGGTCGCTTATAATCTGCCTAAGATTGTAGCACCTACATTTGCTGGACCATTTCTCGATAATTTTTCCAGAAGGCGTACCATTTATACACTGGATTTTATAAGTGCAGGTTTATATGGGATTTTTGCGTGGCTTATTTTAAGCGGGTACTTTAATTATGGATTTTTGATCGCCGGCTGTCTGTTACTTGGTACAATTGACAGCATTTATCAGGTAGCCTTTGACAGTTTTTACCCAATGCTTGTTTCAAAAGGAAATTATTCCAAGGCATATTCCATTCAGAGTACGCTTGAAAGTATAACTATGTTTATCGTGCCGGTATCCGCACTTTTATATAATCTTATCGGAATCGCACCGCTGTTTTTGATCAATATGGCCAGTTTCCTGATTGCTGCAATATTTGAAACCCGGATTCAAAAAGAAGAAACATACGTCAAGGATGAAACAGAAACCTTTGGAATTGCTCAATACAGGAAAACCTTTTCAGAAGGAGTTGGTTATTTAAAACAGGAACGCGGACTGCTTGCAATCACTTTATATTTTATGGTAAGTTCGTTTGCCGGTGGCGTTTTTTCCTTAATATCGCTCCCATATTTTAAACAAAATTACAGCCATGGGGAATATGTGTATATTTTTACGATGGGATGGATGATGCTTGGACGTCTGATCGGAGGAGTAATTCATTATCGTTTAAAAATTCCTGCAGAAAAGAAATTCGCTATTGCACTGGGTGTATACATAACGATCAGCCTGATCGACGGGACAATGTTCTATTGGCCGATCGTTGTGATGATGGCACTCTGCTTCTTCGATGGCATTCTTGGTGTTACATCATATAATATCCGTATTTCAGCAACTCAAAGTTATGTTCCCGATGAGAAAAAAGGACGATTTAATGGTATCTTTCAGATGGCAACTACAGGCGGAATGTTATTCGGACAGTTTTTATCAGGCGTATTCACACTTGCCGTTCCTGAAAAAATGGTCGTCAGCGGGGCAATGGCACTTAATTTTGTAGCTGTTCTGGTTATTATTGGTGGAGGCAGACAATACGTAAAGAAGATTTATAACCGAAGGGTATAATTCGCACGCAAGTGAAAATTTGCGCAATAGTCCAGTTCAATATAGGCTTTATCTTTAAACCACAAAAAACGAGACGGTCAAAGCCGTCTCGTCTGGAGCTCCATGCTAAATTGCATCTCTGTAAGAAATACTTATCAGTGAGATCATATAATCATACTTTCTGTTTCGGTACAAACTCAATCTTAAGAGCCATTCCCATTCCATCTGCCAACCTTTTAAGCAAATTAACAGATGGGTTTCTTGTTCCATTCTCAAGCTTACTAATATCTGCCTGGTTAATCCCAGTACGTTCAGCCAGTTCCTTCTGTGTCATATTTTGAGAAGTACGAGCATTTACGATAGCCCTTATGACATCCATCTCTGGTTGGATAGCTTCATATTCTTTTTTAAATTCTTCATCTTGTAACTGCTTAGAAAGCATATCATCAAATGTTCTCATCCTTCATCACCCTTTCTATAAAATCTTTTCTTCTATCCTTTGCAATCCGTATCTCTTCTTTGGGAGTTTTCTGTGTTTTTTAACAAAACCATTCGTCAGTATTATTTTTCCCTCATAATAGAAAAAATATAAGACCCTGGTTATATCACTTCCAAATTTACAACGCAATTCAAATATTCCGTCATCTATATGCTTACTATAAGGTTCTCTAAGCATATTTCCTTTCTCTTGTAGAATCTCCAATAATCCAAATATTTTAGCTCGCATCTTAGGATTAACAGAATCCAAAAATTCCTCTACTGGAACTTCACCATTTTCCTTTTCATATACTATCAGTTTAAATTCTGTCATGTTGTCTCCTTTGTATAATTGACAATATGGTATATATGCCATATTGTCAATTATACAATTATACATTTAGCAAAAAACAAACTGTATCTGCATGCATTGATATAGGAATATCGTATTCATTATCTATTTTTTTGCAATTGAACGATTACCTCGCAATGTTTTGTCATTGGGAAGAGATCGAACGATGTCATCTCCATCACCTTATATTTGTGCTTTGTCAGGTATTTCAGGTCACGTGCCAATGTTTCCGGATTGCAGGATACATATACAACCTTCTTTGGGGAAAGTTTCACGACAGAGGAAAGAAATGCCTCATCACTTCCGGAACGTGGCGGATCCATGATCACGACATCCGCTTTTTCGCCCTTGTCGGCCATGCGCACCATGAATTCACCTGCATCTTCATTGAAAAATGTAATGTTATGGATATCATTGCGCTTCGCATTCGTGATCGCATCCCGGATTGCATCTTTATTCAGTTCAACACCGATTACTTTGCCCGCATGTTTTGCAGCGATCAGACCGATCGTGCCTGTTCCGCAATATGCGTCGATCACTTTCTCTTTTCCAGTCAGACCGGCACAGGCAATTGCCTTTTCATAGAGATGCTCTGTCTGCTGTGGATTGACCTGATAAAAAGAAGATGGAGAAATACGGAATGTGCATCCACATAATTCATCCTCAATAAAGCCTTTTCCATATACCGTGATATTCCGGTCTCCAAGCACCATACTGGTTTTCTTGTTATTGACATTGATCACAACCGTACTGATCTCCGGATGTTTCTGGCGGATTGCTTTTACAAAATTGTTTTTGGATGGAAGAATCGGGCTTCCAAGCACCAGAACTACCATAACCTGACCAGTGTGATAACCTTTGCGGATCAGGACATGACGAAGAAGTCCATATCCTGTGTCCTCATCATAAGTCTTGATCTTAAAGGACCGCAGCAGGCCTTTGATGTCCTGAATGATCGCATCTGCCTGTTCATCCTCGATCTGACAGGAAACAATGTCCACTACCTCATGCGTGCCTTCCTTATAAGTTCCCGAAACAATCTGCCCTTTTTTGGTACAGTCAAACGTTGCATGCACTTTATGGCGGTAATGGTACGGATCTTTCATTCCAACGATCGGTCCGACTTTTCCAAATGCTGACAGCAGTTTCTTTAAATTTTTCTGTTTCATCTCCAGCTGCTGCCCGTAGCTGATTCCCTGATAGTCACAGCCTCCGCATTTTTTCGCATAAACACAAGAACCGTCCTTCTTGTCTACATGTGCCTTTGCATTTGTTATATTATGATTTACTTTATGTCTGGAAGTTTTTCCAGTCTGATTTGATTTCTTCTTTTCTGCCATGTCTGTCCTTCCTCTATTGCATGAGACTCCATTGTAGCGATTTGTCTCCATTGTCAAAAACTATATTTCAGCCAGCATATTGTTCCTGTATTTCAGTGGTGAGATCTCATATGTTTTTTTAAAGCTTCTTATAAAATAACTTACATTCTGATACCCACTCTGCATAGCCACCTCTGTAACCGGAATATCTGTGTCCTGTAGCAGCTGTTTTGCATGCTCCAGCCTTAAATAGGTTACATATTGCGATAGTGTAATATGAAAATGTTCCTTAAAATACCGCGATATATATTTTTCCGAAAGATGGAACTGTTCTCCGAATTCTTTTAACGATATCTTTCCTGTATAATTCTGCTGTATATATGAAACCATTTCTTTTTCTACCGTGTTTCTCCCGTTTGTGTCATTTTCTATAATAAATCCTTTCTTCCACATTTCAAGAATAAATTGCAAAAGAATGATTTTTGTCTTTATCTGTGCGGTTAATTGCGACTCACTTTCCTGATTTTTTGATTCATAGACTTCGATCAACTGCTCACACAATTCTTTTGCCGTATCACTGATTCTTGGATTTATCATCAAATGTCCGCTGTTTAATGGTTCAAGCAATTTCTCTTCGAACAGGTCATCTGCACGAAAAGATAGATTCTTTAATGGAAAAAGGAATGTGTAATAATCCACAGTACCAGTATCGGAGCCCATAAGATGCAGATTTCCCGGCGACACGACAAACGCATCCCCGGGTTTTCCAATATAGCTTTCTCCTGATATGCTTACCGTCAGGGAACCGCCTTTTACATATATAATTTCAAGTTCATCATGCCAATGCACCGGTATCTGGAATGACCGGCCTGCATTCTTTATGTGATATGTACTAAATGGATCATCCTTTGTACCATGTGGTTTATTTTCCTTTAATTCAAAGTACATAATCTCTCCTACAATTCTACAAGGCTCTTACTTTTCCATTTTCCACTCTTCCATCTAAGCACCATTCCAACTGCTCTCGCACACTCATCACCTGCCATGGCAATATATGCTCCTACTGCCAGAAGCCCCATATGTATTCCAAGAAGATATGTTCCGCCAACAGCAAACAGATACATAAAGATCGCACCCATGATAACCGGGAAAATAGCATCTCCACTTGTTTTTAATGCCTGACCATATACAAGATTGGTCACTCTTCCAAATTCAAGGAATATATCTACGATCAACAATTTTACCACAAGATTGATCATCTGTGCATCATCCGTAAATATATGAACGATAAAATGTCCGGACACTGCAAATGTCACTGAGAAGCACGTAGCTGTTATCAGACCATATATCACAGCTTTTCGCGTACCCCTGTCACACTCTTCATACTTCTTTGCCCCGATTCTCCAGCCAGTCATAATCGCATTCGCCTGTGCAAGGGCAGCTCCCACACAATACGAAAAATTGGCTATCTGCATCGCATATGAACGAGCTGTAACATTCATGCCATCTGTATCCATCTGGTTCATAAAACGCACGATCAATGTCATTGCCACATTATAAAGTGCTGTTTCAAATGCAGAAGGAAAACCGATCTTCACAATCTGCGCAAGTATCTTCCGCGGCTGTGCACGCTCAGGACTCTGCTTTGCTTTTATCAGTACAGCTCCCATTGCCGCTACAATAATAAGATTCACAACCTTTGAAATCACTGTTGCTACAGCAACTCCCATGACTCCCCAGTGAAACATAAACAGAAATACCGAATTCAGTATAATGTTGATCACATTACCGACAACTGTTCCTATGAGGGAATGTTTTGTATATCCAAACACTCTTAGATAACTGGAAAAAATAGGAATCAGTGCATTTAAAAAGCTTGCGCCTCCAACAATTTTAAGATATGTTTCAGCTGGTTCAAGCAAAGCAGGGGCAATACTCACGATCCTCAGTATTCCTCCAGAAAAGGCAGCAAGAACAACCGACATCAGGATACCTGTCATGGCATTAAATACAAGTCCAAGCTGTCTCGCCTGATATGCAATTCCGGGTCTTCCAGCTCCGATATTCTGTGACATAACCGCTACCATACCGGATGATATTACCCCAAACATAATGATAAAAACACCTATATATGTATTTGCTGTTCCGACAGCCCCCACAGCCTGGTCACTTACTGATGATAACATCAGTGTATCAACCATACCAGAAAGCATATAAAATAAAGTTTCCAGACATATTGGCACAGATAGCTGTGTCAATGTTTTTCTTTCGCCCTCCATGTTTTCCTCCTTGAATACTAATATAACATACATTTTCAATAATACGACATTTTTTTAGACTTTTCTTGTATAATATCGTACAAAAATTTCACTATTTCTACTTTTTGAAAAATATTATGAACCGTTTTACACTTTTCCAGGCATCAGTTCATCTTCGCGAGGTGGTTGAAATTCTTCTGATATTTGTAGTCGAAAGACTGTATAATTTTCACAATTTCACTAATTTTTGTCTTATTTTATTGATTTCTTGCGTCACTTTGCTAAAATATTCTTATAACATACGTGTAGGAGGTATACAGAATGAGGCAAAAGACCGTTCGTAATTGTACCGCATTCCTCTTAATAGCTGCGGTATTGACCGGCTGCGCAAGCAGTTCACCCCAGACACCCGATGACTATGCTACCAATGAAGGCTATACTTCTACCGAAGCTTCTGCCCAGACATCGGATTCCAGGCAGAACGATATTTCCAAGGACGATATGAAGGTAGGCGTTCTCTATATCTCGGATCCATCCGAAGGAAGCGGCTATTCCTATACCCACGATCTCGGAATTCAGGGGATGCAGGAAAATCTTGGTCTGAGTTCCGACCAGATTGAACGCAAGATCGTAGATGACAGCGACGCTGCCGCAACAGAAAAGGCCATAAAGGAATGTATCGACGACGGATGCAGGATCATCTTTACCACAAGCTGGGGATACATGGAAACAACCTCCGAGATGGCGGAACAATATCCGGATGTATATTTT
>CAKRMH010000029.1 GCA_934364805.1 uncultured Lachnospiraceae bacterium
AAAGTCTTCTTAGCAGCCCTGGTTTTATTTAACGACAGGATGGTACAAACGAACTGTCGCGCATTTTTATGCGATATATCTATTATAAGTATTTTTCTGGATATGTCAATCTAAATTTGGACTTGTTTTCACATATCATATTTTTCAGTATCTTCAAATTCTTCCACCACCATTCTTTTTCTTCCGCTGCTGCTTCTCCTCATACATCCGCTCGTCTGCAACACTTATCAACTGTTTATACTCAGTTTCCTCCTCCGGATACATCGCAACTCCGATGGAAAATTCCAAAAGCACCTTGTCCCCATTTTCCATCTCTATTTCTCTTTTTCCCCGATAGGAACATATCTGATTCAGTATAGCCGTAATTTCTTCCTTTTCCATATCATAGAGGAATAACACAAATTCATCGCCTCCCAAACGTGCTGCAATCTTTCTCTCTGTTGGAGCTTCAGCCAAAATATCTGCCATAGTACGAATATATCTGTCTCCCGACATATGACCATAGATATCATTGACCTTTTTCAGATTATCCAAATCAATCATCACGATAGCTCCGTGACCATCATGTACTTTTTCCTCAACCATAGGTGTTACATATGACATGAAAGCCCTGCGGTTATAGATTCCTGTTAAAGCATCTCTGTCCCGTTCTTCTGCAAGCCGTTCTTTCTCCCAAATCTCTGCCGTTACATTTATTAAAATCAGCAGCTCACTATCCTTATAAGAAAAAGTTTCCTTCTTTACAAAATATTTCCTTTCTCTATCCAGACAATACACATTACCCTCATACCGCTTTTCCTCACAAAACAACTCACTCAGCCATTTCATGAATTTTTCCGGTTTTTCCATGAAACTATCCATCTCCTCCTCAGTGAGTAGGAGAATATCCTTCGCTCTGCTAGTGGCTGTCAGTGAATTTACTTTTGGAACATATTCACAAATGGCAATCGGTACCTCTGAAAATTCCAGTGCTTTTGAAATTTTCTGAGGAAAATCCAGAATACTTCCTACCATAGAGTTAATATAGCCGCTAAGCTGTTCAAACTCCGGCAGGGAATCCTCGCAAAGCACCACATCCCATTTTCCCTGCTCTATCTTTTTTAAATCTCCATTGACACGAAGAATGCTTTTTATAATATTTTTATCCAAAAATAAAAATACTGCTATGACAACTGCCAACAACAGCAGCATGGTACACAGGATAAACACCAGTGTATTCATTGGAATGCTTCCGTATAGTTTTTCCAGAGGCTCCATCATAATCAACCACAAATCTCCCGATTTTTTAACTGCGTTATAATAATGTTTCCCGTCAATGACAATATCTACAAAGAGCACCTCATCATCCTTAAGTGTTTCCAGTGTGGAAATTTGAGTTTCTTCTACCGATAAGCCAATCCACTCTTTCATCGTAGATCCCACTACTTTCTGGCTTTTTATATCCACCGCATAAAAATCCGCTGTAGTATTTGCCGACAACATATAAAAAATATTAGAAATGTCATTTCCCTCCATAGCCTTCAGCACCCTCTCCGGCTTAAGACCGACCTGAACGATATTTTTATGATCTGTCGTCCAGACTGCTGCATACTGCATCAGCTTTCCTTCTGCCGTATTTGGCGTAATGTCCTGACACAGCTCCTTGGAATAATCACCAAGCATCTGCTGAAAGAAACCTATCTGTTCTCCTGAATACACATTGTAACCATAATATTCCGGATTCGTTCCTGCATAAATCTCTCCTTCTGGGTTAAGAAAGTGAAGTTCATCTACCTGCAGCATGGAAGCTATTTTTCTGCACTCCTCAATATTCGTAATGTTCTCCGGTGATTGCTGTGCTATGTATGCTACCGCCCTCGCCCGTATAATGCATTTATCTGCAAATTCCTCTTTTATCATCTCAAGCTCGGTATCATTACTCTCAATAATACTTTCAATCTGCCCGAAATTATCCATGGCCGTTTTACGAAACTCTTTTTTCGCCTGAATAACTTGAAAACATGACGCTACACCCGCTACAATCAGGATCCCCACGATGAGGATTTGAACTAATCTTTTGGAAATAACCTTTTTCATCTGTGTGCTCCTTTTTCTTTATATTGCCACTACAATCTTTAAAATCAAAGAACAAAGAGTCACTTTGTGACTCTTTGCGCGCCCATGTGGGCACGCAAGTGCATCTTCATCTCCACATGGGTCGCATCCCCGCGGAGCATTTTTACTTTATAGGAAATGCAATTTCCTATAAAGTAAAAAAGTTCTTCACAGACACTATAAAAGACTCTGTGAAGAACTCCTCATTCTAAATTCAATTTCTTTATATACAGCATTTCATCCAAAGTAGTCTTATAGTTGAAATAATTATACTACTTTTGGCCTATATTTTCAATAAAATCATTCCCAAAATGCCATATTCAATCACCCAGACTCTTTTCTGGTTGTTTTCTTGTATTACATCTTTCAATATCCTCCAGTAAGGAATTATAACGCTTTACTGGGATTGCAATCTTATCTCCATTACTCATAAGCACTTCGTAACGATATATTTTTTCAACATAATTCATATTTACCGCATAACCTCTGTGTACCTCTACAAAGTCGTCACCAAGTTCTTCCATAACATTTGCAAATCTTCTTCTCACAAAAATGTCTCCATTGAGAGTATGCAGCATAGCCTGTTTTTTATAGGCAGACACATACAAAACTTCCGCTACATAAACAAAACGCACGCAACGATTCTCATCTGTTACTGTAAGTTTTTGCTGTTCTGAAAAAACAGGCTCCTTATTTTCTAAATACTGTCTTGTTGATTTTCCCATCGTATTCAAAAAATTATCTTCTTCTAACTGTGGAACATAGTCAATGGTATTAGAAGCTTGAATAAATTTGATTTTGAGTTGTTTTCCTATTATCTGCCATATATAAGTATAATGCATCAGCGTTTGTATATCCTGCTCCGCATCTGCATCTGTCGAAATAAGACACTCTCCTGCAATGGTACAGGTTTCTCCATTATTCTGTACTACCCTGAAATTCTGATTCAAAATATGGCACTGCTTTCCATATGGGACCATTTGCTGAAAATCTTCTGTCATTGCATGAATCCCACCCATAAATTGTTTTGGCATAGAACCAAGCCAATACACATCTTCCGCACAAAGAGATAACACGAAATTTATGTCCTGCTTCCAAAAGTGATTCAGGCTTTCTATTGTCAATTCCATAGCTTTTTGTACATTTTTCTTTATCATAAAAAAGCCTCCTTTACCATGACCTATCCACCTCAGCTTCATATACGGACTCCGTATGAGAATCAAATAACACCCATTCCACCAGATCAAAACTACCAGGATTATCCTGTAAGAATCTATCCACTGTATATACTGCGATCTTTGCCTCGCCGGTCTCACAACCATGAAGTGTCCTGCACTCAGCAAGAAGTTTTGGTCCTGCTGCACGATGAATTGCACCATCTACACCGCCTCCGCCAAGAAGTGAGTTGTTTGCAGCGTTTACGATTGCCTGCACATCTGTAATCTTTGTTATGTCACCTCTTACGGTCTTGATTACCGTTTTCTTGTTGTCCTTATCATATGTCTTAACAATTGATTTTTTCTTAAACAGTTCCATTCTGATCACCTTCTTCTATGAGTTTTCTTCGGGTCAGATTTACGTTATGGGCGACGCAGAACCGGATATCATGATTTATGTTCCTGCCTCTCCAGCTCTTTTTGAATCCATGTCATAATTACATCTACAAGATACTCCTGCTGCACCTGGGTTAATTCTTTACCTGGTCTCATTTTATGCCATTTTCGGATGCACTCCCTGCAGCAGGTTGCTGTTGCATGTTGAGCAATAAACACAGGATGTCCCTTTGTCGGAGTCTGTTTTCCATCATTGGGTATATATGCCGGAGCTTCTCTTTTTGCAATAAAATCCCTTGCATGCTGCCTGATCGTATCAAGCCCTTTTTCATTTATATAATCTATGTCTTTCTGTTTTAAATGAAAACTGCTTCGGAACTTGGAATTACCCAGTCTCTCAAATAATTGCCTGTACCACTCGTCCTTTGTCATTATATCAACATTCCCTTTTCAACCCATCTTCTTTTGCCTTTGCCATGAGTATCAGTTTTTCAAAAGACTGTGCAAAGCGTACATCATCTTCCTCTGTACGCTTCCTCGGTCCTTTCATATGGCTCTTGTGCGAGCTTCTTCTTGCTTTTTTGTTAAGATGCCGTTCCATCAGCATCTGATCAATATTTTCATTCGTATACCACTTACCGGATTGATGGATGGCGTATGCCCCTTTTCCAAGCGCCATCGCAGCAACTCCATAATCCTGAGATACCACAACATCCCCCTTATGGCAAATGCTGATCAGCTTATAATCTACTGCATCTGCTCCCGCACCAACTACGATCACTTTGCTGTAGTCGGAATATAAAACATGGTTCGTGTCACACAGCAAAGTAGTCGGAATATTATATTTTTCAGCTATTGACTCAACAATGTCCACAACCGGACAAGCATCTGCATCTACCAATATCTGCATCATTAACCTCGTTTCTCTTGTTGTAATCTCTACATCACCATCCTCCACAGTCTCCGACTACAAATATCGTTATCCTAAGAAAATACTAAATAGTAACATAAAATATCGTAAAAAAAATGTGCTATTATGCATGATATTAATGTAAAATTTTGTATTTTGAACCTGGATATATGTATTAGGAAAGAAAACACAAAACTACTTACAAACTGTGTATAGGAATGATGCAGATAAAAATGCCATACTCCAAAGAGAAATGATATTAAAATTATGATCAAAACAGCATTTATACGAATGTGTGAAAATATTTTATAAAAACATTCTCTAAAGACTAATTCCTCTGTAACAGCAACTAGCGCTTGAAAAAATATATATGCAATAAAAATCGTTTTGCTAAAAACTAATTTTCCATGTACATGAAAAAATAAATAGTAAATTGTTAATACGGTAAAGAAAATAATTATTGAACTCCATAAACCATTTATAATTTGTACAAATAGATTGTAGGATGTAAATATTTTGTCTTTTTCAAGATACCATAAACTTAAAAAAAGCAAAAAAATATTTGCCAGGATATCAAAAAATAAATAGTCTATATGAGGCTTAGTAACGAATGATATAGAAATAAATATGAGAAGATATATCAGTTCATTATTAATATTTTGATGTTTTAACATAATAATATACCCCATATTTAAAACTTATTGATTATTCACCGCTCTTGCATTTCTCATACGCAAACAATGCAGCTCCAAGTGCTCCGCAAAGCTGTGCCTCATCACAAATGTAAAGTTTTGCACCCAGTTTTTCTTCCAGCGCATTGATGATGCCCTTGTTCTTGGCAACTCCGCCGGTCATCATATATTCGCCCGGATTACTCTTTCCGAGTCTGGCAGCAAGTGCACCTACTTTTGAAGCGACAGATACATTCAGTCCATGGATAATGTCAGCCACATCTTTATTCTGTGCAACCAGTGATACGACTTCCGACTCTGCAAAAACGGTACACATGCTGGAGATGACAACGTTTTCTTTCCACTCCAGACCTTTGGTACTCATCTCTTCCAGCGAGATTCCAAGTGTTCTGGCCATCATCTCAAGGAATCTTCCGGTTCCTGCTGCACATTTATCATTCATCAGGAAGTTCTTTACTGCACCATTCTCATCAATACTGATGGCTTTCATATCCTGTCCTCCGATATCAATTACGGTGCGGACTCCTGGATTCAGATAATGTGCACCTTTTGCATGACAGGTAATCTCTGTGATACTGTCATCACCACTGTCGATATAGGCACGTCCATATCCGGTCGTAACGATACGTACAATCTCTTCTTTCTGAATTCCGGCTTTCTCGATTGCACGCTCAAGACTCTTTTCTGCACTCATCATTGCTCCGCCACCAGTTGGAATGATCATGGTTGACTTGATCTTTCCATCCTGATCAAGGATCACAACATCGGTACTTGTTGAACCACTGTCGATTCCAGCAACATAATAAACTCCTGATTCCATTCTTTTCCTTGCCTCCTCACTGATTTCCTTTCCGGAATCCATATCTTCCAATCCTTCCATCGTTTCTGAAAAAGCCTGAATTCTGGTCAGCAGCTGACCGGCACTCTGACTTGTAAAATCGGTTTCTATCTTAAGGAGAGGAACTTTGATAAATTTCTTAATGCTTGCATATTCAAACCCGTAATAATCACAGAATTTAATGGTATGATAAATGATTCCTTTTAGATTTGGATCAAGATAAAGCTGATTTCTTCTGGTACTGGTATTCATACGAAAACATGGCATTTGTCCGAGAAGCACATCTGCATACATCAAAAACATTTCTTCTTCGTCCATTGCCTGCAGTTCTTCCGTAATTACTGACAATTTTCGTCCACCCGTACAGGTGAGATTTTCCACATCCATATGAATATTTTCCCGGATCATTTCCTCTAATACACCGCTGACGCGCACACCTAATACTCCAATATATGGGTGTTTCTCTGCGGCAGGCTGTACAAAGGATTTAAGAAATACGTTTTTATCAAATGTTTTTCCGGAATACTCCTCATAGGCTTCCTTCAATTGGCGGATCGCACCGGCAAATTTCACTTTTTCACATTCATTATCGTTATGTGGAAGGTCTAACATATACAGAAATTTGCATTTTCCGGTGCTTTTTACAACATCGTAGACACGACGCATGGAATCACAGCAGTTAACCAGTACTAACTGCTCTGCTTTGCCCTCTAAAACTGCCTGAATTACGGATTTTCCAAATCCACACAGATTCGCATGTGCGATCTGGTCTGACATTTCAAAGTTTTCCGGCATTTCTTCCAGAACTGCGCATTCTTCTCCAAATCCCTTTAATAGCTCTACCGGCGTATATTTACAGACATAATGTATCATGAAGCTTTCTCCTCCTTGCCTTCCTCAAGCATTTCCATAAAGGCCTGAAGTCTTGTCGATACCTGGCCATCACTGGTATTGGCAGGATTACATCCATCACCGTCCAAAATCATCGTTGGAAGACCAGAAGCCTCCAGTGAACTTTTGATCAGGCTTGAAGCACCGATTGTTCCTTTACAGCCCCAGTGAGCAAACAGAATTCCACCATCTGCCTCTGTTTCTCTGGCAAGTTTTTGTGCCATCTCAATTCTCTGATCCAAATTACCATTATAGATACAGTTGACCATCTTCTCTGCCATGGCTTCATACGGATCTGCAGAATGCATCTCCCGGAATCCGTCTGCCACGAAGTCGCAGGCACTGATATGTACCTTGTTGCTGTAATTGAATACGTCTTTCACCGGTTCCTGTAAAAACGGCATGATGTGCATCCAGAGTACGTGAAGTCCTTCTTCTTTTGGTGCATTTTTGACATCCTCGAGCAGCATCTGGGTGTATTTTACCGCTTCCTCCGATCCGGCCAATAAATGACACATAAAAATTGCATAAAGCTCATTCGTTATGGTCGTGACCGGGTCATGATCTTTTCGCAGTTTCAGCTGTTTCCGATAATATGCTGCTGCTTTTCTACTGTTTGAGATTGTCTGCTCCACCTGCTCTTCTGAAATCTTCTTCCCTGTTACATCCTCAAGAAAACATTTCATTTCCCGCAGCTGATCTGCAACATAGTGAATGGAATCCTGATTTTTCTCATAAGGTACATCAATATAAAAACTTGGACGATCACATGTCTGCTTCAAATATGGAAATGTCATCATATTTCCGTCACAGGCAAGATTGGTATAAACGATACATTTCGGTTTCGGTAAAAGTCCCGTCAAGGCGGCACCTAACGATACCCGGTGATAAGAGCACATGGTTTCCGGAAATCCTTCCTCCACGGTCTTTCTGAGAAAAGCCTGTTCACATTTTGTTCCTGCCAAAAAACATGACAGCGCTTCTACCGAATACGGAGTCAGCCCTGCTGCCGTAAGAAGTTCTCCCGGGACAAAAATGCTGACCATTGCTGCATTCTCAGGCTTTGCAAGTGCCTGAATAATACTCTTCATAACAACCTGTGCCACATATTGTCCGGAAGCTGGAAGCTTTTTATCCGGGAAAAGACGCAGTCTTTTCTCCTGCAAACGATATCCTGTAAGAAGGATCCTGCGGGCTGTCTCCGGATTTTTCAGGGATTCATTGCCCACGATATTTCCAAATTTATCGATAATATTCATTGCCATTCCTTTCATTTTGTAAGTTTTTGTATGTCCGATTTGATATTTTCCAGTGAATTTCCTGTCTTTCTTGCAATCGCAGCAATATCTTCATACTCCGGTTTTGCCTTTTCCACACCATAACCGGAAGCATACTTATAATGCACATCTCCGTATGGCGTCCGGACTGTTTCAATTTTTCTCCTAAGCGCATATCGTTTACAGTCATATTCCCGGATTCCGAGCGTTGTCGTATGTTTAAAAATAAGTGTAAGGAATTTCGCCCGGTCGGCTTCTTTGCACATGCAGGTAAGAAGAATTCCCGGCCGGTTTTTCTTCATCTGGATGTTGGTCGTGTACACATCCAGCGCACCTTCCTTCATCAGAAGTTCTGTTATAAATCCAATGTTTTCCGGAATCATGTCATCGAGATTGCAGCACAACTCTATGATCTGGCTCTCCTGTTCTTCTTCGGCAAGCATTGCACGGACACAGTTTGCTGCTTCAAACTCCTTTTTGCCCATGCCATATCCGGTTTTTACAACTCGAAGTACCGGCATCTCACCAAATTTTGAAACAAAGTATTTCAAAAGTGCTGCTCCGGTCGGTGTACAGAATTCTCCTTCGAGATTACCGCTATACACCGGAATTCCTTCGGTAAGAACTGATACCGCAGGCGCAGGAACAGGAAGGATTCCATGTGCACAGTGTACCTGCCCATATCCGACCCGGACAGGTGATGCAATGATTCTCTCAACCTTCAGCCGGTCGATCAGATAACAGACAGCCACAACGTCCGCCACTGCATCCATACTTCCAACTTCGTGAAAATGGATCTCTTCCACCGTTTGTCCGTGGACTTTACTCTCCGCTTCGGCTATCAGCTGATATACCGAAAGTGCATTCTGTTTCACCAACTCTGATACCGAAAGTGCATCCACGATATCCTTGATTTCTTTCATGGAAGTATGATGGTGGTGATGATCATGCACATGATGGGATTCCTGTGATCCACTCTGATTTTCATGCACACCTTCCTCATGTCCTTCTATCAACACCCGTATCTGTAATCCCTGTATCCCACATTTCAAAGCTGGTTCCAATCGGTATCTTACCTTTGGAATTCCAAGACTGTTCAGTTCATTGACCACTTCCGAAGGATCTTCAAATAATCCGGCAAGTGCTGCTGTAAGCATATCTCCTGCTGCTCCCATATTACATTCCAGATACAACGTTCTCATATTCTTCTCAAATCCTTTATGCTAATTTTTCAAATTCGCCTGCAACTTCCTCTAAAAGATTACGGATCTGCAGATGCTGTGGGCATACCTTTTCGCATTTTCCACATTTGATGCAGACGCATACAGCCAAATCCAAAATTTTCTTTACATTCTCAAAATACATTCTGTCATTCTCCCTTCAAAATAATAGTCCACTTTCTCTACCTCTCTATCATACAACTTATAGTATACTTCAAGTCAAATTCTTTTTACATGAGCTTAATAATTATTAATTGGTCGTCAGACTCTGGTAAAGTTCGATCGTTTTTCCAACACTCTGACCATAGATAAAATAATAATCAATCTGTTCATCGCCTTTTGTATACAGATACTGTCCATATGTCCGGATATTACAAAACAGAACCGTCTGAGAGGAAGCTGAAGCAATTCCATACCCTTTTCCGGAAACAATAAGCGGCATTCTAAGCGACTTTTGTCCAAATGAGATATACCTCGCCTTCAACGTCAGATCCATAAGGTCTGTTGCCAGTATTCCCTTGGATTTGATACGTTCCGATTTCTCCCAGTCAAAAAATGTCCAGGTCTGTCCATCGTTGATCAGTCTCGGCTCCTGTGCATTTTCAGCCAGGAGCATTTTTCCTTCTTTATTTCCAAACTGCAATGCTCCACTCTTCTTGTCAATACGGATAACGACCTGATCTGTTGCAACTTCCACAATGGTTCTGGATTCTTTTGCTCCCCAGTTCACTGCTTCTTCTGCCTCTGCTTTCCAGAAAGTATCTGCAATTGTTCCACTTGCTCCTTTTACGAAACTGATCCGGATTATCTCCTTTGTGATCGGCGTAATCCGAAGGATTCCGTATGCGCTTGCAAGATCGATATGCTTCTTTGTCTTTTTGGCCCATTTGATTGCGCAGTTTCCTCTTGAATGTCCTTTTATCCGAAGATCCTGATTCTCCGGCACTGCTCCATATGCATACGGAGACGGGTTTACCGGACGAGATTGCTTCATGACAGGTGCTTTTTCTTCTGCTGCAGGCTTTACAACGATCCGTTTTGGTCCGATGTAACTGCGCTCATTCCGGTCAAGATCACCTTCTGTCCTTCTTTTCTGCTCAACTTCTTTTTGCGTAAGCTCCTGTTTTTCATATTCTTTTGCTTTAGTCAGCGTTTCCGCCGTAAGCTCTTTTACATGTTTTCCTTCCGGAACTGGATCTGCGATGATCCCTGTCAGTCTGCCGCGATGTAATACTGCCAGTTCATGCAGTGCGCGGGTGGCCGCCACATACAAAAGTTTCACGTGGCCGTTGTCATTTGGATATTTCCTTTTCGAAGGATCAAACAGTAAAACTGCATCAAACTCCAGGCCTTTGGTATAAGACACTGGAAGTACCATGACTCCATCTCCAAACGTAGCCTTCTGCAGATCGCAATCTGCGATTTCAATCTGTTTTTTCAGTTCACTCTGGACTTTTTGGGCTTCTTCTTCGTCCCTGCAGATGACTGCAATGGTCTCATAGCCTTCTTTCTGCCAGTTTTCAATTGTTGTCACTACCTCCGCAAACAGACTTTTTACCGTCTGATATGCTTCTACCCGCACTTTATTTCCATGACGGATGATTGGTTCCACTGGATAAATAGAAAAATCACCATGTTTTAAGATTTCATTGGCAAACTCTGAGATTTCCACTGTATTCCGGTAACTTTTGCGAAGAAGTCCAAATGAATCATAGGTTCCCGTCAGAATCAGCTTTCTAAGCTGTTCCCAGTCATTCAATCCATATTGAAAATGGATATTCTGCGATGTATCTCCCATGATCGTATACGTACAGCCTCTCAGACAATAATGCAGACAGTCATACGCCATCATTCCAAAATCCTGCGCCTCGTCGATTACCACATGGCTTGCTTCTCTTACCGGATCTGTTTCTTTGATCCGTTTATAGATATAAGCCAGCGCCGCAAGATCATACACATCAAATGAATACTCCGGAATATCCACTTTTTTCCCGTTAGCAGCCTGATTTTTCAAAAAATCAGTATAGAACTCATACACATTGCCTTCCCATTTTCCATTTCCAAAATAGGAAGCATATTTACGGTCCAGGATTTTCTTTTCCTTTGCCGGAAATGAGACGTTTTTTCCAAGTACTTCATTCTCATACTTTGCATAAATAATTTCATTCAGCATCAGGATCTTACTTTCCATGGACATCTGCGGATGCTCCTTCAGATAAGTGCTGATCAGAGTTTCCCCTGCCAAAAGATTACCGGTCTTTTCCATATAAATCTCATCCATCGGAATGGATGCTTTCTCATATTCCATGCAATAATTTTCCAGATCCGAAAACCACTCTGCAGATCCTTTGATACAATTTTTGTCATCCGATTTATCCAGGCCGTGATATTCATACTTTGTCTCATCCCAGTCCTCATATAACAATCTTGTGAATAACTGTTCCATCGTCATCTGACGGATTCCATATACATCAAGCTCGGGGAGCACACTCGTAATATAGTTCAAAAGGATCCGGTTACTTCCGATAATATAGAAATCTTCCGGTCTGAAATCATCTTTATAGTTATAAAGAATATAGGATATGCGGTGCATGGCTACCGTCGTCTTTCCCGATCCGGCAACTCCCTGTACAATAATATTTGTCTTCGGAGAACGGCGGATGATCAGGTTCTGTTCTTTCTGGATTGTTGCAATGATCTCTCCAAGTACCGCCTTTTTATTTCTTGCCAGATATCTGGTCAGAAGTTCATCATTTGCAACAACATCGGAGTCAAAATAATCTTTCAGTTTGTCATTTTCAATCTCATAAGTCCGCTTTCTTTTCAGATCGATCTCAAATGTACCTTCTGAGCTTACGGTATACCTGCAGGGTCCCATATTACTCTCATAGTAGACGGATGCAATCGGTGCCCTCCAGTCCAGTACAACCGGCTCAGAAGCATTCTTTGCGATTCCGATTCTTCCGATATAATAGCTTTCCATGGATTTCACATTCGGATCTATGAAATCGATTCTTCCAAAATACGGTTTTTTCCTTGCTTTTTCGAGACGGACAAGACTGTGCTCATTTTCCTTTAACCTTGCAGTTGCATTATTCCATAAAGAAAGTCCCTCTTTATCCTTTGTATCGTATACTTCAAGAAGGTCTGCAAGTTCTTCATTGGTTTTACGGATATCTGCTTTTGCACGATCCAGATTCTGCTGTGCGATCCCAATGATCTGCGCAAGCTGACTTTCTTCCTCTTCTCTTGTAATCCCAGGTACATCCTGACTGCTCATTCTGCGCTCCTCCTATGCCTTATTATACTTCCAGTAACTTTTCAATCTCATCCAGAGAATCTACACATGCCAAAAGCTTCTTTTCCAGTTCGTGATCCGGTCTTGTCTGATCCGGAACCATAACGACCTGACAGCCAGCTCTGTATGCACTTTCCACACCATTTGGCGAATCCTCCACAGCCATACACTCTTTGGGCTGCAGTCCGAGTCTTTCACAGGCAAATTCATAGATGTCCGGTGCCGGTTTGCCATGAGTAACCATCGTTGCACAAATGATCTGGTCGAAATATTCATACAATCCAATTTCTTTCAGATAACGTTCTGTGCGCCTGGTATCCGTTGCTGTCGCGATTGCACGCTGTATGTTCTTTTCTTTTAAAAATGTCAGCAGTTCAATTGCTCCTTTTTTGATCTCGATCCCGTTTTTTTTCAGATATTCTTCCATGATCTCTTTACGGTATGCACGAATCGCCGGATAATCCAGATCCGGGGCGTGAAACATCTCTTTTAAATGTGCAGGAGCATATGGCTGCCCTAAGGAACGCATGGTAAGCGCCTGTTCATCCGTCATCTCATATCCGAAATGTGCCATTGCCTTCGGCCAGCAGATCCGATAATACTTTTCTGTGTCAATTAAAGTTCCATCCATATCAAAAATTACTGCTTTTATCATTTTGTCCCCCTGTATATCCAAATAAAAAGTATAACGTACAGTATACTATATTCCGGGCAAAAACGAAACAAAAAGAACGGTCATCATATTCTCATAAATACAATGACCGTTCTAATGATTTTCTTCAATATTCAATTAAATATATTCCTTTCTCTTCATCATACAATATTGTCTGATCAGCTTACAGACTATAACATCTGCCTGGAAATTAACATATATCTTCTCTTATGCATCTCTTAAAGATAACCCCTCGTTCTGATAAAATATATTCCCTCTGACATATTCTATTCTTTAAGAAATACTGTGGTATTTGTTCTCCGCTGATCCTTTCATATAAATGCATCCGTTATATGTAACCTTTTATTCATAATTGTACTTTGACAATAAATAAGATTATTCTTATGGATCAAAAAGGCTTCCTGCTGACTTCGTTATGCATTACCACGCTTATATGAAAGGTTTGAATGATCCGCTATAATACCCATTGGACTGTACCTCCACTTCCCATTCAATTCCTGCTTACTCCAAGCTTATTCTACGGAATCTCTGGAAATGCTTTCTCGTCACATCTCCCATTCGTCTAAGAAGTCTTGTGTAATTAGGTCTTGTTTGTTGTTAACTGTATATTATCACCTTCAATCTGTTTTGTCAATCACTTTATTCGCATTTTGTTTATTTTTTCTTCTTTTACTGCAAATTGTGTTTATTGTCAGAATTTTGTGTATTTATTTATTCCAGCGGGGCTCCATTGCATATTTCATAAATTCCTGTAATTCCACAGGCAGTCTCTCTTTTCTCCATGCCAGCAGAATTTCAGTTGTAAGATCTGCATCTGTAATCGAATACATATGCACTTTATCTGTGAGCTCCATCATGGAAGCTGGAAGTATGGCTACTCCCATTCCCTGCTCTGCCAGCGTCAGTGCTGTTCTTGCATCTTCACACTCATAATAGATATCGCTTAGGAGTCCGGCCTTTTCAAATGCGGACAGCATATACTGCCGGTATCTATGGGAAAGAATCAGTCTTTTTTCAGCAAGCGCCCCAAGCGATATTTCTTTCACTTCCTCATTGCCTGAGATCTGCTGGCTGGAAGCCATTGCCACTAATTGCTCCCGCCGCAGGGTTTTCGTCTCACATCCATTTAAAACAATTGGCGTCCGAAGCGTTGTTACATCGACCATTCTCTTTTCAAGCCGATCCTTTAATTCGAAGGTGGAGCCTTCATGAATATCGAAATGAATGTCCGGATGCACTCTGGAAAACTGTTTTAAATACTCCGACATCATAGACACCGTAGACGGTGTCATGCCAATATGAATCGTCGCAGCCTGACTCGCCTTAACGACTTCACGCTTTGCAATATCTGTCATTTTAAGGAGACTTCCGGCTCTTGCGTACAGGACCTTTCCGGCTTCCGTCAGTGTAATCTTCTTCGTTCCACGAAAAAACAACTGCACCTGCAATTCTTCTTCGAGCATTTTTATCTGATAGCTCAGAGGCGGCTGTGTCATATGAAGTGCTTTCGCAGCTCCACTGATTGTTCCTGCATCTACAATTGCCCGGAAATACTGTAACTGTTTCATCTCCATTCTGTCACCTCTTATATGTTTTTTGTATAATTTATTAACAAAAACAATATTTTTCATATATATTATTCTATGCTATACTATATGTCAAGTAAAAAGAAAAGGAAATAATACCAGATTATGAAACGTATTGATTTTGAAAACGGAACTATCACAAATAATATCTTAGGTGCAGCAATCCCAATGCTCGCAGCTCAGATCTTCAGCCTGCTCTACAATATCGTTGACCGCATCTATATCGCCCGTATTCCAGACATTGGAACTACGGCACTTGGAGCTGTCGGCCTTTGCTTCCCGATCATCGTGATCATCACCGCCTTCAGCAATCTTTTTGGAAGCGGTGGCGCCCCATTATTTTCGATCAGTCAGGGAATGAAGGATTCCAGACAATCCCAAATGATCATGCATACTGCATTTTCCATGTTATGTATATCCGCTCTTGTCCTCATGAGTCTCGGAATACTGTTTGCAAAACCACTTCTGATCCTGTTTGGTGCATCTTCTTCTGCGCTTTCCTATGCATATCCATACCTTGTGATCTATCTGCTCGGTACACTCCCGTCCATGATTGCAACCGGTATGAACCCGTTCATCAATGCACAGGGATACGCTACCATCGGTATGCTGACTGTTGCGATTGGTGCAATTGCCAATCTGCTTCTTGATCCGCTTTTCATCTTTGTGTTTGGTCTTGGGATCTGCGGCGCTGCAATTGCTACGGTTCTTTCCCAGCTTTTATCGGCCGTTTTTGTCCTTTATTTTCTGCGCCGTAAAGCAGAAATAAAAGTCCGCCTTCTTCGCCTTTTTGAACTTCCTTCCTGCAAAAGACATGCCGGCAATATCATTAGTCTTGGAACTGCCGGTTTCATTATGCAGCTTACCAACAGTCTTGTCTCCATCTGTTGTAATCATGTATTGTCGGTAACCGGTGGTGATATTTATATCTCTGTCATGACCATCATCTCAAGTGTCCGGCAGCTTGTTGAAACACCGATTTATGCAATGAATGAAGGTGCGTCTCCGGTTCTCAGCTATAACTACGGGGCCAGACGTCCGAAACGTGTGAAAAAAGCCGGAATTGCTATGGGACTCATGATCATCTTCTATACCTGTCTGATGTGGAGCGTGATTATCCTTGCTCCCCATGCCCTGATTTGTATTTTCAGTTCGGATCCGGCGCTGACTACGGCTGCTGTACCAGCCTTAAAGCTTTATTTTGCCGCATTCATTTTTATGGATCTGCAATACATGGGACAGACGGTATTTAAATCCTTGAATAAGAAAAAACAGGCGATTTTCTTCTCCCTTCTGCGCAAAGTATTTATTGTGGTTCCGCTCACTTATCTGCTTCCTTATACGTTTCATATGGGAACAGATGGTGTGTTTCTGGCAGAACCAGTGTCCAATGTTATTGGTGGAACTATGTGCTTTATCACCATGCTGCTTACGGTTCTTCCTGAATTAAAACGTATGGAACACAATGAGAGCAGCCCATCTGTTTAGATGGCTGCTCTCATTGTATATGCCCTGTTCACTTTTTGCGGCATCCAATCAGACTAGCAGGAATTGCAAGATATCTTGTCTTTTCTATTATGTTCCATCCTTTTTCTGTACTCTCTTGGTGTAATCTTGTATCTATCCTTAAAAACACGGTTAAAAGTTCTTTGACTTTCAAACCCACAATCAAGACATATATTTGTAATGGAATCCATTGTGTTTTCCAGTGCCGCAACTGCATAATTTAACCGGACTCCATTCACATATTTACTAAAATTACAGTGAAAGGTTTTTGCAAACATTCTTGATAACACATATTTGCTTACGCACAAATCGTATGCCATTTTTTCAAGACTGATTTTCACTCTAAAATTTTTGGCTACATATTCTACCGCATTATAGATCAGGTCATCACTCCCTACAGTGCTTTTATCAACCATTGGCATTTCTGCGAAAACATGGGCAAGAATCATCTGTACATAGGCCTGTATCAGCATGGGATTCCCCTCTGTTATTCCGGTCAGATATTTTATGGCATTTACCACATCCGGATGCACCTGCTCTTTTTTCACAACCGGATTCTTCGGGCTGTATATCTGCAACTCCCTGTAATAGGAAGGAAACAGTGTTGGTTCAAGGTAAAGGAATATTACCTTGTTTTCTTTTTTCCCAAACACCTGATAATGATGTATTACATTTGGAAACACAACTGCAAAATCCCTTTCATCCATATGGAACAATTCCTGTCCCACTCCAAGTTCTATTTCTCCATCCGTTACATACACTACTTCTATTGCCTCATGTAGATGCGGCGGCACATGTACTGGCTTCTTCCACTCTACGGATACTCCTGTATTTCTGTTTTCATACACCAATAGCATTTACAAACAACTCCTTTTATTTACTCCCTATTTCTCCCCCTTCTTGTTTTCATTATTTGTCCGACAAAATCCACGGTAGGTCCCAGCAAAATCACCATCAATATCGTTATCACACCAACTTCACCTCCGGCTATAACACCGATACACACAATCAGCATATGGTAAATGAATAATCTATATCCTCTTCCGCACTGATACGGTAATCCTCTTCCACATCAGTTCCCCAGCTGTCGATACCTCCAACACCTCTTACTGCGCCATATACGCATAAAACAGTTCTTCTTGCCGGTGGCAGTTCTTCATGGTGAAGAGCGTTTTCAATCTCAGATGCTGTATAAGGCAGACAGGAAAATGCAAATTTTTCGTCATTCTTTTCAATGCGCAGTGTCTGTGATGAGCTATCTGTCCTGCTGTTATCAAGCGCCGTATGTCTTGTAATCTCAAGCCACTCTGTATCCATTCTCATACCACATTCCTGTGGAACAAGATATTGTGTAAGACTCAGGTCATCAATCTC
>CAKRMH010000030.1 GCA_934364805.1 uncultured Lachnospiraceae bacterium
AGAATCATGAAAACTGAATTCGAAGCCAGACCTGTGTATGTCAGAAGAGATGACCGGATCAAGGCACATTTCATGACCTGTTACATCAGCCTTCTTCTCTACCGTCTGTTAGAAAAGAAAATAGGAAATCGCTATACAACAGAGCAGATCATCGAGACTTTGCGCTCCATGAAAATGACTCTGTTAAATACCGCTAATGGCTATGTTCCATCTTACACCAGAACTGAAATAACAGATTCTTTACACCGAACTTTCGGTTTTCGGACTGATTATGAATTCATCAAAAAATCTACGATGCGAAGCATCATCAAGCAGACGAAAGAAATAAATTTGCCATAGTGTAAAAAATATAGCACAATAGCACATATTGCTGCGAAATAAAAAACGGCTGTAAGCCTTGATTTTACTGGCTTCACAACCGTTTTTTTACTTTCAGACTGTCAAAGATGGGATTATACCAGAAGCTGGACCATTCCGCCAATCAGTATCCCGATATTTGCATCGTATATCTCTTCAAACTGCGTGACCGGGAGCGGATTTTCCCCTCTTCCGGCCTCTATCGTATATCCTGGTCTGTTGTAATCCTGGATAAACCAGTCTTTATATCCTGCATACCCGGACTCTCGTGGTGTTTCTGCAACTTCATACCCACTTACTTCACTAAAATATCTTGCGATTCTTCTTGAACCAGGTGGTTCATAATCCAGATACCGCCAATAGATTACTTCTCCCTGCGTGTGATATGCAAGAATCAGATGGAAATCATGCTGTCTGGTAAAACGATACACTGCAAGGCTTTCCGGTTCTGTCATTGGTCCATCTCCCGGGAAATCCCTCGGTGCAAAAGACTTAAATCCAAGTTCTGACTTGATCTTTTTTGCTTCTTCCCAACCAGCCGGAAACTGCAGGTTTAAATCCACACCATTTATATTGGCTTTCCAGCCGGATGGAAACGGAATCTTTGGATATCCTGCTGCGATTGCCTGCGCCTGGTCATAGTACGGGATTCCATCCGGATTCAATTTGGTATAATCTATTTTCTCATTTACGAGATCCACACCGTCCGGGTTGACCATAGGAACCAGATAAAGCCGGAACGTACGATAAAGCCAGTCTGCATCTACACCATAAATACGTTTTCCCTGATCAGCCGCTTCTAAAAATTCTTCTGCAAACCGCAGCAGAACCGGTGTCGTGATCCATTCGTTTGCATGAAAAGACGCATTATAAAAGACTTCGACACTTCCCTCTCCGATCGAGAGCGCCCAGATCGGACTACCCATTACACTGTTCCCAATCGGCATCAGCTCCATCCACGGATAGCGTTTCTGCAACTGGTTTAAAATATCCTGCAAAAGTACAGATGAATATACTGTATCCGTTGGAACAATTTGTTCACGAACTGCCATTTTTAAGCATTCCTTCGGTATATTTTCTATATCATATGCTGGAATTTTGATCAGGAGCCAGCCTTTTTTTACATTCATGAAAACTTAAGAATTCTTTACGCACTTCTTCCATTGAAGACCGGATTCGTCCGTGCTATGCTATATATATGCCAAAGATAAAGGGGATTAATATGAAAACACAAAGTAATTCAAAGAAAAAATTTCTGATTGCTGCCATTTCTGTGATAGTATCTGTCATGCTTCTGGCTCTGCTCTTCTTTTTTGTGATCAACCGCTGGAGCATTACTCTGGTAATGAACGGAGATGACACTCAGACCATCGAATATGGAGATTCCTATTCGGAAGCCGGTGCGACCGCACGTCTTCACGGTTCGCTCATTTTTAAAAAGGGCTGGAATGTTCCTGTCACCACAGCTGGCACCGTAGACAACAGCAAAGTCGGAACCTACGAGACTACCTATTCTGCTGAAAAATACCACTTACACGCCAAGGCGACACGTACCATCGTGGTAGAAGACTGCATTGCTCCGGAGATTACTCTGACCAGCAATCCGGATCATTACACACTTCCCGGCCAGCCATATATAGAAGAGGGTTATACTGCGAAAGATAATTATGATGGCGACCTGACTGATCAGGTAACCTCAGAAGAAAAAGACGGTGTCGTTACCTACACTGTTTCTGACTCTTCCGGAAATGAGACACATGTAACCCGACAGATTCGTTACAATGACCCAGTCCCACCGGAGATCTCGCTTTCCGGAGATACAAATATTACGATCCAGGCCGGACAGGCTTACACGGAACCTGGTTATACCGCAGCCGACAACTGTGACGGGGATCTGACCGGTCAGGTAACCATCGACGGAAATGTAGATACCTACCGTGCCGGTACTTATACATTAAATTATATGGTTTCCGACAGCTACGGCAATACTGCATGCGCCACCCGCCAGGTGACCGTCAATGCGATCCGTCAGCCTGATGTTGTCGTTCCATCCGGAAAGATCATCTATCTTACCTTCGATGACGGACCTGGACCTTATACCAGCCAGCTGTTAGATACACTTGCGAAATATAACGTAAAAGCAACTTTTTTCACGGTAAACACCAAATATACCTCACTGATCGCTCAGGAAGCAGCCGCTGGACACAGCGTCGGCATTCACAGTGCAACACACGATTATGCTACGATCTATGCAAATGAAGACGCTTACTTTGCAGATCTTCACCAGATGGAATCCATCATCACCTCGCAGACCGGTGTCCGTCCGACACTGATCCGTTTTCCAGGCGGAAGTTCCAACAAAGTCAGTGCCAGATACTGTCAGGGCATCATGTCTGCACTGACCCAGGCTGTAACCGATCAGGGATATCAGTACTTTGACTGGAATGTATCCAGTGGTGATGCCGGTGGCACCACCGATACCGAGACGGTATTTGAAAATGTAATAAACGGTGTACAACAGCATGATGTCTCTGTTGTTCTGCAGCATGACATCAAAAGCTTCAGTGTGGATGCAGTCGAAAAAATCATTATATGGGGACTGGCCAACGGATATACCTTCCTTCCGCTTAACGCATCCAGTCCAGGCGCACACCAGCCTGTTAATAATTAATGAAATACCTTCGATAAAAGCATATACATCTGCTCCGGTTCAATCGGTTTTGCAAGATACTCATTCATTCCTGCCTTATGGCAGGATTCAAGATCTTCTGAAAATGCACTTGCTGTCATTGCAATGATCGGTATCTTTCTGCTGTCTTCACGGTCTAAATTCCGAATATGGCAGGCTGCATCTACACCGTTTTGAACCGGCATACGCAGATCCATGATAATGGCATCATAATAACCAGTTTCATGCTCTTCGAACATCTCACAGCCGATCTTACCGTTCCTGGCCCACTCGGAGAGAACTTCTTTCTTTTCGAGCATTTTTCCGACTAACATCGCATTAATTTTATGATCCTCACAGATCAGTACTCTTTTCCCGCGAAGGACCGCATCATCTTCGTCGATCTGTAATACCTCGGGTATATCTGATACGATCGGGCAAAGCATGGAAATCTGAAATTCTGTACCTATTCCCTTTTCGCTTTTGCAGGTAATCGTTCCGTCCATCAACCGGATCAGATGCTGTGCAATAAACAGCCCAAGACCTGTTCCCTGGTTCTCTCCTTCATCCGGATTCTCCTGTTCAAATTCATGAAATAGTTGTTTGTCCACAAATTCCTGTGACATTCCGATCCCGTTATCACGCACAATAAAATTAACCGGCAGATATCCATCCACTGGAATCAAAGCTTCCGTAATACACTCAATTGTTCCACCTTCCGGCGTAAATTTAATTGCATTATCCACAAGTGTCATAAGAACCTGCTGCACATGCAGCACATCAATCCGGATCCGTCTCTGGTTGACCGCACTCTGGGAAAAGATCAAAGACACCTTCTTCTTCTCCGCACGCATAAGAAGCAGCGTCCGGATTCCATACATCAGTTCTTCATAACTGGCCGGTTCCAAAAACAGCTTCATTTTTCCGTTTCCAATGCGGTTCATGTCCAGACAGTCATTCAGAACACTCTGCATATATTCCGCTGACGTCTGTATCTTTGTCAGATGTTCTCTTTCCTCATCATAACTGTCACTTTGCAGAGCCAGCTCTGTAAAACCAATAATTGCATTTAATGGGGTTCTCAGATCATGCCCCATACTGTTTAACAGATCTGTTTTCCTCTTCTTTTCTTCCGTCTCATGGCGCTCCGCTTCAACAATTTTCGTCACATCCTGTATGTAAAGCGCAACATGATTCTGCGAGACACGGTAAAAAACTGAGCTGATATGCTTGCATACACTCTTGTCATACGAGGTAAGACGGAATGGTTTCTTCTTATCCAATTCTGCAATACACTCATCGATCCAGTCAATATTTGGATTTAGGAAAAGTCCTGCAAGACTTGCTCCCTCCAATGATCCTTTTGGTCTTAACAGCAGTTCCTCCAAAGCAGGATTTGCGTATGCAATGTATGCTTCGGAAGGATGTCCAAGTTCATTTAAGAGGAGTTTTACAATCGCAAATGCCATCGGATTATTCTCATAGACAATCCGGTATGGTGTTACGTCAAATGTTTCCATTTCTTCTCCCCCTTCATCTTTTTGCTTATTATATCATTGCTTACCGACAAAGAATAGCAGAAAAAGTCGATAATTTGCCAAATCACGCTAATCCTGTCACAATTCCGAATATCTGGACTGCAAACGCTGCGATCCAGGCGATCACACACTGCATGATAACAACGAGAACTGCCCATTTCCCACCAAGTTCACGCTTTACAGACGCAATTGCAGCAACGCATGGCGTATACAAAAGTGTGAAAACCAGGAATACGACTGCATGGAACGGTGTAAAGATCTGGCTCATCGCAGTTCCACTGATCAGGATCGTAAGTGTGCTCACAACACTCTCTTTTGCCATAAATCCTGTCAGCAGCGCTGTTGAGATTCTCCAGTCACCGAATCCCAGTGGGGCAAATACCGGTGCCACAAGGCTTCCGATCAATGCAAGCATACTGTCTTTTGAATCTGTCACAATATTTAAATGTGTATCAAAGGTCTGCAGGAACCAGATCACAATGGTTGCAAGGAAAATAATGGTGAATGCCCTGCTGATAAAATCCTTTGCCTTATCCCAGATCAGTCTTCCCACACTCTTTGCACCCGGCATACGATAATTTGGCAGTTCCATAACGAATGGAACAGGTTCTCCGCGAAACACGGTATGATCCATAATCACTGCATAGAGGATCCCAACCAGAATTCCGGTAAAATACATAAGTGACATCACAAGAGCACCCTTTCCCGGAAAAAATGCTGCCGTAAAAAAGGCATAGATCGGGAGTTTTGCTGAACAGCTCATAAACGGGGTCAGAAGGATCGTCATCTTGCGGTCACGCTCCGATGGAAGCGTTCTGGTTGCCATAATTGCAGGAACCGAACATCCAAAACCGATGATCATCGGGACAAAGCTTCTTCCGGATAAACCGATCTTACGCAGCAGTTTATCCATGACAAACGCAACCCTTGCCATATATCCACTATCTTCCAGAAGTGACAGGAAAAAGAACAGCGTCACAATGGTTGGAAGAAAGCTGAGTACGCTTCCTACACCGGTAAAAATACCATCGATCACAAGAGAATGTACAACTTCATTGACATGTGCCGCCTGCAGCGCCTGATCACACAATTCGGTAACTGCTCCAATTCCAAGATCCATAAGATCCGAAAGCCATGCGCCGATCACTCCAAATGTAAGCCAGAAAATAAGCAGCATGATTCCCACAAACATCGGTATTGCCGTGTATTTTCCAGTAAGAATGCGGTCAATCTTCTGGGAACGGATATGTTCTTTACTCTCACGAGGCTTTACAACCGTTGCCTGACACACCTTATCGATAAATGTAAAACGCATATTGGCAAGTGCGGCCTGTCTGTCCATACCGCTTTCTTTTTCCAGCTGACAGATGATATGCTCGATCATTTCCTTCTCATTCTGATCCAGATGAAGCTTCTCTTCGATCATCTGATCCCCCTCTACCAGCTTGGTTGCTGCAAAACGGGTAGGAATCTTATAGTGATGCGTATGATCCTCGATCAGGTGCATGATCGAATGAATACATCTGTGCATTGCTCCTCCATCCGTTCCTTCTGCATCGCAAAAATCCATGCGTCCCGGACGTTCCCTGTATTTGGCAACATGCACAACGTGATCGATCAACTCGTCGATTCCTTCGTTTTTGGCTGCCGAGATCGGAACAACCGGAATCCCGAGCGTCTGTTCCAGTTTATTGACATCGATCGTTCCACCGTTTTCCCGCACTTCATCCATCATGTTGAGTGCCAATACCATTGGGATGTCCAATTCGATCAGCTGCATGGTCAGATAGAGATTTCTCTCAATATTCGTTGCATCCACAATATTGATAATGCCTCTCGGCCGGTCATTCAAAAAGAACTCCCTTGTAACAATCTCCTCGCTTGTATACGGAGACATGGAATAAATACCTGGGAGATCCGTAACCAGTGTATTCTCCTGTTTCCGGATCTGTCCATCCTTACGGTCAACGGTAACCCCCGGGAAATTGCCCACATGCTGGTTGGAACCGGTCAGCTGATTAAACAGTGTCGTCTTTCCACAGTTCTGATTGCCTGCAAGTCCAAACGTAAGCAGTTCTCCTTTTGGGATCACCTCACCCCGCTGCTTCACATGATAGATTCCCATCTCACCAAGTCCCGGATGCAGAGATGGTTCATCCTTCTTTCTATTGTCCGGTATATTGTTCTGTTCCCTCTTTGCGTCGGTAACCTGCACGATCTGGATTTTCTCCGCTTCCGATACACGAAGGGTCAGTTCGTAGCCCCAGACACGAAATTCAATTGGATCGCCCATAGGTGCGGCTTTCATATATGTGATCTCAGTTCCCGGAATAATTCCCATATCCAGGAAATGCTGACGAAGTGCACCCTCTCCGCCTACTGCACAGATTTTCGCACTCTGTCCCTTTTTCAACTCTGCTAATGTCATAACGTGTTTACTCTTTTCTTTCTCACTTGTATTCTATTGATAATTTTTATCACTAGCTATCATTATACACGGAAAGGTCATACGGGACAAATTTTATTTACATTTTTCCAAACTTCCTTTTCTTCCTTGGTCCATCATGATAAAATATTCTTCAAAATACAACAAAAAATGAGGTAACTATGAGTATATTAAACGTGGAACATTTAAATCACGGTTTTGGCGACCGTGCGATCTTAAAAGATGTCTCTTTCCGCCTTCTCAAAGGCGAACATGTTGGCTTTATCGGAGCCAATGGCGAGGGAAAATCGACTTTTATGAACATTATCACCGGCCATCTCCAGCCGGATGAAGGCAGGATCGAGTGGGCTAAAAATATCCGGGTTGGCTATCTTGACCAGCATGCAGTCCTTGAAAAAGGTCAGACGATCTATGATGTATTAAAGAGTGCATTTCAATATCTGTTTGAATTAGAGACCCGCATGAATGCGATCTGCGATAATATGGGGGAAGCTGCTCCGGAAGAACTTGATCTTATGATGGCAGAACTCGGTGAGATCCAGGACACACTGGATTCTCATGATTTTTACATCATTGACACCAAAATTGAAGAAGTTGCGCGTGCACTCGGTCTTTCCGACATCGGACTTCTAAGAGATGTCACCAAACTCAGTGGTGGACAGCGAACCAAAGTTCTTCTTGGCAAACTGCTGCTTGAAAAGCCTGATATTCTGCTGTTAGATGAGCCAACCAATTATCTGGATGAATCCCATATTGAATGGCTGAAACGCTATCTGAACGAATATGAGAATGCCTTTATTCTCATCTCGCACGATATCCCATTTTTAAACAGTGTCATTAACCTGATCTACCACATCGACCAGGGTGTCCTGACACGTTATGTCGGCAATTACGACGAGTATATGCGTGTATATGAAATGAAAAAATCCCAGCTTGAAGCTGCCTATAAGAAACAACAGCAGGAGATCAGTGATCTGAAAGATTTCGTTGCAAGAAACAAGGCACGTGTTGCCACACGAAATATGGCCATGTCACGCCAGAAAAAACTTGACAAAATGGATGTGATCGAACTGGCTCAGGAGAAACCAAAGCCAGAGTTCCAGTTCCGTGAAGCCCGCACCTCCGGAAAGATTATCTTTGAAACAAAAGACCTTGTGATCGGCTACAATGAACCTCTTTCCAAACCATTAAATCTGACGATGGAACGCGGTCAGAAAATTGCGATGATCGGTGCAAACGGTATTGGAAAAACAACGCTTCTGAAAAGTATTATGGGATATATCAAACCGTATTCCGGCGAATCCATTCTCGGCGACTACCTCTATCCGGGATATTTTGAGCAGGAGAAAAAATACGAAACAAACATTACCTGCATTGATGAGCTTTGGGAAGAATTTCCATCCATGAGCCAGTATGAAGTACGTTCTGCCCTTGCAAAATGCGGACTTATGACCAAACATATTGAAAGTCTGATGAAGGTGTTAAGTGGTGGCGAACAGGCGAAAGTACGTCTGTGCAAACTGATCAACCATGATACGAACCTTCTCCTTTTAGATGAGCCGACCAATCATCTGGATGTCGATGCCAAAGACGAGTTAAAACGTGCACTCATGGCATATAAGGGAAGTATTCTCCTGATATGCCATGAGCCTGAATTCTATGAAGACATTGTAAACGATATCTGGAACTGTGAAGAATGGACAACCCGGGCCATTTAATCGTGCTGATCCCTATTGTTTATTCCAGACCTGCCCGCAGAGATCTTTACAATACTGAAGCGAGAAATCCGGATCCTGTTTCCGGATTTCATTCTGCTCAGCCATCTCCTCGGTATAATCACTGAGTGGATAAACTGTCACGCCGCCAAATCCTTCCTTCAGATCCGAAACAAGTGGCTCTACATCATAATCCTGTATCCTTACCTGTCCATCCTCTTCTCTTGCCAGTGTCACTTCTGCCATTCCTCCAACCATGCGGTCTGCAATCCCGCTTCCTGAATCCGATGTCCAGTTCACAAAATTCCCAAGAGAATAATATACAAGCATATTCTGATCTTCTCCATACCATTCTACGGGTTCGATCACATGAGGATGTGTACCGATCACAAGATCCGCTCCATTTTCCGCAAAAATTTCTGCCCAGTACTTCTGTTCCTCTGTCGGTGCAAGCTCATATTCGGTTCCCCAATGTGGACAGACAACTGTAAAATCAGCCTGTTCTTCGGCCTGTTGCAGATCCGAAATCACCTTATCTTCCTCAAGATAATCAATTCCATAAGGCATATCCGCAGGAAGTGCGATTCCATTGGTTCCATACGTATAATTTAAAAATGCGATACGAATTCCATTTTTCTCATATATGCAGATATCATTCTGGGATTCCTGGCTGTCATGAATGCCAAGTACCGTCATATCCGGATGCTGTGTTTTCCAGTAATCCAGGCAATTGACAAGTCCATTTCTGCCTTTATCCAGTGCATGATTGGTCGCATGCAAAACAATATCAAATCCTGCGTCAGATAATGCATCTCCAAGCTCATATGGTGCATTAAAGCATGGATATCCGGTAATTCCAAGCTCTTCACCGCCAATAATAACCTCCTGATTGGCAATTGCAATATCAGCCTGCCGGATTGCATCAACATGTTCGAACAACTGATGAAACTCATAGCTTCCATCTTCTTTTCTGCCACTTTCTGCAACCGGTGTATGAAGCAGGACATCGCCAACCATCACAAGCGACACTTCCTGTGTCTCCTGCTCGGTCTCTTCCTGTGTGCACTCATTCACTTCCTGCTCTGTCTCTCTGTAATCCTCCACATTGGAAGTTCCTTCCTGCGTATCATTTTCTCTGTTCGATTCCACCTGCTTCACATTCTGGCAGCCGGCAAGTAAACTTCCTGCCAGCAAAATACATAAAAAAGATTTCTTTTTCATTTTTCCCCTTTTTCTCACAATAAAAATGTTCATTTATACGCAAAAACAGACGTATATGACAAATCATATACGTCTGCTCCTTGTTAGTCAAGCAGGTTATTCATGCTCTTTAATGCAATCATCAATGTCGATGTATTGTGTAAAAGTGCCGATGTCGTCGGCGGAATGACTCCTGCAACCCCAAGTACGATAAGCATCGTATTAAATCCGACAATGACCTGATAATTTTTGTGAATTCGTTTCACCAGATTGTCGCTTAACAGTTTCAATGTGACGATCTGATAGAGATCGTCCACACCAACCGTGATATCTGCAATTTCTCTTGCGATTTCAGCACCATCGCTGATCGCAATCCCGACATCTGCTGCTGAAAGTGCCGGCGAGTCATTAATGCCATCACCAATCATGATGACTTTTCGTCCTGCCTCTTTCTCTTTTTCAACATAATGCGCTTTGTCCTCCGGAAGAACTTCCGAATAATACTCATCCACTCCAACTTTCTTTGCAATTGCTGCCGCAGTCCGTTCACTGTCTCCGGTCATCATGACAACTTTTGACAGTCCGGCTCTCTTCAGCGAATTCACAACGGCTGAAGCCTCTTCGCGAAGTGGATCTTCTATACAGATAACTGCTGCAAGCTGATTGTCGATTGCAAGATACAAATGCGAATATTCCTTCGGAAGTGCATCAAATACTTCCTGTTTTCCTTCTGGAATCGTGCACTTTTCATCTTCAAAAACAAAGTGATAACTTCCGATCACAACGCGTTTTTCATCCATCTTGGATGCGATTCCATGTGCAACAATGTATTCGACCTTCGAATGCATCTCTTCATGTTCAAGTTGTTTCTTCTTCGCCGCATCCACAACTGCTTTTGCCATGGAATGAGGAAAATGTTCTTCGAGACATGCAGCCAGACGCAGTAATTCATCTGCATCCTGATCATCAAACGATACAACCTGCGCAACGGTAGGCTGTGCCTTGGTAAGCGTACCTGTCTTATCAAAGACAATTGTATCGGCTTCTGCAACCGCTTCTAAGAACTTACCGCCCTTTACCGTCAGATTATAAAGACTCGCTTCCCGGATCGCAGATAATACAGCAATTGGCATTGCAAGCTTCAGCGCACAGCTGAAATCAACCATCAGAATCGATAATGCCTTGGTTGTGTTTCTTGTAAGAAGCCAGGTAAGCGCTGTCGCTCCAAGACTGTATGGTGCAAGCTTGTCTGCAAGATGCTCTGCTTTACTCTCCATGGATGACTTGAGCTTCTCCGTTTCCTCGATCATCTTCACGATCTTTTCAAAACGGCTGGAACCACCGACTTCCCTGACTAAAATCGTCAGCTCGCCCTCTTCCACAACAGAGCCTGCATATGCTGTACTGCCTTCCGTTTTGCGTACCGGTACTGACTCCCCTGTGAGAGAGGCCTGATTCACCATTGCCTCACCACCACATACGGTTCCATCAAATGGGATCACATTGCCCATATGGACAACAACCTGATCTTGTGCCTTAATGTCTGATGCCGGAACAAGCACTTCCTGACCACCACTGATCATCCATACTTTTCCGACATTTAATGACATTGTTCTTGCAAGATCATCTACCGATTTCTTATGTGTCCAGTCTTCCAGGATCTCTCCGATTCCAAGCATGAACATAATGGATCCGGCTGTATTAATATCATTGCGAAGCATCGATACGCCGATTGCTGTAGCATCCAGTACCTCTACTTCGATCTTGCCTTTTCTGAGAGAATTAAGTCCTTTTCCAATGTAGCGAAGCGCATTGAATGTACTGTAGCATAACCGGAGTGGATATGGTAAAAACCATCTTCTGGCATAATGAAAGACAATCTTACCTAAGAGTTTTTCCTGATAAAGATTATCCATCTCCCTGCCACTGCTCTCTAACAGTCCGGTTGGTACCTCTACCTTCTCGTACCGAAAACCTTTCAGCAGCTGAATGATCGTATCACGCTCTCCAACATACTCGATTACTGCATCTGCTGTTCGATCATAAACCTTGCAGAAAGTAACCTCTTTCTGGCTGTGCAAAAAATAAAGCAGTGTATCTGCCTGTGCATAACTCATTCTCGTCTGCATCACGTGGATACGCATTCTTCCGGCACGTTCATGTTCGATCTTAAATTTCATACTTCAACCACGTTCCTTTCAACAGAGAAAACTATGCTTCTGCGGTCTCTTCTGCTTCTTTTTCCTCTGTCTCTGCATCTTCAAATTCTGCTGCTTCTGCGGCTGCCGCACGCTCTTCATTGATCTGTTTTGCATCCGCAAGAATATCTCCTGCATTCTCCTGAACATTGGTTACTGTTTTCATAACACAGTCTTTTGCACGAAGTGCAGCTGCTGTACAGTTTGTATAAACTTTCTTGGCATCATCACTTGCAAGAATCTTGATTCCTGCTGTTCCAAATAATGTTCCTCCTGCAAATAACGCAATTTTCTTCCAATCTACCATGATGGTTCCTCCTTTGAATCTGATTTTTATCATTATAGCGCGATCTGGAAAAAAATATAAGAGTCCACGCTTTTGTTATTGATAACTTTTCTCAGTAAGAGGCATTGTATCTGAAAAAAAGCATGGATCATTTCTTTGCATTCTGAAGCTGTCTTAATCTTTTCGCTTCATGATATTTACGCTTGTCCTCATACATGAGCTTCTCTGCATCATGGATCTGCCCCTCAATATTCTTACTATCTTCTGACCATAATGCTCCACATGCCGTACTTGCCTGTCCTTTCCCCAAAAGACTGGATGTCTTTTGTATAAGTTCATAGAACTCCTTCTCCTGAATTCCGGACTGGATGACGACAAACTCATCACCGCCTACACGATACGCCTGTTTAGGAAATACAAAGTCAATACATTCTGTGACTTTTTTGATCAGACGATCCCCCGCTTTGTGTCCATAACGATCGTTGGTCTCTTTCAATCCATTCAGATCAAAATACGCAACCCCTACATCCCGGATCAGATTCTCCTTATAATGCTGTAATACTTCCTCGAATTTGTTCCGGTTATAAATACCTGTCGGCTCATCGCAAAAGCTCATACGCCTTAATTTTTCCTGCTCCGCTTTGCGGTATAAACTGTCTGAAATGTAGAATTCAATCGATGTCAGAAGTGACAGGTCATTATAATTCTTCCCTGGATTATCCACACCAAGAAATCCCTGTATCCTGCCTTCTTCCATCAGAGGAACTGCGATCAGGGAACGTATATTCTGAGCTTCAAGTGCTTCATAAGTTCCACTCCCTGGTTTTACTTCTTTATCGCGGTCCGAAATATAGAACGTTCCCTGTTTTTGAAACATATCAATCCAGAACTGAATATAGGAAAGCGGAACATTCTGCAGATGATCAATCTCCTTTGTAACACCTTCTGCCGCATATTCATAGGTATTCCGTGTAATCTGCCTGTCATAATCATTTTCAAATAAATACGTACGGTCTCCATCAAAATATGCGTTTACAATCTGAAGCAGATGATCAATAGCCTGGTCGATGTCTGAATATGTTGAAAGTTCCCTTACACATGCATTCAGTGTCATGGAGATCTGAAGCTGATGCTCGGTCTCTTTCTGATTATTCAAAAGCTGGTTCGTCTTATGTATCGAGATCAGAAGATACCCGATCAGCATAAGCAATCCGATTCCTCCAATCCGTAACATCGCACGTCTCATCATATAGAGCGAGGAAAATATTACATTCTCCTGTTGAATAACAAGTACTTCCCATGGGAAATTTTCGGATGGGATATAATACATGTAAGAATCTTCGTTGTTAACTCCGGACTCAAACGCTGTTCTTCCCGTCTGACCGTTCATGATCTCTTTTCCGGCATCAACATCCTCGTAGCCTTTTAAAAATTTATGATCATTGATATCATCTATATTGCCCAGCTTCTCATGCCTGTTATCCATGACCAGACTGCCATCCCTCTGATCTACGATACATACCATGGTATCTTCATCGTATACTTTCACCTGAAAAAGATCGGAAAGCTGTTTACACTCCATAATTCCGATTAACATTGCCTGTATGCCATCTTCATCTTCGACTGGTACTGCATAACCAACAACATCTATTCCATTTTTGGGATCTGTTCTTCTTCTGGACATATGATCCCCTCTTGCTGCAATCTCATCAAAAGACAATTCTGTCTGAACTCTTGTTCCATCTGTCGAAAGAGCACTTCCATCCGGATAAAGCACATCAATCCTTGTAAAGATGGTTGAGTCCTGTACCTCTTTTAATTTGGAAGCAAGTTTCTGATCATCCTGCAGCGCATTCCCATCCAAAATGGAACCTGCTGTCATTTTCAGGAAATTTCCATTGTCCTCCAGCCTGATCTGTATCTGCTCATTCACATCATCCGCTGCATTCTGCAGGACAGACCAGCACTGATCCTCTTCCCACTCCATAATGTTGGAATATCCTATTACAGCAACAATAACCGTCACGATAATAACAACCAATACGGGTAAAAGCTGTATAATAATTCTGCTCAATTTCTTCATTTGCAAATCCCTCATACCTATCCCTTATGTACTATATTATACACGACATTCCGCCATTCTCCAATATTTTTAGACCGCAAACTTTTTATTTTTTCTCAACTTTGATCATATGATTACTGAGCACTACAGGTATTGCAAGATTTCGGACGCTCCCATCTGCAAATTCGACTCTTGCTATATTTCCTTCACATTTTTTCACTATCCCTCTGCCAAATTTCAGATGGAAAATTGTCATCCCCGCTTTCAGCCCTGTCATCGGATTTCCGATCTCTTTCTTTTTTGAAAAAAGCTCTGTTATAAACGGTGAATTTTCTCCATTCTGAAATGAGAAAACATATAGCTCATTTTTTGCACGCGTCATTCCAACATAAAACAGTCTTCTTTCTTCTTCATAAGCCTCTGGCTCCTTTGTCTGATTCACTCCCGGAAGCACACCGTCGATCATATCAGCAAGATAAACTCTGTCATATTCGAGCCCCTTGCTTGCATGTATCGTTGACAAGACCAGATTCCCCTCCCTGTGCATTGTTCCCTCTGACAAAATCTGCTGCAGCTGTATCAACCGGTTCTGAAATTCGGAAAGATTCTCTTCCTGATCACCGAGCATTTTTAAAATATCTGCTTTACCGGAATCCATTCCCCGGTCATCCATATATTCCCCATACCCCATAAAATGAATGATCCGGTAAATTGCTTTTCCTGCATTCTCATGTACAAGATTCTGAAAATGTGTAAGCAGAGCCTTTCCCTGCCTTCTGGTGTAACTGGATACGTCCGTTTCCTCTAAAAGCGTTTCAAGTATAGCTCCCTGTCCAACGTGATGATCAATTGTATACATTGCCTGAGCTTTACTAATTCCTGCCCCCATTTTATAATAGATCCTCAAAAAAGTCTCTCCATCCCATGGATTTTGAGCCAGAGAAATAAAATCGCAAATATCTCTTACCACCGGATGTGAAAAAAAAGTTGTGTCATGATTCCGAATCCGATACGGAATCCCTCTTCGATCAAGAATATCTATAAGAGGCAGGGCACTTTCATGATTCCGATATAAAACTGCCGTCTCTTTATCACATTCTTCTGCAACCTTCGCAAGATAATAGTACTGGTTTCCACGATTCTTTACGATAATATTCCGCACACACCCCCTCTCCGCTCTCGTTGGTCTGATCTGTTTTTTGTGACGGCTTTTGTTCTTTTGTATAAAACGATCTGCTGCTTCCACGATCTCACTGCCGCTCCTGTAATTCGACTCCATGAAAAGCACAGCAGCACCAGGATGCATCTTTTCAAATGATGACAGCACCTGTGGATATGCTGCCCGGAATCCATAAATACTCTGATCTTCATCTCCAACCATAAACAGATTATTCGACGATGATGCAAGAAGCGCAATCATATCATGCTGTATTTTAGATGTGTCCTGTGCTTCATCCACACATATATATGTATATTTTTGTTGAAAATACTGAAGTACCTGTGGATATTGTTCCAATATCCGTAACGCATATACGATCTGATCATCATAATCGATCATATGCCTCTTTTTTAATTCCTTATTATATTTCTGGAAAATTTCACCAAAATTCGGTATTTTTTCTTCCATCTTCTGAATCTCGTTTAGATTAAGACGCATATTCTTAGCAAACGTAATTCCCGTCTGAAGATCTTTCAGGTCACTTTCTGTTGCAAAATTTCCTGTCACCTCGTGAAATATCTGCTTAATCAGTTCCGCAGCCTCCTTGTCTGCAACGTCATACACAGTCGTGTGATTACTCTCTGCAAAATACTGTAATATCTTCTGTGATATTCCGTTGATTGTGCGAAATTCAAGCTGCCTTGCATATTCCTCGCCAAACATGGAAATAAAACGTTGTTTCATATCTCTTGTAGCTGCCACGGTATAAGTTACCGTTAATATCTGCTGGGGATGTATTCCTTTTCCATAAATCATATAGCCAAGCCGGCTTACCAGAACAGTTGTCTTTCCGCTTCCCGGAACCGCCAGTAAAAGTACCGGTCCATCTACTGCACAAACCGCCTTTTCCTGCTGTCTATTCAATGTAATGTGATATCTTTCTTTAAACTGTTCATATGTCATAGGTTTTTCCTTTCGCCTCGCTGTCATAGGAAGCCGGTAATTATTTTTTTTTAATACTATTCCGTGTAGCGCATCGAAGATTTCTGAGAAAACATTTTCATCTTTCATTTTTTCCTGGCTTGCAGAGGAATTGGATTGTTCTTCTAAAATATCTTGTTCTTATGCATTTACCTTCGCTTATTCTCCGTAATGTTGAACTTTTACATCTACCTTCGCTTATTCTCCGTAATCCAGTCTTTTTCTCATTCTACGGAGAATAATGACCTGTTACGGCTGCTATTCTTCCGGTTTTCTCCGTAATCAGTCCAAATATTTCATTTAC
>CAKRMH010000031.1 GCA_934364805.1 uncultured Lachnospiraceae bacterium
AAATCAGTATTTTCAAGGAGTTTTTAAGGCATGATAAAAATATTATTTGTTTGCCACGGCAACATCTGCAGATCGCCAATGGCTGAGTTTGTTTTAAAAGACATAGTTGCAAAGCGTGGGCTTGCAGAGCAGTTTGAAATTGCGTCGGCAGCCACAAGCACAGAGGAAATCTGGAATGGAGTAGGTAACCCGGTGTATCCTCCGGCAAAAGCTGAATTAGCAAAGCATGGCTTAAGCTGTGAAGGAAAAAGGGCAGTACAATTAAAGGCTTCTGATTATGATTATTACGATTACCTTATCGGTATGGATATGGAGAATATATCCAATATCGAAAGGATGACAGGTCATAAGGCAGGGGATAAAATATATTTACTTTTGGAATTTAACCATGAATCAAAATCGGTGAGAGATCCCTGGTACTATGATTGCTACGATGAAACATATCGTGATGTGGTAACAGGATGTACTGCATTTCTTGCATATTTAAAAGAACATAATAAGATTTAATTGTGATTTTGTCGGCTACATGATAAAATTTTCTCATCTGACACACGCTTCGATGAGTATTTCTTGTTGTTGCGCCTGGAAGATAAAGATAATTTGTCACTAACACAGAAATTAGATTGATGTGGAAGAAACCGGCAGAACATAGGTATGAAAGAGACTGGACAGGCAGTTTCTTGTTTTTGTATGCATATTTTGGCTGTATCTTCTACGGGAGATATGGTCTTTTTGTTATATAGGATTAGGTGTTAAAAGGTGGCGCTTAGCTTAGTAGCGGGCAATTTGTTAATCTAAAAATTAAAAGCCACCTTTTAACATCCTGATTTCTATACAAAAAGTTCTGTAAATAACCAGGTCATGAAGAAAGGAGAATATTGTGGAAACCAGAATTGCTTTGATTGGAATTATTGTAGAGAACCCGGATTCGGTGGAAGAACTGAATCATCTTCTGCATGAGTACGGACATTATATTATCGGACGGATGGGAATTCCTTACAGGGAACGCAATCTGAATATTATCAGTGTTGCAATTGATGCACCACAGGATATCATCAGTGCACTTTCCGGTAAGATCGGTCGTCTGAATGGTATCGGAGTGAAAACGGTATATTCCAACATAACCGGAAATAATGCAACAAACAGCTAGAGAGATGATCCAGGAGATCAAATGCAGGCGGGATATCAGCATAGAACAGCTGGAATATCTGCTTACAACGGAGAACAAAGATTGTCTGGAAATGCTTCGTGAGGAAGCAGCGCAGACAGCACAGAAGATTTATGGAAACCAGGTGTTTATACGCGGGCTGATCGAGTTTACGAATTATTGTAAAAACGACTGTTATTACTGCGGAATACGAAGAAGCAACCATTGTGCCGATCGTTACCGCCTTACAAAAGAGGAGATTTTATCCTGTACGGATACCGGATATGAACTGGGTTTTCGTACGTTTGTACTTCAGGGTGGGGAGGATCCTTATTTTACGGATGAGAGGATCTGCGAGCTGGTATCGGAGATCAGACAAAAACATCCGGATTGTGCAATCACGCTGTCGATCGGGGAGAAAAGCAAAGAGAGTTATCAGAGATATTTTGATGCAGGCGCGGATCGTTATCTGCTCCGCCATGAAACAGCAAACGGGGCGCATTACAGAAGGCTGCATCCGGATGAACTTTCTCTGGAACATCGCAAACAATGTCTTTGGGATTTGAAGGAGATCGGCTATCAGGTTGGATGTGGATTTATGGTAGGCTCTCCTGGGCAGACGACAGAGACTTTATATGAAGATCTGCAGTTTATTCGGAAACTGATGCCACACATGGTTGGAATCGGACCATTTATCCCACAGAAAGATACACCGTTTGCCAGAGAACCGGCAGGAACGATGGAGCAGACGTTACGGCTGCTTTCGATCATCCGGCTGATCCATCCGCATGTACTTTTACCGGCAACTACGGCTCTTGGAACGATTCACCCGAAAGGGCGTGAACTTGGAATTCAGTCCGGAGCCAATGTTGTAATGCCGAATCTGTCACCGGTGGATGTAAGGGATAAATACAAATTATATGATAACAAGATCTGCACCGGAGATGAGGCAGCAGAATGCCGGTTCTGCATGGAAAACCGCATGAAGAGCATCGGTTATCAGGTCGTAGTATCCCGTGGAGATTATATTTAAGTTGGAAGGAAAAGAAAATGTATAACGTGAAATCTTTAAAAGCAGAAGAATTTATTTCAGACGAAGAAATTTTAGATACACTTGCCTATGCGGATGCCAATAAGGACAACGTCGAACTGATCGATGCAATTATTGACAAAGCGCGTTTGAGAAAAGGACTGACACACAGGGAAGCATCGGTACTTCTGGCATGTGAGATTCCAGAGAAAATCGATGAGGTATATAAACTTGCAGAGCAGATTAAGAAGGATTTTTACGGAAACCGTATCGTATTATTCGCTCCGTTATATCTGTCAAACTACTGTGTCAATGGTTGTGTATACTGCCCATACCATATGAAAAATAAGCATATCGCAAGAAAAAAACTGACACAGGAAGAGATTGTGAAGGAAGTAACAGCACTTCAGGATATGGGACACAAACGTCTTGCAATCGAGGCAGGAGAAGATCCTGTGAATAATCCGATTGAATACATCCTGGAATGTATTAAGACAATATACAGCATCAAGCACAAAAACGGTGCAATCCGCCGTGTTAATGTTAACATTGCAGCGACTACGGTAGAGAATTACCGCAAATTAAAAGAAGCCGGTATCGGAACCTACATCCTGTTTCAGGAGACTTATCATAAAAAGAGCTATGAGAAGCTGCATCCAACAGGACCAAAACACGATTATGCTTATCACACAGAGGCAATGGACCGTGCCATGGAAGGTGGAATTGATGATGTGGGACTGGGTGTGTTATTCGGTCTTGAGATGTACCGTTATGAGTTTGCTGGTCTTCTGATGCATGCAGAGCATTTAGAAGCAGTACACGGTGTCGGACCACATACCATCAGTGTACCGAGAATCAAACATGCGGATGATATTGATCCGAGTGCGTTTGACAATGGTATCACCGATGATACATTTGCGAAAATCTGTGCTTTGATCCGTATTTCCGTGCCATACACAGGAATGATCATTTCTACAAGAGAGAGTCAGCAGGTTCGTGAAAAAGTACTTCCACTTGGTGTATCACAGATCTCAGGAGCATCCAGAACAAGTGTCGGCGGTTATGCTGAGGCAGAACCGGAAGAAGAGAGCTCAGAACAGTTTGATGTCAGCGACCAGAGAACTTTGGATGAAGTTGTAAACTGGCTGATCAAAATGGATTATATTCCAAGTTTCTGCACCGCATGTTACAGAGAGGGAAGAACCGGTGACCGTTTTATGGCACTTTGCAAAAGCATGCAGATTTTAAACTGCTGCCATCCGAACGCACTTATGACTTTAAAAGAGTATCTTGAGGATTATGCGAGTGAGGAGACAAGAACACTTGGTATGGCTTTGATTGACCGTGAGCTTGAGAAGATCACCAATCCAAAGGTAAAACAGACAGCATATGAACATATTCATGATATTTCAGAAGGAAAACGTGATTTCCGGTTTTAATCATGACAGGCATTTTTCGTTGAAAAAGGAGGAAGTGTAGTGGCATCATTCAATGAAACACCATCTGCAAACAGGTTACATATTGGTGTTTATGGAAAAACAAACAGTGGAAAGTCTTCTTTGATCAATGCGTTGACCGGACAGAAGGTATCGATTGTCGCTGATGTGGCAGGCACAACTACGGACCCGGTGTATAAACCGATGGAGATCCATCCGTTAGGTGCATGCGTGATCATTGACACAGCCGGATTTGATGATGAAAGCGAGCTTGGTGCAAAAAGAGTGGAAAAGACAAAACTTGCAGCACAAAAGACGGACATCGCAGTCATTGTCATAGCAGGAACGGACCCGGGAGCATGTCCACAGGGAAAGTTAAGCGAAAGATTTCCGGATGAGGCTGAGTGGTATCGTTTGTTTAAAGAGAGACATACACCGGTATTTTTTGTTGTAAATAAAGCGGATCAGGACAGTGAGAAGGCTGGTATTTTGACAGAATGGCTGAAAAAGCAGACAAAAGAACAAGTTCTTACGGTCAGTGCCAGGACGCAAACTGGGATGGATGAAGTAAAATCCACGCTTACCCGTCTGCTTCCGGAGAATTACGGGGAAGAATTTATTACCGGAGATCTTGTAAAAGAAGATGATCTGGTGCTTCTTGTTATGCCGCAGGATATTCAGGCGCCGAAGGGCCGCCTGATCCTTCCTCAGGTACAGACGATCCGTGAACTTTTAGATAAAAAATGTCTTGTGGTCAGTGTGACAACCGACAAGCTTACGACGATGCTTCCACTTTTAAAGGAACCGCCCAAGCTGATCATTACCGATTCCCAGGTGTTTGGGTATGTTTATGAACACAAACCTAAAGAAAGTATGCTGACTTCTTTTTCTGTGCTTTTTGCTGCTTATAAAGGTGATCTTCCGTATTATCTGGAAGGGGCAAAGGCAATCGACAGTCTGAAGGCGGATTCGAAAGTTCTGATCGCGGAATGCTGTACACATGCACCTCTGACAGAAGATATTGGAAGAGTAAAGCTTCCACGCATGTTAAGAAAACGCACCGGAGAAGCGTTGACCATAGATATGGTGAGTGGAACGGATTTCCCGGAAGACGTCAGTGGATATGATCTGATTATTCAGTGTGGAGCCTGTATGTTTAACCGGAAATATGTACTTTCCAGAATTGACAGGGCAAGAGCCCAGCAGGTGCCGATGACGAATTATGGAGTTACGATTGCACATCTTACCGGCATTTTAGATCAGGTTACAAAGCCGTAGCCTGGTTTTTATCCCAATTTTGTCAAAAATTATGATATACTTGATATATCATATAACAGGGATGGGATACCGATGAAAAGAAAGAGATTTTTTCTTCAAGTGATTGCAGCCATGATTCTTCTGACCGGTTGTGGCAATCAGACAGTCGAGCAGGCAATAAATGCGGATAAGGGCCAGGCTGAAACGGATGCAGGTGAATCCGTAAAAAACAGTAAACATGTTAAAAAGGACATAAAAAAAGAGAAAGATACAGAGCTGTCAGATACGGAAGAAGCTGAGGCCGTCGAGAAAGAGGATGTTTATTTTGAGGTGAAAAGTCTGAGTGATTCCAATGATCAGAAAGAGGATCAGACAGAGATTTTTGTTTCCAGCTATCAGTATTATACGATCACCGGAGGCAAGGGAAATCAGGCTGTTATAGATAAGGTGAATCAGGCGTTGGATGACGATCTTTCGAAGGCAAAGGAGAGCGCAGATTCTACACTTGCGGATGCAAAGAGCGGATATACAGATTATCAGGCATATCAGGAAACGCTTCCAAAGGAAGAACGTCAGAAGTTTCGTCCATATGCACTTTATTATCAGAGCAGCATTGTCCGGAATGATGAACAGGTGTTCAGCATCTGTGTCCGGACAGATGTCAACTTGCAGGGAGCGCATGGCGATTATTCCTATCACTGTCTGAACTTTGATGCGCAGACGGGGGATGTGATCGGCTGGGACGATCTTTCGGATGATACAGAGCAGTTTGAGGCAAATGTGATCTCGCTGGTGCAGGATATTTCAAAAAGCGCAGACTACGCAGATCGTTTTTATGATGTGGACACAACGGATTTTTCGTCTGCAATACTACAGGATGGGACGTTTGCGCTTACGGAAGAAGGGATGGAGATCGTGATCGATCCCTATATTTTCGGACCGTATGCATCCGGTGCTTTTTCGTTCCGATTGAAAGCAGATCAGCTGGCTGGAATAAAAGAACAATATATTTTTAAAAAAATTTAGAATTTTTTCTTGCAATTGAAATTTTTATATGGTATAACATTTACAACATTAACATAGTAAAGCGTTGAAGGAGACTCGGATCTTCAGACATCGACAGGAATACAGCGTCACCGACTGAGAGCGTTGTTTGAAAGAGGAGATTACGGGAACACTACCGGAGCAGATCAGTTGAACAGGAAGCGATTCAAGTAGGCTGATACGTAAGTGCACGTTACGCACGTTGAGTGGAAAAATGAGAGGATGTTATCATTTTTCAATGCGGGTGGTACCGCGGAATGAATAAGAATTTCGCCCCTGGAACAAAGTTGTTCAGCAATTTTGTTCCAGGGGTTTTATTTTATGGGAAAATCTTTGATTCCGTCCCGCACCTTCATTCGCAGATGCCCTGGCATTTGCATAACACCGCATAATGCGGAAGAAAAGGAGCGTACAATCGTATGGAATTTATGACAGGAGTAGCAAAGAAAGACACCTTGGAGATCAGTGAGATCCTTTCTGCTGATTATGAGGGAAAGAACATTAAGGTACAGGGCGCGATCCATACCATAAGGGATATGGGTGAAGTTGCTTTTATCGTTTTGCGTAAAAGAGAAGGCCTGGTACAGTGTGTGTATGAAGAAGGCAAATCCAGATTCGATATCCAGAATCTGAAAGAAGCGGATACCGTTGAGGTGGAAGGAACGGTCAAGATGGAAGACCGTGCACCGAATGGATTTGAACTCAGACTGGATACTGTGAAGATCTTATCAGAACCGGCAGAGGCTATGCCGCTTCAGATTTCCAAATGGAAGATGAATACTTCACTGGATGCCAAGCTGAACAACCGTGCAATTGCACTGCGCAATATCAGAGAACGTGCAGTGTTCCGTATTCAGGAAGGAATCACAAGAGGTTTTCGTGATTTCTTATATGGACAGGGATTTACAGAGATCCATACACCAAAGCTTGGAGCCAAAAGTGCCGAGGGTGGAGCAAACCTCTTTAAATTAGAGTATTTCCACAGACCGGCGATTCTGCAGCAGAGCCCGCAGTTTTACAAACAGATGATGGTCGGTGTGTTTGACCGGGTGTTTGAGACTGCTCCGGTATTCCGTGCTGAGAAGCACAATACCAAACGTCATTTGAATGAATATACAAGTCTTGATTTTGAGATGGGATACATCGATGGATTTGAGGATATTATGGCTATGGAGACCGGATTTTTACAGTATACCATGAAACTCCTTGAGACATCGTATGCAAGAGAGCTGAAAATTCTTGGTCTGACACTTCCAAAAGTGGATCAGATTCCATGTGTCCGTTTCAAGGAAGCAAAGGAACTTGTCTCAAAGAAATATGACAGAAAGATCCGGAATCCGTATGATCTGGAGCCGGAAGAAGAATTACTGATCGGACAGTATTTTAAAGAAGAGTGTGGTGCAGATTTTGTATTTGTAACACATTATCCATCGAAAAAGAGACCGTTTTATGCAATGGATGATCCGGAGGATGAGACCTTCACACTGAGTTTTGACCTTTTGTATAAAGGACTTGAGATCACAACGGGTGGACAGCGTATCCATGATTACAACAAACTTATGGAAAAGATAAATAAGCGTGGAATGGAGACAGAAGGAATGGAACATTATCTGTCTGCTTTCAAACATGGTATGCCGCCACATGGTGGACTTGGTATCGGGTTGGAGCGTCTTACCATGCAGCTGATCGGTGAGGAAAATGTGCGTGAAGCAACTTTATTCCCAAGAGATTTAAGCCGTCTGGAACCATAGGCATGAAGAGAAACAATTGGAAAGGAGAAACAAAGTGAAGCATTTAGGAACCAAAATGTTAGAGACAGATCGTCTGATCTTAAGACGTTTTACGATAGAAGATGCATCCGACATGTTCCAGAACTGGGCATCGGATCCGGAAGTTACCAAATATCTGACTTGGCCGACACATACAGATCTGGATCAGACGGAGGATGTGATCACAAGATGGGAAGATGAGACCATTGATAACGATGTTTACCGGTGGGCAATCGAATTAAAAGAGATCGGACAGGTGATCGGAAGCATCAGTGCAGTCGGCATGAATGAAAAGGTACAGTCCGTGGAGATCGGTTACTGCATTGGCAAAGAGTTTTGGAGAAAGGGATATACATCAGAGGCATTAGCTGAGGTGATGCGTTTCTTTTTCGATGAAGTTGGTGCAAACCGTGTAGAAGCACGATGCGATGTGCATAATACCAATTCTGCGAAAGTTATGGAAAAATGCGGCATGAAGTATGAGGGAACATCGGAGGCTTCTGACTGGAATAATACCGGAATCTGTGACTGCATGCATTATGCAAAGATCAGATGTTCAGCAGCCCTTCTTCAGTCTGAAGGTTTTGCTGCATTTGAGGAAGAAGAACCGGTTGTAAAACAGGAAGCAGTTGCAATGAAAGTCGACGGTAAAAACGTGATTTCGGATGAGACGATCGAATATGTAGGAATTCTTGCAAAGCTTGAGCTGAATGATGAGGAAAAGGAACAGGCAAAGAAAGATATCGGAGAGATGCTGGATTATATTGATCAGCTGAATGAACTGGATACAGAAGGTGTTGAGCCGATGTCCCATGTGTTCCCGGTAAATAATGTGTTCCGTGAAGATGTTGTTACAAATGGTGATGGAAGCAAGGCAACGCTTGCAAACGCTCCTTCCAAGAAGGATGGCGGTTTCAAGGTGCCAAAGACCATCGGAGAATAAGCTTAAGGCTATGGAGGAAATTAAATGAGTTTAATGAGTTTCACTGCCGTAGAATTAGGCAGAAAAATCAAAGCAAAAGAAGTAACTGTTACTGAGGCTGTTCAGGCAGCAATTGATGCAATTCATGCAAAAGAAGAGAAAGTAAACAGCTTTGTGACAGTAGATGAAGAAGCAGCGCTGAAAAAAGCAGAAGAAGTACAGAAGTTGATCGATGAGGGAAAACTGACAGGACCGCTTGCTGGCGTTCCTGTTGCAATCAAGGATAACATGTGTACAGAGGGAATGCTCACAACATGTTCATCCAGGATCCTGTATAACTTTATTCCGACTTTTACAGCGGAAGCCGTAAAACGTCTGGAGGATGCAGGTGCAGTAATCATCGGAAAAACCAATATGGATGAGTTCGCAATGGGAAGTACAACGGAGACATCCGCTTATGGAGCAACGAAAAATCCATGGAATACAGAACATGTTCCAGGTGGATCATCGGGCGGTTCCTGTGCAGCAGTAGCAGCCGAGGAAGTTCCGTATGCGTTAGGTTCCGATACAGGTGGATCAATCCGCCAGCCAAGTTCTTTCTGCGGTGTGACCGGTATCAAGCCAACTTATGGTACAGTATCGCGTTACGGACTGATCGCATATGGTTCTTCTCTGGATCAGATCGGACCGATCGCCAAAGATGTTACCGATTGTGCAACCATTCTGGAATGTATTGCAGCATATGATACCAAAGATTCCACTTCTGTTTTGAGAGAAGATCTGAAATTTACAGAAGCGCTTGTGGATGATGTGAAAGGAATGAAAATTGGAATTCCAAGAGATTATTTTGGAGAAGGTTTAGATCCGGAAGTGAAAAAAGCAGTACTCGACGCAGCAAAGGAACTGGAGAAAAAAGGCGCAGTCGTGGAAGAGTTTGATCTTGGACTTGTAGAGTACGCAATTCCAGCTTACTATGTAATCGCATGTGCGGAGGCAAGCTCAAACCTTGCGCGTTTTGATGGTGTAAAATACGGATATCGTACCAGCGAGTATGAAGAACTGCACAATATGTATAAGAAAACCCGTTCGGAAGGTTTTGGACCTGAAGTCAAACGAAGAATCATGCTTGGTTCCTTTGTTTTAAGTTCCGGATATTATGATGCATACTATCTGAAGGCACTCCGCGTCAAGGCTCTGATCAAAAAGGCTTTTGATGAAGCGTTTGCAAAATATGATGTGATTCTTGGACCGGCTGCTCCGACAACGGCACCAAAGCTTGGACAAAGCTTAAGCGACCCGATCAAAATGTATCTTGGAGATATTTATACGATTTCAGTGAACCTTGCAGGACTTCCTGGAATCTCTCTTCCATGTGGAATGGATTCCAAAGGACTTCCAATCGGATTACAGCTGATCGGTGACTGCTTCAAGGAAAAGAACATTATCCGTGCAGCATACAGTTTTGAACAGACAAGAGATATGAAACACAGCCCGTTATCCGATGTGGCGTGTGAAGCATAGAAGGGAGGAGAAGGAAAATGGCAAAGAATTATGAAACAGTCATTGGACTTGAGGTCCATGTAGAATTAGCAACAAAGACCAAGATCTTCTGCTCCTGCTCCACAGAATTCGGTGGTGCACCAAATACACATACCTGTCCGGTATGTACTGGTATGCCGGGATCACTTCCGGTTTTGAATAAGCAGGTAGTTGAGTATGCAATGGCAGTTGGTCTTGCTACAAACTGCAGTATTACCCAGTATTGCAAATTTGACCGTAAGAACTATTTTTACCCGGATAATCCGCAGAACTATCAGATTTCACAGTTGTATCTGCCAATCTGCAGAAACGGCGGGGTTGAGATTGAGACAGCAGCAGGAAAGAAAGTAATTGGAATCCATGAGATCCATATGGAGGAAGATGCTGGTAAACTGGTTCATGACGAATGGGAAGATGTTTCAATTGTCGATTATAACCGTTCCGGAGTACCGTTAATTGAGATCGTATCAGAACCGGATATGCGTTCTGCAGACGAAGTTATTGCATATCTTGAGAAGTTAAGAGAGACAATTCAGTATCTGGGAGCATCCGACTGCAAATTAAATGAAGGATCCATGCGTGCGGATGTCAACATTTCAGTAAGAGAGGTTGGAGCAAGAAAATTCGGAACCCGTACCGAGATGAAGAACCTGAACTCTTTTAAGGCAATTGCGCATGCGATTGAAGGCGAAAGAGAACGTCAGATTGAACTGATTGAGATGGGAAGAAGTGTCGTTCAGGAGACAAGACGCTGGGATGACAATAAAGAATCTTCTCATGCAATGCGTTCGAAAGAGGATGCGCAGGATTACCGTTATTTCCCGGAACCGGATCTTGTACCGATCGTTATTTCAGACGAGTGGATTGATGAAGTCAGAAAGAAACAGCCGGAATTCCGCTCAGAGAAACTGATCCGTTACAAAAAGGAATATGATATTCCGGAATATGATGCACAGATCATTACTGCATCCAAACATATGGCGGATATTTTTGAGGCGACAACAGAACTCTGCAAAAAACCGAAAAAAGTATCCAACTGGCTTATGGTTGAGACCATGCGTCTTTTGAAAGAGAATGAGATGGATGCGCAGGATCTGAAGTTTTCACCAAAGAATCTTGCGGAACTCATTGAACTGACAGAGGCTGGAACGATCAACAGCACGGTGGCAAAAGAAGTATTTGAGGAGATTTTCTATCACGATGTTGATCCAAAACAATACGTGGAAGAAAAAGGATTAAAGACGGTAAATGATGAAGGTGCGTTAAGAACAACGATTGAGCAGATCATTGCGGACAATCCGCAATCGGTTACGGATTATCATAATGGTAAGGAAAAAGCAATCGGATATCTGGTAGGACAGACGATGAAAGCCATGAAAGGAAAGGCAGATCCGGCTATGGTCAACCAGATCTTAAAAGAACTTTTATAAGAATATGGACGAAAAGTGCAGCGGAGCGATCTGCTGCATTTTTTATACAGTTGATGATTTTTGTGGAATTCTTAAGAGTTCATGAAGATGGTGTTTTAGTGTTTATCAGACAGAAAAAAGGTGATAAAATCATAATATATTCGCATAAAGAGAGGTAAAACATGGGGTACTTGGACGCAAAAGACCAGCATGAACGTGCTTATTTTATGGCACGTGCTGTGATGGATGAAGTAAAAAAAGTTGTAAAAGGAAAAGATGAATGTGTTGAGAAGGCACTGGCAGCCATTCTTGCAGAGGGACATATTCTGATTGAAGATGTTCCTGGTGTAGGAAAGACAACGCTTGCAATTGCATTTTCCAGAGCAATGGCGCTCGTGAACCACAGAGTGCAGTTTACCCCGGATGTGCTTCCGGCGGACATCCTTGGATTTTCCATGTATCAGAAAGAAACAGGTCAGTTTGTATATCATCAGGGGACGATCATGTGTAATCTGTTTCTTGCAGACGAGATTAACCGTACATCTCCAAAGACGCAGTCTGCGCTTCTTGAAGTTATGGAGGAAGGCAAGGTGACGGTGGATGGAATCAGCCATAAGGTGCCGGAACCGTTTGTGGTCATTGCAACACAAAATCCAAAAGGAAGTGCCGGTACACAGCTGCTTCCGGAATCACAGCTGGACCGTTTTATGATCTGCATGAGCATGGGGTATCCGGATCTGGACAGTGAGATTGAGATTGCCAAGGGACGAAGCGTAAAGTCGGATATTGATCAGGTCAGCAGTATTTTACGTTCGGACGAGCTGGAAAAATTACAGGAATATGTCAGACTGATACACGTTCATGACAGTATTTACAAATACATTGCGGAGCTTATGTCTGCAACCAGAGAAAATGCATATATTGAACTTGGAGTGAGCCCGCGTGGTACGATTGCATGTACAAAGATGGCAAAGGCACATGCATTTCTGGAGGGCAGAACTTATGTGCTTCCAGAAGATGTGGCCGCTGTCTTTACGGATGTGGCAAGACACCGTATTGTTTTGAACACGAAGGCGAGAGTTTCCCATGTGACAGAAATGGCAGTTTTGCAAAAGATTCTTTCAGAAGTCAAACAGCCTGCTTCGTACATGGAATAGAGTTGGATGGAGGAATCTGGGTGAAACGATATGTTACAGCTTTGATCATGATTGGTCTGCTGATTTATACCGCTATGATTTATGGAAGTGCACCGATTGCGATGTTTGCTTTCTGTCTGCTCCTGTTAATGCTGATCTCGTTGGTATATATGAATCTGATTGCGGCGGAGATTGAACCGGTCATTCGCATTCCAATCGCACTGGTGGAAAAAGGTCAGAAGATTTTGGTCAATACAGAGATTCACAATCGTTCCGGTAAAAATAACCGAAAGATCGGATATCAGATATCGGTTAATTTTCAGGGAAAAGAACAGGAAAAGCGCTGGATCTATCTGGATATGGAGTCTGGTGTTTCTGAAAACAGACAGTTTGAGATTGGCTTTTTCTATGCGGGAAGTTACGAGATTATTTTAAATAAGATCCGGGTATATGATATGACCGGATTTTTTTACCTGAACCGCAAAGTTACAAAGCGTGTGGCGAGAAGCATTGAAGTTCTGCCGGAGATGGAAGAGATGCCTGTGCGGCTGACAGAACCGGTTCGGAATTTCTTTGGAGAGGCAGAAGTATATGATGAATTAAGGGCCGGAGATGATGTAAACGAAGTCTTTCAGATCCGTCCATTTCAAAATGGGGACAAGGTTCAGAGCATTCACTGGAAAATCAGTGCCAGAATGGATGAACTGATGGTAAAGGAAAACGGTCATCCGAAAGCATGCCCTGTGGCGCTGCTTCTTGATTCCCGTGGAAAAAACACAGGAAAAGACACTGTAAGGAAGAGGGACATTTATTATATGGCGGTGGCAAGTATTTCCTATTCGCTGATGGATGCAGGATGTCCGCATTATGTGACATGGTTTAGCGGACAGACGATGGATCTTGTACGGATCCGGGTGGATGATGAGGAAAGTTTTTATCAGTTTCTTGCCTTTTATCTGAATGAAAAAGAAGACAAGGGGCAGGAAGATATTCAGGCACTTTATAAAGAAAAGTACCGTTCCGAGCGGATCCTGCATCATATTGTATTGAATGAAAAAATGGAGATCCGGCTTGACAAAAAGCTTCTTCAGACGATCCGTAAGGATCATGCAAAAGAGGATATTCATGAGCTGGAATTTATATTGTAGCGGGAGATAGAAATGAAACAGCAGAAGAAGCTGATCGACTGGCAGCAGAACAGGCCGGTCCATACAAATAAAATCAAAAACTCCGTGTGGACAGAGATTGTGCGCTGTATTGGCAACAGTATCATTGCTGTTCTTTTTCTGCTGTCTTCTGTCTGGATGATGCAGGATGTATTTCCAGATATGAAAGTAAATGTTTCTGGAATAATTCTTTCCGTTGTGATGATCGCAGCATTTACATTCTGGAATGGAATTATGACAGAGGCAACACAGAAGATGCAAAGGCTTATTGGAAATTTATCAGCTGTTGTGATTCTTGTATTTGGTTGTGTCCGGTTTTATCGAAGTTATGGAGTATTAATGGAAGATGGAGCACTGGCACTTGGACAGCTTTATCTGGAGCGGTGGAATGAATATTACAATACCACAGCAAAGCTTTCTGGCGGTGATGCAGCATATCTTTCGCTCGCACTGTCTTTTGGAGTGTTTGCTGCTGCATCGCTGCTTCAGATGCTCGCAGGGGTATTCCGGAAATGGTGGCTTATGATCAGTTTGCCGTTGAGCGTATGCGTGCTTGAACTTCTGATTGGCTATACGCCTGAATGGAGCGCCTTCATTCTGCTTTATGCAGGAATCGTACTGGGCAGCTGTGTATTCTGGAAGAAGATCTTTCCAGGGAAAAGACGGATGATCTGGATTGGCGTGTCCATTGTTCTTGTTGTTGCAGCTGTGACATATGGTCTGAATGGTCCGGCACATTATATCGCATCGAAAGAAACGCAGATGAAAATGGTACAGGGCGAACTGGAAGGTTCGCTCAAAAATCTGAGAGTCCAGCTGTTCCACGGAAATATGGAAGATGGAAGTGTGGATAACCATACACCGAAGTATAATAATGAAGAAGTAATGCGAATCCATATGGATGGCAGTTCGAATGGCGGGCGTATGTATCTTCGGGGATATTATGGTTCTGAGTATGAGAATTCGGAATGGATAAACACAGATGATGCATTTGCAAAGGCATGCATTGATCATGGAATCTCATCGGAAGAAGGCTCAGAACTTTTGGCGAATGCACAGTATATGAATGCAATGGTGGAAGATGCCGGTGCTGCAGCAGAGTACTCGATAGAATATACCGGAATTCAGGATCCGTATACGTATGCACTGTATGCGAGCAGTTATTCCAGAATGAAGGACGTCACACTTTCTGGGGATTATCGTATCTTTAAAGAAAAGGGAAAGAAAACATTTTCTGCGACGGTAAACCAGCAGAACTGGGATATGTTTCACTGGGAAACCGCAGGAGAGAATCTTTTTTGGTATGCAGACAGTTATGGCAGCCTGTGGAGTAAAGAACAGGAGTTTTTTGACTGGTATAATCCGTATGCTGCAGCAAATTATCTGACCGTACCAGCGCAGGAAGTGACAGCAAAAAAAATTGCAGAAGAGATCAGGCAGTCGGATCTTGCAGAGCTTGATTATGGTGACAGCTATGGGAATGATGCTGTGAACATGAAAAGAATTATATATGCACAGCTTGTCAGTTCTGAACTTGCTGCCCGTGGCATGTACAGTTTATATCTGGATTCTCCGGGAAATCAGGACCCGATCGAGTATTTCCTTTCGGTAAGCCATAAGGGGTATTGTGTACATTTTGCATCGGCAGGCGTATTTATTTTGCGTGAGCTTGGTGTGCCGACGCGATATGCAACCGGATATATCACAAAAGGAAACGGAACCAGCGGTGAAGACGACACGACGGATTATGTGGTGGAGGATAACTGCGCACATGCATGGGTGGAAGTCTATCTGAACAATTATGGCTGGGTTCCGGTGGAGATGACACCGGGCTATGATGATCAGACAAAACTTCCGAGTGAGTGGACAAAATCCGAGACACAGGAGAATAATGAAGGTAAGGAAAAGATTATTCAAAGACAGGAAGCACAGCAGGATCAGCAGACGTCAGATACACAAAGTGAAGAACTGGAACAGGATGGGACTACGGCAGAGAAAAATACGCAAAGTGATACTGGAATGAATCAGACGTCAGAGGATACAGGATTTCATGGACAGACGGCGTCAAAAGATGGACAGACGTTGAAAAAACAGAAAGAAGAGGAGAACAGTAACTGGACGAAAGTATGTGAATGGATCAGTATCATGATTGTAATTGCCGGTTTCCTGATGAGCTGTTTCTATCTGGTTGTGGTCCGGCCAAAGCAGAAAGAACAGTCCTGGAATAAAAAGCTTGCCAGAGAGCTGGAAAGAGGACAATATAATCAGGCAGTGCGTCAGTTGAACCGGAAAATCTATCATATGGTGATGAAAAAACAGCGTGTTCAAAAATCCGGTTTGTCGGATAGACAGTATCTTGAAATATTAACCGGAAACTTTCCGGAAATAAGCAGAAAAGACTGGGAACGTTATATGGAAATCGTGCAGAAGGGTGCATTTTCAGAGGAAAGCATAAGCAGTGAGGAGGCACAATTCTGTGAAAAAATATTTCGGGCTTTGCCAGAAGAAGGAATAAAAATTCAAATAAAAACAAAAAACAGTTGACTTTTTTTAAAACAATAGATATAATAAACAAGTCGTCAGCGAGAGCAGACGACAAAACTGGGATCTTAGCTCAGCTGGGAGAGCATCTGCCTTACAAGCAGAGGGTCACAGGTTCGAGCCCTGTAGGTCCCATT
>CAKRMH010000032.1 GCA_934364805.1 uncultured Lachnospiraceae bacterium
ATGGCGAGATAGCTCAGTTGGCTAGAGCATGCGGTTCATACCCGCAGTGTCGAGGGTTCAAATCCCCCTCTCGCTACGCAATTATCCCCGACGGAAGTCGGGGATTTTTTTGCTCTATTGGATTGGAAGATCAAAAGAAGTTTTCCAATTTAGTGGATTGTAAATTGCACAAAACAAAAGGTCCCGAAACCGGGACCTTTTGCCATAGGGGAAATGTTTATTTAAGTATTTTTGTATTTATGCAAATGTTAATATTAGTTACATCCAAAACATTTACGGATAATTGCCATGATGTCGCAATTACTGAAGAAATTATAACACATAGATGTATCCTCCTTTGTTTGTTTTTGCTGCCTTAGCTAAGCACAAATGAATTGTAACAATTCTGTAACAATTAAACAATAGGAGATCATTGGTAAAAGATCATGACGTATGTCTGCGGCATTTCGGCAGTGGGATCTGTGTGATCAAAACAGCAACGAATACGAAAACACAGCCGATCAGTTCTTTTGTGGATAACGTTTCTCTAAGAATCAGCCATCCGGCAAGGGAAGCAATCACGGACTCTAAGCTCATGATGAGTGCAGCGATGGCAGGGGCAACCTCTTTTTGCCCGAGAATCTGTAAGGTATATGCGATTCCACAGGAAATAGCACCAGCGTAGAAGAGTGGGAAAGCACTGGCTGTGATATCTGCGAGGGAAGGTGATTCAAACAGAAACATACAGATTCCGGAAAGAACTCCTGTCACAAGAAATTGAAGCATTGAAAGTTTTAGTCCGTCTACCTTCGGAGAAAAATGATCTACAGCGATAATCTGGAAAGAAAAGAACAGGGCACATAAAAGAAGATAGATATCTCCGGTCTGAAGTGTGAACCCCTCATCTTTCATACAAAGCAGATAGAGACCTGCCAGGGCAAGAATTACACCGATCCATGTCTGGAAAGAAACTTTTCTGTGTAAGAAGAGCCCGAGAATCGGAACGATTACGATATAGAGTGTTGTGATAAAAGCGGATTTGCCAACGGTGGAATGACTGATGCCGAGCTGCTGGAAGTTCGAAGCAATACATAATGCTGTTCCGCAGATAAGCCCGCCAAGTAAAAGAGTGCGGCGTTCACCGGCATCTTTAGTCTGGATATTTTTTTTGCTCCGGATATATAGAAATGGAACAAGAACGATTGCTCCGATCAATGAACGGATTGCATTAAAGGTAAATGTCCCAAGGCGTTGTGAGCCTACACTTTGTGCTACAAAAGCAGTTCCCCAGATCGCAGCAGTGACCACAAGCAGGAACATACCGCGGATTGAATTTTTATTTTTCATATTGCTTGCCTTTCGTTTGCTTTTGATATATTGGATTAGTATACGCTATCTGTTTCTGTACTTCAAGAAAATTCCAGTTTTCAGGTGCGAAAATTGTCAAAAAAATAACGAGAAATGTTTTCGATAAAAAACATTACTATTCATTGTAATTCACGAAAAAGGGGTATAAAATGGCTCTAGGTGAAAAAATAAAATTATAGAAAAAGGAGATACAAAACATGTTTGGTTTTGGTCAGTTAATTGACATCTTAAAGAAAAGTCCTAAAAAAATCGTATTTACAGAAGGAAATGATCCTCGTATTCTTGAGGCAGCTTCCCGTCTGTTAGCTAGCAATTTCCTTCATCCAATTCTTGTTGGTAATGAAGAAGAGATTTACGCTGTAGCAAGCGAGAGTGGATTTAATATCCGTGGTGCACAGATCATCGATCCAAAGAACTATGAACGTTTTGATGAGATGGTAGATCTGTTCTGTGAATTACGTAAAAGCAAAGGTGTTACACCTGAACAGGCTCGTGGAGTTCTCTCACAGGCAAACTATTTCGGTACAATGTTAGTAAAAATGGGAGTTGCGGATGCATTACTCGGCGGTGCTACCTATTCTACAGCAGATACCGTAAGACCTGCTTTACAGCTTATTAAGACAAAACCGGGAAATTCCATCGTATCTTCCTGCTTTATTCTTGTTCGTCCATCTGCTACAGGTGAGAACGAAGTACTTGCAATGTCTGATTGCGCAATCAATATTCATCCGACAGAGGATGAATTGGTTGAGATCGCCGGAGAGTCAGCTGCCTGTGCAAGAATCTTTGGTGTAGATCCGAAGGTTGCATTTTTAAGTTATTCAACACTTGGATCAGGAAAAGGCGAAGATGTTGATAAAATGCGTAATGCAGCTGCAAAAGCAAAAGCAAAATATCCGGAACTTCCAATCGAGGGAGAGATTCAGTTCGATGCAGCAGTAGCTCCACGTGTTGCACGTACAAAATGTCCGGAATCAGAAGTTGCAGGACATGCAAATACATTTATTTTCCCAGATATCAATGCTGGAAACATCGGTTATAAGATTGCACAGCGTCTTGGTAATTTCGATGCATATGGTCCAATTTTACTTGGTCTGAATGCTCCAATCAATGATCTGTCACGTGGATGTAACGCATCAGAAGTATATTCTATGGCAATCATTACAGCAGCGTTAGCATAAGAACCAGATTGACAAATGCTATATAAGAGCATAAGATGATCAGAGCTGTCATTTCGAAAGAAGATTTCGGAATGGCAGCTCATTTTTCGGTAAAAAAGGGGGAGAAGATGAAAGAAAGCAATATACTTACAGAGGGATCCATCCCAAAGAAAATCATTGCATTTGCGATTCCGTTGTTTCTTGGAAATCTGTTCCAGCAGCTATACAATATGGCGGATTCACTGATCGTTGGAAACTTCCTTGGAAGCAATGCACTTGCAGCAGTGACTTCTACAGGAAGCCTTATTTTTTTGCTGGTCGGATTCTTTAATGGAACAGCAATGGGTGCTGGTGTGGTCATATCCAGATATTTTGGCGCAAAGGATTATGAAAAAGTCCATAAGGCAGTGCATACGGATCTGGCATTCGGTATTGCGGCTGGGGGGCTTATGACGATTCTTGGAATCGTGTTTACACCTCAGATCCTGCTCTGGATGAAGACACCGGCAGAGGTACTTCCAAATTCGGTCGCATATTTGAGAATTTATTTCCTTGGCTCACTGGCAGTTGTATTATATAATGTCTGTATGGGAATTCTGCAGGCAGTGGGAGACAGCAGACATCCGTTGAATTATCTGATCTTTTCATCCATTGTAAATGTGATTCTGGATCTGCTTTTTAACGGTGTGTTTCGCCTTGGTGTCGAATATGCGGCACTTGCCACGATTATTTCGCAGATACTCAGTGTGATTTTATGTATGAGAAGACTGATGAATACACAGGATGTATATCAGGTCAGACTAAAAGAGATACGTTTTGATCTGCCGATGTTAAAACAGATCATTACCATTGGTCTTCCGTCCGGGGTACAGAATTCAATTATTTCGATTGCTAATATTGTAGTACAGTCCAACATCAATTCGTTTGGAAAGATGGCAATGGCAGGGTGTGGTTCCTATTCAAAGATTGAAGGGTTTGGCTTTATGCCGATCACCTGTTTTGCGATGGCGATGACAACATTTATCGGACAGAATCTTGGAGCCAAAGAGTATGAACGTGCAAAAAAGGGTGCGGCATTTGGAATTTTCTGTTCCATTACGACGGCCGAGCTGATCGGCGTGGTGATCTATATTTTCATTCCACAGCTGATTCGTTTGTTTGATACGGAAGCGGAAGTAATTGGATACGGTACGCTGCAGGCGAGAACGGTTACGCTGTTTTATTTTTTGCTGGCGTTTTCACATACAGTTGCCGGAATCATGCGTGGTGCAGGCAAGTCGACAGTACCGCTTGTGGTTATGTTGATCTGCTGGTGTCTGATCCGGATTACATATATAACGATCATTGTACATTTTATACATAAAATCCAGGTCGTATTCTGGGCATATCCGCTGACCTGGTCACTGAGTTCGATACTGTTTCTTGTATATCTGCTGAAGGCAGACTGGATACATAATTTTGAAAGACAGGAGAAAAAACAATGCGCATAGGAATGGGATACGATGTACACAAATTGGTGGAAGGAAGAGATCTGATTTTAGGTGGAGTAAAGATTCCACATACACTTGGACTTTTGGGACATTCGGATGCAGATGTACTTCTGCATGCGATCATGGATGCGTTGCTCGGTGCAGCAGCACTTGGAGATATTGGAAAGCATTTCCCGGATACAGATCCGAAGTACAAGGGGATTTCAAGCATGAAGCTTTTAGAACATGTGGGAAAGCTTCTGACGGAGCATGGATATGTCGTTGAGAACATCGATGCTACGATCATCGCCCAGAAACCGAAGCTTCGTCCTTATATCGAAGAGATGGAACAGAATATCGCAGAAGTGCTTGGAATTGCAAAAGATCAGGTGAATGTGAAGGCAACGACCGAAGAAGGACTTGGATTTACCGGCAATGAGACAGGCATCTCATCTCAGGCGATCTGCAGTCTGAATGGATTTTTTGAAAGCAGTATGGAAGTTGGTGGCGGAAGCCGTTGCACTTCCTGCAGCGGATGCCAGAAAAGATAACTTAGTCTTGACAAAAAATCCAATTCTGCATAAACTATGGTAAGGATTATAATAGTAAAAGCGAAGAACGGAAAGAGTAAGAAATAATTGGAATAACAGAGAGAAGCTGTCATCGGCTGCAAGCAGCTTCCATTTCAGATTTCCGAAAGTGCCTCCGGGAGCTTTTCAGACGAAAGAACAGTAGTCTGAAACGGGTAACTTACGTTAAAAGGTGAAAAGCGAAAGAATTACAGATCAGAAAAGACTTTTTGTGATTTTTTCGAAAGATAGAGTGGAACCACGGAATACTTCGTCTCTTGGCGGAGTGCCCGTGGTTTTTGTTTTGTAGGAATTATGTAAAAGAAAGAGTGAGAAGTATGAGTTTTTGGAAAAATATTCAACAGGAGATTGCGATTATCAGGGAAAGAGACCCGGCCATTCATTCCAATATGGAGGTATTTCTTTATCCGAGTTTTAAGGTGATGCTCAGCTATCGAAGAGCGCATAAATTATATGTAAAAGGTCATTACTTCTGGGCAAGATGGGTGTCGCAGCGCGCAGCAAGAAAAACCGGAATTGAAATCCATCCGGGCGCACAGATTGGAAAAGGTCTTTTTATCGATCATGGAACCGGTGTTATTATCGGTGAGACAACGATCATTGGAGATAACTGTACCTTATATCAGGGCGTCACACTCGGAGGAACCGGAAAAGAACACGGCAAGAGACATCCTACGATCGGAAATAATGTAATGATCAGTGCCGGAGCAAAGGTGCTTGGATCCTTTAAAATTGGAGATAATAGTAAGATTGGTGCAGGAAGTGTCGTCTTGGAGGAAGTGCCGCCGAACTCAACCGTAGTCGGAGTGCCTGGCCGTGTCGTAAAAAGAAATAACGAGAGACTTCCGCAGGAGGATCTGGATCAGACACATCTGCCAGATCCGATCTGCGAAGATATTGAATGCTTAAAGCGCGAAAACGACATGCTGCGCTGCAGAGTGCATGAACTGGAATATCAGCTTGCAAAGCTTCAGAAGGCGGAAAGCGAGACAAAATAATTTGCAAAATCAGTTGGAAAATGCATAAATATCGATTAAAATAGAGATAAAGAAGGAGATACCATGGAGAATAAATTTCGATTTTATAATACCTTGACAAGAAATATTGACACGGTGATTCCGCATGAGGATGGAAAGATTGCAATGTATACATGTGGTCCTACGGTATATCATTTTGCGCATATCGGAAATCTTCGCAGCTATATTATGGAAGATGTACTGGAGAAGTCACTCCGTTATATCGGATACGATGTCAAACGTGTCATGAACATCACCGATGTCGGTCATTTATCTTCCGATGCAGACACCGGAGAAGATAAAATGTTAAAAGGTGCCAAAAGAGAACATAAGACCGTTATGCAGGTGGCACAATATTATACGGATGCTTTTTTTAATGACTGCAGGAAGCTGAATATTAAAAAACCGGATGTTGTGGAGCCTGCCACAAACTGCATTCCGGAGTTTATTCATATGATCGAAGTCCTTCTGGAGAAAGGATATGCATATCAGGCTGGTGGAAATGTCTATTTTGACACTTCGAAGCTGGATGATTATTTTGTCTTTTCATCCCAGGTGGAGAAGGAACAGCTTCAGGTTGGTGTCCGTGATGATGTAGAAGAGGATGTCAATAAACGCAACCGCAATGATTTCGTGCTCTGGTTTACGAAATCCAAATTTGAAGATCAGGCGTTAAAATGGGATAGTCCATGGGGCGTCGGATATCCTGGATGGCATATTGAATGCTCCTGCATCAGCATGAAACATCTTGGAGAGTATATTGACATTCATTGCGGTGGCGTGGATAATATTTTCCCACATCATACCAATGAGATCGCACAGAGTGAGGCATACCTGGGACATAAATGGTGCAGCTACTGGTTCCATGTCAATCATCTGAATGACCAGACGGGCAAGATGAGTAAATCAAAGGGAGATTTCCTTACCGTTTCACTTCTTGAGGAAAAAGGATACGATCCGATGGTTTACCGTATGTTTTGTTTACAGTCACATTATCGCAAACCGCTTGTTTTTTCTTATGAGAATCTGGACAATATCACAGGAGCATATGTGAAACTTGTGAAAAAGATTGCTGAATTAAAAGATGAGGGTGATGTGGATGACAAGGTATTTGCAGAGTATAAGAGCAGATTTGAGGATGCCATCTGCAATGATCTGAATACATCCATGGCACTTACTGTCGTATATGATATGCTGAAAGCGGATACAAATGATAAGACAAAGCTTGCGCTTGCCGCAGATTTTGATAAGGTATTATCTTTGAATCTTACGACAGCAGGTGCTGCATTAAAAGATGCTGGAAGTAATGTAGATCCTGAACTCGAGGCATTTATCCAGGAGAAGATTGCAGAACGGAAAGAAGCTAAAAAAGCAAAGGATTTTGCAAAGGCAGATGCAATCCGCAATGAGCTTCTTGCAAAAGGTGTTGCAATTAAAGATACCCGTGAGGGCGTGGTATGGGAGCTTGTTTAATGGAAAAAGGAATTGATGCATATATTAAAGAAGAGTTTGAGATCGCACCGGTGGATATCCGTACATATTCACCGCTTGCACTTGCGTATATTGGAGATGGCATTTTTGATCTGGTAATCCGATCTATTGTTGTCGGAAAGGGAAATACAAAGGCGAGTCAGCTACACTACCGGACCAGTCACATTGTAAAGGCCAAAACACAGGCAGAAATGATGAAAGTACTCGAAGAAATTCTGACACCTGAGGAGGCGGATATTTACCGGAGAGGACGTAATGCAAAGTCTCCAACGATGGCAAAAAATGCAACAATGTCAGATTACCGGAATGCAACCGGTTTTGAGGCACTGATGGGTTATCTGTATTTGAAGGATGAGTTTCCAAGAATCGTAGAACTTGTAAAGTATGCGATCGAGAAACTTAATATTACGTATTAGAACTAAAGGAGATCCTATGGGATACGAAGAGAATAAAATCGAAGGACGGAATGCAGTACTTGAGGCATTTCGATCCGGAAAAACAATTGATAAATTATTTGTACTGGATGGTTGCCAGGACGGACCAGTCAGATCGATTCTGAGAGAAGCCAAAAAGCATGATACGATCGTGAATTATGTGGCAAAAGAACGTCTGGAACAGTTATCAGAGACAGGAAAACACCAGGGCGTGATTGCAATTTCGGCTGCATATGAATATGCTGAGGTAGAAGATATTTTAAAGAATGCGGAAGAAAAAGGAGAGCCACCGTTCATTTTTATTCTGGATGGGATCGAAGATCCACATAATCTTGGCGCAATCATCCGTACAGCAAATCTTGCAGGTGCACATGGTATTATCATTCCGAAGAGAAGAGCAGTAGGACTTACACCTACGGTGGCCAGAACTTCTGCTGGAGCAATCAACTATACACCGGTTGCAAAGGTGACCAATCTTACCAATACGATCCGTGATCTGAAAGAACAGGGAATGTGGTTTGTCTGTGCAGATATGGATGGAACATCGATGTATGATCTGAATCTGACAGGACCGATCGGACTTGTGATCGGGAATGAAGGAGAAGGTGTGAGCAAGCTTGTGCGTGAAAACTGCGATTTTGTTGCATCAATTCCGATGAACGGAGATATTGATTCGTTGAATGCATCTGTTGCAACGGGAGTTCTTGCATATGAGATTGTACGTCAGAGAATTCAGGCAAAATAACAGATAGAGGAAGAGTGGAGCATAAAGCGTTTGGAGAACAAATATAGCAGCCTTACCGATGAACAGCTGATCGAGAAGTTCAGACTGGGAGACAATGACATCATAGATTATATCATGGAAAAATATAAGCCGCTGGTACGGAAAAAAGCAAATGCAATGTATCTGATCGGAGGGGAGACGGATGATCTCATCCAGGAAGGAATGATCGGATTGTTCAAGGCGGTCAGGGATTACAGGCAGGGACACGATTCCAGTTTTTTTCATTTTGCTGATATCTGTATCTCAAGACAGCTTTATTCCGCTGTGGAGGCTTCGAACAGGAAGAAGCATATTCCCTTAAATACGTATGTATCTTTTAATACGGAAAGCCGGGAAAACGGAATTCCTCTTGATGAGATGCTGAGCAGTCAGCAGGCAGAAAGTCCGGAGCAGCTTATGATTGAATATGAGAATCAGCAGGATTTTTATGCTGCCCTTGTGAGAAAGTTGAGCGGAATGGAAAGGGATGTACTTGACCATTACCTGGAAGGGATGAATTATATTCAGATTGCAGAATATATGGGAAAAACTCCAAAGTCGATCGATAATGCGCTGCAGCGCATCAGAAGTAAAATAAAAACGATTCACAATTAAGGGAAGGCAGGTGATTGTATATGGAATTTTCACGAATCGGAGAACATACGATAAAATGTATCATTTCAGAGGAAGAAATTGAAGGTCTTGGATATACGCTGGAAGAGATTATGAGCAATGGAGAGCGGACACAGGAGTTCATGAACCATATATTTGACCTTGCAGAACAGAAGCTTGAGCAGAAATTTAACCTTGGTGTAAAGACCGTCCGGGCAGATTTCATGCCAGACCACACACTGGTCTTAACGTTTTCCGAACATCGGGAATCTCAGATGATGGAGCATCTGAAAGACATTGTAAATGGATTTCTGGATTCGATCCCTTCCGATAAATGGGATGAATTAAAGAAAGGATCAGAAGCAGAGCAGCCGGGTGATACAGAATTGCCAGAGCAGACAGAAGATGTGACGGAAGTTGTGGCAATTTTTAAATTCTCGGATATGGATGTATTTATGCGTTTTTCCAGACTGGTTACTTTGGAACAGATTCCTGAGAATATGTTATATAAATATCAGGGATGTTATTACCTGATCATGACACTTACCAATTGTACAGAAAGTGAGGTGCTTCATTTGTCGGTGCTGACCGATGAATATGCGGATGAAGTAGCGGTTGGACCAGAAAGAAAAGCCTTTCTGGAAGAACACGGTGAGCGGATATTAGCAGAGCATGCAATTGAAACATGCAGTATCTGTTACTAAAACTCTATTTACAAATGGACTAAAAAATGAGAGACTTACATGGGAGTATTTATGGGGAATACAATGGGGAGAACTTGGAAAAGTTGGTATTTCCGATACTGATAAGAAGGATAAGTATAACATGAAGAAGTTTGATGATGTAGAATACGATGCGGATGGACTGGTGCCTCTTGCTGATTTTAAGAGAGCTGGAAGCCGGTTATACCATCTGATGGATGAACCAGTTTTGATCAGTGTGAATATCCGTAATCTGAAATATTTTAACGAGGTTTATGGATATACCTGTGGAGATGAACTACTTGTAAAAATGATTCATTATTTTTGTGTAGATGATGATGATTGCTGGCTTGCTGCAAAATACTATGTGGATCACCTGATTATCTTAACGGAAGGGTATGGTGTTCCAGAACGTTTTCTGAAGGCAAGGCTTCAGATGGCAATTCAGAATTTTATGAAAATGATTAATGAAGAATACCCGATGTCAAAGGTTCACATCAGCTGCGGAGCATATATTATGAGACAAAATGATACGTTCCAGTATGCAATTGATAATGCAAGGTATGCGATGAAGAGCATCACGCATAAATATGTGGATGTGATTGCGGTTTATTCAGATGAATTGCGAAACAGATCATTAAAAGAGGCAAGCGTGATTCCGAGCTTTGAGAATGCGCTTGAGAATAATAAGATCCGGCTTTTTCTGCAGCCGAAGTTTTCAATCGATGAGCAGAAGGTTGTTGGTGCGGAAGCATTATCGCGAATTGAAGATGAGCACGGTAATGTAATATCACCCAATGTCTATGTTCCTGTTCTTGAGTCTGCAGAACTGATTACACAGCTGGATTTTCAGATGATCCTTCTTGTGCTTGAACAGATGAAGCAGTGGAAGGAAGATTATGGAGAATTGCTTGAGGTATCTGTAAATCTTTCCCGCGCGGATTTTATGGTTCCTGGATTTCTTCAGAAAGTGGATCAGCTGGTGGAGAGCTATCAGATCCCGAAGAAATACCTCGAATTTGAGATTACGGAAACCATGTTCTGCGAAGACTTACAGAGAATCATTCAGAAGGTTACATGGCTCAGAATGAAAGGTTACCGGATCAGCATGGACGATTTTGGAACTGGATATAATTCTCTTTATATTCTTGGAAGAATTCCCACGAACGTTGTAAAATTTGACCGTGCGTTTGTAGTAAACAGCCTTCAGAACTGTCAGGGAATTGAGATTATGAGAAGCCTTGTAGAGATGTTCCGGAGAATCAATCTGGATGTGATCTGTGAAGGTGTCGAAACCAGAGAGGAAGAGAAGATCGTTCAGGAATGTGGCTGTAATATGATACAGGGATATCTGTACGATAAACCAATTTCGGTACGCGAATTTGAAAGAAAGTATATTCAAAGAGTCAGAAAGAAATGTTCCTGTGTATAATAAAAACCAGTAAATGGAATCTCCATTTACTGGTTTTTTCGTGGATAAAAGCAATTTTTTATCCGATTACTTTACGAATAGATTCCAGAACACGTTCTGGCTGGAATGGCTTTACAATGAAATCTTTCGCACCAGCCTGGATCGCATCGATAACCATAGCCTGCTGCCCCATGGCAGAGCACATGACGCATACCGCATTCGGGTCGGATGCTTTGATTTCTTTTAATGCCTGAAGACCATCTTTGTTCGGCATCGTGATATCAAGTGTGACGAGATCCGGTTTCAGTTCTGCATATTTTGCCACTGCCTCATTACCATCGCCTGCTTCACCTGCGATTTCATATCCTCCTTTAGTAAGAATATCTTTGAGCATCATTCTCATAAATGCTGCATCGTCGACAATTAAAACGCTTGCCATATTCATTTCCTCCTAATGATTTAAAATCTGTTGTACAATACTGATTGGATATAACTGAAGAAGACTGCTGTCGATCAGATCATCTACAGTCAGATGGAACGTGACCTTTAAAATATCTGTTCCGTTGCATAATTCTTCCGGTATATCAAAGGATTTCTCATAATTGGAATTGATGAGAGGTGTTCCAATATCGGTTGGCTTGTTCAAAAGTGTTGCCATGGAAGTGGCAATTGTGCCGCACATCTGATTCATGGCTTCTGAAATTGCCGATAAGGTGAGTGAATCAAGTGTAAGGCTGGAAATATCTTTTCCATCGCCACCCATCATAAGATTGGCAATTACAAGTGCATCGTGTTCCTGCAGAATCATAAGGTTTGTGCCATCTAATCCTTTGGTGTAAGGAACTTTGATCAAAACCCGGTCTTTTGCTGTCAGAGCTTCCTCTTTACTCAGGACTTCGACGACAGGTGTTGTGATATTTGTTGCACGGTTCAATATCATGCTTAATGCTGTAGCAGCATTTCCAATGCAGATGTTGGCAATTTCTCCAATAATATCTGCCTGTTCCAATGTTATATTTTTCACTCAATCCCCTCCTGTAGTACCTATTACCTAACTTATTATACCAAATAATTGGCAGTTAATAAAGAAGTATTTGTTTTTTTCGACAAAAGAAGATATTATAATACTATAGGAGATGACAAAGGAGTGTGAGTCAATGGGAATACATGAATATCAGGAAGCGTTAAAGCTTGGCAGAAAAGAATATAAATCATCTGTCGCAAAAGGAAAGTTCCCGTATCTTCCGGTTCTGGATGAGATTATTAATAATGATATGATACAGACAGAGAAGTATCTGGGGCTGATGAACATTCCACTGGATCACGTGGTTGGTACCAGTACGATGGGGAGAACACAGGCATTTGCAGATAATTTTATGCCGATTCTGGATTATGGTACGGAATTTTCCGTAAAATGGTCCAATCTTGCAGATGCACAGGTGACAGAGGGGATTCGTGATCCAATCGAAGTATACGAATACATGAATCGTTATTATGTGGTTGAGGGCAATAAAAGGGTAAGTGTGCTGAAATATTTTGAAGCATTTGCAATTTCCGCATTTGTCACAAGAAAAATACCGAAACTGACGGATGACGAAGATGTAAGGCATTATTACGAATTTATGAAATTCAGTGATATATCCGGATTGAATACGGTTGAATTTACAAAAGAAGGAAGTGCAGAACGTCTGCTCTCGCTGGTCGGGGTTCAGGGAAAGTGGGATGATATCACAAGAGAGAAGTTTAATAAGGTGCTGTTTCATTTTGAACGTGCATACCGTTTCAACGGCGGAGATAAACTGCCGATTACAAAGGGAGATGCAATCCTGTGCTTTATTAATATTTTCGGATTTGAAGCTGCGCTTAATATGAGTGATAAAGAATACAACGATAATGTAGTGAAATCGTGGAATGAATTTATCATGCTGACAGAGAAACACAGTGTTGATCTGGTTCTTGATCCGAAACAGGAAAAAGCACCGGAGAAACGGAAACTCTGGAGTTATTTTTTACCGTCTACCACAAAGAAAGTTAAGGTTGCATTTTTATATCCGAAATCACCGGAAACATCGGACTGGATCTATGCACATGAACTGGGACGGACATATCTCGAGGAGACTTTCCCGGACGAAGTCAGTACAATCTGTGTGAATGATGTAAGTGAACAGAATATTGCGCAGGTACTGGAGTCTGTGATCGCACAGGGAGCTACGATTATATTTGGAGTTGCCCCGCAGATGATGAAACAGAGCCTGAAAGCTGCGATTGAACATCCGGAAGTTAAGATTCTCAATTGCTCACTGAATACACCACATCGTTATATCCGTACGTACTATGCGCGTATGTATGAGGCGAAATTCCTATCCGGACTGATTGCCGGAGCAATGGCTGAAAATGACAAGATTGGATATATTGCAGATTATCCGATTTATGGAATGACTGCGAATATCAATGCGTTTGCACTTGGTGCAGCCTGTGTGAATCCGAGAGCAAAGATCTATCTGGAATGGTCTACAAGAAAAGGATATGATCTGGATACGTTTATCAAAGAGAACGATATTCACTATATTTCCAATCAGGATATGATTACACCACAGAGTGCATCGAGACAGTTTGGCATCTATCGGGTTGAAAGTGGTGCGACAACCAACCTTGCGATGCCGCTCTGGAACTGGGGTATATTCTATGAGAAGATGATACGAAGCATCATAGAAGGCAATTACCAGAGCGAAGAGAACGGCGAACGGAAAGCTTTGAATTACTGGTGGGGAATGTCGGCAGGCGTTATTGACCTGATCTGCTCCAACAATGTTCCAACTGGTGTACGGCGTCTGGTGGGACACTTCAAAAACGATATCTGTTCCGGATCGATCGTTCCGTTTTATGGAGAAATCCATTCACAGGATGGCACATTGAAGAATCGGGAAGGACAGGAGATGAAGCCGGAGAAGATCATGAAAATGGATTGGCTTGTAGAAAATGTAATCGGAAGAATTCCTGCAATCGGTGAACTTGTAGATGATGCATATTCGGTTGTTGCATTAAAGGGTGTAGAGGAAACAAAATAAGAATGAAGATACTGTGTATAGCGGATGAGGAGTACAAAACCTACTGGGACTTCTTTTCCAAAGATGACTTTAAGGATATTGATCTGATTATTTCCTGTGGCGATCTGAAAGCATCGTATTTATCGTTCCTGACGACTATGACATCGATTCCGGTGCTTTATATCAGGGGGAATCACGATGATGGCTATAAAACAGATCCACCACAGGGATGTATCTGCATCGAAGATGATATTTTTTCGTTTCAGGGAGTACGGATACTTGGACTTGGCGGCTCACAGCGGTATAAGCAGGGTATCAATCAATATACGGAACGGGAGATGCGTAAACGGATTACAAAATTGAAGTTTAAATTATGGTTCCACAGAGGTTTTGATATTCTGGTAACGCATTCACCGGCCAGAGGGTTTCATGACGGAACCGATTTATGCCACCAGGGATTTCAGGTTTTTCTGACGCTGATCGATAAATATCATCCGAAATATTTTGTGCATGGTCATGTTCATCTGTCCTATGGAAGACAATTCCAGAGAGAAGATATGATCGGAGATACCAAGGTGATCAATGCATATGAGAAATATATCATTGAAATATAGGACTACATAATTTAAAATGACGGAAAAGGGAGGCGGCCGGCTATGGATATAGGTTTTACAGCAGATGAGTTATATTATCTGCATGTGCGGAATGGAGAGTATATTCTTTCAGAAGATACTCCGGAAAAGGTGGCATCGGACATCCGTAAGAAATTTGAGGCACTGAATGAAGGCGTGCCGAATTATATTCAAGGTTAAAAAGGGGGACTTAGACGTGGGGGAATAAAAAACCAGGTCTAAGTCCCTATATTGTCGTAGAAAGGGTGAGACTATGAAAAAAAGAAATAATGTTTGGAAAATGCGGATCATCATGTTCCTCTTCCTGTTATGTGTGATTTTTATTGCAATCGGCGTTTTCCTTGCAAATCCCGGGTTTGCATGTATCGGTGGAATTTTTGGTATGATCGGTCTGTTTGTGATCGTTGAGATAAAAAGCAGGGAATGATAAAGCTGGAAATGTGCTTTTAAGATAAAAAGAAACCCTTGATCAGATCAAGGGTTTGAAAAAAGCTGATGACGGGAATCGGACCCGTGACCTCTTCATTACCAATGAAGTGCTCTACCCCTGAGCCACAT
>CAKRMH010000033.1 GCA_934364805.1 uncultured Lachnospiraceae bacterium
TCCAGAGGATTATAAGGAAATATCCTTTGTCTGCTTAAGACCGGATGGAAGTCTGGAACTGCCAAGCACGTTAGGAATTGTTTGCAGGAAGATTGCTCAGAAACTGGATGGATTTGAAGGATTTCATTTTCACCAGTTGCGACACACCTACACAAGCAACCTTCTGGCAAATGGAGCAGCACCAAAGGATGTGCAGGAACTGTTAGGGCACTCAGATGTCAGTACCACAATGAATGTCTACGCCCACTCCACGAGAAAAGCCAAACGGGAATCCGCAAAGTTACTTGATAAAGTGGCAGGCAACGACTAAATAAAACTTTCCCTTATTTCCCTTACGATTATCTCATAAGGGCAAAAATAAGGGAAAATACATATCATTTCACTAACGGATTGGCTGGAAAGCCTGTAAAATAGGGAAAGTTAGAAAGATATTTCGGCAAACTTGAATTTGTCTATCCAAAATGGAATGGAATAATAACATTAAACCGGAATGCAAGAACTATACTAATTGTTCCCATTATCGCAGAACTCCTCAATCTGTCTCTCTTCAAAACAATAAATCCAATAATAAAGACTATCACTTCCAAAACAGACCATGCACTAAAATATCCGAATCCATATACAAAGCACATATTGAACAATACTGCCAAAATCAGAGCCGATAGTATAAGTGCCAGTTTGCTTTTCCCCCTTGCATACCAGCAGACAAAAGACAATACTGGAGAAACAGCTGTAAAACCAAACCAAATCATCGCATAACTTCTTGGAAAAAATCCTGCAATATAGTTTGAATACAAATAGTAACTTGCAACCATACCAACAAAGAATACAAAAACATTAATGCTCGCTCTTATTGCAGAATTGCTATAAATAGAAATACACAGTGCAATCAATACCCAGATTGCAAAACGTCCAAGAAAATTATGAATATCTAGTGCTCCATCTATCGCCATAATCATACCTGGAAGTTCAGCTTGACGAAAATCCAAATATTTCGAAAAAGTTCCCAAAGCTATTCCAAGGAACAATATAATTGTGGTATTTATAATTTTATTCTTAACAGGTATGGGATTTTCTGTCCCCCTTATATCATTCAAAAACTTGTTCATAGGTACCTCCAAAATTTAAAGCTATTAAACCCTATCGATAATCTACCAATAATATTTTTCTGTCCCATCTATCAAACTTCTATATGTTGAGCGATCAGCCTATATAATTCTGGTCTTCTATTTTTTAGTCCAACTATTTCACCACTTCTATACTTTCGTAACATATCTACATCTAATTCAGCCAAAAACACACCTTCTTCATCTCCTGTTTCACTCACAAGCATATCACGAGGCGCACCTGTCTCTGTATTATATATGACACCATCAAACAATGTTGAGTGTCCATTACAACCACGATGTAGAGCAGGATAGTTACAAGTAGCAATCGCTAACATATTCTCATAAGCCCGACCACGCAACTGGGATAATCTGTTTATTTCCATAGGGCAGGCATTTGGAACAAGAATGAGTTCTGCTCCTTTAATCATCAAGATTCTGGCAGATTCAGGGAACTCTCTATCATAACAAATCATTGAACCGACTTTAATCATACCTTCTTTGGTATCAAGTTCCTCAACATAAAAGTTTTCTCCGGCATCAAGTACCCCTTCATCATCGTCCTCTCCGAAGTCACAAATATGTACCTTTGAGTAACAATATACTAGCTTTCCATGTCTATCAAATAGGCAAACTGTATTTCTAGGTTTTGGCTCATGCTTTTCCAACAGTGTTATCGCTATTGCCATATCCAGTTCTAAAGCAATCTCCGAAAATTGTTTTACATACTTACTGTCTAATGAAATGGAGTTTTGCTCCAACCATTCTTTATTGTGGGGAAAAGTATATCCACTACTCCACATTTCTGGAAATAACGCTATATCTGCGCCATTTGCTTTTGCTTCACGACACGCTTTTATTCCCTTTTCAATATTATCTTCTATGTTTCCATCGGGAACCAATTGTAAAAATGCTATCTTCAATTTCATATATATTACCCATCTTTCTGCGAAAGACACCAATGCGTCATGAAACATGTACATTGGCTTCCGCTATCTAATTTACTTTCCTTCTGATATTATTTCTTTATAAGACTGACACTCTACAGAACACGTGGAGGTCAGCTGAAAAATATGGCCAACTGTGCTTTCTTTTTCAATTATACATAAAATTTGCAAATATGAGAATGCAATCCATCTTTTCTCTCAATTGTAAACCTTTTATTTTTGTCAGGTTGACAATTGGCTTTTTTATGTGGTAAGGTGTTAACCGTACAAAAAATAACAAGGAAGGTATGATTATGAATTTCGATTTGATCGAAGAAGATCCCGTTCTTTCGAGAGAAGATGCGATTGCTATCTTAAATACTCCGGATGAACAGCTTGATGAGCTAATGGAACGTGCAAAGAAGTTACGCTATAAGTACAAGGGCAACCGCGTAAGTATTCATCTACTTACAAATGCGCGCAGTGGAAACTGTTCACAGGATTGCGCCTATTGTGCACAGTCCTGCCGCTCAAAAGCAGATATCGCAAAATACAAATGGGTGGAAGAAGAAAAATTATATCAGGACAATGATTTCGTAAACGATTATCATCTGTCCAGACATTGTATTGGTCTAAGTGGTATGAAATTTACGGATGAAGAGATTGAGGAACTGGCCCGTCGTATCCGTAAGATGAAAGAACACGGAACACATCTTTGTTGTTCCATTGGTTTTTTAACAGAAAAGCAGGCAAAAATGCTTCGGGACGCAGGTCTGGACCGAATCAACCATAATTTGAACACCAGCCGCTCCAATTATCACAACATCTGCACAACACACACCTATGAACAGCGTGTGGAAAATATCCATATGCTTCAGGGACTGGGATTTGAAATCTGCAGCGGCGGCATCATTGGTATGGGAGAAAGCAAAGAAGATGTTGTGGACATGCTCCTGGAACTTCGGGAAATCCAGCCGGAAGCGCTTCCAATCAATTTCCTGCTGCCAATTAAGGGAACTCCGCTCGGCGATCAGGATACTTCCATGCTGACACCAGAATACTGCATGAAGGTCCTTTGCCTCGCAAGACTTCTTGTACCTAAATCCGACATCCGCTGTGCTGCTGGAAGAGAAGTTTATTTTAAAGGGGAAGAAAAGAAATTACTCAGTGTCGTTGACTCCATCTTTGCTTCTGGCTATCTGACAGAGGATGGACAGGGAATTGAAGATACTCTGAAGACGATCACAGATGCCGGATTTACCTATGAAATTGAATCCGCATAATATAAATTTTACAACAAAGGAGAATTTTAACATGAATCAGACACAAACTACAGACTACAAGCATGGAAAAACCTATGCCATAACGATAACCGCATTAATGACTGCTGTTACTTGTATTCTTGCACCATTATCTATCCCAATCGGACCGGTTCCGATTTCCTTTACAAACCTGGCGATCTACCTGTCTTTGTACCTTCTTGGATGGAAAAGAGGAACGATCAGCTATCTGATCTATCTGTTGATCGGACTGATCGGTCTTCCTGTATTTTCCGGATTTACAGGCGGCCCTGCGAAACTTGCCGGTCCTACTGGCGGATATATTATTGGATTTATTGCGATGGCAGTGATTGCCGGACTGGTCATTGATCACTTCCACAAACCTTGGATCCAGCTGATTGGTATGATCGTCGGAACAATCGTATGCTATATCTTCGGTACCGCATGGTTCTGCATTGTTGCAAAAAGTACGGTCTCCGGAGCACTCGCAATCTGCGTGTTCCCATTTATTCCGGCTGATCTCATAAAAATGGTAATTGCCATGATCATTGGACCAATGATTAAAAAAAGAATACGTTAGTTTTTCCCATTATAGCGCTCTGTGTCCCGATGCTTTGTGGCACAATATCCTATATTCAATCATCTTTTCCAGCAGAAAAAAACCACCTATGATTGCCGGAATATACACGCCTGCATCCAACAGGCTTCCTCCCTGATGATCCGGATCTGTTAGCCGGATCAATAGGGATGCCATCTGGCCTCCAATCACTGGAATTGCAATGATTCTTGCTGCAACGATCAGTTTTGCCTTACGCAGCATTGCCAGGTCCACCGGTGTATAAATGTATTTTTCAAAAATATTGACACGTTTTCCTTTCTCCATAACATATGACAGGTAAACGGTTACACTCTGATACAAAATCACAGTAAAAGCAGCCAATCCACTCAGTGCAGATATATCATCCTTATTGTTTCGGAAGCCGTACAGCATAGAACTAAAAATCACAAAAATAAATCCCATATAAATTAAGACATATGTGCCACTCGTCTCATCGATCATACGCCGTTTCCAGTTTTTACACTCTATTTTCGTCAATGTTTTCAAATCCATTTCTTTCCGCCCTCCACACACTCATTCATCGAATAGATACCATTGTCCACATCTATGATATAATCTGCGATCTGCGAAAGATCCGCCTCGAGATGTGTTGCCAGCAAAATCGTCATCTCGTATTCTGCTACAAATTCCTGCATGATCTTTAAGAAATCATCCCGGAAAACAGGATCGAGATTTGCCGTAGGTTCATCCAGCAACAGCACTTTTGGTCTGTAAGCCGCTGCAAATGCCATCTGGTATCTGATCATCCCACCGGTGGAAAATTCGCCTAATCTCTTTCCTGTCGAAAGGTGAAACTGCCTTAACCGCCGGTGGTATTCTTCACTGTCCCAGTCTGAATAAAACGGTGCATAAATCTTTTCATTTCCGTCTGCATTCTCTTCCATGAAAAATGTCCGCTCCTGCGATACGATTCCGACTATGTTTTTGATATCCCTTTTGTTCTTCACCACATCTATGCCATCAATATAGATGTTTCCCTGCATCCGGTCATACTGACCAAGCATCATGCGAAACAGCGTCGTTTTACCTGCACCGTTGTCACCCTGTATTCCGACAATATAGCCTTCCGGAATACAAAAGCTTGCCGGTTTCATGGAAAAAACTCCTAGTTTTAACGCTGCATTTTCAATTCTGATCATACTTTTCTCCATCATTTTTCCCCCAATACACGCACCATGTCAACGACATCCTCCAGTGTCATCCCTGCATTTTCACACTCTTTCAGAAGCTCTGACATGCGGCTTTCGATGTTCATCATCTGCTTTTCCCTGAGATGATCATTCTTCTGCTCACAAACGTAAAATCCTCTTCCCGGGACAGACTCTATGACGCCTTCTTTTTCCAGTTCTTCATATGCCCGCTTGGTCGTGATCACGCTGACTACGAGATCCTTTGCAAGCACCCGGATCGATGGCATTCCCTCACCGGCTCTTAGCTCACCACGTATCACCGCATCCCGGATCTGATTCACGATCTGCTCATATATTGGCATGTTTACTGTTGTTGAAATTACTATTTTCATGTATTACCTCACCTTTGAACACGTTATTTCTTTTTGTTCCGATGAACATATTCATAATCTGCCATACAATGTATCAGCCTGTCATAATATTTCAGCCTGCAATACACCACAAGAAAAATTGAGAACACCACAAGAATTGCGATCATGATAAGCTCGATGGTCTTCTCTGCCCCTGTTACGGTTCCAAGATCCATGCAGCCTGCAAAAATAATAATTGTAATTGCTCTTGCAAATACGATTGCAACCATTTTGACGATATCGATCTGCCCTATAAATTTTAAAAATGCATTTGTATACAAAATACTTGTAGATAAAATAATTTCCGTCAGACACAAAACCGCATCCTCAGCGCTTCCCCCTCTGCATTTCATAAAAGTCACTGGCAGCAGGACAAGAACGATAATCCATGCATAAATAGATATAAACTTATAGGTTTGTCCCTTTTTGAGCAGTTTTTCCCTCTGATCTTCTGAATACGGCGCAATATACATATAATCCGGAAGCTTAAATAAAAATAATGCCGCTGCAAGCTCCGGGCTGTAGAAAACCGCTATTGCCGAATTAAATAAATAGTATGTATTCTTTTCAAAATTACATAGATACACAAGCGCACTCAATGCAAAAAGAAATGAGATCACGCTACTTTTTAAGATACTTTTCTGCAACAGCTTCGGCATTCTGCTTTCCTCCCTTCACAAAATAATACATAAATTCCCTGATATCCGGTGTATGCTTTTCCAGCGCTTCATCCATTGGAAAACGCTTTCTGTTTGCCACCATAACACTTGTGCTGTAAGGATTTTTTTCTTTGTATACAACAGCTTCCTCTGGTATCAGAGCGCACTTGTAATCCTCACCGGACGCAATCCGGAACTGCTCACAAAGTTCATCCTTTGGCAAAGAGAAAAGCAGCTTTCCATCCTGCATATATGCAATGTAATCCGCAATCCGGTCTAAATCCTCTGTGATATGCGATGAAATCAGTATGCTTCTTTCCCCGTCAGACACCAGCTCTGCACATATTCTCAAAAAATCTTCCCGGAAATGCTTATCCAGACCAGCCGTTGGCTCATCAAGCAAAAACAGTTTTGCATCATGAGACAATGCAAATGCAAACTGGGTCTTTGTCTTCATCCCTTTCGACAGCTTCTTATATTTCTGCTTTTTATCCAGTCCAAATTGCCTCAGGTAAAAAAGATATCTTTCCATCTCAAACCTGTAATAGAGCTGTCCATAAAATATCCCGATCTGCTCCAGACTCATTTCTCCCTGAAAAAATCCCCCATCAAAGACGAGTCCTAACGCTTCCTTCGCTGCGGCTTCATCCTGCTTCAGATCATGCCCATCGATCACAATATTCCCAGATGCCTGATATAGGCCCATCAGAGCACGCATAAGGGTTGTCTTTCCGGCTCCATTTTCTCCAATCAGACCGCATATATATCCTTTTGGTATATGAAATGAGATATTTTCCAGATGAAATGTACGATTTTCGGATAATTGTTTGTCTAGATTCCAGACCTGTAACATAGCTTTCCTTCTTTCATTTATTTATGGGATACGACGGCTTTATCCTATTATTATTTTTAAGTTGTCCACAAAAAGTGTGCATATACTGTATATATAAACATATACAGTATATGCACACTTTTGTCAACCATAATGATTCTATTTTACAATTGCCGGATTACATTGATCATCTGCTGGCCATGATGTTCTAAGTGCCAGATAAGAAATCAGAAAATTTGCAAGCCAGCCAGCCGGTACCGCAAGCCAGACAAATGCAATACCAAAACGTGGCGCAAAAATCAAAGCGACGGACAGACGGATTGCAAGATTTACCATATTTGCGATGAGAAATGGACGCATGATCCCAAGTCCGCGCAAAACGCCGTCTGTTGCCATCTTAATCCCCATGAAAATGAAAAAAAATCCAATCCATCTCATATAATCCCCGGACACCTGATAGGCGAATGCTGTTCCATCCTTCCCAAGGAATAACGAAGAAATCTGTGTGTGCATGGTTTCAATGACTGCAAAAGCAAGAATTGCGAAACACAGGTCTAATACCAGCGCAGCGTGATATCCTTTCCTGATCCGGTTGATCTTCTTTGCGCCAAAATTCTGTGAGACATACGGTGAGACCGCATTGCCGATAGACACAAATATCAGCGAAAAAACATTCTCTACTCTCATCGTTGCCGCATAACCTGCGAGTGCCTGTGTACCAAATGGATTTACAACTGCCTGCACGATCATCATACCGATTGACACTGTGGACTGCTGGAGAACCGACGGAACTGCAATTCGGAGCATCAACTGTAATTCCTGACCATCAAACCACTGAAAGGGACTCTTATATTGACGCATCCGGTAAAAGAAAATCAGAAATGAAAATACTGCGGAGATCCCCTGTGCAATCAGTGTTGCAAGAGCGGCTCCAAACACACCAAGACCAAGTCCTGCCACCATCCATAGATCCATAATAATATTCAGAACAGAAGAAAATATCAAAAGACCCAATGGTATTTTTGATTCTCCGATCGAGTTAAACATCGTTGAAAGAATATTATACATAAACAGAAATGGAAAACCCACAAAATAAACACGGAGATATAGAACTGCTTCCTCCAGTATATCATCTGGTGTCTGTAATAAGCTCATCATTGGATGGGAAAAACAAAAACCAAAGCCGCCGAGAAGCAGGCTTAGGATCAGAAAGCTGATCAACGATGTTGACACGATCGTTTTCATTTTGCCGTAATCCCTGGCACCAAAATAGCGGCTTACGAACACACCTGCACCGACACCTGCACCTAACGCGATACAAATAAATACATTTGTCAGCGCAGCACAGGCACCGACAGCTGCCAGTCCAGAGGAACCGACAAACTGTCCAACAATGATGGAATCAGCCATATTATACACCTGTTGAAAAAAGCTGCCGAGAATCATCGGCATTGCAAATAATGTCAGCGCCTTCAGGGGCTCATCCGTAACTAAGTATTCATCTTTTGCCATTATCATATTTCTCCTTTTTCCATAATACCCGGAATCTATACTTTTAATTTTTTGAAAAAACACTAAAAAGCAGTCGGTCATAAATAAATGAACGACTGCTCTAAATCACCAGCAACTACTGCAGTATGATCACAGCGGCATCAACCCCCTCTACTTTTCCGTCAAATATGCGATCTGTAAGCACATTGTACTTCTGTGCATACTCATTAAATTCCTTCGTACTACTACTGCAATTGAAAATCAGGGCGATTGTCTCTTTCTCATTTTTTTTGATCATAACAATCGTCTCTTCCTCATCTTCTGCAATTGTCCGAATCAATTCGCCCTCTACAACGCATGTATGTGTTTTTCGAACCTGCAGAAGCTGTTTATACCATTGAAACATCTCTTTGTCCTGATATGCTTCATCCCAGTACATACCTCGTCTGCAATCCGGGTCATTCGCTCCCGGCATAGCATACTCATCACCATAATAGATCATAGGCATTCCCGGCAATAACAACTGAAAAGCTGCTGCAAGATGCTGCTTTTTCTTATTATCATTACACAGATGCAAAAACCTTGCTGTATCATGGCTGTCAATCAGATTCCACATAAGAGGATAACATTTTTTATTTAAACGCCCCTTCAGGTATCCCAGATTCTGTACAAACTGGCTGACATGAATCTTTTCATCTGCAAGCAGATCGATCAGATTCAGATAAAATGGATAGTTCATGACCGTATCCCACTCATCTCCCTCAAGGAAATCCCCTGCGTAGTGCCATATCTCTCCAATGATCAGCATATCCTTCTTGACTGCCTTGATCGCCCTTCTGAAATTTTTCCAGAAGAAATGGCTGATCTCGTCACCTACATCCAGTCTCCATCCGTCAATATCGCATTCCTTAATCCAGTAACATGCAACATCTGTAATGTATTTTTCAACCTCAGGATTTTTCAGATTCAGCTTTGGCATACCACCATAATAACCAAAGCATTTAAAATTTGGAACCTCTCCCCATTCACTTTTAAGCGGTAGATCATCGATAAAATACCAGTCCAGATATCTGGAGTTTTCACCTTTTTCCAGAATATCCTGAAATGCGAAAAATTCTCTTCCTGTATGGTTATATACCGCATCCATTACCACCTTCATTCCACGCTCATGAGCCTTCTTTACCAGCTCCCTGAGATCCTCTGTCGTTCCAAATGAAGGATCGATCTGATAATAATCAATGGTATCGTACTTATGACATGAATTTGATTGAAAGATAGGTGTCATATACAAAACATCAATTCCCAGATTCTGAATATAATCCAGATGTTCTATAATCCCTCTGAGATCGCCATGCAGATCATCCATAGATGTAATCGGTGCTTTATACCACAGCTCTTTGTCTACTGGACGGGATGCTGCAAAACGGGATGGAAAAATCTGGTATACTACCTTATTTGCTGCCCACTCCGGCACTTCGAACATTTCTTCCTCTCTGAGATTCTGTGGACAGTCAAACATCCTGTCCCTGTTTGTAATGTACTCTTTATCAAACTCATAATTGCCGTAATATACCTTTTCTCCATGCGTGTCTGTAAATTCGAAAAAGTAACGCAGACATATCAAATGCATCTGAAGCTGTGCTTCATAATAATCATGAAACTGCGAGGTGGCAACCTTCTTCATAGGAATCGTCCTTCGCGTATCCTGACGCTCCATAGGTATATACTTGTCCTCACAGTGAAGGATAATCTGCTTCATATCATCTTTTTTTACCTGCACGCGTATCACAAATAAATCCTTGTCCACCGCATAGCAGAATCTTTTATCCATATCATGAAAAATTGCCGAATATTCCATAAGTTTAACCTTTACTTGTTTTTTTGTATTTTAACGCACTTTTCCACACAATTCTAACACTATATCTATGATTTTTTAAACTATTTCTACCATCATCCTTAGCATTTTCATCCATCTTCAGGCAACGGAACAGATTATCCCCAGTATGTTAATTCAACTGCTGCGACAGTTTATTCTGTTCATCCCATTTATGTGGTGTCTGGAAAAATTCTTAAAGATTACAGGAATCTGGCTATGTTTTCCAGTTACCGAGGTGGCGACTTTTGTCCTGGCGATTCTGCTTCTATGGACAGACAAACATAAAATGTACACAATATCACTAATCATTAAGGACTTATCAAAAATCAACGAAACAGGAGAAATACATATGAACGAAACTTTTATAAAAAAAAACCGGTGCTCACAAGCACCCGGAGGATGTAACCATTCCGTTCCATCCTTATATTTTTTCGTAGTTGGGTTCTTAAAGATATCCTTATACCCACCAATGAGGGAATAATAACTTGTCTGTTTTAAAATCTCCTTTGCATATGCACCATCCCACTAATATAAAAAAAGAGGAGACCCCGCAGGTTCTCCCCCGGTCGCAGGCCTCACAGGTTTCTGCAACGCGATCACTGTACTTTATCTTACTTAACTTTATACATCTTGTCAAGCCATTTCTACAGTTCTCTATAGTATATGCCGATGTCATTTATCATATACCTTATACCATTTTTTGCGGTTTATTTCGCAATGGGAATGGGTTTTATATTTTAATTATCCCATATACCAACCAGCAGAACATTCACAATACTTTAAAATTTATCATTTACAGTTTTTGATTTCACTTAATGTAATATAAGTTCCTACTAATATTACCAATACCGATATAACTGCAGTAATACTGGAAATGAAATCTCTGATACCATCTCCAGCCACAATAAAATGAAGAGCAGCCAATATTATACCGATAACTATCAATATAATTCCATACAATACTTTTTTCCACTGTATATTTAATTTCATCCAGACACTCCTTTTCTATCTACTTCGCTGACAAACTTGTTATAACCATATCTTCTTTTGGGAGCTGATTTTTTGAATATATTCTACCAACCCATTCCTTTTTTAACCCTATCCGTTTTCTCTTTTCCAAGCAATCGTTCCAGCATTATAAACGCAACATCATTGGCAGTTTGCGGGGAATATGAAGTAATTATATTTTTGTCCACTACAATAGGCTCATTCATAACGTTAACTCCAAACTCAGCAAGTTCTTTCTGACGATATGCATCATTCAAATGATAGGTAGTAGCATTTCTGCCTTCCAGGACCCCAGCTTTTCCAATCGGCAATGCAGCTACACAAACACTTGCAATAATCTTTCTTTGCTTGTCAAACTCACAGATTAATTGTAAGAATCGTTCATCATATGCTTCCTCAAAAAAGCCATATAAATAATCTCCACCTGGAATTGCAATAGCATCATATTCTTCCACACTGATTTCTTCTATCAATCTATCAACTTTAAGCTCATTTCTCCAAAAAGCACTGTGTACTACCTTAGTAAACCCACAAACATCTACTTGCATATCAAATCCATATTCACTTTTCGCCCACCCGCAAACATCGTAAAAAGAAGAAAACTCCATCATTTCAAAACCCTTACAGCAAAACAATAATACTTTCATATACTTTCTACCCCTCTGATAAATTTTTCTATCAGTCTGTTGACTTCATCCGGCTGGTCCGTATTGGAATTATGACCTGCATTTTTTATCCATTTAAGCGGTATACCTTCTCTCTGATGCCATTTTTTATTGTAGCTTTTTGCTGAGCCCGCTTTATCCTTTTCGCCACAGATAAGTAATGCCGGACAACTGATATGATATGGCAGATCTGCTTTGATTGCCTCAGCAAGCATTCTGTAACC
>CAKRMH010000034.1 GCA_934364805.1 uncultured Lachnospiraceae bacterium
CAAAGACACGAAAAATCATAGAGGGTAAAATCTTTAATGATATTTTAGATGTGTGGTTGTTTGAGTATGATGGAGAGGTTGATCTGGGCAATGCCACAACGGATGAAGTGGCGCAGGTTGCGTGGATGGACAGAAGTCAGATAAAAGAATTATTTGATGCAAATATGTTTGTGGATACATTGAAGTATTTTTTTACGGAAGTTAATGAAGAAGCGCTTTAGTTGCAAAATCTTGGGAAGTTCACAAACAATGGCTTTTCATACCGTTTTTAATTTGATACAATCCCGGAATTGGTTGTTGTTCCTGTTAAAATGATTTATAATATAGTGATAATTCGGAATAAAGAAAGAGAAGAAGAATATATTATGAAAAATGATAGCCGACAGCATAATATAGAGATTGAATTGGAGATTGAGGATCTGAACAAGGATATTGAGCTGGACGAAATCGACATGGGAGCGGATGACCAACCAGATAAAGCAGGAAAACAGGGCAAAAAGAAAGCAAAAAACCAAAAGAGTTCTGTGGCATCGGAAGTATTCAGCTGGATACTGACCATGGCAGCAGCAGTGGCACTTGCACTTGTTTTAAAGAGTTTTGTCATCATTAACGCAGAAGTCCCGACTGGGTCGATGGAGAATACGATCATGCCAGGTGATGACCTGCTTGGATTCCGGCTTGCATACCTGAATTCAGAGCCCGAGCGGGGGGATATCATCATATTTAAGTTCCCGGATGATGAGACGCAGAAATATGTAAAACGTGTGATCGGACTTCCGGGCGATACGGTGACAATCGATGATGGGAAAGTCTATATCAATAATTCCACAGAACCACTGGAAGAAGATTATCTAAAAGAGGACTGGGTAAAAGCCGCCGGACCTTATGTATATCAGGTTCCGGAGGACAGCTATTTTGTTATGGGGGATAACCGGAATGATTCTTATGATTCACGATACTGGATCAATACCTTTGTGACAAAAGATAAGATTATTGGTAAGGCACTTTTTATTTATTATCCATGGAAACACATGGGGAAGCTTGAATAGGGGGAATTATGTATGGTAGGGGTGCTCGCAAGGATATTCATTCCGCAGGATATGCCGGTGGATCGAAAGAGAGGTGCATATGGCATGCTCTGCGGAATTGTGGGAATTATATTGAACATAGTGCTTTTTACAGGAAAGTTTATCGCAGGTCTGCTCAGTAATTCTATTGCAATCACAGCGGACGCATTTAACAACCTTTCGGATGCGGGATCTTCGATCGTGACGCTCGCCGGTTTTAAAATTGCCGGACAGAAGCCGGATTCAGAGCATCCATTCGGCCATGGAAGAATGGAATATGTCTCCGGGCTTATGGTAGCTGCGATCATTCTGATCATGGCATTTGAACTGGTGAAGGATTCCATCAATAAATTGATCCATCCGGAAGACACGGAATTTTCGGCGCTGGTGGTGGCAATTTTAGCCGTATCCATCCTTGTAAAATGCTATATGGCTTTTTATAATACACGCATTGGAAAACAGATCGGATCGGCTGCGATCCATGCAACTGCGACAGACAGTCTGAATGATTGTGTTGCAACAACAGTCGTTTTGATCACTACGATCATCGAGCATTATTCCGGAATTCATCTGGATGGGATCAGTGGTATTTTGGTAGGACTGTTCATTTTCTATGGTGGGATATCGGCAGCGAAGGATACCTTAGATCCGCTTTTAGGTCAGCCGCCGGAAAAGGAATTTGTGGATAAGATCGAGCAGATCGTCACAACCTATGATGAGAACATTGTTGGTTTTCATGATCTTATCGTGCATGATTATGGCCCTGGAAGACGTATGGTGACACTGCATGCGGAAGTCCCGGCAGATGGCGATATCCTGAAAATGCATGATATCATCGACAATATTGAGATGAAACTCTCGAAGGAACTGGGATGTACTGCAACGATCCATATGGACCCAGTTATTACATCCGATGAACATATTCAGGAGATGAAAAATAAAGTCATCGATATCGTCACAAGGATCGATCCGGTGATCACACTGCATGATTTCCGTGTTGTAAGCGGAAACACACACACCAATGTGATCTTTGATATTGTGGTTCCATTCCGGTTTCGTATGTCAGATGAGGAACTCACATGTACGATCAAGGAACAGGTGAAAAAATGCCTGGGAGAGGAATATTTTGCAGTGATCCAGGTAGATAAGGATTATAACAATTTAAGCGAAAAAAGATAGAAACGGAGTGTCAGTGGATGATATCTCTATTTTTATAGAAAACAGGTGATGCTTCTGTTTGGGAAGCGTTGCGTAGAATGTTTACACAGGAGGATATAAATTATGGCAGAAAAATCAGGCTGCAGTAGTGCATCCAGTTGTTCCAAAGAGAGCTGCGAAGGATGCCCAAGCCATCAGAATCCGCAGAGCCTTCAGGCTGAAATGAATGCGGCTTCTAATGTAAAGCATGTGATCGGTATTGTCAGTGGTAAAGGCGGTGTAGGTAAATCATTTGTAACTGCGTCTCTTGCAGTTCAGATGGCAAAAGCCGGATATAGCGTAGGAATTCTGGATGCTGATATTACCGGACCATCCATTCCAAAAATGTTTGGAGTGCATGGAAAAGTAATCGGGGACGAAAATGGAATGTACCCGGCAGAGACCAAAGAAGGAATTAAGATCATGTCTGTCAACCTTCTTATGGATGATGAAGAAGCACCGGTCGTATGGCGCGGACCGGTCATTGCAGGCGCTGTAAAACAGTTCTGGAGTGAGACTGTATGGGGCGATGTGGATTATCTTTTTGTAGATATGCCGCCGGGAACAGGAGATGTTCCACTTACCGTATTCCAGTCACTTCCGGTAAACGGAATCGTGGTTGTCACATCTCCGCAGGAACTGGTTCAGATGATCGTAAAGAAAGCCTTTAACATGGCAAATATGATGCATATTTCGGTTCTGGGACTCGTTGAGAATTTCAGTTATCTCAAATGCCCGGATTGTGGCAGGGAGATCTCCCTTTTCGGAAAGAGCCATATTGATGAGGCAGCAAAAGAGATGGGAACAAAGGTACTCGGCAAACTTCCGCTTGATCCGTCTTATGCAGAGACTGCGGATGAAGGAAAGTTCTATGAGATCGAGAATCCATATCTGGATGCTGCAGTTGAGGTATTAAAAAATATATAATCTTATTTTGTTACCTTTTACCTGTTGAAATTAACCTCTTAGCGTAAACGTGTTTACACTAAGAGGTTCTTTTTGTATGATGGAACATGAACAGAGGAGCTGAATATGAAGATTAAGATCGAGATTGATGAGAACTTAACAGAAGACGAGATTGTGGTCCGCTGCAGGAGCTTAAATGAAGATATTTTTTCGATTCAGAAGAAGATCACAGATGCAGTTGGGAGCAGGCAGCAGATGGCAGTGACAAAAGGAGAAACAGAGTTTTACCTCACATTGGAAGACATTCTCTTTTTTGAGACAGTCGGGAATGCGGTTGCAGTTCACACCGCAGACCAGATCTATCAGACAAAGCTGCGGCTTTATGAGCTGGAAGAGATTTTGCCCGGATCTTTTATGAGAGTTTCCAAATCGACCATCATGAACATCGGCAGGATTCAGTCTGTTCATAAAAATATCACGGGGGCCAGCGAAGTGGAATTTGTTGGAAGTCCGAAAAAAGTCTTTGTATCGCGAAGTTATTTCAAACTATTCATGAGCAAATTAGAAGAAAAGAGGTTATCAAAATGAGTAAGAAAAATGTAGGATGGGGCTTAGTCCTCATAGTACTGGCTGTCTATCTGATCGTCAGCAGAATGGGACTTCTCCCGGCGCTTCCTTTTTTTAAGGTAATATTTACCGTATTTTTTGGATATGGAGTGATCCATGGAATATTAAGAAGGAGCTTTTTTGAATCAATTATGTCACTGGCAGTACTGGGATGTATGTATGATGATCTGCTCCACATTGAAGCAATCACACCATGGATTCTGCTTTTGGCGGCATTCTTAATCAGTTGTGGGCTGGATATGATCTTCCGTAACTGGAAAAAAAGCATATATGCAGATGGAAAATTCAGGTCATGCAGAACAGACAATTATGCAGATAGTTCTTTTGTCAGATGTGAGAATTCTTTTGGCTTGACAAATAAATATGTCAATACCGATCATCTGACAGGTGCTTCAATTGAAAACAACTTTGGATCTATGAATGTGTATTTTGACAATGCTGTTATTGCAAATGGTGAAGCTGAAATCTCAGCAGAGAATAATTTTGGAGAGATGAATCTTTATATTCCAAAAACATGGAGAGTGGATTGCAGACAGGACGCAGCATTTGGGGATGTCCATTTCTATGGACAGGGGAATACAGATATGGACGCTCCTCTGCTACGGATTAAAGCCGAAACGAACTTCGGAGCAATAAATGTATACTTCAACTAATAAAAAGCCTCTATGACACTTTTAAACGTGTTATAGAGGCTTTTTAGTCTGCAATTATAAATAGAAAAAAAGACAGTAACACAAATCTCCTCGTGTTACTGTCTTTTGGTTTAGATTTTACTGAGCATCAGAATCGGAATCCTGACTTTTTATATCAGAAGTCTCTGTGCTTTCTGTGCCTTCGGTGTTTTCTGTGGCCTCCACCTTCTCGTAGGTCATTTCATTGGAACTGCGGAAGATCGTATTGCTTGAACCTACCTGGTTAACGACGATCGTATCACCGTCTTTTAATCCGTTTGTATCAATCGTTAAGCAGTTGCCGGAACTATATGTTGTGCTGACTTTTTCATCGTTCACATAGACACGGCTCCATTTGGTGAATCCGCTTCCTTCAATGATCAGTTCCGAACCATCGATGGATTCGCGCATACTGTTGATCACAATATCATCGATACCCATAACAAGATCGCTTGCAGGGTAAAGGTCTTCCCCGTGATAGCTGTATCTGGAACCATATAAAAGGTCATACTGAAGATTCTCAAATCCGTCGTAATAATCTTCGCTGTTCATCTGTGTCTGATGATAATTGAAGATGGTTCCCTCATGGATACCAAGCTGGTCAGTTACATGAGCAAGTAACTGGTAGGAATAAAGGTCTGCATCCTGTTTCTCAAGACCGAAGTTATTCCAGGTTACATATTTGGTCTTATAAATATCACCGGATTTCATATCAGCGTTGGTCAGTCCCATAGTAGGAAGGTGATCACCGAAGAATACGATCATGGTGTCTTCATCACGTTTGCTTACTTCATTGATGAGATTAGCCATGAAGTTATCCACTTCATGAAGCTGGTGTACATAATAATCCCATGCGTTTTCGGCACCTTCATCAGCAGCACCTGAGGTTGCATAGACTGGATTCTCGATTAGTTTTGTCGTCGGGTAATCTCCGTGGGAACTTACGGTAATGGTGTATACCATATCAGACTGATCTGGAGTAGAATCCATTGCTTTTATCGTTTCACCTACAAGGATATCATCGGTTGCCCAGTTACCGTTTGGAGTGTAGTTCTGGATATCCATCATCTCTTTACTTGTGAAAGTGTCAAAGCCCATTTTCTGGAACGCATTGGCACGGCTGTAGAAGTTGCCGCCATTGTTATGTACAACATGAGTTCCATATCCAAGCGGAGTCAGGTCGGAAGCAATGCTCTCACAGCGGTCCACCTCTTTTAAAATGGTCTTGTGCGGATATTCACCAGTACCGAAATACTGAAGGCTCATGCCGGTCAGTACTTCAAACTCAGTGTTGGAAGTTCCAGCTCCGACAACGGGAACTGTCAGATAACCGGTCGAGTAGTTCTGTTCCAGAGAATGGAAAGTCGGAATCGGATCTTCGGATACATTTAAGAAGTTGATCTCATCCGGATCACAGAAAGACTCAAGCAGTACAACGATCAGGTTTGGCTCACGGTCTTTGTTGATGGACGTTTCTTTTTTCTCACTGTTTACAGTCTCTTCGATGGAGTCGATTTTGGCCTCGGTATAGTCCGAAGGCTTTTTCATACCACGGTCAACAACGCTTGAAGAGAAGCTGTATACAAAACCATAATTCTCATATCCCTGTGCAATGTTGGAAAAATAAGTAGCTACAACATTGGTGCTCTGTGCAACGGAAGTAACGGTAGGAACTGCTACAAATAAAACGGCTACAACAGAAGCAGGAACTACAATGCGGCGGATCTTTCCGGTGAAACGAGGTCCCTTCATAAAGAAGATAACACAGAAGCCAAGGAAGATCGCAGCGCCGATCACAACAAAGGTTGCCTGGGTTGCTGTGAAATAGTTGGTATTGGTCATAGTCAGAAGATCGGAGATACATTTCAGATCAGTGTAACCGAACGGGGTAACACGGTTTGAAAGGATACATCCGTTAATAATTCCGAGAATCAGCCAGAAGGCAGATATAAACAGACGGAAAAATGCACGTCTCCGGAATAAATATACCAGTGTCAGCGACGCAAAAATGATAAAGGCATTATAAAAATATGCCAGCGTATGTGCGCTTACGAATGTGCAGGCAGAAACAAAGCTTCTTCTTGAAACCCATTCGATCACAAAGATCAGCCCACAGGATAACAGTGCGTGGAACACTAAAGAATATTTATTTAAAAATGCAATTGTCTGTAAATACTTTTCAGAATGTTGTTTCTCTTTTTTGGTGAAAAATTTCTGTTTAATCGTACTCAAATTAATTTTCATTCTTTTACCTCCAATTTACATTCCATAGAATAATGAAAAATCGGTGTAAAAGCAAGAGCAAACTTTCCTAAAAATATCTTAAGATAGTATGAAGAATTATCCGATATGAACAAGAATGCATAAGAAAAACCGGCAAAATGCCGGTTTTTCCTTACTTTATAAACTTATTGATCGCTTCGTTGAGATCTTTCAAAGCCTGATCATCACCGGTTTCCACAGCATCTACAATGCAGTGGTTGATGTGATCCTCAAGGATCACTTTACCGATGTTATTGATGGCGGAACGCACAGCTGCGATCTGGATCAGAACCTCACTGCAGTCCCGTCCGCTTTCAATCATGGTCCTAATGGACTCCATATGACCAATTGCGCGGTTCATGCGGTTTAGAACAGCCTTGGTATTTTCGTGATGGTGAGGATGACCGTGTGCATGGGAATCATTGGAATGTACATGTCCGGATTCTTCATGGCTATGGGATACGACGGTGCCATCTTCTAATACGTGTGTGTGCGTTTCATTCATAATTAATGGTCATCTCCGCTATTATCGGTTGGATCTTCTCCAGATATTCATCTTCTCAGCCTCTTTGATCAGATCATCACGGAAATCCGGATGAGCGATCGAGATCAGAGCCTCAGCTTTCTGCCATGCAGAAAGACCTTTTACATTTACGATACCATACTCTGTAACAACATAATGTGTATTGGCACGTGTATCTGTTACGACAGAACCCTCTGCTAATGTAGGACGGATTCTGGAATGGGCTACCCCCTGTTTGTCTGTAAATGTGGAAGAGCAGCAGATAAAGCTCTTTCCACCTTTGGAAAGGTATGCACCTAACACGAAGTCTAACTGTCCGCCTGCACCACTGATGTGTTTGAGACCGGAGGTTTCGGAACTGATCTGTCCGAACAGGTCGATGTCAACACAGTTGTTGATGGAAATAAAGTTATCCAGTGCTGCGATAGAACGGATGTCGTTGGTGTAGCTTACCGGAGCACTCATCATCTCAGGATTCTCGTTCAGGTAATCATACATCTTCTTGGTTCCAGCACCAAATCCATAAGCCTGGCGGTAACGGTCGATGTTTTTCTTGGAACCATTGATCTTGCCGGCTTTGGCAATATCAACGAATGCATCAACATACATCTCAGTATGAACACCGAGGTCTTTTAAGTCAGACTGTGCGATCAGGGAACCTACAGCGTTAGGCATACCACCGATACCAAGCTGGAGACATGCACCATTTGGAATCTCATTTACGATAAGCTCTGCAACTTTCTGGTCAACCTCAGTTGCAGGACCGCCTGCACCAAGTTCTCCGATTGGTGGGTTGTCACCTTCCACAATGTAAGTAACATCTGAAATATGTACGCCATATTCGGTACCGCCAAGACAACGAGGCATATTCTCATTGACCTCAACAATAATGTGTTTTGCAGTCTCACACATAGCTCCAAGATGGGAAGCATTTGGTCCGAAGTTAAAGAATCCATGCTCATCCATTGGTGCTACCTGGAACATTGCAACATCATCCGGTGTAGCAGACTCACGATAGTAACGTGGAAGCTCAGAATAGCGGATCGGTGCATAAAAAGCGCAGCCGCGTTTGATCAGTTTGCGCTCGTATCCACCCATATGCCATGAGTTCCATGTAAAATGCTCTCCGGCATCTTCACGTTCAAAAACAGCAAGTGGTTTTAAAAGGATTCCACCGCGCAGGTTGATATCTTTCAGTTCATCTGTACGTTTTGCTAAAGCCTTATCCAAGGCATCTGGAGTACCAGTACACCATCCGTAATCTACCCAGTCACCAGATTTGATGAGTTCTACTGCTTTATCAGCAGAGACAAGTTTCTGTTTGTATTCTTCTGCAAAACCCATTTGTACCTCCTAAAGATTGTTCTTATTTTGTTTGCCATTGCAGGATGGCAAAAGATTGTTAAATTTTTATCGTTCTTGCTTATCATACCATTTTTCTCATCTATTTACAAGTATGAAGATATTGGAAGAGAAGTATTACAGTTCTTCCGGCAGCTGCCAGTTCTCCGCACGCATACGGCAGTCACTGGCATCCTCAAGCAGACGGTCATGTTCATAGGATTCCGAATCACATTGCTCGGCCATATTCTGATAGCAGTCGGCAAGCGCAAGAAGCGCTTTTTGTCCCGGAATCTCGATATCTAAAACAGCTTCGGTCTCGTAGACTGCATTATAGAACCAGAGAGAGGCTTCGTGGTAATTGCGGCGTGACATATAATAGCAGCCGAGCTCATAGCAGATCTCGGAACAGGAATCGCCAGCCATGTCTTTCAGACAGATCGAGAAAAAGGAATCCGTGTCATTTTTCAGACGGGCAATATGCGCAAGGACAGAAGCTGCTTCCGGGGAAACCGTCTGCTCGTAGTTCTGCTGGAAAAAATCTTCCGAAGCAAGAAAATCAGGATATTCCCCGCATTTGAACAGTTCTTTGGCATACATGGACGCAACCTTCTCTGAGAGGGAGCCGTCCCGGTGGAATGCCTTTTCAAAAAGTGTAAAATCCCGCTTGCAGTGCAGGCTGTGTGGAAGATGCATGATCTCAATATCGCTGTCATAGATCACCGGTTCTGTTCGGATTGTTTCATGGACCGGATCAACCCAGGTGAAGGTGCGGAGTCTTTTGAAAAGTTTTGGACGGAGTTCATGTTTGCAGTTTTGCACGGTGTTGTAGTCCGTCGGGGTCACATAGCGCATCTGCACGATCTCGATTTCCGGAAGTAATGCCTCCTTTAATATAAGGAAACGTTCCTGGTTGACCGGGTCAAGATATTCATCTGCATCCGGTGCATAAATGTAATCCATGGATGCAAGGGAAAATGCGTAATTTCGAGCCGCTGCAAAGTCATCACACCAGTCAAAATCATAGATGCGGTCAGTATACTGAGCGGCAATCTCTCTGGTGCGGTCTGTAGATCCGGTGTCCACAATAATGAGCTCGTCCATCAGTGGTGCGACGGAATCCAGACAGCGTGCAAGTACCTGTTCTTCATTTTTTACGATCATACACAGACTAATTGAAATCATGATTCTGCCTCCTGGTCATTTTGCAATTATTCACTGGTCTTATTCTACTACAAATTCTCTTTTTTTCCTACGGATTTTGTTTTATAATGTACGAAATGGAAAAAGTAGCGGCCTATTGGCCGGAGTGGTTATGAGCATAGGAGAATACAATGGAAAATCATACAATCGTTACACTGAAAAAGGGAGAAGGACGCACGATCAAGGCAGGCGGTGCGTGGATCTTTCACAATGAGATCGACACGATCACCGGACGTTTTAAAAATGGAGATGTCGTGACCGTACATGACTTTGACGGCTATCCGATGGGAAAGGGTTTTATCAATCAGAATTCCAAGATCCGCATCCGCATGCTGACAAGAAAACCCGAGCAGGAGATTGATGATGCATTTTTGCGTATGCGTGTACAGAACGCATGGGATTATCGGAAGACAACAGTAGATACTTCCTCCTGCCGTGTGATCTTTGGAGAGGCAGATTTTTTGCCGGGACTTGTCATCGATAAATATGAGGATGTGCTTGTGGTAGAATGCCTTGCACTCGGAATGGAGCAGTTTAAAGTCAGAATTGTGGAACTTCTGAAAGAGATTCTGGCAGAAGATGGCATTCAGATCCGTGGAGTTTATGAGCGAAGCGATGCAAATGAGCGTACAAAGGAAGGACTTTCCAAAGTCAAAGGTTTTATCGGTGAGGAATTTGATACAAATGTTGAGATCGTTGAAAATGGCGTGCATTATATGGTGGATGTCGTAAATGGACAAAAGACCGGATTTTTCCTGGATCAGAAATATAACCGTCTTGCAATGCAGCGTATCTGTAAGGGCAAAAAAGTGCTCGACTGCTTTACGCATATGGGAACCTTTGCATTAAATGCAGGAATCGCTGGTGCTTCCGATGTGACGGGACTTGATATTTCAGAATATGCCGTGCAACAGGCAAATGAGAATGCCGTGCGCAACCATTTGGAGAATACGGTACATTTCCGGTGCGCAAATGTGCTGGATGAGCTTCCAAAACTTGCGCAGGCAGGTGAGCAATATGACGTAGTCATTTTGGATCCTCCAGCATTTACCAAATCCCGCGAGGCAACAAAGAATGCGATCAAAGGTTATCGTGAAATCAACATGAAGGGCTTAAAACTGGTCAAAGACGGTGGTTATCTTGCGACCTGCTCCTGCTCGCATTTCATGACACAGGAGCTTCTGGCAAAAACGGTCCGTGAAGCAGCAAAGGCAGTGCATAAGCGTCTGCGTCAGGTAGAATTCCGCACGCAGGCACCGGATCATCCAATCCTGTGGGCTGCAGATGAGAGTTATTATCTGAAGTTCTTCATTTTTCAGGTTGTTGATGAGAAATAAGGGCTGGAAAGTGGCGGTAATGCTTGATTTATAAGGGCTGGAAGGCATTTGATGTTTACAGAGAAAACCTCGTAAAGTATCGCAAAATATCACAAAACCGTGATCTAAAGTGGTAAGAAAAGTGGTAAGTCTGAGTGGTAAGCACCTGAAATGTAACGAATGGTAAGTTTATGGGGAAAACGGTATGTTCTATTTGAATGATAACGAGAAACTAACAAAAGGCTAACCATGGACTAACAAAGAACTAACCACACGTATCTTTCTTTTTTGAATAAGAGATGGTATTATTATTGTGGCAAGAAAAACGACTTACAAAAAGTTACAAATATATACGGAATGACTACGGTTTGGCTACGGTATTGAGACTTTTTTTGAAAAGAAAGCTATGATATTATTATCATGGAAGTAATGAACAGAGAGTAATCGAGAAAATTCGGTTGCTCTTTTTTATTGTGAATGAGCTTACATGTGATATAATAAAACAAATTAACAAATCGGGATTATGAAAGAAGGAAAAAGTAATGGATGAACAGAAAAAAATGTTTACGAATAAATCAGTTACACT
>CAKRMH010000035.1 GCA_934364805.1 uncultured Lachnospiraceae bacterium
CATTAGCTCAGTTGGTTAGAGCAACCGGCTCATAACCGGTCGGTCCTGGGTTCGAGTCCCCGATGGTCCACTAGTTATACAAAAGCTGTTATATGGAATATGGCCTAATGGCTCAGTTGGTTAGAGCGCCGCCCTGTCACGGCGGAGGTCGCGGGTTCGAGTCCCGCTTGGGTCGCTCATGAGAGCAAAATTGTTCTTATGATAATTTCATATGGGATCTTAGCTCAGCTGGGAGAGCATCTGCCTTACAAGCAGAGGGTCATAGGTTCGAGCCCTATAGGTCCCACTTCTGTAACAACTGTTACAGTAATGCCGGCGTGGCGGAACTGGCAGACGCGCAGGACTTAAAATCCTGTTGTGGTGACACAGTACCGGTTCGATTCCGGTCGCCGGCATTGTAATCTTATTGATTACATAATTTAAGATGTGCGTGTAGCTCAGCTGGATAGAGCACTTGGCTACGGACCAAGGTGTCGGGAGTTCGAATCTTCTCACGCACGTTTCCCTCATAAGTAATTATGAGGGATTTTTTAGTTTATGAAAAAAAGAGTTTGTGGATTCAAAATAAATAATTCTGCTTTCCGGTTTGGAAGTATCGTATTATAATAGACAATATAGACACAATAATTGAAAATTAATTAGGGGGATAAGGGACGATGGAAACAATGAAACTTCAAAAAGGAGATTACCTGATTCATTGTGGAGATGAGATGAAACAGATCCACATTGTTGTCAGGGGATCTATGAGAATGGAATCTGCACATGATCGTTTTTTAGTACCAAATGGCAGTATTATCGGTTTACTGGAATGCTCAGGTATGGCATATAACTGTGATTATTATGCCGAGGAAGATTCGATTATTGTGGCATATCCATTTCAGAGCATTGACGATTTTAAGCAGATCTTTGAAGAAAATCAGGAATATGCATTTGCATTTTTCCATAGTGCGATTGTAGAATGCATGCAATTGATCGAACGTTATCTGACGTTGGCTGCATGGTTGAGGAAGCATGGTAAAACCCCAACGGAAGATATCGAAGTGTGGGAGATTCTTTATTACAAATCTCTACAGGAAAAAGATACGAATTTATTATCTGAGATGTATGGAAAAGACAATAATCTGTGTATTGGTGAGATTCTCAGAGCATCTGATTTCATGTCGAGAGTGATTGATGGAATTAATGAGATGCTTGATAACGCAGAATGCAGTCTGGAAGAGGTATTTGGAGAAGGAACTGTGGAGAAAGCACAGGATGAAACAGATGCTTGTGAGGAAAACGTTGCGGAATCGGAAGTTCAGGAACAGAGAGCAAATGCAGAGGAAGGGGAACAGGGAGTTGATTGTCTGCAGACAATCCTTCGGTATGCCAGACAGAATGAAAAAGATATTGAACTTGTACGGGAAAAGATTACAGAGTTTCGGAATCTCCCAGATATTTATTCGACGGATGATGATGTACGTCGTTTAAGAAGAGAACTGACAGCGATTTTCTTCCAGATATATGAGAAGGTATTTTTCCGCGCAGCGGAAGAGGGGGAACCATTAGATGAGATTATTCAGATGTTCCTGAATTTTGGATTTATGGATGTAAAACTGGCTGGAGCAGAGAACGCAGATGCATTATATGGTCTTACCGAGCATTTGCAGTTATGCAATTCCAACCATGTTTATACAATTTATGAGTGGCTGCTTGCAGTATATGAAGGGAAAAAAGAACCTTCCAGAAATGAATTTGACATGGATTACAGTCAGTATCTGCGAGATCAGATGAAGAACGGAAACATCCGGAAAGAAGAACTTGCGGCATTGTCGGATGATCTGGAGGAGAAAGTCAAATTTGAGATCCGCAATATGTTCCAGAGCACAAACCGGGCAACATACGGACGTTATGCAACGTATTGTCCGATTTTAAGAAAAGAAGATCTGACAACTTCGGTCACAATGCTTCTGACCACCGTGGCTAAGATCGACGAAGCATTGAAACATGTGACAGACATTGATTATTCCTGCTTTTATCGTTCTATGTATGTGGCAGATCCGGCACATAATCTGCCAAAACAGGAAGTAAAGTATGAGCTTTTCCCGGATGTTATCCTTATGCCAAACTGTGGATGCAAGGCCATGATGTGGCAGGAGGCTGCAGGAGCAAGAGGAGAATTCCCGGCAAGATTTGTGCTTCCAATACTTAATACCGGAAGCGTTGAGGATATGATACTGGAATGTTGTGGTCGTTTCCGCTGGGAGATGTGCCGCAGAATACAAGGAATGCGTTGGAATGATATCCGTGAGAATTCACTTACTGCGGAATATTGTGACTATCTGCAGTTTTATCGGAAAAACCATAATCTGACAGCGGAAGCAAGAGAAAAAATTAAGGGAGCTATTGTAAAAGCGAAAAACAATTTCAGGGAAGTATTTGTTGCTGATTATGTGGCATGGATCAAATATGAATCTCAGGGAAGTGTGCGTTTAAACAAAGTAGCCCGTGATATTGTATTCCGCTATTGCCCGTTCTCAAAGAGTATCCGGAACAAGCTGAAGGAAAGTCCAATGTATCGTGATATGATCGGTAAATTTGAGATCCTGAATGACCGTGAAGCAAAGAAGGTTCAGAATGCGTTTGCCAGGTATGAGAAGTCCGGTGGAGAGTCTTTGCCGGAAATGGATGAATATTTAAAATATTTTGAATTATAAATATTCATAAGACAATAACTGTTTTTGTTACATATTGTGCAAGAAAAAAAGACCCAAGGGATTGGGTCTTTTTTGAGGGGAGTATAAATAATTAATAAGGGGTATAACATAGAAAAGACACATGTCTTTTCTAGTGACTAATTATAACGGAACAAAAATAAAATTGCAATGCCTAATTCATGAATATTTTATGAAAATTTTCAAATACTATTTCTGCAGTTGATCAACAGAACCGTTTCCAGACAGGCATTTGATGGAAACGCAAATTCAGGAGGTAAATAAAATGGCTAGAAATAAGAATACAAACGGCACAAATAGTACAAACAGAAATCAGAACTGTTTTGACAAGAGCGAATCAGAATCAAACAGCTATAATCAGAACCAGAATAAGGTTGAGAATCGTTCCGGAAAGAACAGTTCTTCTCAGAACAAAAAAGTTTCTGACCAGTATGAGGACTAGCTACTAATTTTACAAAACTGCATATAGTATAAAAAAACAGATTATAAAGCATGTCTTTATAGTCTGTTTTTTTGTGAGGGCGCTATGACTTTTGAAACTCTTTATGCAAAAGATCTGATGAACACACAAAGAGAGGAAAATGCACTTGTGATCGACATTCGGAGCAGAGAAGAATATTACAAAGGGCACTGGACAGGGGCGATTGTCTATCCTTATGAGGAAACGGACAGCTGGGGCCGGAATCTCCCATACCGCAGAACCCTGATTCTTTACTGTGATCATGGTGGAACCAGCATGCAGGCAGCCAGAAAACTGGGAAGAAAAGGATATCGTGTGTATACCGTGATCGGAGGGTACGAAGCAATAAAAAAAATCCAAGAAAACTATTTCAAAAATTAGCATTCTGTGTAACAATATATATATCAAAAATACAAGAAGAATAAATAGAAAGAGATATATATGAAAACATATGAATTGGTTGTTCCATGTCATTTTGGACTGGAAGCAGTTACAAAAAGAGAAATTTATGATCTGGGATATGAGATCGTCCGCGTAGAGGACGGTCGTATCACATTTGAAGGTGATGAAGAGGCAATCTGCCGGGCAAATATATTTTTAAGAACAGCAGAGCGTGTGCTGCTTCAGGTTGGAAGATTTCATGCAACAACCTTTGACGAATTATTTGAAGGCATCAAAGCGCTTCCGTGGGAGAATTATATCCCGAAGGACGGAAAGTTCTGGGTGACCAAGGCATCTTCCATTAAAAGTAAACTGTTCAGTCCGTCTGATATTCAGTCAATTGCGAAAAAGGCAATGGTTGAGAGATTGAAACAGTATTATGATGTGAACTGGTTTGAAGAGACCGGAGCATCTTATCCGGTGCGTATTTTTCTTTTGAAGGATGAGGTCATGGTCACTTTGGACACTTCCGGGGATTCTCTGCATAAGAGAGGGTATCGTCTGCTGACGAGTAAAGCTCCGCTTACGGAGACGCTTGCCGCAGCGCTGATTATGCTGACACCATGGCATAAGGATCGCATTCTGGTTGATCCATTCTGCGGAAGTGGAACGTTTCCAATCGAAGCTGCAATGATTGCAGCGAATATTGCACCGGGTATGAACCGTTCATTTACAGCAGAGAACTGGACCAATCTTATACCAAGACAACTTTGGTATGATACGGTAGAAGAAGCGCAGGATATGATCGATACCGACATTGAGACCGATATACAGGGATATGATCTGGATGGCGATGTTGTAAAAGCAGCACGGGAAAATGCGAAACGTGCCGGTGTTGAGCAGCTGATCCATTTTCAGCAGAGACCGGTGGCAGAACTGCACCACCCAAAGAAATATGGATTTATCATTACCAATCCGCCATATGGAGAGCGACTGGAGGATAAAGCAGATCTTCCAGAATTGTATACACAGATCGGGGAAGTATATAACGCACTGGATTCCTGGTCATTATATATGATCACAAGCTATGAGGAGGCAGAGCGTTATATTGGAAGAAAAGCGGACAAGAACCGCAAGATCTATAATGGTATGCTGAAGACTTATTTCTATCAGTTTATGGGACCGAAGCCTCCAAAACGTAAACAGTAAAATCAGAGGGAACATATGAAATATTCAAAAAGATATATTGCATTTACAATTGTTCTGGTCATCGTCTTTTGGTTCAAATTTAATACATTTGGGAAGGACTATGCAGAGGTCGGTGTATTCCGTGGCGGGAATCTCGATACGAAGGTCTGGAACGAACTTATTGCGGATGACGTCAACAGCGGACAGTTAAAGCTTGTAATCGATAATAAAGAATATGACAGTGTGGATCATAATTTTTATATGGATGTAAACCGCAATATTATGGTTCCGGTAAAAATGCTCAGAGATGCTTTGAATTGCAGCTCTCACCTTTATAATGACAGCCAGCTTTTAGTTGAGAAACACAATCTTTCTGTAACTTTTGATCTGGATCAGCTGAAGGCAAATGTAAATGGAGAAGTGGTAGATGTATCATCAACGCTGGTAAAAGATAACGATGATTATTATATCAGTTTAAATGATCTTTCCGATCTTCTCGGCTATAACTGCAGTTATGATATTGCATCGAATACATTGACAACCGTGGATTCATCGGAGAGTGCAGGCATTACACCGGCCAGATATGATCTGCGCACAAAATCCCGGGTTTCGGATGTGCGCAACCAGGGAACTTATGGAACCTGTTGGGGATTTGCAGCGATCAGTGCGCTGGAATCTTCTTTATTACCAGAAGAAAAGACGAGTTTTTCCGTGGATCATATGACGATGAGCAATTCTTTCAATGTTAACCAGTATGACGGTGGAGAATATACCATGGGTATGGCATATCTTGCAGCATGGCAGGGACCGGTTTACGAAGCAGATGATCCATATGGGGATGACTATTCCGATGCATCCCTGCAGCCGGTGAAACATGTTCAGGAAATGCAGATCATTGATGGTAAGGATTATGAAGCGATCAAGGCTGCAGTTTTCAAATATGGAGGTGTTCAGACCTCTTTATACAGTACGCTGAAAAGCTCACAAAGCAAATCCAGCTTCTACAATCGTGATACCAACTCCTACTGCTATATTGGTACAGAAAAGCCAAACCATGATGTTGTGATCGTTGGATGGGACGACAACTATTCCAAGGATAATTTTTCCGTGCCGCTGGAAGGTGATGGCGCATTTATCTGCCAGAACAGCTGGGGAACCAATTTTGGTGACAACGGTTTTTTCTATGTGTCATATTATGATACGAATATTGGTACGCACAACGTGGTATACACCAAAGTAGAAGATACAGATAATTATGATCATATTTACCAGAGTGATCTTTGCGGATGGGTAGGTCAGCTGGGATATGAAAAAGACCAGATTTTTGGAGCGAATGTTTATTCGGCAAATGGAGATGAATCTGTCCGTGCCGCCGGATTTTATGCGACAGGTTCCGATACGGAATACAAAGTTTACATGGTTCCGAATTTTACGGACGAATCTTCTTTTGTAAATATGCAGGAGGTTGCGTCCGGAACACTCGATCAGGCAGGATATTATACCATAGATTTTGATACACCGTTTGAGGTGTCAAAAGGTGAGCGCTATGCGGTGGTCGTATATGTGAAAACACCGGAATCCCAGCATCCGATGGCAATTGAATACGACACCGGAGATCCTTCACTGGCAACAGTGGATCTGGATGATGGAGAAGGGTATATCAGTTATAATGGTGCCCAGTTTACCAATGTAAAAACAAAGCAGAACTGTAATCTGTGTATCAAAGCATATTCAGATGACAGATAGATGATTTTGACAGAGTATGGATAAAAAAGTATTAAAAGCAGTGACTGTTTTTCTTGGAATCCTGACCGTACTTGTCTGTGTTACGTTTCCGTTTTTCCCCAAGCTGCATACCTATGCAGTGGCAGCGCGTGAGGCAAGGGAGACAGCAAGAGCGAACGAACACATTGCGATAAAGCGTCAGGACCCGGAAAAGGTCGTAGAAGCAGATAACAGTACGTCTGCACAATTAAAAATTGAATTGCCCAAAGGACTGACAGAGCAGGATATTTCTTTTGAGAATGATTACCTCGATCAGACGATATATATCCGTTTTCCAAACGGAGTGGATGATTATTTTGCAGATTACAGTATGAGTGGAAGCAGTGATCACATTGCAGGAATCTCTTATTACAAAGAGAATGGTGACGGTGTCATCATGATGGAACTCGATCAGGTATGCGAACTGCAGGATACGGTAGATTCCGGATATCTTTATGTTAATTTTATCGATCCGCATGAGATCTATGATAAGGTTGTTGTTATTGATGCTGGACATGGCGCAAAAGCCGTTGGTGCAGTCAAACAGGGAATCTATGAGAAAGATATCGACCTGGCTATCGTATTGGAACTGAAAAAGATCCTCGATGCCGATACAGAGGATCATATTGGCGTATACTATACGAGAACCGATGACAGTGATCCTTCTCTGGAAAAACGTGTCCAGCTTGCAAATAAAGCCAATGCGGATCTGTTTATCAGTGTTCACAATAATTCGTCTGCGAGTGGGAAAATGTCGGGGATGAATGGTACGCAGGTTCTTTACAGTGAAAGTGATGATTCGGAACTTTCCAGCCAGCGTCTTGCACAGATCTGCCTGGATCATGTTTCTTCCGCTTTCGAAAGTACAAGCATCGGTCTGCTTCCGGGAGATGATATCTACATTATCCGATCAAGCGAAGTTCCGGTCGCTTTGGTGGAAGTTGGTTTTATGACGAATGCGGACGAGCTGGCGAAATTAAATTCCCAGGAGTATCAGGCAAAAGCTGCAGAAGGCATTTATGAGGCAATCAAACAGGCATTTGAGGAAGGATATTAATATGACAAAAATTATTTTTGCTACAGGCAATCAGGATAAAATGCGTGAAATACGTGAAATTATGGCAGATATGGATGTTGAGATCCAGTCTATGAAAGAAGCTGGAATCCAGGCAGATATTGTGGAGGATGGAGAAACGTTTGAAGATAATGCACGGATTAAGGCCCAGGCGATCGCAAACGATACCGATGCAATCGTTCTTGCAGATGATTCCGGACTGGAAATTGATTATCTGAACAAAGAACCGGGCGTATATTCTGCACGCTATATGGGAGAAGATACTTCCTATACAATCAAGAATCAGGCACTTTTAGATCGTCTTCAGGGCGTGCCAAAGGAAAAGCGCACAGCACGGTTTGTATGTGCGATCGCTGCAGTGCTTCCGGATAAAGAAGTGTTGGTTACAAGACAGACCATGGAAGGTTACATCGGGAATGAACCGGAAGGAGAGAATGGATTTGGTTATGATCCAATCTTTTATCTGGATGAATTTGGATGTTCTTCCGCAGCTCTGACAAGAGAACAGAAAAATGCGATCAGCCACAGAGGAAAAGCTTTGCGTGCGATGAGAGATCTGTTATTGGAAAAACTGTAAAAAAATCAAAAAAGTTGTTGACATCGGTGTTTCTATGTCATATAATACTACTTGCGTCACGGGTGTGACACAAAGCAGACAACGACTCCGGGGTGTGGCTCAGCTTGGCTAGAGCGCCTGGTTTGGGACCAGGAGGTCGCAGGTTCGAATCCTGTCACCCCGATTCAATTTTATAAAACATGCGGGTGTAGTTCAATGGTAGAACACCAGCCTTCCAAGCTGGATACGTGGGTTCGATTCCCATCACCCGCT
>CAKRMH010000036.1 GCA_934364805.1 uncultured Lachnospiraceae bacterium
TGCTATTTTAATAAAAATAAAACTGCGCCACCGCCTTGGTAGGCCATCGCGCAGCGATTTTGTTCAATCGGAATTTACAGAACTACAAAGAAAGGATACATATTATGGAAGGAAGATTAATAGCATTTGTTATTTGGGTAATAATCGGCGTATTATTTATTGTAATGGGCATTTATGATTTTAATTCCAAGAAAGCAAAACCTTTCGGTTTTTGGGCAAATGCCGAGGTAGCGCCCATAGAAGATTTGAAAGGCTATAATCGTGCTTTGGGCATATTGTGGTGCGTGTATGGTATTTTGTTTACGTTAATTGGATTGCCTTTATTAGATGGGCAGAATTCGGGTTTGATTATTATACCTATATTGGGTGCAATGCTTATTAGTATTGCGGCTATGGTAGCGTATGTAGTAGGTATTGAACCCAAATACCGCAAAAAGAAATAAATGGAAACTTCCAGTTTGTCAATTACAGGTGACATTGAAAGAGCCAGCCCATTGAAGGTGCTGGCTCTTTCAAAAATTCCATTCTAATGAATTGCACGACAACTTATCAAAAAATAAGCTCCCCATTAGTGAAAAATGAATAGAAAATGTATAAAAATTGTAAAAACGAATAATTATAAGGGTTTATGCATTAGACACACATTTGTAAAAAGGGAGTTTTTTATTTACAAAAACACCATCCGGTCTGGATGGTGTTTTTCTTCGCCAATATTCTATTCTGTAATATGGATATCATCAAAACAGTCAAATGTTGCAAAATAATCTTTCGGTGTTTCTGCCCTTCGGATAAGCTGTACGGAACCATCCTCTTTCAGAAGCAGTTCTGCTGATTTCAGTTTACCATTGTAATTGTATCCCATGGAGAATCCATGTGCTCCGGTATCATGAATTACCAGATAATCTCCCATCTCAATTTCAGGAAGCATTCTGTCAACTGCGAACTTATCACAGTTCTCGCACAGGGAACCTGTCACATCATATTTGTGATCACATGGTGCATCTTCTTTTCCAAGTACCGTAATATGATGATATGCACCATAAATTGCAGGTCTCATAAGGTTTACTGCACATGCATCTACACCAATGTACTCTTTGTAGATGTGTTTCTGGTTAATTGCCTTTGTCACAAGGCAGCCATATGGTCCCATCATAAATCTTCCCATCTCGGAGTAGATTGCCACATCTCCCATACCCGCCGGAACCAGAACTTCGTCATATACTTTATGAACGCCTTCACCAATGGCACGGATATCATTTGGTTCCTTGTCCGGAGTATACGGAATTCCGACTCCACCGGAAAGATTGACAAACTTGATATCGCATCCTGTCTTTTCTTTTAATTCTACTACCAGCTCAAACAGCTGTTTTGCAAGCTGGGGATAATACTCATTGGTTACCGTATTACTTGCAAGGAATGCATGAATTCCAAACTTCTTGGCACCCTTTGCTTTTAGGATCTTGTAAGCCTCAATGATCTGATCTTTTGTCATACCATACTTGGCATCTCCAGGGTTGTCCATGATTCCATTACTCATCTGGAACACTCCGCCCGGATTATAACGGCAGCTGATCGTCTCTGGAATATATCCCAGTGTATCCTCTAAAATCTGAATATGTGTAAAATCATCCAGATTGATAATTCCACCAAGCTTATTGCAGTAAGCAAATTCCTGTGGTGGTGTATCATTGGAAGAAAACATAATGTGATCTCCAGAAAATCCAGTTGATTTTGCAAGCATCAGTTCCGTATAGGAAGAACAGTCACATCCACAGTCATATTCCTGCAGAATCTTAAGCAGGTATGGATTCGGAGTTGCTTTCACGGCAAAATACTCACGGAATCCAGGATTCCATGCAAATGCTTCCTTTACTGCTTCTGCGTTCCTACGAATGCCTTTCTCATCATATAAATGGAACGGTGTTGGATAGGTCTTTACGATCTCCTCAACCTGTTCTTTCGTTACAAACGGTGTCTTCTTCATATATTCCTCCCATATCGAATCTTCTATTCGCTTTTATACTTTATCATGCTAAATGCTTTGCTTTCACTATGCTACAACATATTTTTCGGAAATTCAAGTTTTTTTGCGTATTTTTCCTGTTCGTTCCTGAGAAAATATGTTATACTTGGCGTGATGTGATAATGAAACATGTATTAAGAAAGGAGCAGTGATTGTGAGTATTACAATTCTGCCTTATATTGATCAGACGTTGCTTCAACAACAGAAAGATGCAATTGCCAATTCCAGGAAACAAGAAGTCCTGAACCAGTTTGAAGCAGCACTGAATGCAGCAGCTTCCGCCCTTGAAACAATTCAGGCGGATCAGAAAGCTTTTTCCGCTGCAGCTTCACCAGTTTCCTCGGTCACGGTGTCTTCTGAACCATATAACATTTCATCCCAGACTACACCTGTCACTTCTGCATCACTGAATTGTCCTGCAGAACTGGAATCTTATTTTAAAGAAGCCTCTGAGGCTTATAGTGTTGACGAACGTTTATTAAAATCCATCGCCAAAGCCGAATCCTCTTTTCAGTCGGATGCAACCAGTCATTCCGGTGCAATGGGTATCATGCAGCTTATGCCTGCTACTGCTTCCAGCCTCGGCGTCTCCAATGCTTATGATGCAAGAGAGAATATTCTTGGCGGTGCCAAATATATTTCTCAGCTTTTACAGCAATATCAGGGAGATACATCCCTTGCTCTTGCAGCTTATAATGCCGGAAGCAATAACGTTGACAAATATGGCGGAATCCCGCCATTTACCGAGACCCAGAATTATGTATCCAAGGTTCTCGGCTATTACAACAGCGAAGAATTATAATTTTAACTTTGAAAGAAGATCTCCAAGACTTGTCGATGCGGACTCATCGGATGTGTACTCTTCTACATCTCCGGCATCTTCCGTATCGACCATTTCTTCTTCCAGAGCTTTCATACTAAGACTGACCTTATTATCATTTGTATTTATGATCTTCACTTTGACTTTCTGTCCTTCTTTTACCGCCTCATGTGGGGATGCAATTCTTTTCTGGCAGATCTGCGAGATATGCACCAGTCCACTAATTCCATTCCCCAGATTCACAAAAGCTCCATATGGCATAATCGACTCTACGGTTCCTTCTACGATTGATCCAGGAACAAGCATGGATATCTTATGATTTCTCTGTTCTTCTTCACGTTCTCTCGCAACTGTTTTACCAGATAATACTAACTTTTCTTTTTCCTGCTCCACCGTAATCACGCGGACATCTACTGTTTTTCCGATCCATTCATCCGTATTTTCCACATAATCACTACAGATCTGTGATGCTGGAATAAATGCCCGGATTCCTTCAAGATATGCAACCACACCACTGGGAACACTTTCTTTGATACGTACGGATACAACCGTATCATTGGCTTTCATTTCTTTCAGTTTGTCCCACGCAAGCATATCGTTGGCTTCTTTTTTGGATAATTCTATATTACCGTTTCCATCATCCATATTGATAACGGTTGCCTCAATCTCATCTCCCGGATGAATTTCTTCCATGACAGAAAAATCCGGCTCATTGCTTAAATTCTCAACTCTGATAATTCCCTGTGTATAATATTTCAGATCCAGCGTTACCTCTTCTTCATTCACATCAATAACGGTTCCTGTAAGAATATCTCCTTCTTTAATCTGGCGAAAAGAAGCCTCTATTTCCTTTTCAAAATCTTTCATTGTTTCCATTCGTATTGTTCCTGCCTTTCTTTAAAATGTAAGAATTTTTTATACAAAACACAAAATTCATATTGACATTTCATGTCCGCTATAGTATATTAAATGAGCTGACGTAATTGCGGAAGCATGTGATGCTGATGTGGCTCAGGGGTAGAGCACTTCATTGGTAATGAAGAGGTCACGGGTCCGATTCCCGTCATCAGCTTTTTTCAAA
>CAKRMH010000037.1 GCA_934364805.1 uncultured Lachnospiraceae bacterium
GTCGATTCGACTGCTGGCAGGCGGAAAAGACGTTGGATTCCTGGCGATAGGGCGACTGCCCGACAGCGAGAAAATGCGAAGCGTTTACGAGCCTGCACTGCGGAGCAAAGTAAATGAGCAAGCCGCGAGTCCGGAAAACCGGAGGTTTTCCGGACTTTTGCCTGAGCCCAGATGTTGAGGCGACTGCTGGCAGGCGGAAAATGCACAGATTAAGAGGAAAAGAAATGCCGGAGATAAAGAATAGCGGTTTCAGTACCGTAGAGACAAATCTGGAAGAATTAGATGAAAAAATACATGCCCACAGAAGAAAAATATTCCGACGTGTGGTTGAAATCATAATGGTTTTAATAATTGCCGCAGCTCTGTTTGGATTGTGGATGGCGTTGCGAAGTTACGATTCTTATGAAGTTATCAGCACCCAGCAGAGGGATGATTCAGAGGCAGTTAAGTTTGAAGAATTCAGTGGAAAAATCATTAAATATAGCAATGATGGAGCTTCCTGCATGGATAATTCCAATAAACTGATCTGGAATCAGTCCTATGAGATGACACGTCCGAAACTTGATATGTGTCAGGAATATCTTGCCATCTATGATCAGCAGGGAACTTCCATCTATATCATGGATCAGACCGGCATGAAAAAGGAAATTGATACAAACATGCCAATTCAGACCGTAAATATTGCGGGACAGGGAACAATCGCCGTTTTGATGAAGTCGGACAATATCTCCTATGTCAAACTGTACGACCGAAATGGAAAAGAACTTGCAAGTGGCGAATTCTACGGAGATCAGGGAGGGTTCCCGGTGGACATTGCGCTTTCGGATGATGCACAGAAAATGGCAGTGGATATGGTTGACGTGAATGATGGAAATATCAAGTCCACGATCAGTTTTTACAACTTTGGATCTGTAGGGCAGAATGAAATTGATAACAACGTGGGAACTTTTTCGTATTCAGATATGCTGATACCGGATATTGAATATATATCAGATAATCGGATGTATGCAATCGGAGATAACGAAATTATCGTGTTTGGTGGCTCTCAGAAGCCGGCGGTCGAGCAGGAGATTTCCCTTGATAAAGAGGTGGAGAGCGTATTTTATAATGATAAATACATTGGTATCGTTACAGCAAACGAAGGAGAAGAAATTTCACATCACATTCAGGTTTATGACAAAAATGGAAAAGTAATCATGGAAAATGATACTTCACTTGCCTATACAGCAGTGGAATTTTTGCAGAATAATGACATTTGCATTCGAAATGATCATGAATGTGAGTTGTTTACGATACACAGTATTAAAAAGTTCGCATATACATTTGATAATAAAATATACCGGATCATGTCAGGTGTAACAAGCAGAAGATACACATTCATCATGGACGGTGAGACACAAGAGGTACGGCTGAAATGAATTGGTTATTAATTGCAGTAATTGGGTTTATAGCGTTTCATATTGTTTCTGGATATTCAAAAGGATTTTTACGCACGATATATTATCTGGTTCAATGGGTGCTGGTTCTTGCATTTGTTACATGGGTAACGCCATATGTTACTAATGTGCTGATGCAGAATGAGGCGATAGAAAGCAGCGTGGAAAAAGGCTGTAATGAATGGCTGACAAATACAATAAAAGACCAGACGAACTCGGATACTTCTGTTGATGCTACGAATACACAGCCGCAGGCAGCTGAGGAATGGCTGGCAGGACTTGGAATCAAATTCCCGGAACCTGTCAGCAAACAGCTTTTAAATACAAACCAGCTGGCTGACCAGGTATTGGATCAGACTGGAGCATATACGCTTATAGCGCATAATATGGCTGTACTTGTGATAAAAGGAATCGCATATATCCTGGTTCTTATTGCATCTGGAATCATTTTTCGATTTATTGGAAGAACACTCAAAATTGTGGATTATATCCCGATCCTTAATGGAGTTAACAAGTTCCTTGGACTTGGTGCTGGTGTGCTCAAAGGTGTGATCGGAGTCTGGATATTTATGACAGTTGTAGCATTTTTAAGCACAACAGAATTTGGAAACTATATGACCGGCTATATTTATGAAGCTCCGGTATTAACATGGCTGTATGAGAACAATTTCATTTTGAATACGATCATGAATTTCGTCTGAAACACATTATGTAAAAACTTATAGAAAAATGTAAAATTATTGTTGACTTTGTATGGTCACCATGATATTATAATCGAGCTGACAGCGAAGCCGATGAAATACAGGTTTTTGTTGTTAGAAAAAATAAAAAAGTTGTTGACAAGCTTACAACTCTATGATAGGATATAGAAGTTGTCGCTGATGAGACAACGATGAAGAACATTGATAACTGAACAGTGAAAAACCTTGAAAGATTCAATGAGAATTATTCAGGCAAATCAATAAGATTTGACGAACAGCATCGAAAGATGCACCTTTAAACATTAAATCAAAGGATAAATTTAGCCAAGCTAAGTTTTGAACATGATTAAACTTTTAATATG